>NZ_JBHTZF010000002.1:234154-818622 GCF_042790435.1 Streptomyces sp. NPDC056738
CGCAACAATCTCGCTTACGCCTACGAGTCGGCGGGGGATCTGAAGCGGGCCATCTCTCTCTATACGGCCACTTTGGCCCAGCGCGAGCGGGTCCTGGGCAACACCCATCCCGCTACCCTGACCAGCCGCAACAATCTCGCCAGCGCCTACCAGTCGGCGGGGGATCTGAAGCGAGCCATCCCCCTTTACACGGCCACTCTGGCCCAGCGCGAGCGGGTCCTGGGCAACACTCACCCAGCTACCCTGACCAGCCGCAACAACCTTGCCAGCGCCTACGAGTCGGCGGGGGACCTGGAGCGAGCGATCCCTCTCTACACGGTCACTCTGGCTCAATGTGAGCAGGTTCTGGGCGACACCCACCCCGACACCCTGAGCAGTCGCAACAATCTCGCTTACGCCTACGAGTCGGCGGGGGATCTGAAGCGGGCCATCTCTCTCTATACGGCCACTTTGGCCCAGCGCGAGCGGGTCCTTGGCAGCACTCACCCCGATACGCTGACCAGCCGCAACAACCTCGCCTACGCCTTTCAGACGGCGAGGGACTTGAAGCGGGCCATCCCCCTCCTGGAGGCCACTTTGGCTCAGCGCGAGCGGGTCCTTGGCAGCACTCACCCCGATACGCTGACCAGCCGCATCAACCTCGCCAGCGCTTACGAGTCTGCGGGGGACCTGGGCCGGGCCATCCCTCTCTACACGGCCACCGTCGCACAGTGTGAGCGGGTCCTGGGCGAGACCCACCCCTCCACTTTGATCAGCCGCAACAATCTCGCCTACGCCTACGAGTCTGCGGGGGATCTGAAGCGGGCCATCCCCCTCTACACCACCGCCCTCGCCCGGCGCGAGCAAGTCCTGGGCACCACTCACCCCGACACCCTCGCGAGTCGCAACAATCTCGCCTACGCCTACCATGCGGCAGGGGACTTGGAGCAGGCGATTCCCCTCTTCGAGGCCACCCTCGCTCAGTGCGAGCAGGTTCTTGGTGACACCCACCCCGACACGCTGAGCAGTCGCAACAATCTCGCCAACGCCTACCATGCGGCAGGGGACTTGGGGCGAGCCATCCCCCTCCTGGAGGCAACCCTGGCTCAGCGTGAACGGGTTCTGGGCAGCACTCACCCCGATACTCTGACCAGCCGCGACAACCTTGCCGGCGCCCGTCAGCAGGCCGGGCTGTACAGCAGGGAAGTACAGCAACCTCAGTGACCGAAGCTGTCCCTCAAGGGCTGCCCAAGACCGGTTGACCACAATGGATACGGGGCTGTCTCTTCGCAGAGTTCGCCGCCCGCCAAGTCGTCAGTCACGAGGCGACCTCGGTGGGGCATGGGGCCCCTTGGTCACTCTTCCTCGCTCGCCATCGCGTTGATCGCAGCCGCTGCGATGGCGCTGCCGCCTCTGCGGCCTCGCACGATCAAGTGGTCCAAGGCGGCGGGGTGTTCGGCCAGGGCTTCCTTCGATTCTGCTGCGCCTACGAAGCCGACCGGGACGCCGATCACCGCGGCCGGGCGCGGGGCTCCCTCCTCCATCAGTTCCAGGAGGCGGAAGAGGGCCGTGGGGGCGTTGCCCACGGCCACCACGGCGCCGTCCAGGCGGTCGCGCCACAGTTCCAGGGCGGCCGCGCTGCGCGTGGTGCCCAGTTGCGCCGCCAGGCCCGGTACCGACGGGTCGGAGAGCGTGCAGATCACCTCGTTGTCCGCCGGCAGCCGCTTGCGCGTGATGCCGCTCGCGACCATGGAGACATCACAGAGGATGGGTGCGCCCGCACGCAGGGCTTCGCGGGCGCGGGCCACCACCTGGGGCGTGTACGCGAGGTCGTCGACCAGGTCCACCATGCCGCAGGCGTGGATCATCCTGACCGCGACCTGGCTGACGTCGGCGGGCAGTGCCGCGAGGTCCGCCTCCGCGCGGATGGTGGCAAAGGATTCGCGGTAGATGGCCGCGCCGTCCTTCTCGTAGTCGAACACTGTCTTCTCGCTCATCCGTTGACGTCGTTCCGGGCGCGAGCATACCGATCATGGTTCGAACGGCGGTTCCTTCGGGGGTGGGGGCGGTGCCTGGGGCGGGCCGGCGGCATTGCCCCACGACCCCGCCCGCGCCTCACGCCCCCGCCCCGGCGCCGGTACCCCAACCCCGTTCCGGGAAAGACGCCTCCCTACGCCGTCTCCTCCACCACCCCGCTCAGCGACAACGCGAACCGCCCCTCCGTGTCCGTCCACCAGTGGGACAGGGCGAAGCCCGCCGTGGCCAGTTCGCGGCGGACGCCGTCCGCGCGGAACTTCGCCGAGATCTCGGTGCGGATCTCCTCGCCCTCGGCGAGGTGGACCGCCAGGTCCAGTGCCGGGACCTTCACGGTCTGCGTGACGCCCGACCGCAGCCGCATCTCGATCCACTCGTTCTCGGGGTCCCACAGCGCCACGTGCTCGAAGGTGTCGAGGTCGAAGTCGGCACCGAGTTCGCGGTTGACGACGCTCAGCACGTTCTTGTTGAACGCCGCCGTGACGCCGGCCGCGTCGTCGTAGGCGGTGACGAGCACCGACGTGTCCTTGACCAGGTCGGTGCCGAGCAGCAGGGTGTCGCCGGGCGACAGCAGCGACCGTACGGACGCGAGGAACGTCGCGCGCTCGGCGGGCAGCAGATTGCCGATCGTGCCGCCGAGGAAGGCCACGAGCCGCGGCCCGGGGGTGTCCGGGAGCGTGAGACCGGCGGTGAAGTCGGCGATCAGCGCGTGGACGTTCAGGCCGGGCCGCTCGGCGATCAGCGCGTGACCGGCCTGGGTGAGCGCGCTCTCGCTGACGTCCACGGGCACGTACGTGTGCAGGTCCGGCATCGCGTCCAGCAGATGGCGGGTCTTCTCCGAAGATCCCGAACCCAGCTCGACGAGTGTGCGCGCACCGCTCGCGGCGGCGATCTCGGCGGCCCGCGACAGCAGGATCTCGCGTTCCGCGCGCGTCGGGTAGTACTCGGGCAGTTCGGTGATCTTCTCGAACAGCGCGCTGCCGTGGGCGTCGTAGAACCACTTCGGCGGCAGGGTCTTGGGCAGGTGTCCGAGGCCGTTCAGGACATCGGCGCGCAGGGCCGCGTCCGTGGCGTCCTCGGGAAGGGTGCGTGTCAACAGGAACGGACTCACGTACGGGGCTCCTTGTGCGGTGCGGGTGCCATGTCGTCGTCGCTCATGTCCTTGAGCGGGGTGAGCAGTACCTCGGTGTGGTTCGCGGTGAGGAGGGTGCGGTCGGGGACCTCCCGCCAGAGCGGGTCGTCGTCGTACGGCTCGGAGGCCACGAGGGTGCGCCGGCCGGGCTCGGACAGGTACCAGAGGGTGTCGCCCCAGGCCGTCGCGGTGATCGTCTCGCCGTTGGTGAGGAGGAGGTTGAGCCGGGACCCGGGGGCCGCCTCGGCGACCTCCAGGACGGTGTCGGCCAGCGCCTGACCCTCCTCGTCGCCGGCGCGCAGCCGGTGCAGGACCAGGGCCCACACGAACGCCGAGTCGCAGCGGGCCTCCAGCGACAGCAACTCGGCCGCGGGCAGGCCCGCCACGAGCGGGGCGAGACTGTCGGGCCAGCCGCGGACGGCGCCGTTGTGGCTGAACAGCCAGGGGCCCGCGGCGAACGGCGCCGCCGCGGCCTCCCCGTCCGCGCCCGCCACGGTCGCGTCCCGCACGGCGGCGAGCAGCGCCCGTGTCCCGATCACCCGGGCCAGGTCGGCGAACGACTGGTCGCCCCAGATCGGCCCCGTGCGCCGGTAGCGGGCCGGCACCGGGTCCCCGTCGGCATACCAACCGACCCCGAAGCCATCGGCGTTGACGGTCCCGTGCCGCTGGTGCCGGGGCGCCCACGACTGCCGGAACAGGCTGTGCTCCGGTGCCACGAGGAGCGTGCCGAGCTTCTCCTCGCTTCCCAGATACGCCAGGTGACGGCACATCAGGCGGTCCCGTCGCGGGCCGTGCGGAACCCGGAGAAGATCTGCCGCCGGATCGGATAGTCCCAGTTGCGGAACGTGCCCCGGCAGGCCACCTGGTCCACCGCGAACGAACCGCCGCGCAGCACCTTGTACTCCGGACCGAAGAACACCTCCGAGTACTCCCGGTAGGGGAACGCGACGAACCCGGGGTAGGGCTCCAGATCGCTCGACGTCCACTCCCACACGTCGCCGATCAACTGCCGTACGCCGAGCGGCGAGGCGCCCGCCGGGTAGCTTCCCGCCGGGGCCGGGCGCAGATGCCGCTGGCCCAGGTTGGCGTGGACCGGCGAGGGGTCCTCGTCGCCCCACGGGTAGCGCGTGGACCGATCGGACACGGGGTCGTGGCGGGCCGCCTTCTCCCACTCGGCCTCGGTGGGCAGCCGCCGCCCCGCCCAGCGCGCGTACGCGTCGGCCTCGTACCAGCACACGTGCAGCACCGGCTCCTCGGGCGGTACGACCTCGGTCACCCCGAAGCGGCGCCGCAGCCATTGTCCGCCCTCGCGTCGCCAGAACAGCGGCGCCTCGATGCCATGGGCGCGGATGTGGTCCCAGCCGGCCGGGGTCCACCAGCGCTCCTCGCCGTAGCCGCCGTCCTCGATGAACGCCTGGTACGCGGCGTTCGTGACCGGAGTGGTGTCGATGAAGAACGACGGGACCGTACGCCGGTGCGCGGGCCGCTCGTTGTCGAGCGCCCACGGTTCGGTGGAGGTTCCCATCACGAACGGGCCCCCGGGCACCAGGACTTCGGCCGGACCGGTGAACGGCGGGGCAGGCGCGGGGTCCGGCGCCGTGAGGGCGGCGGGTCCTCTGCGGAGCTGATGGGTGATCAGCATGGTCTCGTCGTGCTGCTGTTCGTGCTGCGCGATCATGCCGAACGCGAACCCGGACCGGGTCAGCCGGTCGCCCTCGAACGCGGCGCCCTCCAGGACGTCCAGCGCCCGGCCGCGCACCTCGGCCGCGTACGTACGGGCCTCGGCGGGCGGCAGCAGCGGCAACGAGGGGCGTTCGGCCCGGGAGTGCTCGAACGCGTCATAGATCCCGTCGATCTCGGGCCGCATCGCCTCACGCCCCGCGACCGCCCGCAGCAGCCACAGTTCCTCCTGGTTGCCGATGTGCGCGAGGTCCCAGACGAGCGGGGACATCAACGGCGAGTGCTGCGCGGTGAGATCGGGGTCCTCCACGCAGGAGGTGAGCAGGGCGGTGCGGTCACGGGCGGTGGTGAGCGCGTCCAGCGCGCGCTGCCGGAGCGACTCCGGATCCGTGCGCGGACCGGAAGCGGTCGTGTCGGAAGCGGTCGTGCCGGTCATGTGTTCATGTCCTTCCCGTCGGACAGGCCCTGGCGGCGGCCGGCCGGGTGCCGCCCGGACAGGCCGTCGTGATGAGCCGCGGCCGCACCGACCAGGTCGTCGGCGGGGCAGCGGCCCCGGGCCACGTAGCGTTCGGTGAACTCGGCCACCGCGTCGAGCACTTCGGTGGTGGCGCCGAGCCGGGGCAGTGCCTCGTACGCGGCCGCGAAGCAGACCGCCGCGGCCTCGCGCAGCTCCGGATCGGCGAGGCCGAACCGCGCCGCGTCCTGCCACAGCGGGTTGCGCGGCGCCGGTGCCGGCCCGGCCCGTTCCGCGAGCGGCTTGACGGTCCGGTAGGCGATCTCGGCCGCGTCCGGGTCGTCGAACAGCGCCGCCGTCACCGCGAGCGGGACGATCCAGCCGTCCTCACCGGGCTGCGCGTCGATCATCCGGAGCTCCAGATGACCGCGTGGCCGTACCGGCGGGAACAGCGTGGTCATGTGGTACGCGAGGTCCTCCCGGCCCGGTGGCGCGGCGGACCGCGTCCAGTCCCGGAAACTGAGGCCCTCCGGGACCTCCCAGGGTCCCTCGGAGGCGCGTACGCACATCACCGGCGCGTCCAGCACGCGCCGGGCCCAGGCCGCGCGGGGGTCGCCGTCCAGCGGCGGCGCGTCGGTGCGGCCGGGGTCCATCGACGCCCACAGCGACTGACGGGTGGAACGCCAGCCCGTGTGCCGCCCGTGGGCCATCGGGGAGTGGGCGAACGCGGCCACCAGGACCGCGCCGAGCTGATGGGCCAGCCACCAGCGGCGCCCGTGCCCGAGCGGGCCCGGCTCCTCGTACCCGGCGTCCACGCACACCTGGACCGAGGCGGACGTGCACATCATGGCGCGGCCCTCGGGACCCGCGCGGTCGAGGTACCGCTCCATGGCGTCGTATCTGGGCTCATGGAGATAGCGGCTCGGGGGGTTCCAGGGGTCCTGGCCGAAACCGCTGAGGCCGAGGCCCGCCTCGCGCAAGGTGGCGCGTACGGCGTCGAGGTCGGCCGAGACGGATCGCACGCACTCCATCAGGGAGGCGGCGGGTGCGGAGCTGAGCTCGAGCTGTCCACCGGGTTCGACGGTCAGGGCCGAATTCAGGGGCAGGGTCCGCACGGCGGCGTACGCCGCTTCGAGTCGTTCAGGGGGTATCGGGAGCCGCGGTCCCCGCAGCTCGTGGATGAGCCATTCCACCTCGACACCGAGCAGGCGGGGCGGACCGGTCTTGAAACAGATGCCACGGACCAGTGCCTCCACCTCGGCCTCGGTGACGGAGGAGCGTCGTCGCTCCGTACAGTCACTCACCGAATCGGACATGTCGGGATCCTCCTGAGATTCCACCATGCCGCCGGCCTGGGGCCTGGTGGGCCGGACCGGCGATGACCGTTCCACCCAAGACCCTCTCGGCGGTTCGCACAAGGGTGCAAATCATTTCTTTGTGGACTGGTAGGCACTCTTTGCGGGGCCGCGAAACTCTGTTGCGCGGCAGGACCAGCATCGCTCACGATGCGTTCATGGGCACGACGGGGGAGCGCACGCAGGCCGCGTCCGTGGCGCGTACGGGGGTGGCGCCATGAGCGCGCGCCTGCGTGCGATCGCCCGTGAGACCGAGGAGATCGTGGCGGCCGGGGGCTACCGCGGACCCTCCGGGTCGGCTGTGTCCATCGCCGCGGCGGTCGAGGCCGCGCGGGCCGGGACGGTGCTGAACGGACCGGAGCCGGTGGGCATACCCTCGGTGACACCGGTCGTGACGTCCTTCGAGGTCACGGGCGAGAGCAGCCTGGAGGCGGCCCGCCGGCTGGTCTCGGCGGGCGGGGACCCGGTCGCCGTGCTGAACTTCTCTTCGGCTCGCAACCCCGGCGGCGGCTATCTGAACGGCGCGCAGGCGCAGGAGGAGGCCCTCTGCCGGGCCTCCGCGCTGTACACCTGTCTGCTGCGGGCCCGTGCCTTCTACGACCATCACCGCGCCCACCGTGACGCGTTCTACACGGACCGTGTCATTCACTCGCCCGGCGTACCGGTCTTCCGGGACGACCGCGGCGGGCTTCTCGACGAGCCGTTCCGGGCCGGTTTCCTGACCGCGGCGGCACCGAACGCCGGGGTCGTCCTGCGCACCGCCCCGGAACGGGCGGCCGACCTGCCGGGCGCGCTGGCGGTCCGTGCCGAACGCGTCCTGGAGACGGCCGCCGCCCACGGCTACCGTCGCCTGGTCCTCGGCGCCTGGGGCTGCGGAGTGTTCCAGAACGACCCCGCGCAGGTGGCGCGGGCCTTCCACGGGGTGCTGGCCGGTGGCCGCCTCGACGGGTACTTCGACCAAGTGGTCTTCGGCATCCTGGACCGCACACCGGGCCGGACCACCCGGGCGGCGTTCGAGCACGTGTTCGCGCCAGAGCCCCGCCCGGTGTGAAGCCCGCCCGATGTGCCTCTCGGGCCGTCTGAATCCCCGCCCGATGTGATCCTCGGGCCGGTGTGAAACCCCGCCGGGCGTCTCGGCTGCGAGCGGCAGCCCTTCCCATCCCAGCCCGGCCGAGCGGCGCGGCTGCCAGGCAGGAGACCGGGGAGCCCGGGAACGGACGCGCTCAGCGCCAGCCGTACCGCTCCCGCAGCCGGTGCACGACGGAGTTGAACCGCATCCGGTCCAGCGCGCACGCCTCCCGTCGCATCCCGTCCTCGTGCAGCCGCAGCACGCGGTCCACGTTCACCCAGGAGTCCCGCCCGGTCCGGTCCCACGGTCCGCTGCCGATCGGCACCCACTCGCGGTCGCCGATGTGCGCCTTGCTGGAGAGCTGGACGGCGAGCAGCGTGCCCTCGGCCTCCCGGGCCACGACCAGCACCGGGCGGTCCTTGCCCCGGCCGTCGTTCTCCTCGAAGGGGACCCACGTCCAGACGATCTCACCGGGATCGGGGTCGCCGTCGTGCGCGGGGGAGTACTCGGTCTTCACGGGGCCGACCTCGCGGGGCTCGGCCTCGGTGGTGGCGGAGGGGCCGTAGCGGCCGGGGACGGCTTCTTCGGTGTCATCGGTAAAGGCAGTCACGCGGGCCACCGTAAAGCCTGCGTGCCAGGTCGCGGCGGGCGGGTCCGGGCCGGACCGCTCCGAGACGTCTGCGAGGTCGGTCCAACTCCCGTGCGGCTCCCACCGTACGGAGTGCGGTGCGCCGGGGGGACACGGCGACGGGCGTACGGGAGCTGTGGCCAACTCCCGTACGCCCGCGCCCTGCTGATCAGAACCGTCGGCGCCTGTGCGCCCGGGCCCTGCTGATCAGAACCACTGACGCTGGTATGCCTCGGCGCACCTGCCTCTCACCGGCACCGGTACGCCGCGGCGCATCGGTCTCACCCCTCGTTCTTCTCCACCGGAACCTTCTCGCTGACCGGCGGCACGAACCCGTTGAGCTCCGCCGCCGGGTTCTTGGCCGGGGTGCTCTCGGGGTTCATCGAGGCGAGCAACTGGCGTGCCAGGCCGAGGCCCGTGCCGCCCATGGTGAGCGCCTTGGCGAACAGGTCCGCCATGCCGTCGGCGCCGTTGAGCAGCACCATGTGGTCCACGTTGCCGAACGCGCTCGCGCCCGCCTGGACGATCTCCGGCCAGTTCTCGGCGAGTTGCTGGGCGACCACGGCCTCCTGGTTCTCGGCCAGCGCGGCGGCGCGGGCCTGGATGGCCTCCGCCTCCGCGAGACCCTGGGCCCGGGTCGCCTCGGCCGCCGCCAGGCCCTTGGCCTGCGCCGCCGCGGCCTCGGCCTCACCGGTGGCGCGGGTCGCCTGGGCGGCCGCGGCACCGCGTGCCTTGGTCGCCTCGGCCTCGGCGTTGGCCGCCGCCTTGACCCGGGTCGCCTCCGACGCCGCGGCGAGCTCGGTCTCCCTGGCCTTGGCCTGCGCGGCCGAGATCCGCGCGTCGCGCTCGGCCTCGGCCCGTGCCCGGATCTCGTACGCCTTGGCGTCGGCCGGCTTGCGGACGTCCGCCTGGAGTTGCTGCTCGCGGCGGTGCGCCTCGAGCTCGGCGACCCGTGTCTCCTGGACCACGACATCCTGCTGAGCGGCCGCCGCGGCGAGCGGGCCGGCCATCTGGGCCGTCGCCGCCGCCTTGTCCCGCTCGGCCTGGTAACCGGCCTGCTGGATCTCGCTGTCCCGGGTCGCCTCCGACATCCGCGCCGCGGCCTTCTGCTCGGCCTCGGTGGCCAGCCGGTTCGCCTCGGCCTGCGCGATACGGGCATCACGCTGGACGGCGGCGGCGTGCGGCATGGCCAGGTTCCGGATGTAGCCGGTCGGGTCCTCGATCTCGTGGATCTGCAGCGAGTCGACGATCAGGCCCAGCTTCTCCATCTCCGTACCGCAGGCGGCCCGGGTCTGACCGGTCAGCTTCTCCCGGTCGCGGATCATGTCCTCGACGGTCAACCCGCCGACGATGGAACGCAGATGGCCGGCGAACACGTTGTGCACCCGCTCCGCCATCATCTTCTGCTGGTCGAGGAAGCGACGCCCCGCGTTGGCGATCGACACGAAGTCGTCGCCCACCTTGAAGATGACCACGCCCCGCACCTTGAGCGGAATGCCCTGGGTGGTCACGCAGTCCACGTGCAGTTCGGTCTCGTTGAGGTCGAGCGAGATCTTCCGCACCGCCTGCACGCCGGGGAGGACCAGCGTGCCGCGTCCCGTCACGATGCGGAATCCCATGCCTTCTTCGAGACCTTCGGTCCGATGCTTCGAACCGGAGATGATCAACGCTTCGTTGGGCTCCGCGACACGCCACATGAGCTTGAAGACCACAACGATGAAGATCAGGGCGAGGACTACCGCCCCCGCCACGACGCCGACAACCATCGGCATACGCCCCCTTTGGATGGTGCCCTTTCGGCACCGAACGAACGGGAGTGTGCTCCTCGCCGACAGCCGGGTACAGGGCTGCGCGAATCCTTGTTGCGTTCTTGACGCATACGGCTCTCACCTGGGACGAGCGCAGCTCAACTGTCGTATGGAGAGCATCGGTTCGCCCTCGGGAAAGGGAGCGGGAAGCGACGCCCGGGGTGGGGGAGCGGGGCGTCGTTCAGCCCTCGTACGCGGGCGAGACGTACACCGTGCGCGGCGGCAGGTACTCCACCACCATCACCACCGTGCCCCGCTCGATGCGGTCCTTGGGCGCGGCGGGGTACGCGAGGAAGTGCTCGGCTCCGCCCCGCACCCGGACGATCACCTCACCGACGAGCCCGGGCCCGACCGTGCCGGTGACGCGTCCCATCAAACCGACCATCGAGGCATCGTCCATGGCCACAGAGTAGAGCCGGAACTCGCCTACGCGGCAGGGGAGTCCACCACGGCTTCGTGCGGGGGCCACAGGTCGTGCCAGCGCAGGTCCGCCTCCAACTGGGCGGCCAGGGACACCAGCAGCGGCTCGCTGTCCGCCGGGCCGAGCAACTGCGCGCCGACCGGCAGGCCTTCGCCGACGAAGCCCGCGGGGACGTTGACGCCCGGCCAGCCGAGGACGTTCCAGGGCCAGGCGTACGGGCAGGCCGCGATCATGGCCCGGTCGGTGCGCAGACCGCTCAGGCCGAGCATCGCGCCGACGGCAGGCGGGGGAGCGGCGGTGGTGGGCGCGAGCAGCACATCGTAGGTGTCGAAGAGGGCGCCGACGCGCTGATGCAGTGCCGCCTCGGCCCGGCGGGCCACCCGCAGGGGCGCGCCGCCGAGCAGCCGGCCGAAGCGCGCCGCGCCGTGCGTGCGCGGGTCGAGGAGTTCGGGGAACGGTACGGCGCGCACGTGCTCGGCGATACCCGCCGTGGCGCGCGGCACGAACGTGAGCCCGATGGGCCCGTAGCGGGGATCGGCCTCCTCGACCGTGTGCCCGAGGCGGGCGAGCCGCTCCGCGAGCGCGCGGACCTTCGCCCGTACGGCGGGGTCGAGCCGGGCGGGCACCGCCGTGAAGGGCGGCTTCAGCGACAGCGCGATGCGCAGCCGGCCCGGGTCGCGGCCCACGGCGTCGTGGACGCGCAGCCTGGCCGGCCGGTGCAGATCGCCCGCGTGGCTGCCGCTCGCCGCGTCCAGCAGCAGGGCGGCGTCCGCGACGGTGCGGGCGAGCGTGCCGTTGACCGTGATGCCCTGGAAGGACTCCGGGCGGGGCCAGGTCGAGATGCGGCCGCGCTGCGGCTTGATGCCGACCAGGTGGGTCCAGGCGGCCGGGATGCGAACGGAGCCCGCCCCGTCCGAGCCCAGCGCCGCGGGGACCAGGCCCGCGGCCACGGCGGCCGCGGAGCCCCCGGAGGAACCGCCCGGGGTGTGCCCGTGGTGCCAGGGGTTGCGGGTCGCGCCGAAGGCCGGGCCCTCGGTGAAGGGCCACTGGCCCAGCTCGCAGGTGTTGGTCTTGCCGACCACGACGGCCCCGGCCGCGCGCAGCCTGCGGACGGCCTCGCCGTCCTCGGGCACCGGCGGGAAATCCCCCGCGCAGCCGAACGCGGTCGGTTCGCCCGCCACGTCCATGTCGTCCTTGACCGCGACCGGCACCCCGAGGAGCGGCCGCCTGCCGCCGGCGGCCAGTTCCGCGTCCGCCGCGTCGGCCTCCGCGAGGGCGGCCTCGGCGCGTACCCGCCGGAAGGCGTTCACGGTGGGCCGGGCCGCCTCGATCCGGGCGAGCGTCCGCTCGACCAGCTCGCGCGAGCTCACCTCGCCCGCGGCCAGCGCACGCGCGCTCTCCGTCAGTCCTGGGGCACGGTCGGGATCCATCCGGGTCACCTCCGAAGCGGTCGTCTACCGAACGGTAACCTCTGCGCCCGCAAGACGGTACCGGGCCCTCAACCTCCTTTACGGACGCGGGAGTTCCGTAAACGCCGGGCTCGATCGGGTGACCCGGCGCGAGACGGTGTCCGGGCCCTCTGCAAGGATGCCTCGCGTCATGGCGCAGATACCGAAACAGTCCGCCGGCCGGCCGGCGCCCGCACGACGTCCCGTACCGACCAGTGCCGACGTGGCACGCCTCGCGGGTGTCTCCCGCGCGACCGTCTCGTACGTCCTGAACAACACCAGCGCGGTCCGTATCAGTGAACCGACCCGGCGCCGGGTCCGCGAGGCCGCCGAGGAGCTCGGATACGTTCCGCACGCGGCCGCGCGCAGTCTGCGCGCCGGACACAGCCGCATGGTCCTGATGCCCGCCCCGACCGCACCCGTGGGCCCGCTCTACCACCGGTTCTTCGCCGAGCTCCAGGCCGAGCTGGGCCGGCTCGACTACACGGTCGTGCAGCACGGCAGCGTCGGCCTGCGCGGCGACGAGGCCGCCCGCGCGTGGGCCGAGCTGCGCCCGGTCGCCGTCCTGGTGCCCGGCAGCGGCCTGGGCCCCCAAGGTGTCGCCGTCCTCAAGCGGGCGGGCGCCCGCGCCGTGGTCACCCTCGGACCCGAACGGGTCGAGGGCGCCCACGCGCTGCTCATGAACCACGACCGGGTCGGCCACTGCGCGGGTGTCCATCTGCTCTCCGGAGGCCGTCGCCGCATCGGTGTGGTGATGCCCGCGGAGAGCGGCCTGGAGATCTTCTCCAGGCCCCGCCTCGACGGCGTCCGGCGGGCCCTGCGCGGCACGGACGCGACGGTGACCGAACTGCCGCTGGCGTACGAGGAGGAGGCCGCCGCCCGGCTCGCGGCGCGCTGGCGCTCCCTCGGCCTCGACGCGGTGTTCGCGTACAACGACGAGTACGCGATGCTCCTCATGCGCGCCCTCCAGGACGAGGGCGTCGCCGTGCCGGAGGAGACCGCCGTCGTCGGCGCCGACGACCTCATGCTCGGCCGGCTGCTGCGGCCCCGGCTGAGCACCGTGCATCTCGATCTGCCCTCCGGCCGCGACCTCGCCGAGCTCGTCGACCGCGTGGTCCGCGAACCGGGTGCCGAGCCGGAGACGCACGAGGTGCTCGGCGCGCGAGTGGTGCACCGCGCGTCGAGCTGAGAGAGGCTGGTGCCGCGGCGGGCGGACGGTGGCCCGCCGCGCGGCACCCGGCCCGTCCGCCCGGCCCGTGCACGGCGGGACGGCCCCGTGCCGGACCTCGGACCCGGCGGCATCGGACACCGGAGGAGCGTCATGCGGACCACGGTCGGCATCATCGGCGCGGGCCCGGCAGGACTCCTGCTGGCCCGGCTGCTGCACCGGACGGGGATCGACTGCGTCGTCCTGGAGAGCCGGGACCGGGCGTACGTCGAACACCGCCAGCGCGCCGGCATGCTGGAGCAGGGCACGGTCGACGCCCTGCGCGAGTGCGGCGCGGGCGCGCGGCTGGACGCCGAGGGGCTGGTCCACCACGGGATCGAGCTGCGCTTCGAACGGGAGCGCCACCACATCGACTTCCCCGGGCTCACGGGCGGCCGGACCGTCACGATCTACGCCCAGACGGAGATCGTGAAGGACCTCGTTGCCCTTCAACTCGCGGACGGGCCACCCCTGTTGTTCGGGGCCGAGGCGCTCGCCGTGGAGGATCCGGACAGCGCCTCGCCCCTCGTGCGGTTCACGCACGAGGGGCGGGAACGGGCGCTGAACTGCGACTGGGTGGTGGGCTGCGACGGTGGCCACGGCGTCGCGCGCGCCGCGTTCCCGGCCGGCACGGGCCGCTCGTACGCCCACGACTACCCGTACTCCTGGCTCGGGATCCTCGCCGATGTGCCGCCCTCCTGCGAGGAGTTGATCTACGCCCGGGGTGCCGGCGGCTTCGCCCTGCACAGCATGCGTTCCCCGTCGGTGTCCCGGCTCTACCTCCAGGTCCCGAACGGCACCGACGCCGCCGACTGGCCCGACGAGCGTGTCTGGGACGAGTTGGCCGCGCGGTTCGCGGTCGACGGGGACTGGCGGCTGGAGCGGGGACCGGTCACCGCCAAGTCGGTCACCCCCATGCGCAGTTGGGTTCACGAGCCGATGCGCCACGGGCGGCTCTTCCTGGCCGGGGACGCCGCCCACATCGTGCCGCCGACCGGCGCCAAGGGGCTCAACCTCGCGGTGTCGGACGTACGGCTCCTGGCCCGCGCGTTCGCCGCGCTGCACAGCACCGGTTCGACGGACCTCCTGGACCGCTACTCGCGAACGGCCCTCGAACGGGTGTGGCAGGCCACCCGTTTCTCGTACGACATGACTAAGATGTTGCACGCTCAACCAAATGAGGATGCCTTCGAACACCGGATGCAGCTCGCGCGACTGCGCCGGATCACGGCATCGCGTTCCGCCGCCGCCGAACTGGCAGCGAACTACACGGGACTTCCGCTGGACCCCCAGCCGCAGGAGTCACCGAAGTCCCGCTGGTGATCAGTGAACGAACGGAGAGCCGACATGCCGCTGCTCGACCCCACGACCTGGCAGTCCCGCCCCCTCTCGGGCGATGAACACACCGTCACCGAACCCGCCACCGGCGAGAGCCTCGGCAGCGTCACCCTCGCCGCCGCCGAGGACGTCGCGAGTGCCGCGCGGACCGCGCGCGCCGCACAGACCGAATGGGCCAGGACCCCGCACTTCGTCCATGCCGCCGTGCTGCGCCGGGCGGGCGACCTCTTCGCCGCGCACGCCGACGAACTGCGCGACTGGATCGTGCGGGAGTCCGGCTCCATCCCGGGCAAGGCGGACTTCGAGCTGCACGTCGCCGCCCAGGAGTGCTACGAGGCGGCCGCCCTCGCCTCCCGCCCCACGGGCCAGGTCCTGCCGTCGGAGGCCCCGCGGCTGTCGTACACCCGTCGCGTCCCCGTGGGCGTCGTCGGCGTGATCGCGCCCTTCAACGCGCCGCTCATCCTCTCGATCCGCTCGGTCGCCCCGGCGCTCGCGCTCGGCAACGGCGTCGTCCTGAAGCCGGACCCGCGCACGGCCGTGTGTGGCGGCCTCGCGCTCGGAGCCGTCCTCGCCGAGGCGGGACTTCCCGACGGGCTGCTCCAGGTCCTGCCCGGCGGCGCCGAGGTCGGCCGCGCCCTGGTCACCGACCCGCTGATCCCGGTCATCTCCTTCACCGGCTCGACCGCCGCGGGACGCGCGGTCGGTGAGGCGGCCGGACGCCATCTCAAGCGCGCGCACCTGGAGTTGGGCGGGAACTCCGCCCTGGTCGTCCTGGAGGACGCCGACATCGAGGCGGTCATCTCGACGGCCGCCTGGGGCTCGTTCTTCCACCAGGGCCAGATCTGCATGACCACCGGCCGCCACCTGGTCCACGCCTCGCTGTACGAGGAGTACGTCGAACGACTCGCCGCCAAGGCCGACTCGCTCGCTGTCGGCGACCCGCACCGCGAACAGGTCCACCTCGGACCCGTCATCGACGACGCCCAACTCGCCAAGATCCACGGGCTGGTGGAGTCCAGCACCGCCGGCGGCGCCAAGCTGGCCGCGGGCGGCACGCACGACCGGCTCTTCTACCGGCCCACCGTCCTCGCCGGAGTCGACGACACGACCCCGGCGTACGCGGAGGAGGTCTTCGGCCCGGTCGCGCCCGTCCGCTCCTTCGGCACCCTCGACGAGGCGGCCGCCCTGGCCTCGGCGGGGCCGTACGGCCTCTCGCTGGGGATCGTCACCCGGGACACGGCCCGCGGCCTCGACCTCGCCGAACGCATCCCGACCGGGATCGCGCACATCAACGACCAGACCGTCAACGACGAGGCCGTCGCACCCTTCGGTGGTACCGCCGCCTCCGGCACCGGCGCCCGCTTCGGCGGCGAGGCCAACCTGGACGCCTTCACCGACCTGCGGTGGACGACGGTGCGCGGCGACGTGGCCGGCTACCCCTTCTGACGTGACCGGCTGCCCTGCCAAGGGGAACCGGCGGCTTCCGGCTTCCAGTGGGGAACCGGCGGCGCGGCGGGCCGAGGGGCTACTCGGCGTTCTCGGCGCCGCCGGTGCCCTGCTCCTTGGCCGCCGCCTGCTGGGCCGCGACCGACTTGCGGACCTCGTCCATGTCCAGCTTCCGGGCCTGCCCGATGACGTCCTCCAGGGCGGCCGCGGGCAGCGCCCCGGGCTGGGCGAAGATCGCGACCTGGTCGCGCACGATCATCAGGGTCGGGATCGACTGGATCTCGAAGGCCGCGGCCAGCTCCGGCTGCGCCTCCGTGTCGACCTTGGCGAAGACCAGGTCCGGGTTGGCCTCGGCGGCCTTCTCGTAGACCGGGGCGAACTGACGGCACGGCCCGCACCACTCCGCCCAGAAGTCGATCAGGACGAACTCGTTGTCCGTGACCGTCTGGTCGAAGTTCTCCTTGGTGAGCTCAACGGTGCTGCTCATTCCACTTCCCTCTTCCTCGTGTCCGGGTCATGCCGCTCAGCACAACGCCACCCACCGGGGGCCTATTCCGGGCCCCTACCCGTGTGGCCACGGCGCACGCCAGCAACCAGACTGGCCCCATGACGGAAACGGAATCCATCGCCTACGACGTCGTGGTGCTCGGTGCCGGGCCCGTGGGGGAGAACGTCGCCGACCGCGCCCGCGCCGCCGGCCTCTCCACCGCGGTCGTGGAGAGCGAGCTCGTCGGCGGCGAGTGCTCGTACTGGGCCTGCATGCCCAGCAAGGCCCTCCTTCGCCCGGCCATCGCCCGCGCCGACGCCCGCCGTGTACCCGGCCTGTCCGCCGCCGTACAAGGCCCCCTCGACGCCTCCGCGGTGCTCGCCCACCGCGACTGGTTCACCTCGGACTGGAAGGACGACGGACAACTCGCCTGGCTCGACGGCATCGGTGCCGACTTCCACCGCGGACACGGCCGGCTCGCCGGACCGCGCACCGTCGCGGTCGACGGGCCCGACGGCGAACGGCGCCTGCTGACCGCCCGGCACGCGGTCGCGGTCTGCACCGGCACCCGCGCCCTGCTCCCCGACCTGCCGGGCATCGCCCAGGTCAAGCCGTGGACGAGCCGTGACGCCACGAGCGCGCACGCCGTACCCGGACGACTGATCGTGGTGGGCGGCGGTGTCGTGGCCGCCGAGATGGCCACGGCCTGGCAGGCGCTCGGCTCCCGGGTCACCCTCCTGGTCCGCGGCAAGGGCCTGCTGCCCCGCATGGAGCCCTTCGCCGGCGAACTGGTCGCGGAGGCCCTGACCGAGGCCGGCGCGGACGTCCGCACCGGCGTCTCGGTGACCGCCGTCTCACGCGAGAACTCGGCCGTGGTCGCCCTCACGGACACCGGGGAACGCTTCGAGGCCGACGAGATCCTGTTCGCGACCGGCCGCGCGCCGCGCACCGACGACCTCGGCCTGGAGACGGTCGGCCTGGAGCCGGGCAAGTGGATCGAGGTCGACGACAGCCTCCGGGCCGTCGGCAGCGACTGGCTGTACGCGGTCGGCGACGTCAACCACCGTGCCCTGCTCACCCACCAGGGCAAATATCAGGCCCGTATCGCGGGTGCCGCCATCGCCGCCCGTGCCGCGGGCGTGCCGATCCTGGAGACGGACCCCTGGGGGGCGCACTCCGCCACCGCCGACCACGCGTCCGTCCCGCAGTGCGTGTTCACCGACCCGGAGGCGGCGGCCGTGGGCCTCTCCCTCGCGGAGGCGGAGCAGGCCGGGCACCGGGTCCGGGCCGTGGACGTCGACATGGCCTCGGTGGCCGGTGCCGGGCTGTACGCGGACGGCTACCGGGGCAAGGCCCGCATGGTCGTCGACCTCGACCGCGAGATCATCCTCGGTCTCACCCTGGTCGGTCCCGGCGTCGGCGAACTCATCCACTCCGCGACCATCGCCGTCGTCGGCCAGGTCCCGGTCGACCGCCTGTGGCACGCCGTCCCGTCCTATCCGACGGTCAGCGAGGTCTGGCTGAGGCTGCTGGAGGCGTACCGGGACGCGTGACGGGGATGCGTGACCGGGCCGCGCCCGGCGTGCCCGCCCGGGAGTCGGACGGGCACGCCGGGCACCCGGGCACGCCGGGCACGCCGGGCACCCGGATGCCCGGCGGCGTGGATGCCCGGACGCCTGACGTGCCGGGCCCGGTCCCCGGTGGCCGGTGGCCGGTGTCCCGCGTCAGGACAGGGACACCAGTTCCCGGTACTCGTCGCTCCACAGGTCCTCGTCCGCGTCCGGGAGCAGCAGCACCCGGTCCGGGCGCAGGGCGTCGACGGCCCCCTCGTCGTGGGTGACCATGACGAGCGCGCCCGGATACGTGGACACCGCGGCCAGGACCTCGGCGCGCGAGGCGGGGTCCAGGTTGTTGGTGGGCTCGTCCAGGAGCAGCACGTTCGCGCCCGAGTGGACCAGCCCCGCCAGGGCCAGCCGGGTCTTCTCGCCCCCGGAGAGGACACCGACCCGTTTGCCGGCGTCGTCGCCCGTGAACAGGAACGAGCCGAGCACCCGCCGTACCTCCCCGTCGTCCAGGTGCGGCGCCGCGGCGGCGAGGTGGTCGCGGACCGTCCCGGCGGGGTCGAGCGTGTCGTGTTCCTGCGCGAAGTAGCCCACGCGCAGCCCGTGCCCGCGCACCACCCGCCCGCCGTCCGGATCGTCGTGACCGGCGAGCAGCCGCAGCAGCGTCGTCTTGCCCGAGCCGTTCGGGCCGAGGATCACCAGGCGGCTGCCCCGGTCGACGGCGAGATCGACGCCGCCCAGGACGCGCAGATCGCCGTACGACTTGGCCAGCGCGACCGCGCCGAGCGGCACGCGTCCGCACGGTGCCGGCTCGGGCAGCCGGATCCGGGCCACCTTCTCCGTCTGCCGGACCGGTTCGAGACCGGAGAGCAGGCGGTCGGCGCGGCGGTCCATGTTCCTGGCCGCCACGGCCGTCGACACATGGGCGCGCATCTTGTCGGCCTGCGCGTGCAGCGCCGCCGCCTTGCGTTCGGCGTTGGCGCGCTCGCGGGCCCGCCGTCGCTCGTCGGCGTCGCGCTGGGTGAGGTAGGCCGCCCAGCCGGTGTTGTGGACGTCGAGCGTGGCGCGGTGCGGGTCCAGGTGGAAGACGCGGTTGACCACGTCGGCCAGCAGGGAGGTGTCGTGGCTGATGAGGACGAGCCCGGTCCGACGGCTTGCCAGGAACCCGCGCAGCCAGTGGACCGAGTCGGCGTCCAGGTGGTTCGTCGGCTCGTCGAGGAGCAGGGTGCCTTCGTCGGCGAACAGGATGCGGGCGAGTTCGACGCGCCGCCGCTGTCCGCCGGACAGGGTGCCGATCGGCTGGTCCATCACCCGGGTGGCCAGACCGAGACCCGCGGCGACCCGGGCCGCCTCGGCCTCGGCCGCGTATCCGCCGCGTGCCTGGAACTCGGCCTCGGCACGCGCGTAGGCGTTCATGGCCCGTTCGGATCCGTCGGCCATCGCGGCCTCGGCCGCCCGCAGGGCCCGTACGGCACGGTCGAGACCGCGGGCCGACAGGATCCGCGCGGTGACCGTGACCGCGGGGTCCGCCGCGGCCGGGTCCTGTGCGAGGTGACCGACGGGTCCGGTACGGGAGACGGAGCCGGCGGCGGGCCGCGTCAGCCCCGCGAGGGTGCTGAGGAGGGTGGTCTTGCCGGCGCCGTTACGGCCGACCAGGCCGATGCGGTCGCCGGGGGAGACGGTGAAGGAGATGTCGGACAGCAGCAGGCGCGCACCGGCGCGCACGTCGACACCGCGAACGGTGATCATGGGAAAACGCTCCAGAAGTCAATCGGCTCGAGGACACACGTGTGGCGTGGAAGCGGGTCCTGGAGCTAAGAGACGCGGGGCGTAGACATACCCGCAGGCTAACGAAACCGGTGCCGGAGCGCCTGCGAATTTCCGCCGGGGCCCGGCACGGGGCCGGGGGAGCGGCCCGGGCGGCACCAGGTGCGCCCCCGGCGCGGGATCGAGGCGGGCGGGTCACGGCACCTTGGCGAGTGCGCGTGCGGCGAGGGCGTGCCTGGCCCGGGCGGACCGAAGGGGGGCGGGCCCCGAGACGGCCCTGGGCGAGCCGGCTTCGGCTCATGGCGAGGGGTCCGTACGGCACCGGGTGTGGCCCGGCGCGGGGCCGAGGCGGGCGGGTCACGGCGCCCTGGCGAATACTCGCGCGGCGAGGGCGTGCCTGGCCTCGGCGGACCGAAGGCGATCGGGCACGGCATCCTGGCGTGTGCCGACCCGGTACGGGCGTGAGCTGGCCCCGACAGCCCCGACAGCCCCGAGGCGAGCGCACCCCGACTTCTGGCGAGGACCCGGCACGGGCGCAAGTGCCCCGGCGTGAGTGCCCGGCGCCGCACCGGGCGGGTGGCCCGGCGAGCGGTCGGCGAGGAGCCTCGGGATCAGTCCGGCAGGGTGAAGCCCAGGGTCTCGGCCGCGTGTTCCGGGGTCGGCTGGGACCAGAGTTCCGCAGCGGCCTGGTTCGAGGACAGCGAGCGCAGCTCCGCGCGGTCGAGGTAGAGCATGCCGTCCAAGTGGTCCGTCTCGTGCTGGACGATCCGCGCGGGCCAGCCGCCGAACACCTCGTCGACCGCTTTCCCGTGTTCGTCGAGCGCCCTCAGCCGCACCTCGGCGTGCCGGGCCACCACGGCCTGCCAGCCCGGAACGCTCAGACAGCCCTCGAAGAACGCCGCTCGCCCGGGGCCGATCCCCTCGTACGAGGGATTGACCAGCACCCGGAACGGCTGCGGCACCCGCCCACGGGCGAGGCGCACCTCGTCGGAGACCGGCGCGGGGTCCTCGATGACCGCGATCCGCAGCGGCACGCCGACCTGCGGCGCGGCGAGGCCGACCCCCGGCGCCGCGTGCATCGTGGCGCGCAGGGCGGCCACGAACCGGGCGAGGAGCCCCGGGTCGAGCTGCCCGTCGAACGGCTCCGTGCCCCGGCGCAGCACGGGGTCACCGGCCGCGACGATCGGCAACGGGCCCTCGTGGCCGAGAAGTTCCTCGACCAGGTC
The DNA here is from genome assembly GCF_042790435.1 of Streptomyces sp. NPDC056738. Taxonomy (NCBI): domain Bacteria; kingdom Bacillati; phylum Actinomycetota; class Actinomycetes; order Kitasatosporales; family Streptomycetaceae; genus Streptomyces; species Streptomyces sp. NPDC056738. Next base: position 255,196 of record NZ_JBHTZF010000002.1, read on the forward strand.
GCTCAGGGGGATGCGCGGGGCGCTGCGGTCAGGTTCGGATGCCATCGCGCCAGGATGCCAAGCCGGGACGGGGCGATCGAGGCGGCACGGGGGAGTGCCGCGACTTTCCTCGTGTGGCTCGGGACACACGACGGTCGGTCCGGTGCCCCGCCGCCCGTCTGTCCGCCCACGCGACGCACGGAAGGCCGGTCACCGAGGTGACCGGCCTTCCGTGAGAGCCCCGGGACCCGTAGTGAGACCCGCAACGAGACCCGGATCAGGCCCCGTCGAACTCGCCCCCGAGCGCGGACGCGATCCGCAGGTGCGACGCGGCCTCGTCGGGCCGGCCGAGCCGTTCGAGCGTGCGTCCCAGCATCAGCCGGGCGTAGTGCTCGACCGGGTCGAGCTCCACGAGCGTGCGCAACTCGGCCTCGGCGCGGCGCAGTTGAGCCGAGTGATAGTAGGAGCGCGCCAGCAGCAGCCGGGGTCCCGTCTGCTCCGGCACCTCCTCGACCAGCCCGTCCAGCACACGTGCCGCCGCGGAGTAGTCCTTGGCCTCGAAGAACATCCGCGCCCGCTCCCAGCGTTCCGCGGCCGTCCCGTGGTCGTAGTACGTCGTGTCCACCACCGACCTCCTTCGACGGGCCACAACCGGGCCGGTTGGTTGAATATTCCACGACCCGATTCACGGCCCGGTCCACGACCCGATTCACGGCCCGGTCCGCGCCCTGGTCCGCGGGCCCGCGCGTAGGCCCGTGGACGAGCCCGGGCGCGCCGGCGCCCCGGACCGCTACGCGCCGGCGAGTTCCGCCTCGGCCCGCTCCGTGACGAGGGCCAGTACGCGACCGGCGGCGGCCAGGTCCTCGGCCGGGATCCCGGCGTACACCCGGGCCGCGATCGCGTCGCCCGCGGCGCGGATCGACGCGAACAGCTCCCGGCCGCCGTCCGTCAGGGACACCTGCCCGGGCGCCGGCTCCACCAGGAGCCCGCGTGCCGTCAGTTCCTCGACGGTCCGCCGGGCCGCCGACTCCTCGATCTTCAGGGCGCCGGTGAGGCGGCCCGTGACCCGCGCCGCCTCGGCGGTGCCGCCGTGGTCGGACACGGCCCGCAGGGCCACCGACTGCTCGAACGTGGTGCCGCTGCGAGCCAGCACCCGCTCCAGGGCGGCGCGGCTCGCGTAGTGGGCGAGGCCGATGACCTGGCCGTTGACAGGGGGAACAGAGGTGGTCATGACTACTCCTCGGGTGAATCCTCTTCGTAAGGGGGTGACGCCTCGCCGGGCCGCTTCCCGGCTGCGGTGTGCGCGTCGAGCGGTACGTCGAGCAGGACGGCCAGTTCGTCGCTGAACGCCCGTGTGCGTTCGCCGCCGAGGCCGCCCAGTGGTTCGAGAAGCCGCTCCAGAAGGCCCTGGACCACGGAGATGGCGCGGCGGGTGACCTCGCGCCCGTCCTCGGTGAGCGTCAGCCGCACCGCCCGGGGGTCCGCCGGATCCCTGGTGCGGTCGAGCAGGCCGGCCGTCTCCAGGGAACGAGCCAGCTTCGACACGTAGAGCGGTTCGAGCCCGGTGTGGTCGGCGAGTTGGCGCTGACTGGGGTGCCGTCCGTCCCGGTGCATGCCGTACAGGGACGCCACCAGCGAATACTGCGCGTGCGTCAGGCCCAGCGGGCCCACCGCCCGGTCCACCGCGACGCGCCATTTCATCGACAGGCGCCAGACGAGGAATCCGGGCGTCGCGTTCTCGGAAACCGGCTTCGCTGTACTCATGAAAGAAACAGTACATGGCTACTATGTCCATGGCTACTATTTTTCGGAAGGTCCACCGCGCCGGTTCTGGGCCATGTGCCCCTCAATGGGCGGATAGATGGACTGACGAGAAGCCTCCGGCGGGGCTAGGTTGGGCGCCATGAGCAATCTTGATCGGGAGCCGGTACCCGCCCCCTGCGGCGGCCGCGGGTTCGTGGTGGCCGAGCCGGTGCGTGAACTCCTCAGCCCCCGCCGGGTCAAGCTCGGCGAGTCGACCGAGGTCCGCCGTCTGCTGCCCAACCTGGGCCGGCGCATGGTCGGTGCGTGGTGCTTCGTCGATCACTACGGTCCCGACGACATCGCCGACGAACCCGGCATGCAGGTCCCGCCGCACCCGCACATGGGCCTGCAGACCGTGAGCTGGCTGCACGAGGGCGAGGTGCTGCACCGCGACTCGACGGGCAGCCTCCAGACGATCCGCCCGCGCGAACTCGGCCTGATGACCTCGGGCCGCGCCATCAGCCACTCCGAGGAGAGCCCCCGCGCGCACTCCCGTCTGCTGCACGGCGCACAGCTCTGGGTCGCGCTGCCGGACAGTCACCGGCACACCGACCCGCACTTCGAACACCACGCCGAGCTGCCCGTCGTCACCGCCCCCGGCCTGCGGGCCACGCTCCTGCTGGGCACGCTCGACGGAACGGCCTCGCCCGGCACGACGTACACGCCCATCGTCGGCGCCGACCTGGCCCTGACGAGCGGCGCGGAGGTGCGCCTGCCCCTGGAGCCCGACTTCGAGTACGCCGTCCTCGTCATGTCCGGCGAGGCCCATGTCGACGGCGTGCCGGTGCTCCCGGGCTCCATGCTCTACCTCGGCTGCGGCCGCACCGAACTCCCGCTGCGCGCCATGTCGGACGCGGGCCTCATGCTGCTCGGCGGTGAGCCGTTCGACGAGGAACTGATCATGTGGTGGAACTTCATCGGCCGCACCCAGGAGGAGATCGAACAGGCCCGGGACGACTGGGCCAAGGGTGCGCGCTTCGGTGAAGTGAGGGGGTACGACGGTGCGCCGCTGTCGGCGCCGGAACTGCCCCCGCTTCCGCTGAAGCCGCGCGGAAGGGTGCGCTGACCGGAGCGCCGGCGGGGCGATCGCGCCGGCGGCGAGCGCGCTGGTGAGACCACCCTGGTGGAGCGTGCCCGGCAAGAAGCCCGGCAGGGCGGGAAGGCCGGCCGACGTGTGACACCCTCGTCCGCCGGCGGCCGATGTGCGACGACCTCGCCCGCCGGCGGCCGACGTGCGACATCCTCGCCCGCCGGCCGGCCGATGTGCCGCGACCTCGCCCGCCGGGAACTCCCCGCCGACGGACCAGACCGGCCGCGGACAGCTCCCCAGGGCGTCTACACGGTCCGGTTCGATCCGCGGGTCCGGTCCGAGGTCGTACGAACCGGCCTGGCCCGCTGTACGAGAGACGTGGCGGCCTTCTCCCACTCGGGGTGCTCGAAAGTGAACCCGGCCGCGCGCAGCCGCCCCGGCACGACGCGACGGCTCTTGAGTAGCAGCTCCGTGTCCGAGCGCAGTGCGAACGCCCCCAACTCGGCCATCCAGCGCGTCGCCGGCAGGCCCAGGGGGACGCCCCAGGCCGTACGCAGCGCCCGCATGAAGGCGCGGTGCGGAAGCGGCCCGGGCGAGGCGAGGTTCACCGGCCCGTCGAGGTCGTCCCGGGCGATCAGGAACTCCACCGCTCGCACGAAGTCCTCGTCGTGGATCCAGGAGACGTACTGCGCGCCGCCGGCGACCGGACCGCCCAGCCCGAGGCGCGCCAGCCGCGACAGCACGTCGAACACGCCGCCCCGATCCGGGCTCATGACCATCGCCGAGCGCAGCGCCACCTTGCGGGTCGCTGGAGTCTGCGCCTCGGCCTGCGCCCGCTCCCAGTTCCTCGCGATCTCGACGCTGTACGCCCAGTAGTCCGGCACCCCGGCCTCCGTGCCGCCGATCACCCCGGTCGCCTCGTCGTTCGCCGTGTCGAAGCTGTGGGCGTAGACCGTCGCCGTGCTCATCTGCAGCCAGACGCGCGGTGGCCGCGCGGCGGCGGCGATGGCCTCGCCGACCACCCGCGCCGAATCCACCCGGGAGTCCATCATGGCTCGCAGGTTCTCGGTGGTGTAGCGGCAGGAGACGCTGCGTCCGGCCAGGTTGATCACGGCATCGCAGCCGTCGATCGCCGCGGCCCAGGGGCCGAGCGTGGCCCCGTCCCATCCGACGTCGTGCGCCCGCGCGGGATGCCGGGTCACCACCGTGACCTCGTGGCCGGCCGCCGTCAGCGCGCGGTCGAGAATCGTGCCCACCTGTCCGGTTCCCCCGGGCAGCACTACCTTCATCGGACCCCCTCAACTTCCCTCGGCGTCAGCGTAGTCCCTCGTTTTGAACATGTTCAACTCGGGATTCCGGTGCATGTCGGCGCGAGGCGGCCGGCTCGGGTGGCGGGCCCCGTTCGATTTATTCGGCCCAGGCGCGCTCCAACTGGGTGTGGAAGGTGGCGGGCCGGCGCCCGATCAGCTCGGCCAGCGTCGGGTCGACAGCGGTGAACTCGCCATTCCGCGCCGCCGCGAAGATGCTCAGCATCAGGTCCGCGATCGGGGCCGGGGCGCCGTGCGCGAGGACCTGCTCGCGGAAGGTGTCGTCGGGGACGACGGTGCGGGTGAAGGGCCGTCCGGTGGCTCGCGTCGCGATCTCCGCGACGTCCCCGAAGTCGAGCGCCGCCGAGGCGGTGAGCGGCGGAGTGGCCCCTTCGAAGCGGGCGTCACCGAGGAGGATCGCGGCCGTGGCCTCGGCGAGGTCGTCGTGGCCGGTCCAGGTCACGGGGCCGTCGGCGGGGAGGGCGATGTCGCCGGTGTGACGGGCGGACTCCAGGAACTGCAAGGCGCTGGAGGCGTAGAAGCCGTTGCGCAGCGCGGTCCAGGGCAGGCCCGTGGCGCGCAGCATGTCCTCGGTCCGGGCGTGGTCGCGGCACGCCTGGAAGCGGGAGTCGTGGGCGGCGCCCATCTGGCTGGTGTAGAGGATGCGGCCGGCGCCGGCCTTCACGGCGGCGTCGACGGCGGCGCGGTGGCCGGTGACGCACTCCTCGCCCGTGCGGTCGAGGGAGACGAGGAGCAGGTGCTCGGCCCCCTCGAAGGCGTGCGCGAGCGAGGCGGGGTCGTCGAAGCTGCCCTGCCGGACGCGGACGCCGCGATCGGCGAGGTCCCCGGCCTTGCGGGGGTCGCGGACGCTGACGCCGACGCGGTCGGCGGGGACGCGTTCCAGGAGGTGCTCGACGGTGCGGCGGCCGAGCTTTCCGGTGGCTCCGGTCACGATGATCATGGCGTTCTCCCGGCGATGGTTTCAGTGGAATCACTTCAACGATAGCACCGATACTTCCAGTGGAATCAAATTCTCGATATCATCGGTACATGGTCAGAAGCGACTCCCCCGACACCCCTCGTCACCGCATCGTCGAGGCGGCCGTAGAGCTGCTGGAGAAGGGGGGCCCCGACGCGATGAGTACCCGAGCGGTCGCCGCCGCCGCCGGGATGCAGCCGCCGGCGATCTACCGCCTGTTCGGCGACAAGGAGGGGCTGCTGGAGGCGGTCGCCGAGCACGGCTACGGGCAGTTCCTGGAGAGCAAGCGCGCGCGGCTCGACCTCGACCCCGAGGACCCGGTGGAGGAGCTGCGCAGCGGCTGGGACCTGGTCGTGGAGTTCGGGGTCTCGCGCCCCGAGCTGTTCGCGGTGATGAACAGAGCCACCGGTCGGGGCGTGGACACGGCGCACCGTGCGGGCCTGGAGATCCTCTACGGCCGGGTGCGGCGACTGGCGGCCGGGGGATGGCTGCGGGTCGACGAGGAACTGGCCGCCCAGATCATCCAGGCCACCGGGCAGGGCGCGGTCACCACCTGGCACTCCACTCCCGCGGAACGCCGCACGCCAGAGCTGCTGACCGTCCTCCGCGAGGCCATGGTCGCCGCCGTCACCCGTGCCGAACCGACGGTGCCCGCCACCGAGACCGGCCCTGCCGCCGCGGCCCGCGCGTTGCGCGCGGCTCTCCCCGACGACGCCGATGTCCTGAGCGACGCCGAGCAGCGGCTGCTGCGCGAGTGGCTCACCCGCCTGGCGTCGGACGGTGGCACCTCGCGCGCCTGATCGCGGTCGGCGCGAGAGTCGTACCGTCGAGGCATGGACCCACGACGAACCGAGAGGGGTGCGATCACGTGAGCCGAATCCTGGTGACCGGCTCGGCGGACGGGCTGGGGCGGGCCGCGTCGGACGCGCTGCTGTCCGCCGGCCACGACGTCGTGGTGCACGCCCGCAACGAGCGGCGCGCGGCAGCCGTGCAGGACCTGGTCGGCCGCGGGGCGGGCCTGGTCGTGGGTGATTTCACGGATCGTGACGCGGTGCGGCGCATCGCCGCCGAACTCGACGCCGCCGCACCGCTCGACGCCGTGATCCACAACGCCGGCGTGTGGAGCGGGCCCGCCGTCATGCCGGTCAACATCATCGCCCCGTACCTGCTCACGGCCCTGCTGCGCGGGCCGCGCCGGCTCGTGTACCTGAGCAGCGGCTCGCACTACCAGGGATTCCCCTCCACCGACGGGATCGACTGGCGGGGCGACGGGCCCGGCTCGTACGCCGACAGCAAGCTGTTCGTGACGGCGCTCGCCGCCGCTGTGGCCCGACTGCGCCCCGAAGGGCCGAGCAACGCCGTGGACCCGGGCTGGGTGCCCACCAGGATGGGTGGCCCCGGGGCTCCCGACGATCTCGAACTCGGGCACCGGACACAGGTGTGGCTGGCCACGAGCGACGATCCGCAGGCCCTGACCAGTGGCGGCTACTGGTATCACCGGCAGCGGCAGGAGGCGCATCCTGCCGTGCACGACCAGGCCTTCCAGGACCGCCTGTTGCGCACGCTGGGCGAGGAGACCGGTACCGCCCTCGCCTGACCGGGGGCGGGGGAACGGGACCTGCCGCCTTCCCCGGCTCGGGGCGGACCGAGGAAGGCGGCGCGCGGTCCTGTGCGTCCGTCGGGTCAGACGGTCGGGACCGCGCCCACGGAGTCGTTCCGGACGTCGCGCCGGGACAGGGCGAGGTAGGCGACGAAGCCCACGATGGCGACGGTCCAGGAAGCGGTGACCGGGCCGAGGCCGAGGCCGAGACCTCCGCGCGCGTGGCCGAGCGCCATCCAGTCGGCGACCGACGCCCCGAGCGGGCGGGTGATGACGTACGCGGTCCAGAAGGCGGCGACCGCGTTCAGGGAACCCCAGCGGTGGGCGACGGCCGGGACCGCGATGGCGACGGCGTACAGGACGGCCGAGCCCAGGTAGCCGAGGCCGACCGTGGCGGACAGGTCCCCGGCCGCCGTGCCGAGCGCGAAGGTGGCGAGCACGGTCGCCCAGTAGAAGACCTCGCGGCGGCGGGTGCGGATGCTGTGGATCGAGAGGGTGCGCTCGCTCGCGTACCAGAGGGCGAACACGGCGCCGAGCACGACCAGGAACAGCGGCGTCGAGATCGCGTAGGGAACGCCGAGACCGACGTGGAGCACGTCCGCGGCCATGGTGCCGAACACGCTGACCATGACGATCGCGGTCCAGTAGATCCAGGCGACGTAGCGCCGGACGGCGAACTGGAGCGCCAGCGAGGCCGCGAGAGCCAGTCCGCCGAGCCCCACGGCGGGTACGGGCCCGAGCCGCTGGGCCAGGAGGTCGGAGGCGGTCTCACCCATGCCGGTGGTCAGCACCTTGATCACCCAGAAGTACAACGTGACTTCCGGGACCTTGCTCGCCAGGACGGCGGCGGGCGGGACGGCTGGGGAGGGACGGGTGAGATGGAGGTGCTCGGTGCTCATGGGCGGCACCATGACACGCCCGGACCCTCGCGCCACAGAGGGCTTTGCCATGGCTTGGACGCTTCTGGAGCAGGACTTGCCAGGAGCCGCGACGAGCCTGAACACAACCTGAACGGCCCGGCGGAACGCCTGGTCAGCGCCATGATCCCGGTGATACGAAAGGAGGTCGCGCGGGGTTCGCCGCCCCGCCGCGCGAAGCGTCGTTCACGCTCCCCCGACCAGGACGACCTCCAGGGTGCGGGGACCGTGCACGCCCTCCACCCGGTCCAGCTCGATGTCGCTGGTGGCGGACGGGCCGGAGATCCAGGTCAACGGGCGTGCGGGGTCGAGTCGTTCCATCGCCTGGGGGACCGAGGCCACCACCTGCCCGGGGACCAGGACGACACAGATGTGGTGGTCCGGGATCAGGGTGATCCGGCGTCGGCCCTGGTCCGGGCCGCCGTCGAGGACGATCGTCCCGGTCTCGGCGACGGCGAGGGCGCAACCGGTCACCACGCTCTCCACCTCGTCGAGCTCACGGGGCGTGCTCACGGCACGGTCCTCGACCCGGGCGGGTTGCGCCGCCGACATCCACGCGGGCGGCAGCCCGGGCGGCACGAGCACGTGCCGGGACCCGCGTTCGGCGAGCAACCGTGCGACGACGTGCGGCAGTTCGTCCTCGGTGGCGCGGTGCACGATCGCCCGGTAGTCCGCCAGGTTCTCCGCGAGCAGGTCCACCGTCTCCGCGACACTCCGAGCGCCGTGTTCCCGCAGATAGCTCCGGCCGACCGCTTGCTCGTAGCGGGCGTCCGGATCGGGCCGTCCGGGCCCGGGCGGGGTGTCGTCCCGGGGCACGTCCGCGAGGGCCCGCCGCACCCGTCCGAGGACAAGATCCCTGCTGTTCACTTCGTCATGTCCTTTCCACCCCGGGTGCGTTGCCACCACGCGCGGAACGATTCCGCCGGAACCGTGGGGAGTTCACGGGTCCCGCTCCACGCCCGGCCGGGGCCCGGCAGGGTCCGCGGATGGAAGCGGCGGGTCCCGGACGCCAGGCGCTGCCCGGCGCGCAGGGCTCCGGGACGGCTGAACGCCCAGCGCGCCGCGCGCATCGCCGCCCGCTCGGCGGCGTGTCCCCCGGCCGGCTTCAGGACGACCGTGTTGCCCTCCCGGGTCGCCCGCCCGCCCTGGACGATCCGCTCCCGCAGATGGACGAGCACCTCGGGGATGTCGATCGCGACCGGACAGACCTCGTAACAGGCGCCGCACAACGAGGAGGCGTACGGCAGGGAGGCGTCGATCTCGCTCGCGGTGCCCCGGAGCTGGGGGCTGAGGATCGCGCCGATCGGGCCCGGGTAGACCGAGCCGTAGGCGTGGCCGCCCGCCCGCTCGTACACCGGGCAGACGTTGAGGCACGCCGAGCAGCGGATGCAGCGCAGCGCCTGGCGTCCGACCTCGTCGGCGAGCGTGTCGGTGCGGCCGTTGTCCAGCAGGACCAGATGGAACGTCCGGGGACCGTCCCCGTCCGTGGTGCCCGTCCACATCGAGGTGTACGGGTTCATGCGCTCGGCCGTCGAGGAGCGCGGCAGGGTCTGGAGGAACACCTCCAGGTCCCGCCAGGTCGGCACGGTCTTCTCGATGCCGACGACCGAGATCAGGGTCTCGGGGAGCGTCAGGCACATCCGCCCGTTGCCCTCGGACTCGACGACCACGAGGGTGCCGGTCTCGGCGACCATGAAGTTGGCGCCGGAGATGCCGACCTTGGCGCGCAGGAACTTCTCGCGCAGATGCAGGCGTGCCGCCTCGGCCAGTTCCGCGGGCGTGTCGGTGAGCCCCTCGGGCGCCGGCCGGCCCCAGGCGCCCATCTCGCGGGCGAAGATGTCACGGATCTCGCCGCGGTTGCGGTGGATGGCCGGGACGAGGATGTGCGAGGGCCGGTCCTTGCCCAACTGCACGATGAGTTCGGCGAGATCGGTCTCGTACGCGTGGATGCCCGCGGCCTCCAGCGCCTCGTTGAGCCCGATCTCCTGCGTGGCCATCGACTTGACCTTGACGACCTCGCTCTCGCCGGTCGCCTTCACCAGGTCCGTGACGATCCGGTTGGCCTCCTCGGCGTCGGCGGCCCAGTGCACCACGCCGCCCGCGGCGGTCACCGACTCCTCCAACCGCACCAGGTAGTGGTCGAGATGACGGAGCGTCTGGTCCTTGATCCGCTTGCCCGCCTCGCGCAGCTCGGCCCAGTCGGAGACCTCGGCGACGGCCTTGGCGCGCTTGGCGCGGATGGTGTGGGTGGCGTGGCGCAGATTGCCGCGCAGGGTCGCGTTGCCGACCGCCTCGCGCGCGGCCTCCGGGAAGGCCGGCATGCCGACGAACGTTCCGCTCATGCCCGCGACTCCTCTGCCGTGCTCGCCAGGATCTCCGCGATGTGCACCGGCCGCATCCCCGTCCTGAGGCGGCCCATCGTGCCGCCGATGTGCATCAGACACGAGTTGTCCGCGGCGCACAGCACCTCGGCGCCCGTCGACTCGGCGTTGCGCACCTTGTCGGCGCCCATCGCGGCGGAGACGTCGGCGTTCTTGAGGGCGAAGGTGCCGCCGAAGCCGCAGCACTCCTCGGCGCCGGGCAGTTCCCGCAGTTCCAGCCCCCTCACGGCCCGGAGCAGCCGGAGCGGCCGGTCGCCGAGTCCCAGGCCGCGCAGCCCGTGGCAGGTGGGGTGATACGTCACGGTGTGCGGATAGTACGCGCCGACGTCCGTGACACCGAGGACGTCCACCAGGAACTCGGTGAGTTCGTACGTCTTCGGCACGACCGGCGCCAGCGTCCTGGCCAGCGTGTCGCCGCGGCCCTCCGCGCGGGCCCGTTCACCCATCCGCGGATACAGCTCCCGCACCATCGCCCCGCACGATCCGGACGGCGTCACGACGGCGTCGTACTCCCCGAACACCTCGGCGAAACGCCGGGCCAGCGGCTCGGCCTCATGGCGGTAGCCGGTGTTGTAGTGGGCCTGACCGCAACAGGTCTGCCCCATCGGGAAGTCGACGTCGACCCCCAGTCTGGACAGCAGGTTCACCACCGCGCGGCCCGTGTCCGGATACAGCGTGTCGTTGACACAGGTCAGGAACAGGGCGACACGCATCGCGGCTCCTCGGGGTCGGTCATGGACGGGTGCAGGGTACGCGGCGGGTACGCCGGGAAGGCGGCGCGCGCCCGCCGTCCGGGCGGCGCGTTCCACCGAACGCCCCACGGTGTGCGGCGCTTCACGGCGCGCCGAGCCTCGTCTCGGCCGCGCGCCACGCCGCCGTGTCGCCCCGCGGCTCGTAGCGCCGCAGCGGCTGGGTGCGCGCCACCAGGTCGCGCATCTCGGCGCGGTCGCCGACCAGCCCGTGCGCCCGCGCCTGGACGAGGACGTTGCCGAGCGCGGCCGCCTCCGCCGGGCCCGCCACGACGGGCAGCCCGCAGGCGTCGGCGGTGAGCCGGCACAGCAGCTCGTTGCGGGCGCCGCCGCCGACGATGTGCACGGCGTCGACCGGATGTCCGGTCAGGGACCGCGCCTGCTCGATCGCCCGGCGGTGCGCGAGCGCGAGGGAGTCGAGGATGCAGCGGGTGATCTCGGCGCGGGAGCCCGGCACCGGCTGGCCCGAGGCCCGGCAGGCGTCCGCGATCCGCGACGGCATCCGGCCCGGGGCGAGGAACGCCGTGTCGCCCCCGTCCACGACGGACCGCAGCGGCGCCACCTCCGCGGCGGCCGCCAGGAGTTCACCCAGGTCGGGGCCGCCCCACTCCCGTACGCACTCCTGGAGCAGCCACAGCCCCATGATGTTGCGGAGATGGCGGACCGTGCCGTCCAGGCCCAGTTCGTTGGTGAAGTTGGCGGCCCGGCTCGCCTCGGTGAGCACGGGCGCGTCCAGTTCGAGCCCCACCAGGGACCAGGTGCCGGTGCAGATGTAGGCGAAGCGTTCCCCGGTCGCGGGGACCGCGGCCACCGCCGAGGCCGTGTCGTGCGAACCGACCGTCGTCACCGGCACCGGGCCCCTCGTCCCGGTCTCCTCCAGCACGCGCGGCAGCAGCGTTCCGGCCGGGTCGCCGGGACGGCGCAGCGGCGGGAACAGCCGCAGATCGATCCTGAGCCGCTCCGCGAGGCCGTACGACCAGTCGCGTGTCCTCGGATCGATCAACTGCGTGGTGGAGGCGTTGGTGAGCTCGGTGCCCATCTCACCCGTGAGCCAGTACGCGAGCAGGTCCGGGACGAGCAACAGATGCCGGGCCGCGTCGAGTTGGGCGGAGGAGCGGGCCGCCGTGAGCTGGTACAGGGTGTTGAAGGGCGCGTACTGCAGCCCGGTCGCCCCGTAGAGTTCGGCGGCCGGCACGCTCGCCCACACCTTCTCCGCGACACCCTCGGTGCGCGCGTCGCGGTAGTGCACCGGGTTGCCCAGGAGGGCTCCGTCGGCGTCCAGCAGACCGTAGTCCACCGCCCAGCCGTCGATGCCGACGGAGTCCACCTGCCCGGCCGCGCGCAGTCCGTCGAGGACACCCGCGTACAGCCCGAGGACGTCCCAGCGCAGCCCCTCCGGGACGCGTACCGGCCGGTTCGGGAAGCGGTGCGCCTCGGTCAGGTCGAGCGTGCCCGGCCCGACGCGGCCGACCATGACGCGTCCGCTGGACGCGCCGAGGTCGACGGCGGCGAAGCTCTTGCGGTCCGTCATCGCAGGAAGGCGGCGGCGACGCCGGCGTCGACCGGGATGTGCAGCCCCGTGGTGTGCGTCAGGTCCCCGCCCGTCAGGGCGAACACGGCGGCCGCGACATGCTCCGGGAGCACCTCCCGCTTGAGGATGGTCCGTTGGGCGTAGAACTCGCCGAGCTTCTCCTCCTCAATGCCGTACGTCGCCGCCCGCTGCGCGCCCCAGCCGCCGGCGAAGATGCCGGACCCGCGCACGACACCGTCCGGGTTGACACCGTTGACCCGGATCCCGTGTGCCCCCAACTCGGCCGCCAGCAGCCGCACTTGGTGGGCCTGGTCGGCCTTGGTCGCGGAGTAGGCGATGTTGTTCGGGCCCGCGAAGACGGCGTTCTTGGAGGCGATGTAGACGACGTCGCCGCCCAGCTTCTGCGCGATCATGACCCGGGCCGCCTCGCGCGAGACGAGGAAGGAGCCGCGCGCCATGATGTCGTGTTGGAGGTCCCAGTCCTTCGCGGTGGTCTCCAGGAGCGGCTTGGAGACGGAGATGCCCGCGTTGTTGACCACCAGGTCGACACCGCCGAAGGCGAGCACCGCGCTCTTGAAGGCCTCGGCGATCTGCTCCTCGGAGGTGACGTCCACGGCCACGGCCACGGCCTTGTCTGGGCCGCCGAGTTCGGCGGCGACCCGCTCGGCGCTGGGGGCGTCGAGGTCGGCGACCACCACGCACGCGCCCTCGGCCACCAGCCGTTCGGCGATCGCCCGGCCGATCCCGCTGCCCGCGCCCGTCACCAGGGCGACCCGGGTCGCGAGCGGCTTGGGCTTCGGCATCCGCCGGAGCTTCGCCTCCTCCAGGGCCCAGTACTCGATGCGGAACTTCTCCGACTCCTCGATCGGCGCGTACGTCGAGACGGCCTCGGCCCCGCGCATCACGTTGATCGCGTTGACGTAGAACTCGCCCGCCACCCGGGCCGTCTGCTTGTCCTTGCCGAAGGAGAACATGCCGACTCCGGGGACCAGCACGATCGCCGGGTCCGCTCCCCGCATCGCGGGGGAGTCGGGCAGCGCGTGCCGCTCGTAGTAGGCGGCGTACTCCCGGCGGTACTCGGCGTGCAGCTCCGCGAGCCGCGCGACCGCCTCGTCGAGGGAGGCGGCCGGCGGGAGGTCGAGGACGAGCGGCCTGACCTTGGTGCGCAGGAAGTGGTCCGGGCACGAGGTCCCGAGAGCCGCGAGGCGCCCGTGCTCGGTGCGGGCGAGGAAGTCGAGCACCTCGTCGGAGTCGGTGAAGTGGCCGACCTGCGGGCGGTCCTGGGAGGCGACGGCCCGGATGTGCGGGGCGAGCGCGGCGGCCCGCTCACGACGTTCCGGCGCGGCGAGCGCCTCGTACCCCTGGACGACGGGTCCGAACGGCCCCGCCTTCCCCCGGCCGGCCAGGAAGTCCTCGGCGGTGCGGATGATATACAGCGAGTTGCGCTCGCACTCCTCGGCGGTGGCGCCCCACGCGGTGATGCCGTGGCCGCCCAGGACGCAGCCGACGGCCTCCGGGTTGGCCTCCTTGACCGCCGCGATGTCCAGCCCGAGCTGGAATCCGGGCCGCCGCCAGGGGACCCACACCACGCGGTCGCCGAAGCACTCGGCGGTCAGCTTCTCCCCGTCGGCCGCGCAGGCCAGCGCGATCCCCGAGTCGGGGTGCAGATGGTCGACGTGCGCCGCGTCGACGAGCCCGTGCATCGCCGTGTCGATGGACGGAGCGGCGCCGCCCTTGCCGTGCAGGCAGTAGTCGAACGCGGCGACCATCTCGTCCTCGCGCTCGACGCCCGGGTACACCGAGGTCATCGCGCGCAGCCGGTCGAGCCGCAGCACCGCGAGCCCGTCCTCGGTGAGGGTGCCGAGGTCCCCGCCGGACCCCTTCACCCACATCAGTTCCACGTCACCGCCGGTCACGGGGTCGGTGTCGGTGCCCTTCGCGGAGGTGTTGCCGCCCGCGTAGTTGGTGTTACGGGGATCGCCGCCCAGCCGACGCGACCGCGCCAGCAAAGCCTCGGCTTCCGGATGGGGTGCCATGTTCCAGGTCCTTTGAGAGAGGGGGAGGGGGAGCGCCCCGTCAGGGACGCGGGTGCGCGTGGAGGAGTGGGGAGGAGGAGCGCCTCGTCAGGGGCGCGGGCCCGCATGGAAGAGAGGCGAGAAGGAGCGCCCGTCAGGGGTGCGGGGAACTGCGCGACGAGCCACGACGCATCGCGCATCCCGCGGACTACGGTGTGGGGCAGACGCGACACGGGCTCGCTCGGACGAGAGGGAAGAGGAGCGCCCGTCAGGGGCGCGGGGAACTGCGCGACGAGCCACGACGCATGGCGCACCCCGCAGACCACGGAGTGGGGCAGACGCGACACGGCGGGGGCCGACGGGGCCGACGGGCCGACGAACCGACCGCGCCGGCCGGTCCAGCCCCCGCCGAGGGCCCCGCCCCAGAGAAGCGGACCCGAGCAACGGGCTAGGCCCCCCACCCCGCCTGGTTCCCCCCGACCCGCTCGGCAGCGATCCGCTCCCCCCACCCGGACCGCCGATACGCGGCCACCGGATCCGGGTCGAGCCCCAGCTCGGTGCGAACCTCCGCGAGCAGCGGCCGCACGTCCGTGCTGTAGGCGTCCATGAGCACCGCGTTGGCGGCCAGCACATCCCCGCTCCGCTGGGCCTCGGCGAGCGCGGCGCCGTCCACCAGGAGCGCCTTGGCCGTCGCCTCCTGCACGTTCATCACGGACCGGATGATCGCCGGGATCTTCGCCTCGATGTTGTGGCACTGGTCGAGCATGAAGGCGACGTCCGGCGTGAAGCCGCCGCCGCGGATCACCTCGTACATGATCCGGAAGAGCTGGAAGGGGTCGGCCGCGCCGACCATCAGGTCGTCGTCGGCGTAGAAGCGGGAGTTGAAGTCGAAGGCGCCGAGCTTGTTCTCGCGCAGCAGCGTGGCGACGATGAACTCGATGTTGGTGCCGGGGGCGTGGTGCCCGGTGTCGACCACGACCTGCGCCTTGGGGCCGAGCTTGAGGCAGTGCGCGTACGCCGTGCCCCAGTCGGGGACGTCGGTCGCGTAGAAGGCGGGCTCGAAGAACTTGTACTCCAGCAGCATCCGCTGGTCGTCGCCGAGCCGCGCGTAGACCTGGGAGAGGGCCTCCGCCAGCCGGTCCTGGCGTGCGCGGAGGTCGTCCTGGCCGGGGTAGTTCGTCCCGTCGGCGAACCACAGCTTCAGGTCCCGCGAACCCGTCGCGTCCATGATGTCGACGCAGTCGAGCAGGTGGCCCACGGCCTTGCGGCGCACGGCGGCGTCCGGGTGGCAGACGGAGCCGAGCCGGTAGTCGTCGTCCTGGAAGGTGTTGGAGTTGATCGCGCCCAGCTTCAGACCGCGCTCCTCGGCGTGCTTCGCCAGCGCCGCGTAGTCGTCGGTCCGGTCCCAGGGGATGTGCAGCGCGACGGTCGGGGCCGCGCCGGTGAACTCGTGCACCTTGGCCGCGTCGTCCAGCTTCTCCCACGGTGTGCGGGGCACACCCGGTTGCGCGAACACCTTGAATCTGGTTCCCGAGTTCCCGTACGCCCACGACGGCGTCTCGACGGCCTGGGTCTTGAGCGCGGCCTTCACCGCGGCGAACTCGGTCACTTCGGGGCTCCTACGACTTCGGGTGCGACAGCTTCAGGGAAAGGGCTGCTCTGAAACGATTCAGCAGCGAAGTTATGAGCCCCCCGAAGGGCTGTCAACCCCTCCGGCGCGGACCGATCACCGTGACCCTCTTGTGACACCGGACCGTCGAAGAATTTCGAGACGAACCCATTGACGCGACCTGGGTGGCATGCCTAACGTCCCGGCAATCCAATTGAAACCTTTCACGACGCTGTGGGGCCGTCCCGCCGGCGTCGTCGAGGAGCCCCTCATGACCCACCCGTCCGACACGGGACCGGCCCCGGTGCTGGCGCTGAAGGACCTCTCGAAGTCCTTCGGCGCCGTGCGCGCCCTGCGGGACGTGTCCCTGGAACTGTTCGCCGGTGAGGTGCACGCGCTCGCCGGAGAGAACGGCGCGGGCAAGTCGACCCTCATCAAGACGCTCGCCGGCGTGCACCGACCGGACGCCGGCCAGGTGCTGCTGGACGGCCGACCCACCGTCTTCCACGGCCCCGCCGACGCCCGCGACGCGGGCATCGCGGTGATCTACCAGGAGCCCACGCTCTTTCCCGACCTGTCCATCGCCGAGAACATCTTCATGGGCCGTCAGCCCCGGCGGGCGCTCGGTCGCATCGACCACAAGGCGACCCACGCGGCGACCGCGGCCCTCATGAAGCGCCTCGGCGTCGCGCTCGACCCCGATCGTCCGGCGCGCGGACTGTCCATCGCCGACCAGCAGATCGTCGAGATCGCCAAGGCGCTCTCCTTCGACGCCCGCGTGCTGATCATGGACGAGCCCACCGCCGCCCTCACCGGCAGCGAGGTGGCCCGGCTGTTCGGCGTGGTGCGCACCCTGCGCGAGCAGGGCTCCGCGGTGCTGTTCATCTCGCACCGGCTGGAGGAGATCTTCCAGATCTGCGGGCGCGTCACGGCCCTGCGCGACGGGGCCCTGATCTCCAGCGAGCCGCTGGAGGGCATGACGGAGGACGACCTCGTCCGCAGGATGGTCGGCCGCGACCTCGACGAGCTCTACCCCAAGCAGGACGTCGAGGCGGGCGACGTCGCCCTCAGCGTGCGGCGGCTGACTCGGGAGGGCGTCTTCACCGACGTCTCCTTCGAGGTCCGGCGCGGCGAGATCGTCGGACTCGCCGGACTCGTGGGCGCCGGCCGCACCGAGGTCGCGCGGTCGGTGTTCGGCGTGGACCGCTGGGACGCCGGAGAGGTGGAGGTCGAGGGCCGCGCGCTGACCAACGGCGCCCCCTCCGTCGCCATGGCGGCCGGACTGGCCCTCGTCCCCGAGGACCGGCGCGCCCAGGGCCTGGTGATGGACATGTCCATCGAGCGCAACATCGGCCTGACCGGGCTGCGGACGACGGTCAGGGCGGGCCTGATGGACCGCGGGGCCGAACGCAGCCGTTCCCTCGACTGGGCGGTCAGGCTCCAGGTGAAGTACGCCCGGATCGCCGACACCGTCGCCACGCTCTCCGGCGGCAACCAGCAGAAGGTCGTCCTCGCCAAATGGCTGGCCACCGGCCCCAAGGTGCTGATCGTCGACGAGCCGACCCGTGGCATCGACGTCGGCACCAAGGCCGAAGTGCACCGGCTGCTCGGCGAGTTGGCCGCCGACGGGGTGGCCGTCCTGATGATCTCCTCCGACCTGCCCGAGATCCTCGGCATGGCCGACCGCGTGCTCGTGATGCACGAGGGCCGGCTCACCGCCGAGATCCCACGCTCCGAAGCCACCGAGGAATCCGTGATGGCCGCCGCCACCGGGAGGGCCGCCGCATGACACCCGCCGACAGGGCCGCCCGCATGACATCCGGCGGGCAGGCCGCCCGCACGACATCCGGCGGGCAGGCCACCCGCATGACCACGATCATCCCCCGGAGGGCCGCCGCATGACGGTCACCGCGCCCACCCCCGCCCCCGCCACCGAGGTTCCCAGGTCCAGCGGCACCCGGCTCGTGGACCGCGTCTTCAAGATGCGCGAACTCGCCATCCTGGCCGTCTTCCTGGTGATGATCGCCGTCACCCAGCTCGGCAACAGCGAGTTCCTGTCCGAGCAGGGCATCAAGGACCTGCTGCTCAACGCGACGATCCTCGTGCTGGTCGCCACCGGCCAGTCGCTCGTCGTCATCACCCGCAACGTCGACCTGTCGGTCGGCTCGACCCTCGGCATCAGCGCCTTCGCGGCCGGCACCTACCTCCAGGGCGGCGGCGACCCCGTCGTCGCGGTCCTCCTCGCGGTGCTGCTCGGCGTCGGCTGCGGACTGGTCAACGGCGCGCTCGTCAGCCTCGGCCAGGTGCCCGCCCTCGTCGTCACCCTCGGCACCCTCTACATCATCCGCGGGCTCGACTCCATCTGGGTCGGCTCCCGTCAGATCACCGCGGCCGATCTCCCCGGCGGCTTCGTCGACTTCGGCTCCGGCGGCCTCTCTGCGGTCCCGTATCTCGCGCTGATCGCCCTGGCCGTCCTGGTGGTGGCCGCGTACTACCTCAAGCACTTCGGCAGCGGTCGCGAGCTCTACGCGCTCGGCTCCAACCCGGAGGCCGCGCGGCTCGCCGGCATCCCCGTCCGTAAACGCATCCTCACCGCGTACGTCGTCTGCGGCGGCCTCGCCGGACTCGCGGGCGCCCTCTATCTCGCCCGGTTCGGCAACGTCGACTCCGGAACCGGCAACGGCTACGAACTCACCGTCGTCAGCGCCGTCGTGGTCGGCGGCGTCGTCTTCACCGGCGGCTCCGGCAGCGTCTACGGCGCCGCGCTCGGCGCCCTGCTGCTCACCTCGGTCAACAGCGTCCTGCCCGCCCTCGGTGTCAGCTCCGTCTGGGTGCTCGCCATCAACGGTGTCCTGCTCATCCTCGCCATCGCGGTCGACCGGGTCGTCGCGCTGCGCGTGGCCTCCGCACTGAAGAAGAGGAACGCCCGCCATGGCTGACTCCGCTCTCGCGCGCGCCGTCCGCTGGGACACGGTCGTCGGCGCCCTCCTGATCGTCCTGCTGCTCTTCTCCTTCTCCTTCGTGGACGGCTTCGGCAACGCGCTCAACCTGTCGTTCCTGATCGGCAACACCCTGCCGATCGCTCTGATCGCCCTGCCGATGACCCTGCTCGTGGTGGCCGGCGAGATCGACCTGTCCGTCGCCTCCACGGCTGGGCTCTCCGGCTCGGTGATGGGCGCCCTGTGGAACCAGGGCATGGCGATCGAGACGATCATCCCGCTCTGCCTGGTGCTCGGCGTGGTGTGCGGGCTCGTCAACGGCCTGCTGGTGACCCGGCTCGGACTGCCCTCCCTCGCCGTCACCATCGGCACCCTCGCCGCCTACCGCGGCATCGCGCAGATCGTGCTCGGCTCCGACGCCGTCACCGACTTCCCCACCCAGTACCAGGACTTCGCGGCCGGACGCATCGGGGACAGCTTCGTCCCGCAGGCGCTCCCGCTCTTCCTGGTACTGCTCGCCGTCGCCGTCGTCGTGCTGCACGCCACCCCCTTCGGGCGCTCCGCGTTCGCGATCGGCGCCAACGAGGAGGCCGCCCGCTTCGCCGGCATCCGGGTCAGGCGGCAGAAGCTGATCCTGTTCGTCGCGACCGGCTTCATGGCCTCGCTGACCGGGGTGTTCTGGGCCCTGCACTACGCCAGCGCCCGCTACGACAACGCCACCGGCCTCGAACTGTCCGTCGTGGCCGCCGTCCTGCTCGGCGGCATCGACTTCGACGGCGGCAAGGGCACGCTCGGCGGCGCGATCGCGGGCGTCTTCCTGCTCGGCTCGCTCCAGAACGTGATGAGCCTCCTCAACGTGTCCGCGCAGTCGCAGATCGTCGTCACCGGCGTCCTGCTCGTCGTCTCCGTGCTCGGCCCCCGGGTCGGGCGCCAGATCTCCGTGGCGAGGGCGGGCCGCAGAGCCGCCGCCCCGACGCCGGTCCCGTAACTCCGCTCGGCTCAGCCCCGTACGCGTCACCTCGGTCCGCTCACCCTCGTAAAGGAACCCTCAGTCATGCGCACATCATCGATCCGCCGTACCTGCGCGGCGCTCGCCGCCGTCACCTCCCTCGCCCTGGCCGTCTCCGCCTGCGGTGGCACGACCAAGAACGACGTCAAGGACTCGGGCGGCTCCGGCGCCGCCGCCGGCGCCACGGCCGACCCGAACGCGGCCACCAAGAAGGGGCTCACCGTCGGCTTCCTGCCCAAGGCGGTCAACAACCCGTACTTCACCTCCGCGGACAAGGGCGGCGAGAAGGCGCTGACGGAACTGGGCTCCAAGTACAAGGAGGTCGGCACCAACAGCGCCACCGACACCAGCGGCCAGGTGAGTTACGTCAACACGCTCACCCAGCAGCAGGTCGACGCGATGGCCGTCTCCGCGCAGGACCCCGGGGCCCTGTGCACCGCGCTCAAGCAGGCCATGACGAACAAGATCAAGGTCGTCACGTACGACTCCGACACCAAGGCCGAGTGCCGCAACGCCTTCGTCTCGCAGGCGAGCGCCGAGGACCTCGGCCGCACCGAGGTGCAGCTGCTCGCCGAACAGATCGGCTACAAGGGCGAGATCGCGATCCTGTCCGCCGGGCAGACCGCCACGAACCAGAACACCTGGATCGACTACATGAAGCAGGAGCTGAAGGACCCCAAGTACAAGGACGTCAAGCTGGTCAAGATCGCCTACGGCAACGACGAGGCCCAGCAGTCCTTCCAGCAGACGCAGGGCCTGCTCCAGGAGCACCCGAACCTGAAGGGGATCATCTCCCCGACCACGGTGGGCATCAAGGCGGCCGCGCAGTACCTGTCCGGCTCCAAGTACAAGGGCAAGGTCAAGCTGACCGGCCTCGGTACCCCCAACGACATGCGCAAGTACGTCAAGAACGGCACGGTCGAGGGCTTCGAGCTGTGGGACCCGGCCAAGCTCGGCGAGCTGGCCGCGCGCACCGCCGTGGCGCTCGCCTCGGGGCAGATCACCGGCAAGGAGGGCGAGACCTTCAAGGCCGGCGCCATGGGCTCCTTCACCATCGGCAAGGACGGTGTGATCAGCCTCGGCAAGCCGACCGTCTTCGACGCGAAGAACATCGACCAGTTCGACTTCTGACGTCCCGCCGGGCCGGCGCCGCCACGGCGGGCCGGCCCGACTCCCAGGCCCCGGAGGGTCATCGATGCAGCGCGTGTGCTTTCTGCTGAAGGTCCGTGCGGACCGCCTCGACGAGTACCGCGAGCGGCACGCCGCCGTGTGGCCCGAGATGCTCGACGCGCTCTCGGCCACCGGCTGGCACAACTACTCGCTCTTCCTGCGCGAGGACGGTCTGCTGGTCGGCTACCTGGAGACCGAGGACTTCGCGGCCGCGCGGGCCGACATGGAAGCCACCGACGTCAACGCCCGCTGGCAGAAGGAGATGGCGCCGTTCTTCACCGCGTTGGACGGCGCCCGACCCGACGAGGCCATGACGCCCCTCACCGAGGTGTTTCACCTCGCCTGACGCGCACCGCCCGGCCGGCCCGCGCACCCGTACCGCCCGTTCCGCCGGCCGGCCTCGCGCACCCGTACCGCCCGCACGGGCCGAACCCGTCCGCCCGCAGCCCGATCGAGGAGCCCGTACATGAGACGACGCACCGTACTGACGACGGCCCTGCTGGGCACCGTGGCCGGTCCCGCGCTCGCGGCGGGGACGGCCCGGGCGGCCGTCCCCGGCCCCTCCGTGACGCGGACCGGCACCACCCGACTCGACCCGCAGGCCCTCTACTTCGTCTCCTACGACGGGCTGGTCAACAACAACTCGTTCCAGAAAAACGGCCTGTTGACCTACCGCGGCCACCAGTACGCGGCCTGGTACACCGGTGACCGCAGCGCGGTCGTCGCCCGCCGCGTCCTGGGCGCCTCCACCTGGTCCACGATCACGCTCGGCCACAAGCTCAAGAGCGACGACTCCCACGACGTGATCTCCATGGGCGTCTCCCGGACCGACGGCCGGCTGCACCTGAACATGGACTCCCACAGCGACGGCTTCTTCTACGTCAAGTCGGTGGCCGGGCTGCTCGACAACCCCACGTCCACGGCCTGGACCTCCGCCGTCCTCGGGGCCGTCCAGACCTCCCTGGACGGTCTGGCGCTCACCCCGCAGTTCACCTATCCGCAGTTCGTGGCGACGCCGGAGGGCCGCCTCCAGCTCTCGTACCGCGTCGGCGTCTCGGGGAACGGGCGCAACGCGCTGGCGGAGTACGACGGTTCGTCCTGGACCGCGCTCGGCGAGTGGTCCGCCTCCACCGGGACCTACACCGGCGCGCACGGGTCGAGCACCGCCCGCAACATGTACCTGCACGGGATCGACTACGACGTGAACGGGCGGCTGCACTCCTTCTTCACCTGGCGCGAGCAGAACGCCGCCGTGATGTGCAGCCCCGGCGGCATCACCAACCACGACACCGGATACGTCTACTCCACCGACCGGGGCCGGAGCTGGCGCAACGACGCGGGCACTGTCGTCGGCACGACGGGAACCGCGGGCACCGTCGCCGTCACCGACCCCGGACTCGTCGTCGACCCCCTCGACCCCGACCACTCCCTGATGAACCAGGAGAGCCAGGCCACCGACTCCGCGGGCCTGCCGCACGCGATCATCAGCTACGTGCCCGGACGCTTCGGGCAGTGCACCACCGACTACGTGAAGGACCGTACGGCGAACGGCCGGGCCTTCCACCTGCGCAAGGGCTCCGCGGGCGGCTGGACCAAGACCGAGATCCCCCTCGCCCTGAACTCCAGCCAGCGCACCAGACTGGTCCTCGACCGCTACGACAACGCCTACGCGATCCTGCCGTACGGGCGGATCGCGGGCGCCTCGAAGTCCTCCGGGCACACCGACTGGACCCTCCTGTTCGACGGCGCCGGCCTGAACGCCTTCGGCGAGGTCGTCATCGACGAGACACGCGTCCCACAGGACGGAACCCTGTCCGTCATGTACCAGGAGAAGTCCGCCGGCACCACGCCGTCGGCCCTGCACGTCGCCGATTTCCGCCTGCCCGCCTGACCCCTGGCTCCGGCCCTCTCGCGGATAATGTGAGGGCCCGCCCGCCGCTACTCGCTCTACTCGTGGAGGTTCCCGCCCGATGGTCCAGTCGGTGGGTATCAAGGACGTCGCCCGTGCCGCCGGAGTCTCGGTCGGCACGGTCTCCAACGTGATCAACCGCCCCGACTCGGTGGCATCCGAGACCAGGGCCCGCGTCCTGTCCGCCATCGACCGGCTCGGCTACGTGCGCAGCGAGTCGGCACGCCAGCTCCGGGCCGGACGCAGCCGGATCATGGGGCTCCTCGTCCTCGACATGGGCAACCCGTTCTTCGTGGACGTGGCGCGCGGCGCCGAGCGTGCCGCGCGGGAGGCCGGGCTCGGGGTGATGGTCTGCAACAGCGCCCAGTCCCCGAGCGAGGAGGCCGACTATCTGTCGCTCTTCGCCGAGCAGCGGGTGCGCGGCGTGCTGCTGACGCCGTCGGACGCGAGCGGGCGCAACATCGAGGCGTTCCGCCGCAACGGCATCCCGTTCGTGCTGGTCGACCGGGTGGCCGAGGGCACCACCGAGTGCTCGGTCTCCGTGGACGACGTGGCGGGCGGCGCGCTGGCCGTCCGGCACCTCGTGGACGCCGGGCACCGCTCGATCGCGTACGTCAGCGGACCACCCGGGCTCAGCCAGGTGAGGGACCGCCGTACGGGCGCCCTGAACGCCCTGCGTGAGGCGGGCCTCGGCCCGGAGAACCTGCGCGAGCTGCCCACCGAGCGCCTGGACGTGGCAGCCGGGCGCGACGCGGGCGCCCGGCTCCTCGGCCTCGCCGAGCGGCCCACCGCCGTCTTCTGCGCCAACGACCTGCTCGCCCTCGGCCTCCTCCAGGCGATGTACGCGGCCGGCGTCGGCGTGCCCGACGACCTCGCGATCGTCGGCTACGACGACATCGAGTTCGCGGCCGCCGCGGCCGTCCCGCTCACCTCCGTGCGCCAGCCCGCGGTCACCATGGGAGCCCTCGCGGCCGAGCTGCTCCTGGAGGAGATCGACGCGGAGACCGCGCCCACGCCGCACGAACACCGCCGCGTCGTGCTCCAGCCGGAACTGGTCGTGCGCCGCTCCAGCCTGGCGGCGCGCTGACCAGCGGTTCAGTTCCCCGTCACCGGCCCGCTGAGTCACTGTTCAGTTCGTCTTCCCGGTCCCCGGCCCGCGGAGCCCGGGCGACATGTGCTGAACTGGGACGCAGCCTGGAATCCGTACGACTCGGGAGACCTGTTGACCGTCAGCTACCGCCAGCCCGGTGTCGTCCTCACCGACCACCGTTTCACCGTGCCGCTCGACCACGACCGACCGGCGGGCGAGACCATCGACCTGTTCGCCCGCGAGGTCGTCGCGAGCGACAAGGCGCACCAGAACCTGCCGTGGATGGTCTACCTCCAGGGCGGCCCCGGCTTCGGGGCGAATCGTTTCGTCGGCCGTCAGGCCTGGCTCGACCGGGCCCTGAAGGACTTCCGCGTCCTGCTCCTCGACCAGCGCGGCACCGGACACTCCACACCCGCCAACCGGCAGACCCTCCCGCTGCGCGGCGGCGCCCGCGAGCAGGCCGACTACCTCGCCCTCTTTCGCGCCGACTCCATCGTCCGCGACTGCGAGGCCATCCGGCCCGCCCTCACCGGCGGCGCCCCCTGGACGGTCCTCGGCCAGAGCTTCGGCGGCTTCTGCACCGTGCACTACCTCTCCAGCGCCCCCGAAGGGCTGAGCGCCGCCGTCGTCACCGGCGGTCTGCCCTCGCTCGACGGGCACGCGGACGACGTGTACCGCGCCGCCTACCCGCGCATCGAACGCAAGGTCGCCGCGCACTACGCCCGCTACCCGCAGGACGTCGAGCGCGCCCGCCGCATCGCGGAGTACCTGCTCCAGCACGAGCCGGTGCTCGGCGGCGGCTACCGCCTGACCGCCGAGGCCTTCCAGTCGCTCGGCATCCTCCTCGGCGGCAGCGACGGCAGCCACCGCCTGCACTACCTGCTGGAGGACGCCTTCGTGCGCACCCCGCAGGGCCACGCGCTCTCCGACGCCTTCCAGGAGGAGGTCCAGTCGCTCCTGTCGTACGCGGGCCACCCCCTGTACGCGCTCGTCCACGAGGCCATCTACGCCCAGGGCGGCCGGCCCACCGCCTGGTCCGCCGAGCGGGTGCGCGCCGAGTT
Source organism: Streptomyces sp. NPDC056738 (assembly GCF_042790435.1). Classification (NCBI taxonomy): domain Bacteria; kingdom Bacillati; phylum Actinomycetota; class Actinomycetes; order Kitasatosporales; family Streptomycetaceae; genus Streptomyces; species Streptomyces sp. NPDC056738. Next base: position 280,274 of record NZ_JBHTZF010000002.1, read on the forward strand.
CCCGCAGTTCGACGCGGCCAAGACGCTCGCGGACGACGGGCCGCTGCTGTTCACCGGCGAGTCCGTGCACCCCTGGATGTTCGAGTCCGACCCGGCTCTGCGCCCGCTGCGCGACACCGCCGAGGAGCTGGCCGCCCGCACCGACTGGGCGCCGCTGTACGACCCGGCCCGGCTCGCGGTGAACGAGGTGCCGGTGGCGGCGGCGGTCTACCACGACGACATGTACGTCGACGCCGGCCACTCCCTGGCCACCGCCCGTGCCGTGCGGGGTCTGCGCACCTGGGTGACCGACGAGTTCGAGCACGACGGGGTGCGGGCCGGCGGTCCGCGCGTCCTGGACCGGCTGCTCGCGCTCACGCGCGACGACGTCTGATCCGGCCGTCCTCCTCTAGGATTCTGACGGACCGTCAGAATCCTGAGGGGGTACGGATGATCGACACCACCCGCACGGACGTCCCGGAGGACGAGCGACGCCTGCGCCTCGACGTCGAGGACGGCATCGGCGTCCTCACCCTGTGCCGGCCCGCGAAGCTCAACGCCTGGAGCTGGGAGGCCACCCGTCAACTCGGCCTGATCGCCGACCGGATCCGCTTCGACCCGTCGGTCCGGGCGGTGCTCCTGCGGGCCGAGGGGCGCGCCTTCTGCGCCGGGATCGACGTGAGCGCCCCGGGCGGCGCGATCACCGGCCGCTCGGGTGCCGAGCGCGCCCGCGCCTACTACGAGGGCATCCGCTGGGCGCACGAGCGCTTCGCGGCCTTCGCGCGGCTGCCGCAGCCCGTCGTCGCGGCCGTCCAGGGCTACTGCCTCGGCTTCGGGTTCGAGCTCGCGCTGATGGCGGACATCAGGATCGCCTCCCGCGACGCCGTGTTCGCCCTGCCCGAGGCCCAGTTGGGGCTCGCCGTCGACGCCGGCGGAGACCTGCGGATCGCCCGCGAGGCGGGCGCGGGATGGGCGAAGTACCTGGCGCTGACCGGGAGACGGCTCGACGCGGCGACGGCAGAACGCCTGCGCCTCGTCCAACTCCTCACGGACGAAACCGCGTTGGACGAGACGGCCCGAACCGTCGCCGCCGAGATCGCGGCGAACGCGCCGCTCGCCGTGCAGGGCGTCAAACACGGCATCGACGCCTACGCCGAAGCCCCGCTGACCGCCGCCCTCGACCGGACCGCCCTGTCGGCCGCGCTCACCCTCACCTCGGACGACGCGGCCGAGGGATACACGGCCAAGGGCGCCCGCCGCGCGCCCCGCTTCGAGGGGAAGTGACCCACGTGTTTTGATCGGTCACTGTTGTGTACGACGAGACAGGCAGGGGGGACCGATGCACGACAGTGAACTTCTCGCGGACAGGTTCGAGGAGCACCGGGGCCAGCTGCGGGCGGTGGCCTACCGGATGCTCGGATCGCTGAGCGAGGCGGACGACGCCGTCCAGGAGACATGGCTGAAGCTCGGCCGCACCGACCCGGACGAGATCAGGAACCTGGCCGGCTGGCTGACCACCGTGACCGGCCGGGTGTGTCTGGACATGCTGCGGTCCCGCACCGCGCGCCGCGAGGACCCGCTGGAGCCCTCGGGCACCTTCGTGCCCGACCCCGTCGTCAGCCCCCTGGACCGGATCGACCCCGAACAGGAGGTGCTGCTGGCCGACTCGGTCGGTCTGGCCCTCCTCGTGGTCCTGGAGACGCTGGAGCCCGCCGAACGGCTCGCCTTCGTCCTGCACGACATGTTCGCGGTGCCCTTCGACGACATCGCGCCCATCGTGGGCCGGAACACCGCCGCCACCCGGCAGCTCGCCAGCCGGGCGCGACGGCGCGTCAAGGGAGCCGCCCCCGAGCCCGAGCGGGACGCCGTCCGGCAGCGCGAGGTCCTCGACGCCTTCCTCGCGGCGTCACGCGGAGGCGACTTCGAGGCGCTCGTCGCCGTCCTCGACCCCGATGTCGTGCTGCGCGCCGACGCGGGCGCGCTGGTCGGCGGCGTGACCGTGTCCAAGCTGGTGCGCGGGGCCGAGGCGGTGGCCGGTCAGGCCCTCGCCTTCCGCCGGTTCGCGGCGAGTTCGCGGCTCGTCCGGGTCAACGGGGAGGCGGGTGTCGTCGCGATCGTGGACGGCCGGCCGCAGTCGGTCATGGGCGTCACCGTCGCCGACGGCAGGATCGTCGCGATGTACATCCTGGCCGACCCCGACCGGCTCGCCCGGCTCGACCTTGCGGGGGACAAGCCGGGGGAGTGACCGTCAGCCGGTGAAGGGACCACGCCCCAGTTGGTCCCGCACCGGCGTGACCGGCGGGGCGACCAGGTCCCTTCGCTGCCAGTTCGCGCCGTCGACCACCAGGGTGTGACCGGTGATGAAGCGGGCGTAGGGGGACGCCAGGAAGGTGGCGGCCCAGCCGAGCTCGCGGGGCACGCCGACGCGCAGGGCCGGCTGCCGCCGGCCGAGCGCGTCGGCCGCCCCGTCGCGCGTGCCTGAGTCGTCCGGCGTGTCTTTGCCACCCAGTGCGTTCCCGGGGTGCCGGTCATCACGGCCGGGGGACCGGTCATCCCGCTCGCCGTCGCCGTCCGGGCCGGCCCCGGCGCGCCGAGCGCCCTGGCCGGGCCCGTGGTCCCCGGGGCTGGAGCCGGCCCCGCCGCCCGTGCCGCGGGCCAGGTTGCCGCGGATGTCCTCCGTCATGTCCTCGTGCGGCATCAGCCCCGGCACCAGACCGTTGACCTGGATGCCGTACGGTCCCCACTCGACCGCCAGGGTCCGCACCAGGCTCTCCACGCCGGCCTTGGCCGCCGCGCTGTGCGCGAAACCGGGACCGCCGGTCCAGGCGTAGGACGCTCCGACGTCGATGACCGAGCCCGGCGTGCCCGCCGCGAGGTGACGCCGGCCGAACTCACGGGTCATCAGAAACGTTCCGGTGAGCGTGATGTCGACCACGGCCTGCCAGGCGTTGGGGGACATGTCCTCGGTGGCGACGGGGAAGTTGGCGGCCGCGTTGTTGACCAGCACGTCGGGCAGCCCGCCCTCGTCGAACACCTCGGAGACACGCTTCGGGTCCCGGATGTCGCAGACCGCGGACCTGACCCGCGTGCCCAGCTTCGCCAACTCGGCCCGGGCGGGCGCCAGATGACGCTCACGGCGGCTGACGATCAGGAGGTCGGCGCCCAGCCGGGCGAACTCCGCCGCGATCGCCCTCCCGAGTCCGGTGCCGCCGCCGGTGACCAGCACCAGCGAGCCGTCGAACGTCCCGGCCGGCAGGGCGCTCGCGCCCAGCGGGGGAGGGGCGGGGAGACCGGGGAGCGCGATGTCGTCCATGGCGCACTCGATACCCGGTGCGCCGTCAGACATCAAGAGCGGGAGCGAGCACATCGCGGCGGGGACGCGGGGCCGCCGAATCGGCCCGGCTCAGGGCGGGTGGAGAGGTCAGTAGGCTGGAGGACATGCCAGAGGAAGTCCGTACATCCCCGGATCCCCGTGACGAACTGCGCGCCGACTGCGGGAGCTGCTTCGGGCTGTGTTGTGTCGCGCTGCCCTTCGCCCGCTCGGCCGACTTCGCGATCGACAAGCGCGCGGGGGAGCCCTGCCCCCATCTGCGCGAGGATTCCCGGTGCGGCATCCACACCCGGCTGCGGCCCGCGGGCTTCACGGGCTGCACGGTCTACGACTGCTTCGGGGCCGGGCAGCACGTCTCCCAGGTGACCTTCGGCGGCGAGGACTGGCGCTCGGGGCCGAAGGAGCGCGCCCGGCTGATGTTCGACGTGTTCCCCGTCGTGCGCCACCTGCACGAACTGCTGTGGTACCTGAACGAGGCCCTGACGCTGCCCGCCGCACGTCCGGTGCACGCCGACGTCCGGCGTCTGATCTCCACGACCGAACGCCTCACCCGGCAGGGCCCCGAGGAGCTGGCCGCGCTGGACGTCGGCGCGCACCGGCGGAAGGCCGGCGAACTGCTGCTGCGGGCGAGCGAACTCGTACGGGCCGAGTCCGGCGGGGGCAGGCGGAAGGACCGGCGTGGCGCGGATCTGATGGGGGCCCGGCTCAAGGGCGCCGACCTGCGGGGCGCGAGTCTGCGCGGGGCGCTGCTCGTCGCCGCCGACCTCACGGGGGCCGATCTGCGCGGAGCCGACCTGATCGGCGCCGACCTCCGGGACACCGACCTGACCGACGCCGATCTGACCGGGGCCCTGTTCCTCACCCAGCCGCAGCTCGACGCGGCCCGCGGCAGCGCCGGCACCCGCCTCCCGGACTCGGTCTCCCGCCCCGGCCACTGGATCGCCCGAGCTGAGAGCCCCACCTCCCGGAGCTGAGAGACCCGCTCGGGCCGACAGCCGCACCCCTCCCGTCGGCAGCCCACGCCGGGAGGGGTGCGGCCTCACTCGCTCGCGCCGGCCAGGGTCTCCGTCCGCCCGGGGGCCCTGGGCGCGCGCCGTTCCAGATGCAGGCGCAGCCCCTCGGGCATCAGGGTCAGCCGCTCGGCCACCCGCAGCCGGTAGTCGGGGTCGGGCCGCAGGTCGTAGCGGCGCAGCAGCAGTCCGAGGACCAGCGTCGCCTCGTGCAGCGCGAACTGGCGGCCGATGCAGGCGCGCGCCCCGGTGCCGAAGGGCTTGAAGGTGTGCGCGGGCCGGGCCCGTACCGCCTTCGCGTCGAAGCGGTCCGGATCGAAGCCCTCCGCGTCGGCGCCCCACACCTGCGGGTCGCGGTGCAGCATCGCGGTCAGGACCAGCGCCCACGCGCCCTGCCGCATCGGATGGACGCCGCCGAGCACGGTGTCGTGGCGGGCCTCGCGCGCGAACGCCGGTGCCGTAGGCCACAGGCGCAGCGACTCGTCGAGGACCCGGCGCACGTAACGGAGTTTGGCGACCTGCTCGTAGCCGGGCCGGTCCGTGCCGCCCCAGACGCGGTCCACCTCGGCCCGGGCGCGGGCGGCCGTCTCCGGGTGCCGGGAGAGGTAGTGCAGGGCGAAGGACAGGGCGCCCGAGGTGGTCTCGTGGCCGGCGATGAGGAAGGTGATGACCTGGCGGCGGATGTTCTCGGGGGTCAGCCGTTCCCCGGTCTCGGGGTGGGCCGTCTCCAGCATGCGGTCGAGCAGGTCGCCGTCGCCGCCCCCGCCCCGGCGGGAGGCCACGACGGCGTCGACCGTGCGGTTGAGGTAGGCCATGTCCGCCGCGTTGCGCCGGGTGGCGCCCCGCAGCAGGACGGGCGCCAGCGGGACCGGGACGACGTTGAGGCGCTGTGCGTAGGTCAGCGTGCCCACCATCGCGTTCACGAAGGGGTGCGGCCGGGAGCGCTCGAAGGAGGCGAAGTCATGGCCGAAGCCGGTTCTGGCGATCGTCTCCAGCGTCAGTTTCGTCATGTCGCCGGGCACGTCCACGGCACGGCCCGCGGTCTGTTCCCGGTCCCAGTGGCCGGTCAGCCGCTCGGTCACGGCCAGCATCATGGGGTGGTAGCCCTCCATGGCCTCGCGGCCGAAACCGGGGGCCAGGACGTCGTGCGCGAGCTGCCAGTTGGGCTCGTGGTTGTAGGCGGTGAACAGTCCGTCCCCGGCGACCGGACGGAGGTTGGCGACGCCCAGGCCCACGTGTTTGGCGAACCGCGACTCGTCGGCGAGTTCGGCGGCGAAGTCCGCGCCCCAGACGAAGACGATCTCGTTGCGGAAGGCACGGCGCCGGAAGATCGGTCCGAGCCGCTTCCCGAACTTCATGGAGTCCTGGAGCGGGGAACGGACGTTCGCGCCCAGCACGTCGCCGACCAGCGGGACGCGGCGCGGCGGGTGCGGGATGCGGTGGAGCTCCGGCCAGCCCAGTTCCGCGCTGCGGAACCCCTTCGGCCGCGCCGCCGCCTTCGTCTCCGCCATGACGCCATCTCCCTTGTGACTCGGGCAGGTTGAGTCTGTTGTACGTGAGTTCAATAGCGGAGTTCAGTCTGATCCCGTTGTTGAACCGGCGTCAAGTAAAGTGCGGGCATGACGGGGAAGCAGGGGGAGCGCGCACGCCGCCGGCTCAGTACCGAGGCGCGCCGGGAGCAGCTCCTGTCGGTGGGCGCCCGCCTGTTCTCGGAGAGTCCGTACGACGACGTCTGGATCGAGCAGGTCGCCGAGATCGCCGGAGTCTCACGGGGGCTGCTGTACCACTACTTCCCGACGAAGCGGGACTTCTTCGCCGCCGTGGTCGAGCGGGAGAGCGGGCGGATGCTGCGGATGACCGCGGCGGTACCCGGTGTCCCGGTGCGCGAGCAGCTCGGCGCGGGCCTGGACACCTTCCTCGGGTACGTGCAGGAGCACGCGCACGGGTTCCGTGCCTTCCACCGTGCCGACGCGGCCGGTGACCAGGCCGTGCGCAGGGTCTATCAGCAGGCCCTGGCCGCGCAGGAGCGGCAGATCCTCTCGGCCCTGGCCGCGGATCCCGAGCTCGGCCGGTCCGCCGAGGACCGGCCCGAACTGCGGATCGCCGTCCGGGGATGGCTGGCCTTCACCACGGCCGTGTGCCTGGAGTGGCTGCGGGACGCGGACCTGACCCGGGACCAGGTGCGGGATCTGTGCGCGCGGGCGCTGCTCGGCGCGATCACGCCCTGAGGTCCGCTCTGCGCGGCGGCCGTGACGCCCCTTTCGGGTGGGCAGGGGTCGACGCACACTTCTTCGATCGGCGAGGTGTGGTTGGCGTACGCCCGGATCTTCGATAGGTTAGGCAAGCCTTACCTAAGGAGGAAGCTGATGGGTGACCGTCACACCTGGACGGCCGCGCCCGCCGCGGCGGAGCACGCCCGCTCGGTGCTCGCCGCGGCCTGGTCCTGCGCGGTGAGCGCCGAGGGCGGCCGCGAGGAGTTCGTCGGCGCGCACTCCGTCACCGCCGACGGCCGGGTGCTGCTGCGGGTGCCCGAGGACAGCGCGCTGCTCGCCGCGGCCATCTGCTCCCCGCGCGGAGAGCCGTCCGCCGTCCTGGAGTTCGCGGATGTCGCACCGGTCCCCGTACGGAACCGGATCCGGGCCCGCCTCTGGCTCGCCGGCTGGTTCGTCCCCGAGGACGGGGAGCTCTCGTTCCGGCCCACCCGCGCGGTGCTGCGCCGGCCCGGCGGGACCGTGGTCGTCGATCTGGACGAGCTCGCCGAGGCCCGGCCCGACCCGCTCGCCCTCGCCGAGGCGCAGCTCCTGACCCATCTCGCCGACGCCCACCCGGACGCCGTCGAGCGGCTCACCCGTCTCGTCGAACCGGACAGCCTGCACGGCGCCGTGCGCGTCCAGCCCCTCGCCGTCGACCGCCACGGACTCACCCTGCGCATCGAACGGGCGCGCGGCAACGGCGACGTACGCCTGCCGTTCCACGCGCCCGCCGACGACGTCTCCCAGCTCACCGAGCGCATGCACGTCCTGCTCACCCAGGCGAGCCTCGCCTCCTGCCCCCGTCCGCTACAGCGGCAGCGCACAGACCGCGAGGGGTGAGGCGAACGGCGCGCCCGCGCGCCGGAGTTCACCGCTCTCCTGGTCGACCGCGAAGACCGTCACCGTGCCCGACCGCTGGTTCGCCGCGAACAGCAGCCGCCCGTCCGGCGAGAGCGCGACGTGCCGCGGGAAGGCGCCGCCCACCGGCACCGCGTCCAGCAGCCGCAGCCGGGCTCCGTCCGCCTCGACGGCGTACCGCGTCAGGCTGTCGTGGCCCCGGTTGGCGAGATACGCGTACGACCCGTTCGGCGTCACGACGAACTGGGCCGGGTAGCTCGTGCCGCCTCCCGTGCCCGTGGACTGTGCCTCGCCCACCGAGAGGCGGCCCGTCGCCGGTTCGTAGCCGCACACCGTCACCGTGTTGTCGGCCTCGTTGGCGAGATACGCGTACCGGCCGCCGGGGTGGAACGTGAGATGGCGCGGACCCGCGCCCGGCCGCGTCCGCGCCCGGGAGACCTCGGTGAGCGTGCCCCGGGTCTCGTCCAGCCGGTAGGTGTACACCGTGTCGGTGCCCAGATCGACGGCGAGCAGATGGCCGCCGTCCGGAGCGGTGACGAACTGGTGCGCGTGCGGGCCCTGTTGGCCGGGACCGGGCGCCGGGGACGTGTGTCGGACCAGATCGGTGCGCTCGCCGAGCGCGCCGGAGGCCTCGACGGGATGCACCGCGACGCTCCCCGACGCGTAGTTCGCGCTCAGCAGCCAGCGGCCGCTCGGATGCACGGACAGATGGCAGGGACCCGAGCCGCCGGTGGAGCGGCTGCCGAGCACCTCTCTCCCCGGCAGCCCCACGGCCGTCACCGCGCCCGCGTCCTGCTCGTCGACCGCGTACAGCGCCCGGCCGTCCGGATGCACGGCGAGGAAGGAGGGATTGTCGACGCCCGTCACCACACCGCCGCCGGTGACCGCGCCGGTCGCCGGGTCGTACGTGGCGACACCGATGCCCTTCCCGCCGCCGTCCCCGGAGGTGTACGTGCCCAGGAACAGCCGACGCGGACCGGCGGAGGGAGCCGTCGACGGGGGCGCCGACCCGGACGCCGACGCCGAGGGACCGGCCGGCGGCGCCTTCGGGACCGGGGCCTTCGGACGAGCGGTCGTCCCGGCGGGGTCCGCCTGGGGTGCCGCGCACGACGGGACCGCCGTGACCGTGGCCGCCCCCGCGAGCGCGGCGACGAAACGGCGTCTGGTCCAGCCGCCGCCCGCGTCGCGCGACGGCCCTGCACCACTGCTCATGCCTGCACCTCGGGGTGTCGGTTGCCTCGGCCGGAACGGCCACCTTGGCGTGCGACACCCCTCACGTGCAACAACGGCCCCCCGCGGCGCGCCCCACGCAACGCGCGAGGAGCGCCGACGGGATCCACGCGTCGCGCGACGCCGGGACCTACCAGTCGCCGTCCCCGACGGGCTTGCCCGGGGCGTCACCGAGCGGCTGCACCTGATGCGGCGAGGGCTGCTGCCAGGGCTCGTGGTCGTCGCCCAGCCAGTCGCCGACCGGCTGCACCGAACCCAGCTCGTCCGTGGGCGCCAGGTCGGCGGCGTCCTGGTCGTAGTAGTCGAACCAGGGGAGCCCCGCGCGGGTGTACGCCGCACGGTCCACCGGGGACGGCGGGGGCGCCTCGCCGGTGATGCGGCGCCACTCCGGAGGCGTCACGAGGTGGACGAAGACGCGTCCGGCCGGCTCCTTCGCCCAGGCCTTCAGCGGCCGGTCGTCGCGATAGACCTCCTGGCGCATCGAGCCGCCGACGCCGAGACCCATCGCCGGGGCGCTGCGCGCACGCGGGGCACCCCCGGCGGGCGCGGCGCCGGGAGCCGCCCCGGGTGCGGGTGGCGCGGCCATCATCGGCATGGCCGCGCCGTACCCGCCCGGTGCCTGGGGCATCCGGCTGAGCGCCTCCGTCCGGCGGCGCTCCGCCTCCCGCCACGCCGCCAGCTCTCCGGCCTCGAGCGGGAACGACTGGAGCTGGACACCGCCCCAGACCTCCTCGCCGGTGACCTGGCCCTCGACCGTCGCCCCGAGACCCAGCGGTACGGCCACGAACTGGCGGACCGTCCCCTTGCCGGAGTTGATCCCGTCGAGCCACGGCTGCCGGGGGAGGACGACGTAGTTCTGCGGATCACGGGTGAGCCGGGAGCTCCACGGTTTGCCGGAGACGGCGCAGACCTTGCCCACGCCCACCTGCAACGCGGCCGGCTCCGCCGTCCCGGCGAAACTCAGCCACATGGCCTCGCGCAGATACACCGGCAGCATCACACCGCCGCGCGCCCGCCACTCGGCGGGCACCCGGTCGCCGTAGTCCTCGACGCGCCGGACGGGGAACTCCCCGAGCCCCGGCGGCAACGCGTGCGTGCCCGTCTCGGGCAGCCGCAGTGTCCGTATGAACCGGACCTGCAGCCCGCCCGGCAGCCGCAGTGCGTTCCCGTCGATCCGCACGGTGTCCTCGGTCATCCGCCCGCCCCCTCGTTCTCCTGCCACCGGCCACGCCGTGCGGCTCACCGCCACGGCGTCGTGCCGTTTCCGCTCACGGAACTCGTCATCTAGAACGCGCGGAGGCGTCGGAACGGTTCCTCTTCCGGCGCGGCGGGCGCAGCCGGTTCCGCAGCCGGGTCAGGCGCGGCCGGCGCTCGCGCTGCTCACGGGTGCAGCGGTCCAGCTCCTCGAACAGACGCCGGGTGCGGTGCTCGGTGTCCAGCTCGTCGAGGATGCGGGTGACCTCGGTCAGGACGGAACCGTGGAGCTGCCACTGGCTCGGGTCGCGCTGGACCTCCTCCAGGAAGAGCTGGGCCAGCTTGTCGCGGGTGGCGGCGGCGGTGGCGAGTTCCGCGCTGAGCCGCTCCTCGGCGGACACCGCGTTCTGGGTGACATCGGTGGTCACCAGCACCGCGAAGCTGACGATCGCGTCGGCGACCTCCGACAGCAGTTCCTGGAGGACGGCTCCGGCCTGCGGTTCGAACAGGGGCCGCGGCTCCCGCTCCTTGGCCAGGTCGGTGAGACTGCGCGCCAGGACCCGCAGGACCACCGTGCAGATCTCCAGGGTGTCCAGGCCCGTGCGCAGCACGACCCGGTGCATCAGCCCCTCGCGCACCCGCGGGTTGAGCTTCAGGCTGTCCTCGGCCTGCCGCAGGGCCGCGTCCACCCCGGCGATGTCGTTGTCCAGCCGGCGGGCCTCGTGCAGCCGCTCGGCCGCCACGTGGAAGGGCGTGTTCGAGGCGGCCCCCTCGCCGACCCGCAGCATCAACTGCCGCATCCGGCGTGCCAGGTCCTCGATCTGCTCCCCGGCCATGTCGACCCACACGGGCGGCGCGAGCACCAGATTGCAGGTGAGGCCCACGACCGCGCCGATCAAGGTCTCCAGCACGCGGGCCCACGCGGTGTCGCCGACCCGGGTGACACCGAGGACCAGCATGGCGCTGATCGCCACCTCGGGCACGAACTCGCTGACCCGGACCAGATGCCCCACCGCCAGCGAGGCGAGGATGATCAGCCCCAGACTCCACCAGGTCAGGCCGACCAGGCTGCTGAAGCCGATGGCGATGACGACGCCCACCACCACGGAGTTCACCCGCCGGATCGCGGTGGTGATCGTCGAGTACAGGGTGACCTGTACGACCAGCAGCGCGGTCAGGGGCGCGGTCAGCGGCGCGGGTTCGGGACTGAGATGGATGGCCACCACGTACGCGATCGTCGCGGCGGCCGTCGAACGAAGTGTCTGGACGACCACCGGCTCCCGGCGACGCTCCACGATCTTCGCGACGGACGCCGTCCACTCACCACGTGCCTCGTGCATCCTTGGGGCCTTCCCGTTTAACACGGGTACCGAACGTGTCGATTGCGGACCGTATCTGTCCGCAAGGGATCCTAGATTGAAGGTATCGACCGGGACGGACCGCATCAGGAGGCACCGGAATGAGCGCGACGAGCAACGTCCAGGGCATCGAACTGCTGACGCTGTCGCACGACCGGCTGCGCGCCGTGGTCGCCGGCGTGCCGGAGAACGCCTGGTCGGCGCCGACGCCGTGCGCCGAGTGGACGGCGGCCCAGGTGCTCAACCACGCCCGGCTGGACCAGCAGGCGTACGGCGCCGCGGTCACCGGCACCGGGTGGCCCGAGTCGGACGCCTTCCACCCGGACGCGGCTCTGGAGGCCGACGTCACGGCCGCGCTCGACAAGGTCCTCGCCCAGGTCGCCGGCGTCTACGCGGGACTGCCCGCCGACGCGCGGGAGGTGGCCACCCCGCTCGGGCCGCTGCCGTTCGGCGTGGCGGCCGCCGCGGCCGCGATGGACGCCGGTGTGCACGCCTGGGACATCGCGGTGGCGACCGGCCAGGCATCGCCTCTCGACGACGACCTGGCCGGCGGCATCCGGCTCGCGGCGGACCGGCTGGCCGACCACCTCCGCGACTCCTTCGGTGTGTTCGCCCCCGCGCGTGAGGTCCCGGAGGGCGCAGGGCCGGCCGAGGCGCTGCTCGCCTTCCTCGGCCGCGACCCGCACTGGACGCCGGCCGGGTCCTGAAGAGTCCTGGGCCGGCCGTGAGCCCCACGGCCGGCCCAGCGAAGTCGCGTCGTTCGCCCGGGGTCCGTGCCAGGCGTCGCCGGCCAGGCGAGACCTTGCGGCACGCCCTAGTCGCGCAGCTTCGCCAGGAAGGCGGACAGATGGCCGACCGTCCGGGCGATCTGCTGCTCCGTCGTGAGGGTCTCCTCGAAGCGGCTTCCCGACCGGAGCGCCTTCTTCCCCCTCACGTAGAGGGAACAGGCGAGGTCGGCGCAGACGTAGACGCCGACCGAGTTGCCCTCGCGGCCCGCGGCGCCCGCCTTGCGGGCCGTCATCAGCGCGACCCCGTCTCCCGGGTGCGTGGTCAGACACAGCGAGCACATGCTGCGGTGCGCGAGCCCGCGCCGGGAGGACGCGAGACGCAGGGTGACGCCCAGGAGGCCGCCGTCCCGTTCGGTGACGAGGAAGCCGCGGTCGGGCGCACCGGGATCTCGCCAGCCCAGGAAGTCGAGATCGCCCCAGGGTCGTTCGTCGAGATCGCGAGGCGTCGCCAGCCGCTTCGCCTCGCCCCTGGTGCAGTTGATGAACGAGGTACGGATGTCCTGCTCGGTGAGCGGTCTCATGGGGTCTCCCGGTATCGACGATAAAACCTAGGGGTCCTAGGTTTTCGTCGAAGGTACCTAGTCCCGGGAGTGGGAGCCAGTGGATTTCGGGGGACCCGCGGAGGCGCGGACAGGAGGGAGCGGGCCGGATACGAGCGGGGCCTCCGCCACCGGCGTCGCCGCATCCCTGGTCAAGACGGCCGGCCGGCAGCGGCCACCGGACTGCAGGACCGTTCCGCCGGGCGAGCCCCGTCCTGCGACCGCGCAGCCCGGCAGGCTTCCGGCGCCGGGACTGCGACCGGTTCGAGCAGCGCGCCGTGCGGTCAGGTCAGTAGCCGCCCGGTGACGACGACGGGGTCTTGGTGATGGCCTTGCCGTCGGTGCCCAGCACGTACCACTTGGCGCCGAAGGCGTCGAGCCCCTGCCCGTTCGTCTGCCCGGCCTTGGTGTCATCGACGAACGTGTAGAGCGGGTGCCCCTTGTACGTGACCTGCTTCGAGCCGTCGCTGCGCGTGATGGTCGACAGCAGCTTGCTGTTGACGCCGCCTCCCGCCGTCGGCTTCCCGTTCGCCTTCAGCGGTGGCCAGGCCTTGGCGCAGTCTCCGTTGCAGGTGGACTTGTTGGTCTTGTCGGCCTGGAAGAGGTAGAGGGTGTGCCCCTTGCTGTTGACCAGGATCTTGCCGAGCGGGCCGGACTTGGTGGACACGGTCGCGGAGGGCGAGGCGCTCACCCCCGATCCCGCTGCCTGTACGCTGCGTGCCCCGTCGTGGCTGGTGCCACCGGCGTACGCCACGGTGGCCGAGGACAGGAAGAGTGCCGTTCCGGTGGCTGCGATGAATGCTCGGGTGTGGTGCTTCACGAGAAGTCCTCCGGCTGCGATCGCCTCGGAGTGTCTTGCGGCCGCTGTGCCTCAGCGCGCCTCGCGTCTCCCTTCCATTACACGCCAAAGGCGACAGCCCGTCCACGGGGCCAGTGGTGCTGTGGATGATCGGCGTGCCGGCTCATCGCTGAGGTGGGGAGACGCCGTGCCGATCACAAACCAACAGGTCGCGGGACACGCGTTCTTGCCGATGATGTACGACGACCCGTGCTTCCCTGATCACGTAGTCGACGGGGAAGACGATCCGGCTGCGGCTGCGGCTGCGGCTGCGTCGGCCGGTGAAGCTGACCGGTCCACCTCTCCTGGCGAAAGGCATGTCATGAAGTTCGCGGTCATCGGCGGTACCGGGCTGATCGGGTCGCAGGTCGTCAAGAATCTGAACGCCGCCGGACACGAGGCGGTACCGCACTCGCAGTCCACCGGCGTCGACATCATCAGTGGCCAGGGACTGGACGAGGCGGTGGCGGGAGCCGACGTCGTCGTCAACCTGACGAACTCCCCGACCTTCGACGAAGCCTCCCTGGCCTTCTTCCAGACTTCGATGGACAACCTCCTGGCCGCGGCCCGCAAGGGCGGCGTCGGCCACTTCGTCATTCTCTCGATCGTCGGCACGGACCAGGTGCCGGAGCTGGACTACTACCGGGCCAAGGAGCTCCAGGAGAACATCCTCGCGGCCGGACAGATCCCCTACTCGATCGTCCGCGCGACGCAGTTCATGGAGTTCATCGACGCGGTCCTGTCCTGGACCGCCGACGGCGACACCGTCCGGCTGCCTGCCACGCCGATCCAGCCGATCGCCTCCAAGGACGTGGCCGATGCGGTGGCGGAAGTCGCCGCGGGCGCCCCGCTGGGGGGCACGCGCAACATCGCCGGGCCCGAAGTCTTCCCCCTGGACGAGTTGGGCCGGATCACCCTCACCCACAAGGGCGACGGTCGCACCGTTGTCACCGACCCCACCGCCGGCATGTTCGCCGTCGTCAAGGGCGACGTCCTCACCGACAAGGACGCCCACCTCGCCCCCACCCGCTACGTCGACTGGCTCTCCTGAACCGCCCGACGAGGAGGCCGACGCGGCGCGCTGTTCGGGCCCCGCCTGCTCGTCGACCTCGGCAACGGGACAAGCCGATCCAGTCGCACATGGAGATCATGACCCGGCCGGGCGGTTCACCCGGCCGGGACCGCCTCCGGCAGACCGAGCGAGGTGGCGGCGTGACGCCACACGGACGCGAGCGCCCCCTCCAGGGTGACCATGGGATCGCGCAGCATCAGGCGGATGCCGTAACCGTCGCTCAGGGACAGTACGAGCGTGGCGAGTTCGTCCACGTCGGTCGGCGTGAACTCACCCGACTCGATGCCCCGCCGCACCGCGCCGCTCACCCACGCGTGCAGCTCGGCGTACAGGTCCACGGCGAACACCCGGGTCGACTCGTCGCGCAGCGCCCGGACCCACAGCTCCTGCCACAGCCGCCAGTCCTGGTGCAACACGGGGTCGGTCGGCAGCAGGCTGCGCAGGATGCGTGCCAGGACGACCGCCGCCGGTGCGGTCTCCGCGTCGCGCTCCAGATCCACGGCCGTGCTGGCGAAGGAGTGGGCCATCGCTTCCGTGAACAGCTTCTCGCGCGTGTCGAAGTGGTAGTGCAGCAGCGCGGTCGACACGCCGGCCTGCTCCGCGACCATGCGCATGCGGATCTTCTCGAAGCCGATCTCGGCGATGGCCTCGCACGCCGCGGTCAGGATGCGCTCGCGCGTGTCCGCCGTGCGGACCTTGCTGGACACTCTGCGACTCCCCTCGTCCGGCGGTCGTACACCGCCGCCATTGTCCCTCACGGCCGTTCGGCCCGCGCCGCCGCCTCGTGCGCGGACCGCGCCTCGTACGTGTGGAAGCCGCGGCCCGACTTGCGACCCAACAGACCGGCCTCCACCATCCGGGACAGCAGCGGGGGCGGGGAGTACGTGGGGTCCCGGAACTCGGCGTAGAGCGACTCGGCGATGGCCCGGGTGGTGTCCAGACCGATGAGGTCTGTCAGCGCCAGCGGCCCGAGGGGGTGCGCACAGCCGAGGACCATGCCGCGGTCGACGTCCTCGACGCTCGCGACGCCCGACTCGACCATGCGGATCGCGGCCAGCAGGTACGGGACGAGCAGCGCGTTCACCACGAAGCCCGCCCGGTCCCGGGTGCGGATGACCTCCTTGCCGAGCGTGCCCGTCACGAAGGCCTCGGCCCGGTCCGCGGTGTCGGCCGAGGTGAGCAGCGACGGGACGAGTTCGACCAGCCGCAGCACCGGCACCGGGTTGAAGAAGTGGACGCCGAGGACCCGCTCGGGCCGGCCCGTCGCCGCGGCGAGCTGCACGACCGGGATCGACGAGGTGTTGGTCGCGAGGACGGCGCGTTCGCCGGTGACGACCGTATCGAGCCGGGTGAACACGTCGAGCTTGAGCCGCTCGTCCTCCGCCACCGCCTCGATCACCAGATCCCGGTCGTGCAGGGCCTCGAACTGGTCGGCCACGGTGATCAGCACGGCGGCGGCCTCGCGCCGTTCGGCCGTGAGCCTGCCGTGCGCGACGGCCTTGTCGAGAGAGTGGCCGATGCGCCGCCGGCCCGCGCGGGCCGCTTCGGCGTCGCGTTCCACGACCGTCACCGGCAGGCCGGCGCGCGCGCAGACCTCGGCGATGCCGGCCCCCATCAGGCCGCAGCCGACGACCCCCACGCGTTCGATGTCGGTCATCCGTTGTCCTCTCTGCGTCGAAGGTCCCCGGCGTCCCCGGCGTCCCCGGCACCGGGGACGCCGGGGACGCGTGACGGTCCGCGGGGGCAGGGGCGGGCGCCCGCCCCTGCCGGTGTCATCGGGTGACGGGCAGGTCCAGCACCCCCGGGCCGCGCTTGATGAGCTCGTTGGCGATGATCAGCCGCTGGATCTCGGAGGTGCCCTCCCAGATCCGGTCCACGCGCAGCTCCCGGTAGAGCCGTTCCACGGCGTACGCGCGGTCGTAGCCCCGCCCGCCGTGTATCTGCAGGCACCGGTCGATGACCCGGCCCGAGGCCTCGCTGGCGGCGAGCTTGGCGATGGAGGCCTTGGCGTGCAGGGTCTTGCGGTCCTCCGCACCCGCCTGGTCCACCTCCCAGGCCACCTGGTGGGTGTAGGCGCGGTTGACGGCGATGTCCACGGCGCAGTCCGCGAGCATGCCCTGGACCAGCTGGTACGTGGCGATCGGCGCGCCGAACTGCTCGCGCTCCACGGCCCAGTCACGGGACAGTTCCAGGGCCCGCTCGGCCGCGCCGGTGGTACGGGCCGCGATCATCAGGCGCTCCTCGGTGAACCAGGAGCGGGTGATGTCGTATCCCTCGCCGATGCCGCCGAGCACGGCGTCCTCGTCGACCTGGACGTCGGTGAAGGTGAACTCGGGGTGCTCGTAGACGAAGGTGTGCATGAAGCGCGGCACGCGCGTCATCTCGATGCCCGGGGTGTCCTTGTCGACCAGGAACAGCGTCGGTGCGCGCTCCGGACCCGCCGCCGCGAGGACGATCATGAAGTCGGCGTGGTCGCCGACGGTCACGAACCACTTCTCCCCGTTGAGCACCCACCCCCGGTCGTTCTTCGTCGCCGTGGTGGCGATGTTCTGCGGGTCCGACCCGGCGCCGCGTTCGGTGACCGCGTAGCAGTCCCGGCGCTCACCCTTGATGACCGGGACCAGGAAACGCTCGCGCTGCTCGGGCGTGCAGAACCGCAGCGCGTTCGCGGGCCGCCACACCATGTCCCACAGGGCGCCGGTCAGTCGGCCCAACTCTTCCTGGACGGTGACCTGTTCGGCGATGGTGAGGCCCGCGCCGCCCCATTCGGCAGGCATGTTGACGGCCTGGAGGCCCGCGTCCAGGACCGCGTCGCGGATCTGGGTGTGCGCGCTCGCGGGCAGCCCGTTGTCCTCCTCGCACCGGTTCTCGTAGGCGGCGATGAAGTCGGTGAGGGCACGCGCGTCGGCCTTGAGCCGTGCCTGGCGCGGGGTGAGGCGGAAGTCCATGGAAGTCCTCGCTGTGTGGTGGTCTGGCGTGGGCGTGGGCGTGGGCGTGGGCGTGGGCGTGGGCGTGGGCGGGGTCAGTGCGTGGGGAGAGCCAGCGCGCCGGTGCCGCGCTTGATGAGCTCGTTGGCGATGATCAGCCGCTGGATCTCGGAGGTGCCCTCCCAGATCCGGTCGACGCGCAGCTCCCGGTAGATGCGCTCGACGGGGTAGGAGCGGTCGTAGCCGCGGCCGCCGAAGATCTGCAGGCACCGGTCGGCGACCCGGCCGGCCGCCTCGCTGGCGGCGAGCTTGGCGGTGGAGGCCTTGGCGTGCAGGGTCTTGCGGTCGGTGTGCGGCTGGTCGGCCTCCCAGGCGACCTGGTGGGTGTAGGCGCGGTTGACGGCGATGTCCACGGCGCAGTCCGCGAGCATGCCCTGGATCAGCTGGTAGTTGGCGATGGGGGCGCCGAACTGCTCGCGCTCCACGGCCCAGTCACGGGCCAGTTGGAGGGCCCGCTCCGCGGCGCCGACGGTGCGGGCCGCGATCATCAGACGCTCGTCGGTGAACCACTCCTTGGTCAGTTCGTAGCCGTTGCCGACGCCGCCGAGCACGTCCTCGTCGGCCACGAAGACGTCGGTGAAGGTGAACTCGGGATGCCCGTTGACGGCGGAGTGCATGAAACGCGGCACGCGGGTCATCTCGACGCCGGGAGCGGCCTTGTCCACGAAGAACAGCGTGGGCAGGCGCTCGGGGCCCGCGTCCGCCTGCACCAGCAGGAAGTCGGCGATGTCGCCGCAGGTGACGAACCACTTCTCGCCGTTCAGCAGCCAGCCGCCCTCGGTGCGCGTGGCCGTGGAGGTGCCGGAGGACGGGTCGGATCCGGCGCCCGGCTCGGTGACGGCGAACGCGTCGAACCTCTCCCCGCGGATCACGGGCAGCAGGTACTTCTCGCGCTGCCGTTCGTCGCCCTGGGCCAGGACGTTCGCGGGCCGCCAGGGAATGTCCCACAGGCAGTTGGTGGCCTTGCCGAACTCCTCCTCGACGATGACCTGGTCGAGCAGGCTGAGCCCGGCGCCGCCCCATGCGGCGGGCATGTTGATGGCGTAGACGCCGGCGTCCATCGCGGCCCGGGTCAGTTCGGTGACCAGTTCCTGCGGCAGGGGACCGCCGGCCTGCTCGGACTGGTCCTCGTAGCGCATCAGCAGCCGGGCGTAGTCGGCCGCGCGCCGCTTCAGGTCGGACTGTTCGGGGGTGTAGCGCATGTCCATGGTGACCACCTCTTGGGTCGGGGGAGGGCGGGGGCGGGCGGGGCGCCCGGGCGGGTACGGGGGTGTCGCTCAGCCGAGGACGGCGCGCGAGTCCAGGGCGAGCGCACCGCGGGGGCCGACGAGGAGCGGGTTCACCTCCAGCTCGGCGATCTCCGGGTGGGCGGCGGCGAACGCGGTGATCGTCTCGATGGCCGCGGCGGCCGCGGCGACGTCGACGGGAGGCCGGCCGCGCACCCCGTCGAGCAGTGCGGCGGTGCGCAGTCCGCGCAGCAGGTCCAGGGCGCGGCCGGCGGTCACCGGCGCCAGGGTGAAGGCGACGTCGCGCAGCGACTCGGCGAGCACCCCGCCCAGGCCGACCATGGCGACAGGGCCGAACCGCGGATCGCGGTTGACGCCGACGATCAGCTCGATGCCGTCGGACAGGTCCGCCATGGCCTCCACGGAGTAGGCGGGCGCGCCGAGCCGGGCGTGCATCTCGCGGAAGGCGGCCAGCACCTCGTCGGTCCCGGTCAGACCGAGGGCCACACCGCCCGCGTCCGACTTGTGCAGCAGGTGCAGGGCCTTGAGCACGTACGGGCCGGGGAACCCGGCGACGGCGGCGAGCAGTTCGGACTCGTCGTGGACCTCCCGGGCGGTGGGGAAGGCGAGGCCGGCCGCTTCGAGGGCCGCGCGGATCCGCGTGTACCCGGTCTCCTCCATCGGCGCGGCGGGCAGGGGGAGGGGGACGATGCCGGGCGCGGTACGGCCGGCCACCGTGGCGGCGAGGGTGCGCGCGGCGTCCTCGGTGGCGTCGAAGACGGGGATGCCGGCGGCCGCGAGGGTGCGGCAGCTGGGGGAGCCGGGATACATCGACTGCACCACCAGCGGTTTGGCGGTGGCGCCGTGCCGGGCGGCGATGAGCTGTGCCGCCTCCCGCTCCCCGTCCGCCAGCGCCCTACCGCCGCCGCCGAGACCGCCCTCGGAGGCCGCGTAGCCGCCGAAGTAGCCGGTCATGAGCACGGCGTCGACCTCCTCGGCCGCGAGCAGCGCCTCGACGGTCGCCGCGTACGAACCGGGGTCCTGCTCGCCCATGCCCGCCAGGTCCACGGGGTTGGCGACGGCCGACTGCTCCCACAGCACCTCGCGCAGCCGCTCCCGGGTCGGCGCGCCGATCTCCGGCACCGAGAGTCCCGCGGCCTCCACGGCGTCGGCGGCGATCACGCCGTGGCCCCCGCCGTCGGTGAGGACGGCGACCCGGCGGCCGGCACCGCGGCGTGGTCCGGCCGCCGCGGCGAGCACGACGGTGAGTTCGCGCGGGGTGGCGACCAGTTCCACCCCGGCGTCCCGGCAGGCCGCCGTCACCACGTCGGCCGAGGTGGTCAGCGCCCCGGTGTGCGACTGCGCGCTGCGCGCCGAGGCGTCGCCGCGCCCGGCGGTGAGCAGCACCACCGGCTTGCCGGCCACGGCCGCGGCCTCGGCGAAGGCACGTCCGTCCGCGAAGTCCTCGGCATAGACCGCGATCGCCCGGGTGTCCTCGTGCCGGGCGCAGTCCGCGAGCAGGTCGACGAGGGTGACGTCGGCCTGGTTGCCCAGCGACACGAACCGGGAGAAGCCGAGGCCGTGCGGGGCGAAGCGCAGCTGGAGTTCGAGGGCGAGGTTGCCGCTCTGGCTCAGGAGCGCCACGCCGCCGGGCGTGAAGGTGTCGGAGGCCAGGAAGAGGTCCGTCGTATTGTCGGCGATCCCCAGGCAGTTGGGGCCGACCATGACGGCTCCCGCGGCCCGCACCCGTTCGGCGACGGCCTGCTGACGTGCGCGGCCGGCGGTGCCGGTCTCCGCGAAGCCGGCGGTGATCGCGACGATCGCGCGTGCCCCGCACCCCAGGGCCTCGTCGACGGCCGCCTCGAACCCGGCGGCGGGCACGCAGACCACGGCCAGGTCGACCGGTTCGCCGATCGCGCTCAGGCTCGGTGCGGCGGTGCGGCCGAGCACCGTACCGCCCCGCCGGTTGACCAGATGGACGGGACGGCGACCGTTCGCGCGGACGGCCTGGGCGGCTATGGCGTGGCCGTACTTGGCGGGGTCGTCGCTGGCGCCGACCACGGCGACGGAGACCGGGTCGAAGAGGGCCGAGAGGTCACGTCCCATGTCACTTCACCAGCCGCAGCGCGGAGTTGGGGCAGGCGGCGACGGCGGCCACGGCGGCGTCCTCGCCGCCCGGCGGCACGCAGGTCTCGATCAGTTGCGCGTAACCGAAGTCGTCGAGGTCGATCAGCTCGGGCGCGGGTTCGCGGCACAGGCCGTAGCCCTGGCAGAGAGTGGCGTCCAGCAGCAGTTTCATGGTGCGGCCCTTTCTGGGAGGGGAGGGGAGCGGAGCGAGGGGGCGGGGGAGGGCGTGTCAGGGCACGGCCACCAGGAATCGGCGTCCGTCCTCGGGGGCCACCGCGCCGGCGCAGCCGGGACAGTCCCGGTGTTCCTCGAGACGGTCGGGGAAATGGGTGAGGAGGCTGGCGGCGATCCGCGCGGCGGCGTCCAGGAGCCCGCAGGCCCCGCGTCCGGGCAACTGCCCGGACCAGCGCCGCAGCCTGTCCGGAGTGCCCGGGTCGGCCGTGCCGCGGGCGACGGCGGACAGGGCCCCGGCGAGCGCCCCGGTGCCGGAGACGCACACCCCGCACTGCCGGGCGCTCTGGGCGGCGAGATAGGCGGTCGCCTCGCTCGCGACGCCGACCGGACAGTCCCCGGGGTGCAGGAAGTACAGGGCCCCGCAGCCGAGTGCGCCACCGGCGGCGCGCAGCCCCTCCAGGTCGAGCGGCAGGTCCGCCCAGCCCGCGCCGTGCAGTCCGCCGAACAGTCCCCCCAGCAGAACGGCCTCGGCCTTGCCGTGCCCCCAGGCGTCGGCGAGGGCGTCCAGGCGGGTACCGGCGGGGACCTCGGCCAGGGCCGATCGGCCGTCGGACCCGGACAGGGTGACCAGATGGGCGCCGGCGACCTCGGCGGCGGCCTCGGGCCGGGAGTGCAGCAGGGCGACGCGGGCCAGTGTCTCCACGTTGGCGACCAGCGTCGGCGCCCCGCCGACGCCGCGTTCGAAGGGGCGCGGGGGTTTGGCCGTAGGCAGCGCCGGACCGCCGTCGATCCGCCGTACGACCGCGCTCTCCTCCCCGGCGACGTAGGAGTGGGGCGTGCGTACGACGTCCACCCGCAGGCCGGCGGGCCGCTCGGCGAGGGCCCGCAGCACGGCCCGCTCGGCCCGGGCGTCGGAGAGGTAGACGCAGCCGCGCCCGGCACCGGTCACGGCGGCCGCCAGGCGCAGGCCGTCCAGCACCAGGTGCGGCCGGTATCGCAGCAGCCAGCGGTCCTTCACGGAGCCCGGCTCGCCCTCCTCGCCATTGGCCACGACGACGGGCGTGCCGGGAGCGTCGCGGACGGCGCGCAGTTTGACGGCCGCGGGGAATCCGGCGCCGCCCCGGCCGCGCAGCCCCGCCGCGCCGATCCGGTCGAGCAGCGTGCCGGGAGCGGACACCGGCGCGTACCCGCCGGCGGCGAGATAGCGGGAGGAGTCCTCGTACGAGGAAGGGCCCGCGGCGCTGCCGGGCGGCCGGGCGAGCAGCCCGTGCCGCCCTTCGGGGAGTAGGGAGAATACGCCGGTCATACGGTGCTCCAGTGCTCGCCGCAGCGGGATCTCAGGCGGTCCACCGCGTGTTCCAGGGCCTGCCGCTGGGCTCTGGTCCGGTCGTAGCCGGAGCCGGGCAGGCCGATCAGCATCCGGTGGTGGTCGAGGACCACCTCACCGGCCAGCAGAGCCGGTCCGGGACCGGCCGGCCCCGGCTCCTCGGCGGCGGCCACCACCAGGTCGGTCACCTCGCCCAGGTAGCGCAGCCAGCTTCGCTGCGTGCCGCGCAGCACCAGCCGCTCTACGTGCCGTCTCTCCTCGGCCACGAGGACCGACGGCGGCCGGCCGGCCGCCGAGGCCCGCAGCGCGGCCACGGCCACGGGCAGTTCCTGTTCGGGCTCCGGTGTGAGACCGAGCCATGCCAGATGTCGGCGAGCGCTCATGTGCGTGCCTCCGGGGGCGCTCCCCGCTCCCGGCGGGGGAGCGGGGAGGCGCGGCGACGGCGTGACGGGGGAGATGCTCCGCCGCTCGCTGTGCGTGGCGGGGAGCCGTGCGGAGTACCGGCCGGGGCCGTGTACCGCGTGACGTGCGGCTGTCCTGATCGGGAGGGCCGGGCTGCGCGGATCGGTGGTCCGCGGGCGGCCGGGACGACCCACCGTTGTCCCTGCGGGATCGGCCCGTCCGCCTGGAGCGAGAGACTAACTAACTAATTAGTCAGCCCACAAGCCTTGACTTGCCACCGCGTCGGTCCCAGTCTGACTAACCAATTAGTCAGCCGGATCCCGCGGGCCCCCATGGGGAACCCGCGGCCCGTCCCGGTCACAGCCTCACCGCCCATCGCCGCCCCGCGCGGCGCGGAGGAGGACTTCATGAACCCCTCGACCACCCAGGCGGCCACCGCGCCGCCCGGTCCGCCGAGCGAGACCCCCGATCACCCCGGCGAGGCCCTGTCCGCCCGCTACTACACGGATCCGGCCGTCGCGGCCGCGGAGACCGAACGCGTCTTCGCCAAGTCCTGGCAGCTCGTCTGCCACGAGTCCGACCTCCCCGGCCCGGGCGCCCGGCTGACGGCCACCGCCGCCGGCCGGGAGGTCCTGGTCGTGCGCACCGAGGACGGCGGCCTCGCCGCCCACCTCAACGTCTGCCGCCACCGCGGAACCCGCCTGGTCACCGGCCCGGAGCCGGAGGGCAAGGCGATCCGCTGCCCGTACCACGGCTGGACCTACAAGCTCGACGGACGCCTCGTCGGCGCCCCCGAGGCGCGCCGGATCCCCTGCCTGGACAAGCCCCGGCTCGGACTGCACCCGGTCAACGTGGAGTCCTTCCTCGGCTTCGTCTTCGTCAACCTCGACCTGGAGGCCACCCCGCTCGCCGAGACCTGCGCCGGGCTCGCCGAGGCCGTCGGCCACTACGCGGGACCCGGCCTCACACCGGTCGGCAAGCACCGCATCCACGACGTCACCGCCGGCGAACAGCAGAACGCCAACTGGAAGGTGATCGTCGACAACTACCTGGAGGGCTACCACGTCCCCGTCGCCCACCCCGCGCTGATGCGACTGCTCGACTACCAGGCGTACACGGTGGACGTACAGGAGAACTACGTCCTGTTCGAGTCACCGCTGCGGGACAAGCCGTCCTCCAACTGGACGGAGCGCCTCTACCAGCGGCTCGCCACCCCGATGCCGGGGCTGACCGAGGCCGACCGGCGGGTCTGGCGTTACGCAGTGATCTATCCGAACACGCTCATCGACTTCTACCCTGACCACGTGCTCGCGTGGACCGCCCTGCCGACCGCCCAGGACCGGGCGGCGATCCCCGGCGCGTTCTACACGAGGCGCGGGGAGAGCCTGCGCACCAGGATCGCGCGGCGGCTGAACATCCACATCGGCTGGGTGACGAACGACGAGGACGCCGAACTGGTCGAGCGCGTGCAGGCGGGCCTGTCCACGCCCGGCTTCGAGCCCGGCCCGCTCTCGCACCGCGAGGCCGCCGTCGGCTGGTTCGCCCGCCGGATCCGCCGCGACCTGGAAGAGGACGGCCGGTGACGCCCCGCCGTCCCGCGGCCGGGCCCCACCGGCGCGTCGCACTCCTCCCGGCCGGCTTACCCCGGCACCACTGACGCACGTCCGTACCCTTCCCAGACCGGTCCTCACCACGGAGTCACAGGGCCTCCGCGAGCCGACCAGCCGGTCCCGCCCTGGACTGTCGTGCCGTTCCTCGACGGAGAGGACGCTCCATGTCCCCCGAGGTACCACCACCGACCCGACGCGCCCTGCTGCGGGCGGGCGCCGGCGGCCTGCTGGGCGCCGCGGTCGGAGGCTGCGGGTTCATGCCCGCCAGAACACCCGACGACAAGGACCTGGCCCCGGTCCGCGCACGCGTCGACGGCGATCTCGTCTACTTCAACTGGGCCGACTACGTCGACCCGTCCGTCTTCAAAGGGTTCGAGAAGGAGTACGGCGTCAGCGTCGTCCAGTCGAACTTCGACTCGATGGAAGGCATGGTCGCCAAGCTCAACGCGGGCAACCGCTACGACATCGTCTTCCCCAGCGCCAAATGGGCCCAGCGCCTGGCTCGCGGCGGCCGGCTGCGCCGGATCGACCACACGCAGCTCAGCCACGCCAAGGACGTGTTCGGCGCCCACTCCTACTTCGCCGACCCCTGGTACGACCCCGGCTCCGCGCACACCGTCCCCTTCACCGCCTACAAGACAGGCATCGGCTGGCGGCGCGACCGGATCGGCGAGCTGACCGGATCCTGGAAGGACCTGTGGAGCGACCGGGCCAGGGGCAAGGTCTTCCTGCTGGACGACCGTGACGAGGTCCTCGGCATGGGAGCCCTGGAACTCGGCCTCGACGTCAGCACCGGCGACCCGGGCGACCTCGACCGCATCACCGACCTGCTGGGCACCCTGCGCCCACGGCTGCGCGGCTTCTCCAGCGACAGCTACAACAACCTGCTCAACGGCAACGCCGTCATGACCCAGGCCTGGAGCGGCGACATGGCCGCCATGCTCAACCAGGCCAAGGACCCCTCCGTGTTCGGCTTCCAGGCGCCCAAGGAGGGGACACCGATCAACTCCGACTGCTACGCCATCCCCTGGAACGCCCCGCACCCCGGCACCGCGATGCTGTTCATCGACTTCATGCTCCGGCCGGAGAACGTGAAGAAGAACATCGAGTACATCGGCTACCCCATGCCGGTGGCCGGCTCCGAGAAGGTCTACGCCGAACTCGTCAAACCCTTCCCCGAGTGCCTCGTCACCGAGGCCGACCTCAAGGCCGACCTGTTCTTCCGCAACGGGAGCCACGCGGCCGAGGACGCGCGCGACACCGCCTGGACCCATGTGAAGGCGGGCTGAGACATGACACCGACGCCTCCCCCCTCGCGCCCCGGCCGCGGCCCGGACGCCACCGGCACCCGCATGTGGACCTGGTTCATGCTCCCCGGCACCCTGTGGATGACCGGGTTCCTGATCGCCTCCCTGGTGCTGGTCGCCGTCCTCACCGTCGGCACCACCGACGAACTCGGCAACCCCCGCTTCGGGTTCGACCTCTCCAGCATCCGAGCCCTGGCCGACCCCGCCTACACCGAGGTACTGGCACGCTCCCTCGGCTACGCCCTGCTGACCTGCGTGATCTGCCTGCTGATCGCCTACCCGGTGGCGTACACCATCGCCCTGCACGGCGGCCGCTGGAAACACGCGCTCATCGCCGCGATCGTCGTGCCGTTCTTCGCCAACTATCTCGTGCGCATGTATGGCTGGTCGGTGGTCCTGTCCGACGACGGACCGCTGCTGCGGGCCCTGCGCGCCGCGGGACTGGCCGACGGCGACACGAAGATCCTCAACACCGGCGTCGGCGTGATCGCGGGACTCGTCTACGGATTCGTCGTCTTCATGATCATCCCGCTGTACGCGGCCCTGGAGCGGCTCGACGTCTCCCTCATCGAGGCCGGCCGCGACCTCTACGGCGGCCCGGTGCGGACCTTCCTCCACGTCACCCTGCCCGCCACCCGGCAGGGCGCGGCGGCCGGACTGGTCCTCGTCTTCCTGCCCGCCATGGGCGACTTCGTCAGCGCGCAACTGATGGGCGGACCGGACCAGATCATGATCGGCAACCTCATCCAGGACAAGTTCTTCCAGGGCCAGAACTGGCCGCTCGGATCCGCGCTCACCCTGCTGCTCATGCTCGTCCTGCTGGTCGGGATGCTCGGCTACCTCAGGCGCACCCGCAAGGACGAGGCGGAGGCCCGCCGATGACCCAGCTCAGCCCGCCCACCACCACCGCGGCCCCCGCCACCGACCGGCCCGCCGCACGCACCCGCACCCGGCGCGGCCGCGCCGACCGCAAGCCCCGCGTCCTCGTCGCCGTCACCGCCCTCTTCTTCGCGCTGCTCTACCTGCCCATCGCCGTGGTGACGCTGTTCTCCTTCAACTCCCAGAAGTCCCTCACCGTCTTCAGCGGGTTCAGCCTGCGCTGGTACCGCGCCTTCGTCCACGACGACGTCCTGATCTCCTCGCTGGGCACGAGCCTGCGCATCTCCCTGGTGGCGACGGCCGGCTCGATCGTCCTCGGCGTCGCCCTGGCCCTCGGACTGGTCCGGTGCCGCACCCGGCTCGGCTCCCTGGCCGGCCTGATCATGCTCGTACCCCTGATCACCCCCGAGATCGTCACCGGCGTCGCGTCGATGCTCCTGTTCAAGGGCCTGGGCGTGACCCTGTCCACCGGCACGGTGATGGTCTCGGAGATCACCTTCTCCATCTCCTACGTCACCGTGATCCTCCGCTCCCGGGTCGCGGCCCTGAACCCCGAGGTGGAGGAGGCCGCGATGGACCTCGGGGCCACCCGCTGGCAGGCGGTCCGCCTGGTCACCCTGCCCGCCCTGCTGCCCGCGGTGCTCGCCGCCGCCGTACTGATCTTCGCGCTCGTCTTCGACGACTTCGTCCTCGCCTACTTCACCACCGGCGTCGACCCCCAGCCGCTGTCGGTGCGGATCTACTCGGCGATCCGCTTCGGGGTGCAGCCCACCATCAACGCCGTCGGCACGCTGATGCTCGCCGGATCCATCGGCCTGATCGCCCTGGCCCTCTTCATTCCGCGCCTGTTCGGCCGCCGCGGCGGCCTCGACATCCTCTCCGGGAGCTGACCCATGGACGAGACCCACGCCGTCCGCCTCGCCGGCGTCTCCAAGCGGTTCGCGGACACCTACGCCGTCCGCGACCTGAACCTCGACATCGAGGCCGGCCTCTTCTTCTCCCTGCTCGGCCCCTCCGGCTGCGGCAAGACCACCTCACTGCGCATGATCGGCGGCTTCACCGATCCCACGGAGGGATCGGTGCTGCTCGCGGGCGAAGACGTGACCGCGCTGCCCCCGAACAAGCGCAACGTCAACACCGTCTTCCAGAGCTACGCCCTGTTCGACCACCTCAGCATCGCCGACAACGTCGCCTTCGGCCTCAAGCGCAAGGGCGTCGAGAAGGCGGAGATCCGGCGCCGCGTCGGCGAGATGCTGGAACTGGTCCAGCTCGACGGCTTCGCCGGGCGCAAGCCCCGCACCCTCTCCGGCGGCCAGCGCCAGCGCGTCGCCCTCGCCCGCGCCCTGGTCAACCGGCCGGCCGTCCTCCTGCTCGACGAACCGCTCGCGGCCCTCGACCTGAAGCTGCGCCGCCAGATGCAGGTGGAGCTCAAGCAGATCCAGCGCGAGGTCGGCATCACCTTCGTCTTCGTCACCCACGACCAGGACGAGGCACTGACCATGTCGGACCGGATCTGTGTCATGAACGAGGGCCGCGTCGAGCAGTGCGGCACCCCCGAGGACGTGTACGAGCACCCCGCCGGCCGCTTCGTCGCCTCCTTCATGGGCACCTCCAACCTGATGACCGGCACCTACCGCGGCGGCGAGGTCACCCTCGACCAGGGACCCGCCCTGCCCGTCGGCCCCCGAGCCGCCATCGCCGACGGCACCTCGGTCAGCGTCTCCGTACGCCCCGAGAAGGTCTGGCTGTCCGACTTCGAACCGGGCATGCCGGTGCTGCGCGGAGTCATCCGCGAGACCGTCTACTGCGGCCCCACCACCACCTATCTGATCGAACTCGCGCCCGGCGTCACCCTGTCCGTGCTGGAGCAGAACACGGCGCGCGCCCGCATGGAGGACCGCTGGAGCGGCGGCGAGACGGTCGAGTTCGGCTGGCGGCCCGAGCACTGCCTCGTCCTCGCCTGACCGCCCCCACCCGATCTGAAAGCGAAACCGATGCATCACGACGTGATCGTTCTCGGTGCCGGGCTGGCCGGGCTCGCCGCCGCCCGGGACCTGGCCGCCGCCGGCACCGACGTACTCGTCCTGGAGGCCAGGGACCGGGTCGGCGGCCGGGTCGAACAGGCTCGCCTCCCCGACGGCCGTACCGTCCAGCTCGGCGGGGAGGTCGTCGGCCGCGCCCACACCGCCTACCTCGACCTCGCCGCGGAACTGGGACTGAAGCTGGTGCCCAGCTACGTGGCCGAGCCGGGCCGGATGGTCCGCGCCACGCCGGAGGGCAGCTCCGCCGGTGAGCCCCCGCACTGGTTCGGCGACGGCGACGCGGCCCTCCACGCCCGGCTCGGCGCCGAGTTCGCCGCCCTGGCCGCCACCGTCGACCCCGGCGACCCCTGGTCCCACCCGGACGCGGCCGCCCTGGACCGGCTGTCCGTGGGTGCCTGGCTGCGCTCCCGGCACGCCACCCCCGCCGTCGTCCGCCTGTGGGAGATCGGCCAGCTGGCCCTCGCCGGAGGCTCCTACGAGCGGATCTCCCTGCTGGCCGCACTGCGCAAGAGCGCCGTCGTCCCCGCGTCCGGCCCGGGCGACTACGACTACGACGACTGGGAAGGGCTGCGGCTCGCCGAGGGCTCGGCGTCCCTGGCCGAGGTGATGGGCCGCGAACTCGGCCCCCGCGTTCGCCTCGGCTCACCCGTCGCCGCCCTCGACGTACACCCCGGCCGCTGCACCGTCCGCCTCGTCACCGGCGAGGTCCTCACCGCCGGGGCCGTGGTGAGCGCCCTGCCCGTGGGACCGCTGCGGTCCGTCGCCGTCAGCGGCGTGAGCGAGGCGCGCCTCGCCTCCCTGCACCGGCAACGGCAGGCGACGGCGGCCAAGTTCGCCGCCGTCTACGACCGTCCCTTCTGGCGCGCGGACGATCTGAACGGCCTCTCCGAGTCCGAGGGCGTCCTCGGCAGCACCTGGCCCCAGAACGAGGGCGTCCTGTCCGCACTGGTCCCGCCGGAGCGCTACGGCGTCCTGCTGGGCACCCCGCCCCACTTGCGCACCCCCGAACTGCTCGCCGAGATCGCCGGCCTGTACGGCGACGAGGCCCGCCGACCGCTCGCCTGCTACCTGCGGCTGTGGGGCAGCGACCCCTGGACACAGGGCTACGTCACCCAGTGGCCGCCGGGCGAGGTGATGGCCGTGGGGCCGTCGCACGGCACCCACGAACCCCCGTTCTACGTCTGCGGATCCGACCAGTGGGTCGCCGGATACATGGAAGGCGCCGTCCGCACCGGCCGCGCCGCAGCGAAGGAGGCACTGCTCCGTGGCTGACAACGCCCGCCCGGCAACCGTCCTCAACCACATCGGCGGCAAGGAGACACCCGCCGCGTCGGGCGCCACCCTGCGCCTGATCGACCCGGCCACCGGACGCCTCCACGGCACCGCTCCGCTCTCCGGCACCGACGACGTCGACGACGCCTGCCGCGCGGCCGAGAACGCCCAGCACGTGTGGTCGGCCACCACCCCGCAGCAGCGCCAGGGCGCGCTGCTGCGCATCGCCGACGCGCTGGAGCGGCACGCCGACGCCGTGGCGAGCGCCGAGGTCGCCGACACCGGCAAACCCCGTGCCCTCTTCCTCGCCGACGAACTGCCCGCGATCGCCGACGTGCTGCGCTACTTCGCCGGCGCCGCGCGCAACCTGCCCGGCGCCGCGGCCGCCGAGTACACCCCCGGCCGCACCTCCGTGCTGCGCCGGGAACCCATCGGCGTCTGCGCGCAGATCACCCCGTGGAACTACCCGCTGATGATGGCCGTGTGGAAGATCGCCCCAGCGCTCGCCGCCGGCAACACCGTCGTCCTCAAGCCGTCCGACAGCACGCCCTCCTCCGCCACGCTCCTGGCCCGGCTGGCCGCCGAGCACCTGCCGCCCGGTGTACTCAACGTCGTCTGCGGCGACCGTGACACCGGCCGCCTGCTGGTCGCCCATCCCGCCGTGCGGCTCGTCGCCCTCACCGGGAGCGTCCGCGCCGGACAGCAGATCGCCGCGGCCGCGGCCGCCGACCTCAAACGGCTCCACCTGGAGCTCGGCGGCAACGCACCCGTGCTGATCCACGAGGACGCCGACCTGGACGACGCCGTAGGGCAGCTCTCGTCGCTGGCCTTCTACAACGCGGGCCAGGACTGCACCGCCGCCACCAGGGTCCTGGTCCACCACCGGATCCACGACGCCTTCCTCGACGCCTTCGCCGAACGGGCCGCCCAGCAGGTCCCCGGCGGCCCCGACGACCCGGACGCCGACTTCGGCCCGCTCAACAACGCGGCCCAGCTCGCCTCCGTACGCCGTCTGCTGGAGACCCTGCCCGACCATGCCGAGGTCGTCACGGGAGGCGTGCAGCTGGACCGGCCCGGGTACTTCCACCAGGCCACGGTGGTCGCGGGGGTGCGCCAGGACGACGAGATCGTGCAGAGCGAGGTGTTCGGTCCGGTCGTGACGGTCCAGCCGTTCACCGACGAGTCCGAGGCCTTCGAACTGGCCAACGCCGTACCGCAGGGACTCGCCGCCAGCGTCTGGACACGCGATCACGACCGGGTCATGCGCGCGAGCCGCGCCCTGCGCACCGGGATCGTCTGGGTCAACACCCACGGCACCACGGTGTCGGAGATGCCGCACGGAGGCGTACGGCACTCCGGTCACGGCAGCGATCTGTCGCTCACCGGGCTGCTCGACTACACGCAGGTCAAGCACGTCATGATGTGACGGGCCGCCTGGGTGCGCCAGGTGGTGGCCCCCGAGCTGACGGCCGCCCTGGACGAGATCGGCCGGGGTGCGAACACCCCGGCCGACAGAGGTTTCCGGGACACGCCCTAAGGTTTCGTGCCCTCCGGGAGACTAGGCCGCCTTGCTGGCGCCCCCGCGGTGTCCCCGGACGATCTCCGCGTAGCGGTGACCGCTGCCCTTGATCGTGCGCACCTGCGTCTTGTAGTCGACGTGCACGAGCCCGAACCGCTTGTCGTAGCCGTACGCCCACTCGAAGTTGTCGAGCAGCGACCAGGCGAAGTAGCCGGCCAGCGGAGCACCCTTGCGGACCGCCGAGGCGCAGGCCGCCAGATGCTGTTCGAGGTAGGCGACGCGCTCCGGGTCGTCCACGGTGCCGTCGGGACGTACGACGTCCGGATAGGCGGAGCCGTTCTCCGTGACGTACAGCTTGCGGGCGCCGTACTCGTTCGTCAGGCGCAGCAGCAGACGTTCGATCCCCGCGGCCTCGACCTCCCAGTCCATGGCCGTGACGGGCACGCCGGTCCGGCTGATCTGCCGCGCGTACGGGGCCGGACCGGTCGGGTCGTCGACCACGTGGGACGGGAAGTAGTAGTTCAGCCCCAGCCAGTCCAGCGGCGCCGCCATCGTCTCCAGGTCCCCCGCGACCTCCGGGAGTTCGACCCCGTAGACCTCGACCATGTCGGCGGGGAAGCCGCGGCCGTGCACCGGGTCGAGCCACCAGCGGTTGGTGTGCCCGTCCTGCCGCTTCGCCGCCGCGACGTCCTCCGGACGGTCGGTGGCGGCCACGATGCTGCCCAGGTTGTTGACGATGCCGATCTGCGCTCCCGGCACGGCCGCGCGGATCGCCTGCGTGGCGAGACCGTGCCCGAGCAGGAGGTGGTACGAGGCGCGGACGGCGGCCGTGAGATCGGTCAGGCCGGGGGCCATCCGCCCCTCCAGGTGGCCGATCCAGGCCGAGCACAGCGGCTCGTTGAGGGTGGTCCAGTGCTGGACGCGGTCGCCGAGCCGCTCCGCCACCGCCGAGGCGTAGGCGGCGAGGTGGTGCGCGGTGTCACGGGCGGGCCAGCCGCCCCGGTCCTGGAGCACCTGCGGCAGGTCCCAGTGGTAGAGCGTGACCGAGGGCGTGATGCCCGCCTCCAGCAGACCGTCGATCAACGCGTCGTAGTAGTCGAGGCCCTTGGCGTTGACCGGGCCGTCGCCGCCCGGCATCACCCGGGGCCAGGCGACGGACAGCCGGTAGGCGTTGGTGCCGAGCCGGCGCATGAGATCGATGTCCTCGCGCCACCGGTGGTAGTGATCGCAGGCGACGTCCCCGTCGTCGCCGTTGTCGATCTTGCCGGGCGTGTGCGAGAACGTGTCCCAGATGGAGGGGGAGCGGCCGTCCTCGGCCACGGCACCCTCGATCTGATAGGCCGACGTGGCCGTGCCCCAAAGGAAGTCCTCCGGGAGGGCGGCAAGGTCGATGGTCACTGAAGTCCCTTCGTCGTCAATGGTGTCGATGTCCTCGGCGGGGCCGGTCACTTGACGGCTCCCGCCGTGAGCCCGGCGACCAGATAGCGCTGGAGCAGCAGGAAGCCGGCCACCACGGGGACGCTGACGACCAGCGAGGCGGCCATGATCTGGTTCCAGTACACGTCGTTGAGCGTGGAGTAGCCCTGGAGGCCGACGGCGAGGGTCCGCGTGGCGTCGTTGGTCATCACCGACGCGAACAGCACCTCGCCCCAGGCGGTCATGAAGGCGTAGACGGCGACCGCGACGATGCCGGGGATGGCCGCCGGGACGACGACACGGAAGAGCGCCCCGAGCGGCCCGCAGCCGTCCACCAGCGCCGCCTCGTCGAGATCGCGCGGCACCGAGTCGAAGTACCCGATCAGCATCCAGATCGAGAACGGCAGCGAGAAGGTCAGATACGTGAGGATCAGACCGCCGCGCGAGCCGAACAGCGCGATCCCGGTGGCGTTGCCGATGTTCACGTAGAGCAGGAACAGCGGGAGCAGGAACAGGATGCCGGGGAACATCTGGGTGGACAGCACGGTGACCGTGAACACGCGCTTGCCGCGGAAGCTGTAACGGCTGACGGCGTAGGCGGAGAACACGGCGATCACGACCGAGCAGCCCGTGGCCGCCCCGGCCACGATCAGCGAGTTCACGAAGTACTTCGCCAGCGGCACCGTCGACCAGATGTCGATGTACGGCCGGATGGTCAGCCCGCTCGGCAGCCAGCGGAACTTCCCCGAGACGTCCGCGAGCGGCTTGAGCGAGCTGGAGACCATGACGTACACGGGCACCAGGACGAAACCGCTGAGCAGGGTGAGGAAGATCCGCCGGGACCACAGGAAGGACCGCGGCGGGGCCATCGGGGAGCGGGGCGTGGTGGAGGTGCTAGACATCGGCCGTCTTCCTTCCCCGGGAGGTCAGCAGCAGGTAGGCGCCGGTCACCACGAGCAGGAAGAGCAGCAGCAGCACGGACATCGCCGAGCCGGTGCCGAAGTTCCAGGTGACGAAGGAGGCCTGGTAGATGTGGACCGAGATGAGGTCCGCCGCGTCCGGGGCGGTCTTGCCGAACAGGACGAACGGCGTGTTGAAGTCGTTGAACGTCCACAGGAACAGCACCAGCACCAGCACCTGGTTGACCGGACGCAGCGACGGCAGGGTGATGCGGCGCAGTTGCTGCCACAGACCGGCGCCGTCCAGGGCGGCGGCCTCGTACAGCTCGCCCGGGATGTTCTGCAGCCCCGCCATGACGATCAGGAAGGCGAACGGCCAGCCCTTCCAGACGGACACGGTGAGCAGCGCGTAGAAACTGTTGTCGCCGATCAGCCAGAAGGACGGCTTGTCGGTGAGGTGGAGCTGGTCGTGCAGGACGTGGTTCACCAGGCCGTTGTCGTGCTGGAACATGAACACCCAGGTGATCACGGCCGCGTAGACGGGCAGCGCGTACGGCACCAGGAACAGGGCCCGCAGCACACCCCGCCCCACGAAGTTGTCCTGCATGTAGATCGCGGCGGCCGTGCCGATGAGCCAGCACAGACCGACCGAGAGCAGCGTGAAGGCGATGGTGACGAAGAAGGAGTGCAGCAGCGCCTTGCCGACCGGCTCGTCGAAGTGCACCGACACCGAGTAGTTGTCGAAGCCGGCCCAGGGCGCCGTGCCCCAGTCGCGGATGTAGAACTGCGTGAGCTCCTTGAAGCTCATCACGATGCCGATCACCATCGGCACCAGGTGCACCAGGAGTTCGAGGACCAGCGCGGGCAGAAGCAGCAGGTAGGGGAGTCCGATGCGCTTGATCCGCCCGGTGCGGCGCGGGCCGCGCGCCGCACCGGGGGAGCTCTTGCGCACCGTCCGCTCGCCGGGTTCGGCGGAAGCGGCGGTCGTGGTGGTCATGACGGTGTCCGCACTCACTTCTTCGGCATCTGCTGCTGGGCCTTCTCGAGCGCCGCCTTCACCGACGCGGTGGTCACCGCGCGACCGGCGGCGGCGTCCGCGAACAGGCTCTTGACGGCGGTGCCGACCGCGGTCTCGAACTGGGACTCGTCGGCGACCTGCGGAAGGGCGGCGGCGCTCTTGGCCAGGGTGTCCTTCAGAACCGCGTTCGAGGGGGAGTTGAACGCGGTGTCCGTCTGGGCGGTCTTGACCGGCGGGATGGAGCTGTAGGCGCCGTTGAGGATCTTCTGCTCGGCGTCGCTGGTCAGGAACTTCACGAACTTCGTGGCGCCGTCGAGGTTCTTGGTGTTCTTGAACACGGCGAGGTTGATGCCCGCGACCATCGAGTTGACGTTGGTGCCCGTGCCCGGGGTGCCGGACTGCACGGGGACCGGGGCGATGCCGTACGAGTCCTCGGCCATGCCCTGCGACTTGAGGTTGGCGGCCGCGGACTGCCACAGCAGCATGGCGTTCTTGCCCTTGGCGAAGTCGCTCACCGACTGGTTCTGCGCGTACTCCGCGTTGCCCGGGGCGATGATCTTGTCCTTCGCCATCAGGTCCACGTACTGCTTCACCGCGGCGACGGCACCGTCGTTGGTGAAGTCCGCCTTGCCGTCGGCGGTGAAGAAGTCGGCGCCGTGCTGCTTGGCGAAGACGAAGGCGTGGTGGATGTTCTCCGAGGCGTTGGAGCCCTCGGCGCCGAGGCCCCACTTGCCGTTCTTCGAGAGCTTCTTGCCGTCCGCGACCAGCTCGTCCCAGGTGGCCGGCGGGTTGGCGATCCCGGCGTCGGCGAACATCTTCTTGTTGTAGTAGAGCGCGTACGCCATCGAGTACAGCGGCACCGCGGCGGGGTCCTTGCCCTCGGCGCCCGTCGAGCCGAGCGCGGAGTCGACGAAGCGGTCCTTGCCGCCGATCTTGTCGAAGTTCTTCGCGTCCCAGGGCAGCAGCGCGCCGGTGGCCTGGAGCGAGGCGCTCCAGGTGTTGCCTATGTTGAGCACGTCCGGGCCCTGGCCCGAGGTGGTGGCGGTGAGGATCCGGTTCAGCAGGTCGGACCAGGGCACGACCTCCAGCTTCACCTTGATGCCGGTCTGCTTCTCGAACTTGGCCAGCTCGGGGGCGAGCGTCTTCTTGTCGATCTCGATGCTGGCGCCCTGGTTGGACGCCCAGTACGTGAGTGTCTTCGGCGAGGCGTTGGACCCGCCGCTCGACGAGCCGCCGCCACAGGCGGTCGCGGCGGTCAGCAGAGAGATGGTGACCGCACCTGCGGCCGCGGCTCGGATTCTGCGCATGGCTGCTTATGTCCCTTTCCCGGAGGGAGTCATGACGGCGTCCGCGTTCACTTCCCGAACGACCCTCATGGCTTAATTTAGGACGTGAGTTAAGACCCGGAAGAAAGTCGCGTCAAGGGATCGCGCAGGGGTATCTTGCAGGTCGGGCATGCCGGAAGGGACTTCACATGGCGGGGCGGAACGGTCGGACAGTGCGTGACCTGCGGCGGGGCAACCGGACCGCCGTACTACAACGGTTGTATTTCGACGGCCCGATGAGCCGCTACGAACTCGGTCCCGCGACCGGGCTGAGTTCCGGATCCATCAGCAACGTGGTCGCCGAACTCGTCGCCGACGGCCTCGTCGAGGAGGCCGGAAGCGTCGACTCCGACGGCGGACGCCCCCGCACCCTGCTGCGTGTCGTGCCCGGCAGCGGCCACATGATCGGCGTCGACGTCGGCGAGACCCGGGTCCGGGTCGAGCTGTTCGATCTGACCCTCACCGAACTCGCCCGCACCGAGCGACCGTTGGAACACCCGGGATACGAGACCGACCGGCCGCTGCGGCGTCAGGAGTACGACGTCGACGTCATCGTGGGCCACATCCGCGACGGCATCGCCGAGGTCCTCGCCGAGGCGGACATCGCCCCCGAACAGCTCCTGGGCGTCGGCATAGGAGTGCCCGGCATCGTCGCCCGCACGCCCGAGCAGGGCGCGGTCGTGCACGGCCAGACCATCGGCTGGGACGCCGTCCCGCTGGAGTCCCTGCTCCGCTCCGCCTGCGAACTCCCCGACACCGTCCCGTACTTCGCGGACAACGGCGCCCGCACCCTCGGCCAGGCCGAGATGTGGTTCGGCGCCGGCCGCGGCGCCCGCAACGCGGTGGTCGTGCTCTTCGGCTCCGGTGTCGGCGCCTGCCTCGTCACCGAGGACGTCGAGAACGGCCGGTCCGTCGAATGGGGGCACCTGACCGTCCGCGTCAGGGGCCGCCGCTGCCGCTGCGGCGCCCTCGGCTGCCTGGAGGCGTACGCGGGAGCCGAGGCGCTGCTCGACCGCTGGCGCGAGGAGGGCGGGCGGCCCCCGGAGGGCACGGACGAGGAGACCGCGCTCACCGCGATGCTTGCCGCCGCCTACCCGCCCGAGGGCGCCGAGCCCGACCGCGTCGCGCTCGCCGTCCTGGAGGAGACCGCGGAGTACCTGGGCGCGGGCCTCTCCGACCTGATCAACCTCTTCCAGCCCGAACGCATCCTCATCGGCGGCTGGGCCGGCCTCCAGCTCGGCTCCCGCTTCCTGCCCGCCGTCCGCCGGTACGCCTCCTCGTACGCCCTGCGCTACCCCGCCCAGCACGTCACCGTGGACCTCGGCCGGCTCGGCCCCGACGCCGTCACGGTCGGCGCCGCGATCCTCCCGCTGGCCGACTTCTTCGCCCGCGGCGGCCGGCGCGCGGAGCCCGCGCCGACGGGGCCGTCACCCGCCTGGCGCACGGCCCTGGAGGAACGCGCGCCGCACTGAGCCCGGCACCCGGTACCCCGCGTCCGCATGACCCCCGGGGTAATCGACCCCTTGGCCGCCTCCCGGAACGATGAAGGGCACAGCGACCCGAACGCGCACCACCGGATCCCGGGAGGACCCATGCCGTACTACGCGAGCCCCGTCGACGGCGCCCGGCTGCACTTCGTCGACTACGGCCCCGCCGACGGCCGGGTGGCCGTCTTCGTCAACAGCGCCTACTTCGGCACGGAGATGTGGGAGCACCAGATGCTGCCGCTCGCCGAAGCCGGTCACCGCTGTGTCGGGTTCGACCGGCGCGGGCACGGCCGGTCCGACGACGTCTGGGGAGGATCCGACCTCGACAGCCTCGCCGACGACGTCGACGGGCTGCTCCGGCACCTCGATCTGCGGGAGGTCACCCTGATCGGACACTCCGTGGGGACCGCCGAGGTGGTCCGCTGCCTGACCCGGCACGGGGCCGGGCGGGTGGCGAGGATCGCGCTCGTCGCCGGTCTGGCACCGGGCCCCGCGCGGACCGTGAACCATCCGGGCGGCGTCGACCCGGCGCTCGTCGAGGCGGGCAACCGGGAGTTCCGCCAGGACCGGGCCGCGTTCTTCGCGGACGGCGCCGACGCGTTCTTCGCCCGCGGCCTGCCCGGCAACGACCTCTCCGGGGCGTACGTACGCTCCATGGTCGACCGCTGCCACGGCGCGACCGCGCGGGCCGGAGCCGCCCTCGGCGACCTCGTCGTCACCCTGGACGTCGCCCCCGAACTGGCCGCGATCGACCTGCCCGCCCTGGTCGTCCACGGCACCCACGACGCCTCGGCGCCCCTGGACCTGACCGGCCGCCGGGCCGCGGACCTGCTGCCCGACGGCACGCTCAAGGTCTACGAGAACGCCGGCCACGGCCTGTTCGCCACCCACCGCGAACAACTCACCGCGGATCTGAGGGAGTTCATGGCGGACGACGGCCGCGTGTGACGCTCGGGCGCCGGCGCGGCTCAGCCGAAGGCGTTCACGCCGGTCAGCTCGGCCGACAACTCCCACAGCCGGGCGGCCTGTTCGGGATCGATGGCGTAGGCGCTCACGCCGGTCCGGGTGCCGTCCGCCGGAGCCGGTTCGGCGATGTCGCAGTCCTCGCAGTACACCCCGCCCATGCCGGCGAGCTGGGGCGAGGTCGCGGCCCACACCTGGGTGGCCGCACCCTGCTCGGGCGACTTGAAGCCCTCCGGGTTCAGCGGGGTGCCGTTCTCGTCGATCCAGCCGCGCTCGACCATCTCCGCCCTGGGCAGATGGCGCTGGAGCGGGGTGAGGATGCCGCCGGGGTGCAGCGAGAAGGCCCGTACACCGAAGTCCCGTCCGCGCCGGTCGAGTTCCACGGCGAAGAGCACGTTCGCCGTCTTCGCCTGCCCGTAGGCCTCCCACTTGTCGTAACCGGTCCGCCAGTGCACGTCGTCCCAGCGGATGCCGGAGTTGTGGTGGCCGGCGGAGGACACGGACACGACCCGTGCGCCGCCCGGGGCGATCGCCGGCCAGAGCCGGTTGACCAGCGCGAAGTGGCCGAGGTGGTTGGTCGCGAACTGCGCCTCCCAGCCCGGTCCGACCCGCGTCTCCGGACAGGCCATGACGCCGGCGCTGTCGATGACGATGTCGACGACGCGGCCCGAGGCGAGGAACCGCTCGGCGAAGGCGCGCACGCTGTCCAGGTCGGCGAGATCGAGTTCGTCGGTCTCGGTGCCGTCGATGCCGGCCAGCGCCTCGCGCGCGGTCGCGGGGCGCCGCGCGGGGACCACGACCCGGGCGCCCGCCTTGGCCAGGGCCCGGGTCGTCTCCAGGCCGAGCCCCGAGTAGCCGCCCGTGACGATCGCGAGCTTCCCGGAGAGGTCGATGCCCTCCAGGACGTCGTCCGCGGTGCTCCGGGCGCCGAATCCCGAACCGATCTTGTGCTGTGCAGTGCTCATGCCCGCACGCTACGAATTGGAGCGGACTCGAAGTCAAGCGGACACGGCCGCGGTGGCGCACGGCCGGCCCCGGGACGAGAAAGACCCCGACCGGATGGGGGAATCACGGTCGGGGTCGTCTGTGTGGGCGCCGATGGCGGTCGCCTCGCGGCGAAACGCTCCACAGGGCTTCAGCCGGACGATCGTCCCTGCGGGCTTGGGTGAGGCCCGGGGACACTGTCCCATCCACACCCACGGTTTGTTCAACGGGTAACTACCTGCGGGTGTTCCCCGGATCGGCGCCCTCGACGGTGACGTGCGTCACGGGATCTCCCTGGTCCGGGCCCAGGTGAGCACGTCCTCCAGGGTCCATGTGGTGACCACACGCTCCGGCGGCACCCCGCACTCCTCGGCCCGTGCGCACCCGTAGATCTGCCAGTCCAGTTGTCCGGGGGCGTGCGCGTCGGTGTCCAGGGAGAACAGGACACCCGCGTCGACCGCCCGGCGCAGCAGCCGGCGCGGCGGGTCGAGGCGCTCCGGGCGGCTGTTGATCTCGACGGCCGTGCCGGTCTCCGCGCAGGCCGCGAAGACGGTGTCGGCGTCGAACGCGGACTCGGGGCGACCGCGGCCCGTGATCAGCCGGCCCGTGCAGTGGCCGAGGATGTCCGCGTGCGGATTGCGCACGGCGGCGACCATGCGGCGGGTCATCGGCCCCGCGTCCATCCGCAGCTTGGAGTGCACGGACACGACCACCACGTCCAGTTGCTCCAGCAGCTCCGGCTCCTGGTCGAGCGATCCGTCGTCCAGGATGTCGCACTCGATGCCGGTGAGCAGCCGGAACGGCGCCCAGCGCTCGTTGAGGGCGGCGACGAGCGCCAGTTGCTCGCGCAGCCGCTCCGGCGACAGGCCGTTCGCCACGGTCAGCCGGGGCGAGTGGTCGGTGAGGACCGCCCATGCGTGACCGAGCCGTGCCGCCGTGCGCCCCATCTCCTCGATCGGGCTGCCGCCGTCCGACCAGTCGGAGTGCAGATGGCAGTCGCCGCGCAGCAGCTCCCGCAGGCCCGCACCGCCCTCGACGAGGGGTCCCGAGGCCTCCCGTTCCACCTTCTCCAGGTAGCCGGGCACCTCGCCGGCCAGCGCCTCCCGCACCACCTGCGCGGTCTTCGGGCCGATGCCCTTGAGCGACTCCAGCGTCCCGTTCGCGGCGCGCTCGCGGACCTCGTCGGCGGGCAGCCCGGCGAGCAGGGTCTGCGCGGTGCGAAAGGCCCGTACGCGATACGTGGGCGCCAGGCTCCGCTCCAGCAGGAACGCGATCCGGTCCAGGGCCTCGACGGGGTCCATCGGCACTCCTCCCTGCGGTCGCGTCGGCCGCCGCACGCTTCCCCCAGCGTTGCCCAGCCGTCGCCGGACCGCACGGCGGACGCCCGGGGGCGGGGAGCGCCGGGCTCGCTGGCGCGGTCTCACCCGACCGGGGGAACGCCAGGACGCCCCCTGTTTCGCCGGTGCCCGGCCGCACGGGCGCCGGGCCCTCGGCGCTCCGCCGCTGACCAGCGGGAAGAGCCGAAATCCCCTTACGCTCTAGTCATGACCGAAAGCGCGAGCCCTCACATCTCCCACCCACGGATCATGGTGCTCGGGGTGCAGCCGGGCACGCCGCCGTTCCGGATCATGGAGATCGACGGCGAGATGGTGGGCGAGGCGAAGGCGATCACGGACGTCCTGGAGTACGCGGCCGCGTACGGCATCACGGTCGACGATCTGGACGACCCCGACGTGGTCCGCTGGGTGGGCGGCGACAAGCTCACCTGGCATCCACGCTGACGCGCGCGACCGGGCGAACGGCCCCACGCGAGGGCCCCGGGCGGACGGGCCCCTGGATGTCCTCCACCGGGCCTCGGCCGTGCGAGAGGTCCGGCACGCGGTGCCCCGCCGGACCCCCGGCCACGCGAAAGGGCCCGGCGGGAGTGCCCCGCCGGACCCTTGGCCGCTCGCCCGAGCCGCCCGTCAGCCCACCGTCCACTTCTGGTTGGCGCCACCGGTGCACGTCCAGATCTGCAGCCGGGTGCCGTTGGCCGAGTTGTTGCCCGTGACGTCCAGGCATTTGTTCGCCTGCGGATTCACGATGTCGTGAGCCGCGGTGACCGTCCATTTCTGGTTCGCGCCGCCGGTGCAGTCCCAGAGCTGGACCGTCGAGCCGTCCGCCGTGCCGTTGCCCGTGACGTCCAGGCATTTGCCGAGCGCGCGGATCGTGCCGTCGGCGGACACCGTCCACTGCTGGGCGCCGGTCCCGTTGCAGTCGTAGAGCTGTACGGGTGTTCCGTTGGCGGAGTTGGCGGCGGCCACGTCCACGCACTTGCCCGCGAGGCCCTTGATCGCGCCGCCGGTGCCGCCCGAACCGTCGCTCGTGGTCACCTTCACCTCGTCGACGACGAGTTGCTGCGGGAAGGAGGTGGAACCGTCGGGGTCGCCCGGCCAGTATCCGCCGACCGCGAGGTTCAGGATCAGGAAGAACGGCTTGTTGAACACCCAGGTGTTGCCGCCCAGATCGGCGGGCGTGCGGCGCTGGTAGACCGTGCCGTCGACCGACCAGGTGATCGAGTTGGGCGCCCAGTCGACCGCGAAGGTGTGGAAGGCGTCCGCGAAGGCCTGGCCGTTCGGGAGGGTGTAGCCCGCGCCGATGCCGGCGGAGCCCGAGTAACCGGGACCGTGGATCGTGCCGTGCACGGTGGAGGGTTCGAAGCCGACGTTCTCCATGACGTCGATCTCGCCGGAGTTCGGCCAGCCCACCTGGCCGATGTCGCTGCCGAGCATCCAGAACGCCGGCCACATGCCCTGCCCGCGCGGGATCTTCATCCGGGCCTCGACATGACCGTACGTCGACGTGAACTTCCCCGAGGTGTTCATCCGGGCCGACGTGTACTGGCATGTGCCGTACCAGCACTGGTAGTTGGCGGGGTTCTCCTTGCGGGCCGTGATCACCAGATGGCCCTGGCCGTCGAGCGCGGCGTTCTTGTTGCCCGACGTGTAGTACTGCCGCTCATGGTTGTTGACGTTGTCGCCGGTCTCGAGCTGCCACTTGGAGGAGTCGACGGCCGAACCGGCGGGACCGTCGAAGGTGTCCTGGAACGTCACGGCCGCCGCGGCCGCCGCCGGAGCCGCGTGGGCCGGAGCGGCGGCCACGGAGGCGGAGGCGACGAGCGCGGCGGACAACGCGGCCAGGAGACATCGGCGGAGCAGGCGTGGGGAGTCCATGACTCTCATTTCCGTACGGCCGCCCATGACGGGAGCGCCGACTGAGGTGGGGGGTCGATGGTGGGGGGTCCATGCTTCGCCTCTTGATTTAAGGAGTGAGGAAACGACGTGTCAATACTCTGGTACGGACCAGCAGTTGAGGTCGGGGTCAGGCGCGCGAGCGCTTGCGGGGGTGGACGGCCCGGCCGAGACGGCGGCCCAGGAGGAGGTAACCCACCAGCGCGCCGGTCGTGTTGAGGATGACGTCGTCGATGTCGAAGGAACGGCCGGTGATGAGGGCTCCCTGGACGAGCTCGACCAGGAGCATGACCACCGCCGTGAGCACGACGACGCGCAGGATGCCGCGGGTCTTCGGGAACACCACCGGCATCAGCACGCCGAACGGCACCCCGAGCAGGAGGTTCCCGCCGATCTGCTTGACGGCG
This sequence comes from Streptomyces sp. NPDC056738, assembly GCF_042790435.1. NCBI lineage: Bacteria > Bacillati > Actinomycetota > Actinomycetes > Kitasatosporales > Streptomycetaceae > Streptomyces > Streptomyces sp. NPDC056738. The sequence continues at coordinate 323,324 of NZ_JBHTZF010000002.1, forward strand.
TCGCGCAGTTCGGGCTGGTCGAGGTAGGCCCGCAGCGAGGCCCCGGGGTGAAGGTTGTTGTGGATCAGTGCCGTGGACGCCGGTGAGGGCTCCAGGGTCAGCCGGGCCAGCGCGACGGCGAACGCCACCATGGCCGCGAACGCGATCAGCATGGCCAGCAGCCGGAAGGGCAGGGCCAGGGCGCCGGTCTCCCGCGCCGGCTCCGGAGGCGGGGTCCGCTCCGCCGTCCGGCGGCCGAGGAGCGACCACCGCCGCTTCTCCGGCCCGCTCCGGTCCGTCTTCGAGGACCCCTTGCCCCGGTCGGTCTTCGGCGCCGACTTGCCTCGCACGGCCTTCGGCGCGGGCTTCGCCCGGTCCGATCCCGATTTCGGTGCCGGCTTCCGCCGGCCGGCCACGGCCTTGGCGGCGCGAGCGCGCAACGCGGTGCGGACCATGAGACCCTCCCCTTTTCAGCTGTCCTCTGGTGCAGCCCGCTTACCCCGGGCGGCGCCGAGAATGCCCGCCGTTCCGGACCGGGGCGGACTTTGCGACAAGGGGAGGTGTCTCGGGCTTTCAGGCGTCCTTCGCCTTCGCGTAGTCGGTGGCCATGCCCCCGGCGAAGTCGTACACGATGACCTGTTCGTCGCCCACGACCCAGGCGTCGTGTCCGGGCGGGCAGACGAAGACGTCTCCGGGACCCACCTCGCCCTCTCCGCCGTCGTCCATGACCAGGTGCATGCGTCCCTGGACCACATAACCGTTGTGGTGGATCTGGCACGTCTTCGTTCCGGCGATGGGACCGACCGACTCGGACCAGCGCCAGCCCGGCTCAAAGGTTCCCACGGCGAAGTCGAGCCCGCTCATGTGCACCGCCTCGAGGTGGCCCCGCGGGAAGTCGCGTCGCTCGTCGGGCTTGTCCACCGTCTTGATCTCCAGCATGACGGCTTCCTTCCGTTGCCTTCCTCCATCGTCCGCCCGCCGCGAGGGCACTGTCATCCGGAGGAACGCCGCCGTGACGCGCGTCGGCGCCGGGTGCGGTGGTGTGCCCGCCTCCGGCGCCGACGCCTCCGCCCGCTTCCGGGCCCCTCCTGGACTCAGGTCCCGTAGACGACCGTCACGTCCGTGAAGCCGAGCGAGCGCAGCAGGCCCTCGAGCATGCTGGTCGTGTTCTCCTCGGCCCGTGCGGTGAGGCGGCTGTCCTTCGCGGCCTTGCCGATGTGCTGGGCGGCGAGGCGCTGCACGGCCCGCTCGTCGTTCGGGTTGTCCGAGAAGACGTCACCGAGCCGGTCGAGCAGACCGCGCTGTTTCGAGACGGCGTAGGAGTGGTCGGGGTCGAGGGCGGGTTTCCCCAGAGCCGCGTGCGGCAGCCGGAGCGTGGCCGACGTACGGTCGCCGTTGACCGTCACGTCCTTCTGACCGATGCGTCCGAGATCGACATAGGCGTCGACGGTGCCGGCTCCCACGTACAGCGTGCGGGTGCCGCGGATCGCGTCGGGCAGGTACTTCGCGTCCTTCTCCAGGTCCACGACCACCTGGAAGTTGCCCGACGCGGCGTCGTAACGGCTCATGTCCTGGATGGACTTGAGCAGCGCCGGGCCCGAGTTGTCGTGGGTCTCCGTGCCGAACACATCGCGCAGCCCCGGCAGAACGGCCAGCCGCAGCCCGGCGAACAGCACCACGAGCACCAGCACGAAGGCGGAGACCACCTTCGCCCAGCCGGGCATGCGTTTGATGGACGTCGTCATGTCGACGGTCCTCCTTTCGCCTGTCCGTGTACCCCCCAAGCCCCCTGACAGGCCGCCGGGTTGGTCCCCGGATCGCGTGACGGACGCGCGCGGCGCGGTCGCCCCGGGTGGCGAACGGGCGGATCGTGCGCCAGGTGCCCGGGGGCGAAGGAGTGGACCGTGCGCCAGGCGTCCGGAGCCAGGGGAGCGGACTGCGGTCGGGTGCCCGGGGCGGCGTGGCCCGTGCCCCGCGCGCGGGGTGCCCCGGGGTGCCGTCGCCGCCGGGCGGGGCCGTTGCCGGTACGGCATCCCGCGAGCCGATCCGCAACCGGAAAACCCCCGGTCGAAGGCCCGAAAGCGGCCCAGTAGCATGAGGTGCGAGCTCCGGGCCGATCTTGTGCCCGGCGACGCGATCCGGTTCGACCATTGCGAGGAGCGGACGTGCGTGACATCGCCGTGTTCAGCGGTAGTGCCCATCCAGAGCTCGCGGCCGAGCTCTGCGCCCACCTCGGTGTGCCCCTCAGCCCGACCCGCGTCAGCCGGTTCGCCAACGACTGCCTCGAGGTGCAGCTCCAGGCGAACTGCCGGGAGCGTGATGTCTTCCTGGTGCAGCCCCTCGTCACTCCGGTGCAGGAGCACCTGGTCGAACTGCTGATGATGTGCGACGCGGCGCGCGGTGCCTCCGCCGGGCGGATCACCGTGGTCATGCCGCATTATTCGTACGCGCGTTCGGACAAGAAGGACATGCCGCGGATCTCCCTGGGGGGCCGGCTCGTGGCGGACCTGCTGGTGGCGGCCGGAGCGAGCCGGGTCCTCGCGATGACACTGCACTCCCCGCAGGTGCACGGCTTCTTCTCGGTGCCCGTCGACCATCTGCACGCCCTGCGGGAGCTCGCCGCGCACTTCCGTGCCAACGACCTGTCGCGCACGACGGTGGTCTCGCCCGATCTCGGCAACGCCAAGGAGGCCGCGGCGTTCGCGCGGCTGATCGGCGCCCAGGTGGCGGCCGGTGCCAAGCAGCGGTTCGCCGACGACCGGGTGAGCATCTCCTCGGTCATCGGCGAGATCGCCGGGCGCGATGTCATCGTGCTGGACGACGAGATAGCCAAGGGCAGCACCGTTCTCGAACTCCTGGACCGGCTCCGCGAGTTGGGGCCGAAGTCGATCCGGGTCGCCTGCACCCACGGACTGTTCGCGGCGGGTGCGCTCAAGCGGCTCAGCGAACAGCCCGACGTCCTGGAGATCGTCTGCACGAACACCGTGCCGGTCCCGGACGAGGAGTACACGGAAAAGCTGAGCGTCCTGTCCATCGCCCCGGCCCTCGCCGAGGCGGTCCGGCGCATCCACAACGGCGAGTCCGTCAGCGCCCTGTTCGACGCGCCCCGGAACCAGTAGACGGGCTTCACGCCGAGTGGGGCCGCCCGGAGCCCTTCACCCGCGGCGGTCCGTGGGTCACGTCCGCTCTTCGTCGCCGCGTCGGGGCACGTTGAAGGCGAGGACGGCGGTGTCGTCGTCCACGCCGGTGCCGAGGGTGTCGAGGAGATCCCGGATCGCGGCCACGGCGTCACGGGCGGTGGTGGGCGCGAGCTCCCGGGCGAACTCCAGCAGGGCCTCGTCGCCGTAGCGGCCGTCGACGGCACCGCGGTGGCGGGCCTCGGTGAGACCGTCGGTGTGCAGGAACAGCGTGTCGCCGGGGTCGAGGCGGACCGAGGTGGTGGCGATGTAGGCGTCCGGCAGGACGCCGATGAGCTGGCCGCCCGGGGTCGGCAGCCAGTCGGCACGGCCGTCGGACCGCATCAGCAGGGCCGGCGGGTGGCCGCCGCTGGCCAGGACGACCTGGAAGCCGCCCTCGTCGCCGTCCGGGGTGAGCACGCCGAAGACGACGGTGCAAAAACGCGGGTCGTCGCCGTTGTACTCGTGATTCAGGACCGTGTTGAGATTGGCCAGCACCGCCGCGGGGGCGGGGTCGTACACGGCGGCCGCCCGCAGGGTGTAGCGCGCCAGAGAGGTGACGGCCGCGGCGGCCGCGCCCTTGCCGCAGACGTCGCCCAGGAAGAACCCCCAGGTGCCGGAGGCGAGGGGGAACAGGTCGTAGAAGTCGCCGCCCACCTCGTCGACGGAGGCGACGTGGTAGGACGCGGCGACGTCCAGTCCGGGCACGTCCACCAGGACGGGAGGCAGCAGCGTCTTCTGCAGGGTGGCGTTCAGCCGCTTCAGGCGTTCGCGTTCCCGGTCCGATTCCTGACGGGCCCGCAGCAGTTCGGTCTCGTACGTGCGGCGGTCCCGGGCGTCGACGACGGTCGTACGGATCAGCAGCGGCTGTCCGTCACTGCCTCGGCGCATGACGGAGGTCACCAGAACCGGGAGCCGGTCGCCCCCGGCGGTCTGCAGCTCCAGGGCGATGCCGCTCACCTCCCCCTGCATGCGCAGCAGCGGGCCGAAATGCGTCTCGTGGTGGAGCCGGCTTCCGACCGTGAGCAGATCGGCGAAGTCCTTCCGGCCCACGAGGTCGCTGTTCTCGTATCCGAGCCAGTCGAGCAGCGTCCGGTTGATCTTCGCGATACGGCCGTCGAGGGTCGTGGACAGGTACCCGCACGGCGCGTGCTCGTACAGATCCTCCACGCTGTCCTCGAGCAGTGCGGAGAACATGGCCTGGTCGTCACCGGGACGGGCGTTCGGGGGAGACCCCTCGCTCCTCCCGCCGTGGCCGGTCGCGCTCATCATCGGCCCGCTCCTGCGAAGGCCGCGACCGAGGCGGCCCCCTCCTCGGAGGCGGCGAACCGCGCACCGGACCCGATGGCGTTCAGCGTGATCAGCCCGCTGCCAGGAATCCGCGCCCGCACGAACGCTCCCCCCTCCGGCGGGGGGATCGCGTCCGTGGAGCACCGTGGTTCCCGCTCGACACGTCCATGAAGCCATCCTCGCAGACCGCCCCCGTGCGCTCCGGCCGAACGCCCTGGTCGGCCCGTGGTTCCCGCGCGATGTCTCCACGACGTGTGGATCACCCCCTGGAGGGCACTCAGCGCGAAGAGAGCCACGGAACACGGGCCAGCCGTCCATCGGAGGCACACAGTGACGACCCAGACGCTCACCCCCTCGGTGTCACCGTTCCTGCTGGCGCCTCCCGGGGTGTACCGCCCCCAGGACGACACACGCCTGCTGGCGCGGGCGCTGAGCCGTGAGTCCATGGGATCCCGGACCCGGGTGCTGGAGCTGGGGACGGGCAGTGGCGCCCTCGCGCTGGAGGCCGCGAGACGGGGAGCGCGGGTGACGGCGGTCGACATCTCCAGACGGGCCGTACTGACCGCGCGCTTCAACGCGATGATCGCCCGGAGGCGCGTCACCGTGCGCCACGGCGACCTCACGGGCGCGGTACGGGGACAGTCGTACGACCTCGTGATCAGCAATCCGCCCTACGTGCCCTCGCCCGATGCCCGCCTCCCGCGCAGGGGCGCGGCTCGGGCCTGGGACGCGGGACACGACGGCCGGATCCTGGTCGACCGCATCTGTGATGCCGCGCCCACGGTGCTGCGGCCGTCCGGCGCCCTGCTCGTGGTCCACTCGGGACTCTGCGGTGTCGACGCCACCCTGGACCGGCTGGCCCGCGCCGGCATGAGCGCGGTGGTCACGGACCGGGCCAGGGTTCCGTTCGGGCCGGTACTGCGCTCCCGTCTGCCGTGGCTGCGCCGGCGGGGCCTGCTCGGTGACGAGGCCGAGGACGAGAAGGAAGAGCTGGTGGTCATCCGTGCCGAACACGCCTGAAAGGCCGCGCCGGGTCCGGGTCGACCCCGACGGGCCGCTGCTCGTGGAGGGGCCCGTCGAGGTGATCGGCGAGGACGGCAGCGTCACCGTCTCCCACCGTTTCACCGTCGCCGTCTGCACCTGCCGGCGCAGCCGCACCTATCCGTGGTGCGACACGAGCCACCGCCGCCGTGCGAGGCCGGACGGCGGGACGACCGGGCCCGCCGGGCCGTCCGGGGACGATCGCCCGGAGCCCGCCGACCCGTCCGGCCCGGCGACCGGGGCGGAGGGAGCCGCGTGATGTCCGACCGACCGGAGGCCCGGCTGGGCAGCCCGCCGCTGCCCACCCCGCGCGGAACCCTGTCCGCCGGCGTCGTCTCCGCTCTCGCCCACGGACGTCCGGTGCCCGGACCGGAGCGGGCGGCCGAAGCCGATCCCTACGGTGACGATCTGCACCTCGCTCTGTATGTGCTGTACGAACTGCACTACCAGGGATTCGACGGCGTGGACGACGACCGTGAATGGGACCCGGGACTTCTGGCCCTGCGCCGCGCCCTCGAACACTGTTTCCTCACCGCTCTGCGCGTCGACGTCCCCCCTCCGGTGTCCGCGAAGGAGGCTCTCGACGAGCTGCAGATCGAGCCGGTCGGCCATGACGGAGCGAGCGTCTCGCACTATCTTCAACGCGACGGGGAACCGGGCCAGTTGGCGGAATACATGGCGCTGCGCTCGCTCTACCACCTCAAGGAGGCGGATCCGCACGCCTGGGTCATTCCACGGCTGCACGGCCGGGCCAAGGCGGCGATGGTGGCGGTCGAGTACGACGAGTTCGGCGCCGGGCGCCCGGAGGAGATCCACGCCGGGCTGTTCGCCGACCTCATGGAGGACCTCGGTCTGGAGACGGTGTACGGCCACTACCTCGACGCCACCCCGGCCGAGGCGCTCGCCACGGTGAACCTGATGTCCCTCTTCGGGCTGCACCGGGCGTTGCGGGGCGCGCTCGTCGGACACTTCGCCGCGGTCGAGGTGACGTCCTCCCCGGGCTCGCGCAGACTGGCGAAGGCGCTGCGGCGCACCGGGGCAGGACCCGCCGCCGTCCGTTTCTACGACGAGCACGTCGAGGCGGACGCCGTCCACGAACAGGTCGTACGACACGACGTGGTGGGCGGACTGCTGGAGAGCGAGCCCGCCCTGGAACCGGACGTCGTCTTCGGCGTCCAGGCCACCACGCTGCTGGAGGACCGGCTCGCCGCCACGCTCCTCACCGCCTGGCACGACGGACGCAGCGCCCTGCGTGCCCCCGCGTAGGACGGCGGACAGGTCCGGAACCTCGTGCCCCGCGACCCCGCCACCGCCCGGCCGACGGTGACGAAGGGCGGTCAGGTGCGCGGCGGGCGGGTGGCGGTGTCGAGGTAGAAGGCGTCGATGCTCTGGACCGCCTGCTCAAACTCCTCCAGGTTGACCGGCTTCGTCACGTAGGCGTTCGCATGGCTGCTGTACGCGTCGGCGACGTCGTCGGGCGCGGTGGACGTGGTGAGCACGACGACCGGGATGGTCTGGAGGTTCTCGTCCTGCTTGAGGATGCGCAGCAGGTCGCGTCCGTTCATCCGGGGCATGTTCAGGTCCAGGACGATCAGGTCGGGGCGCACCGCGGAGGGCGCGCGCAGGTGCTCGAGCGCGGCGACCCCGTCGGTGACCTGGACCAGGTTGCGGGCCCCACGCTCGGAGAGGGCTTCCTCGATGAGCAGGGCGTCGGCCATGTCGTCCTCGACGAGCAGGACGTCGAAGGGCCGAGCGGGGGTGGTCATCATCGGATGCTCCATGGGTGCTTCGTGGGTGTGGTTGAAGAGCCCGGGCCAGCGGCGCCGGGCACCTTGGCGGCTCATGCCGCAGGCAGCACCGATCTGCGGGTACCCGGCACCCGTGCGGGCGGCGGCCTCGGCCGCGTCCCGCTGGAGGCGCTCGGCCGCCTGCTGGAGCTGGTCCAGTATGTGGAGCAGGGCCAGGGGCCGCGCCGAATCCCCCTCCGCCCGGGCCGGGGTTTCTTCCAGCAGTTGCAGGGCGAGGTGCCTGGCGAGCCGGCCGACCGCCGCGTCCGCGACACCTGCCGTCTCCTCGGGAGTGGTTCGCAGAACGAAATTCGTGCCAGGCATGTGCTGCACCTTAGGTCTCGAACCGACCCCACGACAACCGTTGTTGTCGAACACCCTCTACAGTGGCCGCTGCCCCCTGTCTCGCAGGCGGCCGGCACAGCGGAGGGGTACACGGCATGAGCGGGACCACGAGAGCGCGTGCGGGGGAGTCCTCCACGTGGACGACCCGGCGGTGGCTGCGCGTCGGAGCGGCCGTCGCGCTGACGGTCCTCACCCTCCTCGCGGTGACGGGAGCGTGGGTCCTGCAACGGACGCAATCGATCAGCACGAACCTCGTGGACGTGAAGTCGCCCGCCCTGAGCACGTCGTTCCGCCTGGAGTCGGCCCTGCTGAACCAGGAGACCGGCATCCGCGGATACGGGGTCACGGGCACCCCCGACTTCCTCACCCCCTACCGGCAGGGGCTGACCGACCAGGCGACCTACACGGCTCGCCTGACGGAGCTGCTCCACGGTGACTCGGCCGCCCTGAAGGACCTGAAGACCGTGCGGGACACCGCGGAGGTCTGGCAGCGGACGATCGCCCGCCCGATCGCCGCCGCACCCGCCGGTAGCCCCTCGCCCCTGACCGCGGAGCGGGCCGCCGCGGGCAAGAAGGTGTTCGACGCGCTCCGCAGCGCCCTGAGCGCCCAGCAGCAGCGGCTGCGGACGGAGCGGGCCCGGGCGGTGGACGACCTCGACACCACGATGGTCCTGCGGAACTGGCTGTTCACCGCGATCGCGGTCGTCATCGCCGCTCTCACGGTGCTGGTCTTCGAGGGACTGCGCCGCGGCGTCACCGGACCCCTGGACCAGCTCGGCGCGGACGCCCGCGCCGTCGCCGGCGGCGACTTCGACCACCCCATCACCCCCGTCGGACCGGCGGACCTGCGCCTGCTCAGCGGCGAGATCGACTTCATGCGCCGGCGCCTCGTGCGCGAGCTGGCGTTCGCCGAGGAGGCACGTCTGCGCCTCGACGCGCAGGCCGCCGACCTGCAACGCTCGAACGCCGAACTGGAACAGTTCGCGTACGTGGCCTCCCACGACCTCCAGGAACCGCTGCGCAAGGTCTCCAGCTTCACCCAGCTCCTGCAACGCCGCTACGGCGGCCAACTCGACGCCCGGGCCGACCAGTACATCGACTACGCGGTCGACGGCGCGAACCGCATGCAGACCCTCATCAACGACCTCCTCGACTTCTCCCGCGTCGGCCGCGTCCACCACGAGCTCCAGAGCGTCGATCTCGGCTCGGTGCTGGAGCGGACCCTGTCCTCCCTCAGCGTGAGCATCGAGGAGACGGGCGCCTCGATCACGCACGAACCGCTGCCGCACCTGGTCGCCGACTCCACCCAGATGGGCATGCTCTGGCAGAACCTCATCGGCAACGCCGTCAAGTTCCGCCGGCCCGACCAGGCACCCGAGATCCACATATCCGCCGTACGGGAAGACGCGCTGTGGCGGTTCACCGTCACCGACAACGGCATCGGCATCGCCCCCGAATACGCCGAGAAGGTGTTCGTCATCTTCCAGCGACTCCACACCAAGGACGCCTACAAGGGCAGCGGCATCGGCCTGGCCATGTGCAAGAAGATCGTCGAGTTCCACGGCGGCACCATCTCCGTCGACCCCGATCACCGGGACGGCACCCGCATCACGTTCACCCTCGCCGAGCGACCCCCCAAGATCATGGGCCCCTCCACCCTGCCGGAGGCGACCCGCGCCGACACGGAACCGGCCCTGTGACCGCGGCCGCCACCGACACCCCCGGCAGACCCTCGCCCGAACCGGCGTACCGCATCCTGCTCATCGAGGACGACCCGGCGGACGCCCTGCTGGTCGAGGAACTCCTCCACGACACGGGCCTGCGCTTCGAGCTCACCACGACGGCGACCCTCGCCGAAGCGCGGGGCGAACTCGCGGCCCGGGCCATCGACTGCGTCCTCCTCGACCTCCACCTGCCGGACATGTCGGGGACCGAGACCATCGCCGCCGTCCGGGAACTCGCCCCCCACACCGCCGTGATCGTCTTCACCGGCCTGTCCGAGACGCAGGCGGGAGCCGAGGCGATGGCCGCCGGCGCCCAGGACTACCTCGTCAAGGGCAAGGTCGAGGCCGACCTGCTGCACCGGACCGTCCGCTACGCCGTCTACCGCAGCCAGACCGAACGCGTGACGGCCGAGGCCCAGAAAGCCCGTCTGCACGCCGAGGAGAACGGCCGTCTGCAACGCGGCCTGCTGCCCCAGCCCATCCTCGGCACCTCCACGGTCACGGTGACGACCCGCTATCTGCCCGGTGCCGAAAGAGCACTGCTCGGAGGGGACTTCCTCGACGTCGTGGAGGGCGACGACGGACTCCTGCACGCCGTCGTCGGCGACGTCAGCGGACACGGCTCGGACGCCGCCGCGGTCGGCGTCTGCCTCCGCATCGCCTGGCGCTCGCTGGTCCTCGGCGGGCATCGCGGCCCCGGCCTGCTGCACCTCATGGAACGCATCCTGATCGCCGAACGCGGCCCCCAGCCCCTGTTCGCCACCTGCACCCTGCTGACCCTCGACCAGCACGCGAACACGGCCACCCTCCATCTGGCGGGCCACCACGAACCCCTGCTCACCACCGCTGACGGCACCCGGGAACTGGTCGCCGCACACGGAATGGCCCTGGGGATCGCCCCGCGGCTCGGCACCTGGCCGGCCACGGTGATTCCTCTGCCGGCCGCCGGCGCCCTGACCCTCTACACCGACGGCCTCACCGAGGGACACAACGGCTCGGACAACGAGCGGCTCGGCGTCGAAGGACTCCTCGCGCTGATACGCGACGAGCCGGCGACGGACCCGGCCGTCCATGTCGACCGCCTCATCGACCGGACCCAGGCGCTGAACGCCGGGCGTCACACCGACGACCTGGCCGTGCTGCGCCTGGACTGGGACCACCGGTGAGGTCCGGACCGCACCCGTAGGCGGAGTCCGGTTCAGTCGGTGGTGAGCATGCCGTCGCGGAGTTTGGCGAGGGTGCGGTTGAGGAGGCGGGAGACGTGCATCTGGGAGATGTTGAGGTGCTCGCCGATCTGGGCCTGGGTGCATTCGTCGACGAAGCGCATGTGGATGATGCGTCGTTCGCGGTCGTCGAGTTTCGCGATCATGGGGGCGAGGGCGTTGAAGTCCTCGACGAGTTCGAGGGCGTTGTCGTCGGTGCCGATGAAGTCGGCGAGGGCGGCTTCGCCGTCGTCGCTGGAGCCGATGGTGGCGTCGAGGGAGGCTGAGGTGTAGCCGTTGGAGGCGACGCGGGCTTCGTTGACCTCTTCCTCGCTCAGGCACATGAGTTGCGAGAGCTCTTTGACGGTGGGGGTGCGGCCGAGGCGGCTGCGGAGTTCCTCGGTGGCCTTGGCGAGGTGGATGCGGGCTTCCTGGAGGCGTCGGGGGACGTGGACGGCCCAGGAGGTGTCGCGGAAGAAGCGCTTCATCTCGCCGACGATGTAGGGGACCGCGAAGGAGGTGAACTCGACTTCGCGGGTGAGTTCGAAGCGGTCGATGGCTTTGATGAGGCCGATCATGCCGACCTGGACGACGTCTTCCATCTCGTCGTGGCCGCGGCTGCGGAAGCGGCCGGCGGCGAAGCGGACGAGGGTCATGTTCATCTCGATGAGCGTGTTGCGGGCGTACTGGTACTCGGGCGTGCCCTCTTCCAGCACGGCGAGCTGGTCGAAGAAGAGCCGGGAGAGCTGCCGTGCGTCCTTGGGCGCGACCCGTGAGGGGTCCGCTATGTCCGGCAGGTCCGTGGTCGGCGGTGCCGCCGCCTCGGTGTGTGCCGCTGTCGCATCGGTCCGTAGCGTTGTCGCCTCGGTCACCGTCATGTCAGACCCCTCCCACGGTTCCAGCCCCCGTGTCGCCGGCTGCTGGAGGCCGACAACAGGGCGGTTACCCCCATTCGGACAACCCATGCCGCGCGACGGGCGCCCCGGTGCGGCCGAGGCGGTCCCGCCGGGCGGAGACCGACGTCCGGTGAATCAGTTTCCCAGGCCCGAAAGAGCCTCCTTGACCTTGGCGACGGCGAAGCCCCAGCCCTGCGCCACGGTCGGCTTGCCCGGCACGGCCATCTCCTCCGGGTTGGTCAGTACGTCCAGCACGACCGGTCCCGGGGTGTCGAACGCCCGGCGCACGCTGTCGTGGAGCTCGGCCGGATCGGTGACCCGGATCCCTGTGATGCCCAGGGCCGTGGCCAGGGCGGCGAAGTCCGGGTTGTCCAGTTCGGTGCCGAACTCGGGCAACCCCACCTGCTCCTGTTCCAGCTTGACCATGCCGAGGCGTCGATTGTCGAAGACGACGAGCTTCACCGGCAGCCTGTACGTCCTGATCGTCATGAGATCCCCCAGCAGCATGCTGAGTCCTCCGTCGCCGCAGAACGCGACGGTCTGCCGGTCCGGCGCCCAGAGCTGTGCCCCGAGGGCCTGCGGCATGGCGTTGGCCATGGAGCCGAGGTTGTAGGAGCCGATCAGGCGCCGGGTGCCGCTCATGGTGACGAAGCGGGAGAGCCAGACGGTGGCCATGCCGGTGTCGGAGGTGAAGACGGCGTCCTGGTCCGCGTACGCGTCCACCGCCGCCGCCAGCGCCTCGGGGCGGATCGCGTGGTCCCGGTTGTCCAGGGCGGCGCGCACCTTCCCGGTCGAGCGGCGGTCGTGGTCAGGGCGCGCCAGCCGCCGCTGACCCTCCTGCCAGTGGACGAACCGTTTCCGGGCGTCGTCCAGGTGGGCGCGGTCGGAAGCCGCCTTCAGCAGGGGAAGCAGGCCGCGCAGCGTCGCTCCGACATCGCCGGCGAGTCCCACGGTCACCGGGACCCTGCGTCCCAGGTGCTCCGCACGGTCGTCGATCTGCACGACGTCGGCGTCCTTCGGATACCACTCGCGGTACGGGAAGTCGGTGCCCAGCATGAGCAGCGCGTCGCCGCTGTCGAACGCGTGGGCGGCGGCGGGGTTGCCGATGAGGCCGGTCTGGCCGACCTGGAAGGCGTTGTCCTCCTCGAAACCCTCCTTCGCCTTGAGGGTGAGCACCATGGGCGCGGCGAGCAGCTCGGCGGTCCGGAGCACCTCGGCGCGGGCGTCACGCGCCCCGCGGCCCACGAGGAGGGTGACGCGAGCGGCGCTGTTGAGCAGCTCGGCGGCCTCGGCGAGTGCCGGGTCGTCGGGGCGGGTGACGGGACGGTCGAGAGCGAAGCGCGCCGGCCGGTCCTCACTCAGTGCCTGGTCACCCAGGTCGCCCGGAACGGTCAGGACGGCCACTCCGCCCTGGGCGACGGCGGCGCGTACGGCCGATTCGAGCATGCGCGGCATCTGGTCCGGGGAGGTGACGGTGGCGCGGAAGACGGCCACGTCGCGGAAGAGCAGGTCGTTGTCGACCTCCTGGAAGTAGTCGCTGCCGATCTCGGCCAGGGGGACCTGACCGCAGATCGCGAGCACGGGGGTCCGGCTCTTGGCAGCGTCGTACAGCCCGTTGAGGAGGTGGACGGATCCCGGTCCCACCGTCCCCATGCACACGCCGACGGTTCCCGAGAGCTGGGACTGGGCCCCCGCGGCGAAGGCCGCGGCCTCCTCGTGCCGGCAGCCGATCCAGCTCAGGCCCTCCGTGGTGCGGATGGCGTCGGTCAGCGGGTTCAGCGCGTCCCCGACGACTCCGAAGACGTGACCGACGCCCAGCTCCTTGAGTGCGTCGACGATCACATGGGCGACGGTACGTGCCACAGGAATGCCTTCCGGTCCGGTGCGGCCCCCGCGGTACGAGGGCACGGTTCAGTGGGTGAAGCGGTCCGGGTGGGCCGACTGCCAGTCGGGTGCCCAGCTCTCGGGTGCTGATGCGAGCAGTTGTCCGGGAGCGAGCCATTCATGCAGCTCGTCGTAGGAGCGGACGGTGTGCGGATCCACCCGTTGGAGCAGCATGGCCGGACGCAGGCCGCCCGGATCGTCGACGCCCATCGCCGCCATGATCTGGAGGGCGCTCTTGACCGTCGCCTCCTGATAGCGCCGTACGCGCCGGGACTTGTCGTCGACGTCGACGGCGCGGCCGCGACGCTCGTCCTGCGTGGCGACCCCCACGGGGCAGGTGTTGGTGTGGCAGCGCTGTGCCTGGATGCATCCGACGGCGAACATCATGGCCCGGGCCGCGTTGGTGTAGTCGGCGCCCTGGATCAGGCGCTTCACCAGATCACTGCCGGTGGCGACCTTGCCGCTGGCGCCGATCTTGATCCGGTCGCGCAGCCCGACGCCCACGAGGGCGTTGTGCACGGTCATCAGGCCCTCGCCGAGCGGCAGTCCGACGTTGTCGGCGAACTCGAGCGGCGCCGCACCCGTACCGCCCTCGGCGCCGTCGACGACGATGAAGTCCGGTGTCGTCCCCTCCGCCAGCATGGCCTTGCACACGGCGAGGAACTCACGGCGCGAGCCGACGCACAGTTTGAACCCGACGGGTTTGCCGCCGGCCAGTTCACGCATCCGGCCCAGGAAGCGGACCAGTTCGCGGGGTGTGTCGTACACCCGGTGGAAGGGCGGCGAGACGACCGTCTCTCCCTGCGGTACGCCGCGCACCTGGGCGATCTCCGCGTTCACCTTGGCTCCCGGCAGTACGCCGCCGATGCCCGGCTTGGCCCCCTGGCTGATCTTCAGCGACACGCACTTGACCTGATCGCGCGCCGCCTTGTCGGCGAACTGCCGCTCGTCGAAGCCTCCGTCCTCCGTCCGGCAGCCGAAGTAGCCGGTGCCGATCTCCCAGACGAGGTCGCCGCCCGGGCGCAGGTGGTACTCGGAAAGACCGCCTTCCCCGGTGTCGTGGGCGAAGGAGCCGAGCTGAGCCCCGGTGTTGAGAGCCAGCACGGCATTGGCCGACAGCGAGCCGAAGCTCATCGCGGAGACGTTGAGCAGGGCCATGTCGTACGGCTGGGCGCAGTCGGGTCCGCCGATCCGTACCCGGGGCGGGGTGTCGGGCACGGAACGCGGAGCCATGGACGGAGTGAGGTACTCACTGCCGGCCCGGTAGAGATCGAGCTCCGTGCCGAACGGCTCCTCGGCGGCGGTTCCCTTGGCCCTCTCGTAGACGATGCTGCGCGTGTCGCGGTCGAAGGGGCGGCCGTCGAAGTTCCGCTCGATGAAGTACTGCTGGAGTTCCGGCCGCAGCCGCTCCAGCGCGAACCGGAGATGACCGACCAGGGGGTAGTTCCGCAGAACCGAGTGCCGCCGCTGGACGAGATCGTGGACGGCCACCAGCGCGGCCACGACCAAGGGGGCGGCGACGCCCCAGTACCAGGGGGACATGAGCAGGGCGGCGACGAGACCGCCCACCGCGAGAAGGCCGAGCAGGGCGACCAGACATGTCTTCAGCACTCCGTCCTAGTGTCCACAAGCCCGGTCGCCAATCACGAGCCTCGCCCGGGGGCGAACGGCTCGATGCCGCGGCGTGCCAACAGCCTCTCGTGTCAGACGCGTTGACACTTCCCGCGGTGCGCCCCACGATGACCGGGCGGTCACATGACCGCCCGGTCACACGTCATCGAGGACGACCTTCCCTCGATGGTTTCCGCTTCCCCGCGCACAACCGCACCCAGAACGAGGTGATCGCATGACACGTCGATTGTCACGGTTCGTGATCGTTCTCCTGCTCAGTGCCGCAACCGCCTTCGCCGTCGCGCCGACGGCGGGCGCGCTTCCCGCCGCGAGACCCGCGGCGGTCGTGGACCCTTCCACCACCGGGTCCTTCCCCGTGGCCTACTCCGATGTGACGGTCTCGGCCTCCGGCCGCTCGTACAGCGCACGCGTCTGGTACCCGGGAGCGACGGCCGGCGCCGACGCGGCCGTCGCACCGGGCGCCCATCCCGGACTCGCCTTCGGACACGGCTTCTTCCAGGGCATCACCCAGTACGAAAGCCTGCTCAGGCACTACGCGTCCTGGGGCTTCATCACCGTCACACCGAAATCGCAAGGCGGCCTCTTCCCCGACCACTCCGCCTTCGCCGACGACCTGAACGCCGGTCTCACCTGGCTGACCGGCCAGAACACCACCAGCGGCTCGCGCTTCGCGGGCGCCGTGAACACGGACCGTCTCGGGGTCTCCGGTCACTCCATGGGCGGCGGCGCCGCGCTGCTCGCCGCGGCCCGCAACCCCGCCGTCAAGAGCGTGTCCACGCTGGCGGCGGCGGAGACCAGCCCGTCGGCCGTCACCGCCTCGGGAAAGCTGACCGTGCCGGCCCAGTACGTCGGAGGCAGCGCCGACACGATCGCGGGCGTCGCCGGCAACCAGCGGAAGATGTACGACGCCAAGCCCGCCCCCGCCCAACTGCGCGTCATCACCGGCGGTTTCCACTGCGGATTCGAGGACAGCTCGGGATTCGGGTGCGACAGCGGGACCATCACGCGCGCTGCGCAGCAGAAGCTGACCCGGGGCATCACCACCGCCTACCTGCTCTACACCCTCGGCGGTGACTCCTCGATGTACGACCAGGTATGGGGCTCAGCGGCCCAGAGTCAGGCGGGGGTCGTGTACACCGCCAAGCCCTGACCCGGGCCCGGGACGCCGAGTGGTGCGCCGCATGCCGGGCGGTGTGCGGCGCACCGCGGCGCTACGCGGCGGCCTGGGTGCGGCGCAGCGGAGCGCCGGCCCGGTGGAGACTGCGCAGGGCCTGCCGGTAGGAGGCGGCCAGACTGGTCTCCAGATAGTCGACGCCCAACTCCTCGCAGTAACGACGGACGATGACCTGTGCCCTGCGCAGGTTCGGACTCGGCATGCTCGGGAACAGGTGGTGCTCGATCTGGTAGTTCAGGCCGCCCAGGGCGATGTCGGTGAACCAGCCACCGTGCACGTTGCGCGAGGTCAGGACCTGACGGCGCAGGAAGTCCGGGCGGTCCTCGCCGGTGAGGACCGGCATGCCCTTGTGGTTGGGGGCGAAGATCGAGCCCAGGTACACCCCGAAGAGGCCCTGGTGGACGGCGATGAAGGCGAACGCCATGCCGGGCGGCAGCACCAGGAACACCGCGGTGAGGTAGACGACGAAGTGACCGAGGAGCAGGGCCCCCTCCGTCGTCCGGTTCTTGAGCGCGGGGTTCACCAGCGACCGGACACTCGCCACGTGCAGGTTGAAGCCCTCCAGGGTGAGGAGGGGGAAGAACAGGTAGGCCTGCGAGCGGCCGATCAGCCGGGGCAGCCCCGTGGCGACGTCGGCCTGGCTCCGCGTCCAGACGAATATGTCCGGGACGATGTCGGGGTCGAGTTGCTGATGGTTGGGGTTGGCGTGGTGCCGGGTGTGCTTGTCCTGCCACCAGCCGAACCCCATACCGATCCCGGCGTTCCCGGCGATACGCCCCGACCTCTCGCTCGCCCTGCGCAGCCGGAACACCTGACGGTGGGCGATGTCGTGGGACACCAGCGCGACCTGGCCGAAGGCCACGGCGAGCAGCGCCGCGACCGCCAGCGTCCTCCAGTCGGCGCCGACCAGGACGAACGCGGTCCAGGCGCCCGCGTACAGGGCGGCCACGACGGTGAGGCGGACGGTGTAGTAGCCGGGGCGCCGGCTCATCAGGCCGCTGTCGGCGATCCTCTTCGACAGCCGGGCGAAGTCACTTCCCGGGCCCGGCACGGCACGGACAGTGGTTGCTTCGATCACGGTCGTGACCCTCTCGGTGGACGGAGCCCGGAGCGGTGCGTCGCGGGCTCACTCCACGCAGTCGGTCGGCGGGGTCACGGCCCAGCCGTCTCCGCGGGGAGGCGGCTTCCGCAGCGTGAGGTGGTTGTCCGGACTGGGTACCCCGGAATCCGCTGTCCGCACCTGCCTTTGCGGCGGCGAGTACGATGGGGGTGCGTCCGTGACCCCGGCGCGTCCCGTCGATCGACGGCGTCGGGCCTCCGGACGGTGGACCCCTTCCCCGCGTGTGCCAGGTGTTCCCCGGCCACTGCCGGTGACCGTTTCTCGGCGACCCCGCTGCTCATCTCCAGCCGGCCCGCCCACAAGCCTCTTCGCCTGGTTCCGGTGCGGGCCGGGGAAGCCGAGGCACCGTTGTGCATACGATGACTCTGAACCGGTGCGACGACCGGGCGACCGTCTTCGTGGAGGGTGAGATCGACTTGGCCACCGTCTCGGGCGTCCGCTCGGCCCTGGCCATGTGTCACGCCTACAGGATGACCGGCATCGACGTCGATCTCAGCGCGGTCCGATTCTGCGACGCCAGCAGCCTGAACGTGTTCCTCGCCGCCGAGCGTCGTGGAGCGTCCGGAGCGCACGTGATGCTGCACCACTCGCCCCCCGTCGTCCGACGGCTCCTGAGGACCACCGGTACGGAATTCCTGCTCGCCGCGGATTCCCCCGCCGAGCCGCGCTCGGGCGGACTCCCGCCGCCGGCCAGTGGCACCGCATGATCAGTGACCGCATGGCGAAGATCCTGCGCCTGCTCCAGACCGATGCCTGGTCGGAGGCGGTGGCCGACGCGGCCGAGCCGCTCGGCGTGGACGGGATCTCCGTCAGTGCGGGCGGCGGGCCGGGCGTCGCGGAGATCCTGTGGTCCTCCGGTGCTGTCTCGGACGGTTTCGAGGACCTCCAGATCACGCACGGCCAGGGGCCGGGACCGGACAGCCTGGCCTCCGGCACGGCCGTGCGCGTGCACGACCTCGCCCGCGTGCGCGAGGACCGCTGGCCCGGACTCGTGGCGGACGCCGCCGGTCTCGCCGTGCAGGCGGTGTTCTGCTTCCCCTTGCGGATCGGGGCCATCACACTGGGAGTACTGACCCTGGTCAGAAGCGTTCCCGGACCCGTGACACTCGCACAGGGTGACGACGCCAACGCCCTCGCGGCCGCGTTGACCAGACGCGTGCTGGACCTCGGGTTCCCGCTGCTGTCGTCACCGGAGGACGAGGACCAGGTGTTCCACCACGCGGTCCTGCACCAGGCGACCGGCATGGTGAGCGTCCAACTGTCCGTACCGCTGGCGGAAGCCCTGCTCAGGCTGCGTGCCCACGCCTACAGCAACAACCTCAACCTGACCGACACGGCCCGGGACATCGTGGCAAGACGTCTGCGGCTTGCCCCCGAGCTGCCCCCGACGAACGTCATCGACGACGCAGACGAGGACTGATCTCCATGACAACCCGAAACCAGCAGCTCACCGAAGTCTTCGTCGAAGTGGCTGACTCGCTGATCGAGGACTTCGACGTCATCGACTTCCTGCAGAACCTGTCCAGGCGCTGCGTGGAACTGCTGGACGTCGCCGCCGTCGGCATCCTGCTCGCCGACGAGAACGACCGGCTCCATCTCCTCGCCGCCTCCGACGAGCACACCCGGCTCCTGGAACTCTTCGCGCTCCAGCACGACCAGGGCCCCTGTGTCGAGTGCTACCGCCACGGCCGGCCGCGCGTCCACATCAGCCTCACCGACCCCGAGGCGGTCGCGAGCTGGCCCCAGTTCACCCGCAGTGCCCAGGACACCGGGTTCGTCGCCACCAACGCGATGCCGCTGCGGCTGCGCGGACGGATCATCGGCGCGCTCAGTCTCTTTCAGAAGACCCCCTCGCCCCTGGCCGCCGCAGACCTCGAACTCGCCCAGGCACTCGCCGACGTGGCCACCATCGCGATCCTCCAGCAGCGCACGCTCGCGCACAGCGAGGCCGAGCGCGACCAGCTTCAGTACGCCCTCAACAGCCGCGTCGTCATCGAACAGGTCAAGGGCATTCTCGCCGAGCGCTGGCAGATGAGCGTGGACGAGGCGTTCGGCGTCTTCCGCTCCTACGCCCGCGCCCACAGCCGCAAACTCTCCGAACTGGCCCGGGCCATCACCGACGGCACACAGGACACGGACGCCATCCGCGCGTTCGACAGGGGTTGATCCCGGGAGCGAACCGGCGGACTCGTCCTGCCGTGGCCGCCGTACCGGCAGGAGTACGCTCAGAAGCGCCGAGGGCATGTCGTACGCCGGTGATCGCACGGGCGTCGTCCTCGTCGCTGGACAGATGCGGGCCGCGAGGCCCAGGCAGGTTCCGCCCCGTGGCATCCGACGCCGCGTACCGTCATCCCGTTCCGAGGCCGCGCACGAGCGCGCGGCGCCGGGCGGAGGACCGCAATGGACGCCCCTGGACCGTGAAGCCGTCCGGCCCGTCGCGGACGCTCCGGGCCGGTGACGTGCACCGGCCGACCCCGGCCCGTGTCGCGGCACGCCGAGCGTGAATCCGATCGACCGTGTCCCGTCCAGGAGTTCTCATGACCGTCGCTCTTCCGCCGCCCCCGTTCCCCTCGCCGACCAGCGCCCGGCTGTGCCTGTCGGCCGCACCGGCACAGGGCCGCATGCCCCGTCGCATCGACGGTGCCTGGTGGCCCCGCTCCGACGATCTGACGACCGAACTGCCCCGGCTGCTGGCCGAACTGCCTCCCGACTGGGGGCACATCAGCAGCGTCCTGGTGGACGAGGCGGTATGGGCCCCGTTCCCCGGGCGGCTGCTCGTCGCCGGTCAGGTGGTGCGCCTGCGCCGGACGACCGGTCGGCACGCCCCGTCCACCGCCTGCCTGCTGGCGCCCGGCCGCGGCCGATGGGACCTGCTGGTCGTACCGCCCGAGGCCACGGAGGCGGAGGCCGGGTGGCTCGCCCACAGCGTGGGCACCGCCTGGGAGGAGAAGGAGGAGTCACCGGGCGGCTGAGGGTTCCGCCTCCGGGCCCTCAGCGCGGGTCCGGGACGGTCTCCGGGAGGCCCAGTGCCGCCTCCGGCGAGGCCGAGGGCGGCAGGATCCGCGAGAGCCCGGTCAGCCGGAACATCCGCAGGGTCAGCGGATGGGCGCAGACCAGGTGCAGCCGGCCGCCCCGTTCGAGCACGCGGGCCCGGGCGCGGTACAGCAGGCGCAGGCCCGAGCAGTCGAAGAACTCGACGCACCGCAGGTCGATCACGACCTGCGGTGCGGGGTCCGAGGTCACCGCGTCCAGCAGCGGGGTGATCTCCGTCGCGGCGAGCAGGTCGATCTCCCCGTGCAGTTCCAGGACCACATGGCCGTGGTCCTGGTGGATCCGCACATGCCGGGTGCACGGCGCGAAATCGCTCGCCACGCTGCCATCACCTCCAGGCGGCTGTCGGTCCGCTCCCGGGTGACACGGGAGCAAGTCCGGTTCCTGCTCTGCAAGTTACCCTCGTTGAGGTGAATTCCAGCATGTTCGATTGACATATGTCTTCGCTGTGCGTGGGGAGTTGGCCGGATGTGCCTGGACGGCCGGTCACCCGGGCGCGGGCGCCGGTAACCCGGGCGCGGCGCCGGTCACCCGGGCCCCCGCTCCCGGTTGCCTCGCACCGAGGCGGCCCGGCGGACCGCCCGGCGCCGAGGCCGTCACGCCTGGTCGACCACCAGCACGAGCTTCCCGGTGGTCCGGCCCGTGTCGCCCAGCGCGTGCGCCTTGGCGGCCTCGGCCAGCGGGAAGGTCTCCGCGACCGTGGCGCGCAGCGCGCCCTTCTCGACGAGATCCGCGACCGCCCTCATCCCCGTCTGGTCGGCGTCGACGAGCATCCGGACCGCCCGGACACCGAGCCGTTCGGCCTCCTCGTAGAACGCGTCGGATCCGACCGGCAGGATGGAGACGACCACGCCACCGGGACGCAGGACACGCAGGGAGCGCAGCCCCGTCTCGCCGCCGATGGTGTCCAGGACGACATCGACGTCGCGCACGGCCTCGGCGAAGTCGACGCTGGTGTAGTCGACGGGCTCGTCCACGCCGATGGACCGCAGGAAGTCGTGCTTGCCCGCGCTGGCGGTGCCGATCACATGCGCGCCGAGGGACTTCGCGATCTGCACGGCCACATGGCCGACCCCGCCGGCCGCCGCGTGGATCAGCACCCGCTGTCCCGGCCGCACGTCGGCCCGCTCGGTCAGCGCCTGCCAGGCGGTCAGGGAGACCAGCGGGAGGGCCGCGGCCTGGGTGTGGTCGATCGTCGAGGGCTTACGGGTGAAGGCCCGGGCCGGACCGGTCACGTACTCGGCGTGCGAGCCGTGGCCGAAGGGGTAGGGCAGCATGCCGAAGACCTCGTCGCCGGGCTGGAAGAGGGCGACGCCGATCCCGGTCGCCTCGACCACGCCGGAGACGTCCCAGCCGAGGACGAAGGGCGGCTCGCCGAGGAACCCGCCGTTCTCGCGGTGCTTCCAGTCGGTCGGGTTGACGCCCGCGGCCCGTACGCGGACCAGGATCTCGTTCGGTCGCGGCGAGGGCCGCTCCAGGGTCACTTCCTCAAGAACCTCGGGGCCGCCGAGGACGGTCTGGCTGATGGCTCGCATCGTGTTCACAGTGCTCATGGTGAACCAGCCTGCCCGGAGCCGCCCCGGCGGAAAATGGCATGATTGCCAACCTTCGATAAGATCGTGCCATGAGGAAAACGGTGCGGAACCTGGTACGGGCCGAGCGGGCGGACACGACGGGGTGCGGGGAGCGGAGCGAGCCGGGACAGCGCGTGGAGCGGGTCGCGGTCCTGGCGCTCGACGGCGTCTACCCCTTCGAGCTGGGGATGCCCAGCCGCATCCTCGGCGCGGCGGACGGCCGCTACGAGGTGGTGACCTGCACGCTCGACGGCGGGCCGGTCCGCACCGACGCCGACTTCTCCATCACCGTCGACCACGGTCCCGAGGTCCTGCGGACGGCGGACACGGTGGTGATCGCCGCCGTCACCCCGGCCGCGCTCCCCATCGGCCGTGCCGACGAGGTCGCCGCCGCCCTGGCGTACATCCGTCCGGGCACGCGGATCGTCTCGATCTGCACGGGCGCGTTCGTGCTGGCCGCCGCCGGTCTGCTGGACGGGCGCCCGGCCACCACGCACTGGCATGTGGCCGACGAGTTCAGGCGGCTGTTCCCGCGGGTCGACCTGGACCCGGACGTCCTGTTCGTGGACGACGGCGACATCCTCACCTCGGCCGGAGCCGCGTCCGGAATCGACATCTGCCTGCACATCGTCCGCCGTGACCACGGCAGCGAACTGGCCAACAAGGTGGCCCGGCGCTGTGTGGTCCCGCCGCTGCGCGAGGGCGGCCAGGCCCAGTTCATCGAACAGCCCGTCCCGGAGCCCTCGACGGCGAGCACCGCCGCCACCCGAGACTGGGCGCTCGCGCGGCTCGGCGATCCGCTGACCCTGACCGATCTCGCCGCCCACGCCGGCATGAGTCTGCGCACCTTCGCCCGCCGCTTCAACGACGAGGTGGGCCTCAGTCCCGGCCGCTGGCTCATCCAGCAGCGGCTCTCCCGCGCCCGTCATCTGCTGGAGGCCAGCGACCTGCCGGTGGACCGCATCGCGGGAGAGGTCGGCTTCGCGACCGGCGCCTCGCTGCGCCAGCACCTCCAGGCGACGATCGGTGTCTCGCCGCAGACCTACCGCCGTACCTTCCAGACCACACGCTGACCTCAGAGGGGCCGGCCGTACGGGGTGAAGCCCCGGCCCCCGACACCCGCCCACGCGACTCCGGGCTCCGGCCCGTCGAACGAACCTCCGCACCCCGGCGTCGTAGGAGCACGGACGACGGGCGGAGGATCAGTGGTGGGGACGCGCAGCGGGATCGTAGCCGCGGTGGTGCTGGTGGGGTTCGCGGTGGCGGGGTGCGGCGGGGACGGGCACGAAGGGGTGGTGGTGACGGGCAGCGCCCCCGCCGCCCCGTACACCGGGCCGCTGGACCTTCCCTACTCGGCGGAAGGCGACGGGGACGCGGAGCAGAGCTCGGGGGCGGCGGGCCGCGCCCTCGAATGCGACGGCGCGATCCGGGCGGGCGACGCGGGCGACGCGTGGAGCAAGGGTGACGGCGGGTCGACGCCCGAGGAAGGGCTGAAGGCGTACTTCGAGATCTATCAGCCCGAACTGCCCGAGCGGGGCTACCGGGTGGAGCGCGCCCAAGGGGACCGCGTCCTGTTCTCGTACGACGTCGCGGGCCGGACCAAGGTCGCCGTCGTCGTCGCCAAGGACCAGCCGCGGCGCCCGGGCTGGGGCCCGGAGACCAGCGCGTCCTGCGACCCCTCCGAGTTCCCGGCGAGCTGGACGAAGGCGCGGGGGTACGAGATCTGGACGGACCGGGACGGCCGCCGCGTGCCGACCACCGAGGTGTCCAGCGCGGCGGGCGCCGAGCACTGCGACTGGCAGAGCGCGCACTTCCTGGACCTGGGCCGGTACGGCCGCCAGTACGCGCGCGATCCGCACCGGGTCCTCCCGGCCGAGGCGCTCACCGCCGCGTACGACGGGGACGTGCGCATGCCCGCCGACGCGCGGGACACCGGTTACC
This sequence comes from Streptomyces sp. NPDC056738, assembly GCF_042790435.1. NCBI lineage: Bacteria > Bacillati > Actinomycetota > Actinomycetes > Kitasatosporales > Streptomycetaceae > Streptomyces > Streptomyces sp. NPDC056738. Next base: position 347,140 of record NZ_JBHTZF010000002.1, read on the forward strand.
GCTACGGCGACTGGCGGCTCTGGCTGACGCCGGACAGGACCACGGCCTACGTGAAGACCGCGGACGGGGTGGAGGCCTGGCCCGCGACGAGTTCGCGCTTCGGTTGCAGGTGAGGCGCCCGCCGGGCCGGTCGGGCCCGGCGCGTCACCTGCTCGCGTGCAGGGCGACGAGGAGCTGCCAGACCTCGTCCGCGACGGTGTCCGGGGTGCCCTCCAGCAGGCCGTGCAGCCAGTCCGCGAGGACACCGGCGAAGGTGGCGGCCACCGCGGAGGCGACGAGGGGCGCGTCCGGCGCGCCGGCCAGGGTGCGCTCGGCCAGGCTGCGGGCCCGCAGATCACGGTGGAGCACGAGCCCCAGCGGGCCGCCGCCGCCCGGGCTCAGCAGCGCGCGGTAGAGACCGGCGTGCGGGGCGAGTCCGGTGAAGAAGGCGCGCAGCGCGGGGGGCGCGGACACCGGGTCGGGCCGGCCGCGCCAGGCGTGCAGCGCCTCCACGGCCTCCCGTACGACATCCGCGCACGCGTCGACCGCCAGCGCCTCCAGGTCGGCGTAGTGCACGTAGAAGGTGGCCCGGCCTACCCCGGCCCGCCGCACCAGCGCGGCGACGCCCGTCTCCTCCAGCGGATGTTCGGCGCACTCGTCCAGCAGCGCCTGCCGCAGCTTCGCGCGCGTCCGGGCGGCGCGCGGGTCGTCGGGCGTCATCCGGCGAGCAGGACGGCGGCCAGCGCGAGCGCTCCCGGCAGCGCCTGGGCGAAGAGGATGCGGCGGTTCGCGGTGACCGCTCCGTACACCCCCGCGACGACGACACAGCACAGGAAGAAGACCTGCGCGTCGTGCCCGGTCGGGTCGGCCGCGACCAGTCCCCACACCAGCCCCGCCGCGAGGAATCCGTTGTAGAGCCCCTGGTTCGCGGCGAGCGGCGCCGTCGCCGCCGCCATCGGCGCGTCGAACCCGTGGAGCCCCCGCCCCGGCTTCCGCTCCCACAGGAACATCTCCAGCACCAGGATGTACACATGCAACGCGGCCACCAGGCCCACCAGCACGTTCGCGACCGTCTCCATCGTCGACAGGCTCCGATCAGGCTCGCCACTTCTTGGACAGGTGTCCACTATAGCTGGACGACTGTCCAAGAAGTGACGGCCATCGGGTGGCTCAGGCGTCCGGGGCCGCGTAGACGCGCTCTCCTCCGACGTAGGTGAGCGCGACGCCGGTCTCCTTGATCGCCTCCGGTGGGCCCGCGAAGGGGTCGCGGTCCAGGACGACGAGGTCCGCGAGGGCGCCCGGCCGCAGGGTGCCGGTGTCGTCGAGGTGGTTCGCGTACGCCGTTCCCGCGGTGTACGCCGTCAACGCGGCGGTCAGGTCGAGGCGTTCGGCCGGCAGGAACACCGGCCCCGGCTCGTCCGGGCTGACCCGGTTGACCGCGACATGGATGCCCTGGAGCGGGTCGGGACTGCTGACCGGCCAGTCGCTGCCGGCCGCCAGCCTGGCGCCCGAGCGCAGCAGCGATCCGAACGGGTACTGCCAGGAGGCCCGTTCGGGTCCGAGGAAGGGAATGGTCAGCTCGTCCATCTGCGGTTCGTGGGCGGCCCACAACGGCTGGATGTTCGCCGTGGCACCCAGCGCGGCGAAGCGGGGGACGTCGTCGGGGTGCACGACCTGGAGATGCGCCAGGTGCGGCCGGGTGTCGCTCGGCCCGTTCGCCTTCCGCGCCGCCTCCACCGCGTCCAGGGCGTGGCGCACGGCGCCGTCGCCCAGCGCGTGGAAGTGGCACTGGAAGCCGAGCGCGTCCAACTCGGTGACGTACGCGGGCAGATGCTCCGGGTCGATGAAGCTCTTGCCCCGGTTCGCCGTGGCGCAGCCGCACTTGTCGAGGTAGGGGTCGAGGAGCGCGGCGGTGCCGTTCTCCGCGACCCCGTCCAGCATCATCTTCACGCTGGTGGCCCGGAACCTGCCGTGCCGCAACGCCGCCCGCCGCTCGACGAGTTCGGGGATCTGCTCGGCGCCGCGCGCCCGGTCCCACCACAGCGCGCCGACCACACGAGCGGTCAGAGAACCGTCGCGGGCCGCCGTCATGTACGCCTCCGACGGATCGTCCATGCCGACGAAGGTGCCGACGATCGCGTCCTGCCAGGCGGTGATGCCCAGCGCGTGCAGATGCCGCTGGGCGTGGAGCAGCGCCGCCAGCCGGTCGGCCGGGGTGGCCGGGGGAGCGAGCCGGCCGACCGCCTGCATGGCCCCTTCCTGGAGCATGCCCGTGGGCTCGCCCGACGCGTCCCGCTCGAAGCGCCCGTCGGCGGGGTCGGGGGTGTCCCGGGTGACGCCGGCGAGTTCGAGGGCGCGGCTGTTGACCCAGGCGCCGTGGTGGTCCCGGTTCGGCAGGTACACCGGCCGGTCCGGTACCACGGCGTCCAGGAGCTCCTTCGTCGGCGTGCCGCCCGCGAACGCCTCCATGGACCAGCCGCCGCCCGTGATCCACTCCCGCTCGGGATGGGCCTCGGCGTACGCGCGGACGGCGGCCAGGGTGGCCTCGGCGGTCCTCGCACCGGTGAGATCGCACCGGGAGAGTTCCAGGCCCGCCGGGAGCGGGTGGACGTGCGCGTCCTGGAACCCGGGCAGCAGCAGCCGCCCGGCCAGGTCCACGACCTCGGTGCCCGGTCCCGCCAGGTCGAGGACCTCGGCGTTCCCGACCGCGGTGATCCGGTCGCCGGTGACGGCCACCGCGGTCGCGGTGCGGCCCTCGGGGGTGAACACCGGGCCGCCGGTGAAGAGAAGGTCAGCGTGCATGGTTCCGTTTCCTTGGTTCGGATCGCCGGAAGCGCTCAGTTGGGGGTGGCCAGGAGCTGGGGCGCGTCGGCGTCTGTGCCCCGTCCGGTGGTGAAGTAGGCGGACTTGCGGCCCCACTTGGCCCACGCGCCGGCCACGAAGCCCGAGACGATCATGAGGGTCGGGGTGAGCAGCAGGAACCAGCCGTTGTCCGCGCTGACCTCGAAATGGTCGGCCGAGTCGTAGAAGGACCAGGCGAGATAGCCGCCGAGGCCGAGCAGCGCCACGGCGCTCAGGGCGGGCAGGACGACCGCGCGTATCCCGTCCCGCAGGTTCTCGCGCAGCAGCCCGCGGAACCGGGCGGCCGCCGCGAGGGCGATGAGCGCGTACGACAGCGCCACGACGATCCCGACGGCGTTGACCGTCGCCATGATCATGTCGGCGAGCCGGGGGATCACCAGGGAGAGCGTGGCGACGACCACGGCCATCGCGCCGATGAGGAGCGTGCCCGTCGCCGGAGTGCCGTACCGGGCGCTGACCTTGGACCACACGGGCCCGAGCGTACGGTCCCGGCTCATCGCGAACATCCCGCGCGCCGTCGGGATCACCCCGGCCTGGAGCGAGGCGACCGCCGAGAACATCAGCGCCACCAGGGGCAGCGCGGCCAGCGGCTGGTCGGCGAGCCGGTTCCCGAGGAAGGCCAGTCCCTCGGCGCCGTGCCCCGCCAGCTCGTTCTCGGACAGCACCCGCTGGAAGGCCACCGAGCCGAGCAGGAACAGCCCCAGCATGGTCACCAGCGTGATGGTCCCGGCCCGCGAGGCGTCCCGCGGATCACGCACCTCCTCGTTCACGGTGAACGCCGCCTCGAACCCCCAGTAACAGAACACCGACAGCAGCAGGCCCTGCGCCAGCGCCGTCGCCGAGGGGATCTGGAACGGGTCGAACCAGCTCAGGCTGAAGGGGTGCGGGCCGGTCACGATGCCGTACCCGCAAAAGCCCAGCAGGACGACGTACTCGAAGACCAGCAGTCCGGCCTGGAGCCGCGCCGCGGTCCTGACACCGGTCACCGCGGTGAACGTGACGGCGACGAGGACGAGGACGCCCACGGCCGTGGTCTGGGCGGTCGAGCCCGGATCGAGCGCGAGCCCCGCCACCTGGTGGAGGCCCGCCTGGCCGGCGAGCTGGATCATCGCCGAACCGGTCACCGCCGTGGTGTACGCGAGGAACGCCACGGTGGCCACGATGCTCACCCAGCCGACCAGGAAACCCAGCCAGGGACTGAGCGAACGGCCCACCCACACGTAGCCGTTGCCCGCGTTCGGCTCGACCTTGTTCAGCCGGGAGAAGGCGCCCGCGATCCCGAGGATCGGCAGGAAGGCCAGCAGCATGATCGCGGGCAGATGCAGCCCGACCACCCCCGCCGTCACCCCGAGGCCGATCCCGATGCTGGTGGTCGCCGCCGTGCTGGAGGCGGCGATGGCGACACCGTCCAGCACACCGAGGGTCTTGCGCAAGGACGGGGGATCCACACCGTACGGCTTCTGCGTCATGGCCTGCTCCGATCGCACCCGGGGCCTGATTCCGGCCCGATGAGCGGAAATGAAACTGCCCGGGGCCTTAACAGGTCAACGGCGTTGACATAAGGTGCCCGCACCGGAGGAGGGCCGCACCGGAGAGAGAGCGCACCGCACCGGAGAGGGCACACCGCACCGGAGAGACCGTGCACCGCACCGGAGAGACCGTGATCCGTACCGGAGGGAGCCACCATGACGTCCACGAACGACCGCGTCGTCCCGCCCGCCGCCCGGCGGCGCAGACGCCCCACCAAGACGGGCGTCGTGCTCTCCGAGGAGCTGATCGTCGAGACCGCCCTGCGCCTGCTCAAGGAGCACGGCGCCGACGCCCTCACCGTCCGGCGCCTCGGCCTCGCCCTCGGCGCCGACCCCAGCGCCCTGTACCGGTACTTCCGCGACACCGACGATCTGCTGCTCGCCATCGCCGACGAGCTCATCGGCCGTACGCTGCGCGCCTGGCGCCCCACGGGGGACTGGCGCGCCGACCTCAGGGACCTCGGCCTGCGCATGCACACGGGGTCCCTCGCCCATCCGCAGGCCGCCGTGCTGAGCTCCTACCGGGTGACCGGCCGCGTCCACGAGATCCAGGCGGTGGAGCGGATCCTCGGGGTGCTCCGCGGCGCCGGATTTCCGGATCCCGAGGCCGTACGGATCTACCACGCCTTCGTCGACCAGGCCCTCGCGTTCGCGGCCCTGGACGCCGCGAGCGTCGCCCTGCCTCCCGCCGCCCGCGACGCCGAGGCCGGCGTGTGGCGGGCTACGTACGCCCGGCTGCCCGCCGACAGTCACCCGAACATCGCGGCGACGGCCCGCCACCTCGTGCTCGACATGCGGCACAGCTCGTATCCGACGGCGCTCGACCTGCTGCTGAGCGCCGCCGCGGCCCGGCTCGCGGAACTCTCCGGCGGAGATCCCGCGCCGGGACCCGCCCCGGACCGGCCCCGCTCGTCACACTGAAGCCCGTTCCACCGTCATCCCTGTAGGGGCCCTGCCCGCCCCGGCGCAGGTGCGCCGTCCGTACGCCGTCGACCAGGAGGCCGTCCGCAGATGAACCCGCCCGTCCGCACCCGCAAGCAGCGCAAGCAGGACACGCTCGACCGGCTGGAGACCGACGTCGACGTCTGGGTGTCCACCGCCGACGGCGCCGGAGGAACGCCCTATCTGGTGCCGCTGTCGTACCTCTGGGACGGGACGACCGTCCTGCTGGCCACCCCCGCCGCCAGTCCCACGGGCCGCAACCTGCGGGCGGCGGGCACCGTGCGCCTGGGCCTCGGGCCGACCCGCGACGTGGTGATGATCGACGGCACGGTCCGCACCATGGAGGCCGGTGAACTGCCGGAGGGCGCCGGTGACGCGTTCGCCGCCAGGACCGGCTTCGACCCGCGCGGACTCGACACCCACTACCTGTACTTCAGCGTCACTCCCGTACGGGTGCAGGCCTGGCGCGAGGCCGACGAACTCTCCGGCCGCGACCTCATGCGCGACGGCGCGTGGCTGCCGGCCGACTGAGTCCGCCGGGCTCGCGGCGCGCGGCGGCCGGTCAGTCGCGGCCCGACTTGGTGGGGGAGGGCCAGACGCCCGTGGACCGTTCGATGGCCTTCGCGCCCGAGCGGTCCACCGCGCTGCGGACGACCGCGAAGATCGCGCCCTGGAGCGCCGCCGCCAGCAGGACCTCGCCCCAGCCGCGGTCCTTGTCCAGGGCGTCGGGAGCGTCCTCCTCGTGGCGTATCGCCATCCAGGCCTTCTGGAAGGCGAGTCCGGCGACAGCGCCGCCGGCCCAGCTCAGGACGAAGCCGATCGGCTTGTACGCCAGGGGCAGTTTGAGCTTCTTCGGCTTCTTGGACACCAGGCACTCCTTCTCCGTTTGCGGGCCCGCGGACCCGTGCGGGCCACTCCCACCGGGTACGAGTGCCCTCCGTGCCGCCCTCGTACCCATCGGTCCGATTGTCCCGGCCTGCCCGGTGTGAGGTGGGGACCCGAGGGAAACCGGCCGGTGTGAGTGGTGAAGAGACGACGCAACCGACGGATCGCGCCCCATCGACGCGGCAGCAGGAGCGGCCGGAGCAGCAGGAACGGCAGGAACGCCAGGAACGGCAGGAACAGCCGGAACAGCCGAGTGGGCGTCGGCGGACGGAGGGCGGCGCGGACGGCGTGGGAGGTTCGGACACCACGGACACCACAAATGCCTCTGATGCCTCTGACGCCTCGGCCGGTTCGGACGGCTCAGGCGACTCGGACGGCTCAGGCGACTCGGACGGCTCAGGCGGTTCGGACGGCTCAGGCGGTTCGGACGACTCGGGCGGTTCGGACGCCAGGACCAAGGTCACCGTGATCGTGGCGCTGGTCGCCAACCTGGTGATCGCCGTGGCCAAGGCGGTCGGCGGCCTGATCTCGGGATCCCCCGCGCTCCTCTCCGAGGCCGCGCACTCCGTGGCGGACAGCCTGAACGAGGTGTTCCTGCTGGCGGCGCTGCGCCGCAGCCGCCGGCCCGCCGACAGCCGGCATCCGTTCGGCTATGGCAAGGAACGGTTCTTCTGGTCACTGCTCGCGGCCGTCGGCATCTTCGTCATGGGCGGCTGCTTCTCCTTCTTCCAGGGCTTCGAGGCGCTCCGCAACGGCGCCGACGAATCCTTCGGCGGCTACATCACCGGGCTCGCGGTGCTCGGCGTGGCCCTGCTGGCGGAAGGCGCCTCGCTTCTGCGCGCCCTCTTCCAGATCCGCGGCAAGGGCGGCGACGGCATGCGCGACCCGGCCCTGCGGACGGTCGTCGCCGAGGACGGCACCGCGGTCCTGGGTGTGAGCCTCGCGATCATCGGCATGGTGCTGCACATGATCACGGGCCAGGTCGTGTGGGAGGCCTGCGCCTCCTTCGCCATCGGACTGCTGCTCGTGTGCATCGCCTTCTGGCTCGGCAGCGACGCCCGCGAGCAGCTCATCGGCCGGGCGGTCGACGCGGAGCAGAGCGGCAGGATCCGCGAACTGCTGAAGGCGCAGCCCGAGATCGACAGTGTCGAGGCGCTGCTGACCATGGAGCTCGGGCTCGACTCGACCCTGGTCGCCGCGCGGATCGACCTGGTCCCCGGGCTCGACAGCGAGAGGGTCGAGGAGGTCGCCCTCCGTATCAAGCGCTCGGTCGCCCACACCTTCCCCGCGGCCGACCAGATCTTCCTCGACGTGACCGACGCCGCGGCCGCCCGGTCGGCCAGGCGCGGCGAGGGCGGGGCGGACGACGGGGGCCGTGCGACGAGGGCGGCCGCGGGAGACCCCGCGCGCACGGAAGACGCCACCGCGTCGGGCAGCCCCAGGACAGCAGGAAGCCCCGCCGCGACGGGGGAGCGCGGCGGGGCCTGACATCCGGGTGCCCGGCGTGCCGCGGTTCATGCACACCGGCTCCGCGGCCGTCCGTGGCGGGCCGTGGTCAGCCGACCGGCTCCAGCACGAAGACGGGGATCACCCGGTCGGTCTTCTTCTGGTAGTCGGCGTACGGGGGATACGCGGCGACCGCGCGCTCCCACCACTGGTCCTTCTCCGCGCCGGTGATCTCCCGGGCCCTGAACTCCTTGCGCTCGGGCCCGTCCTGGAGCTCGACGTGGGGGTCGGAGACGACGTTGTGGTACCAGACGGGGTGCTTGGGAGCGCCGCCGAGCGAGGCGACCACGGCGTACCGGCCGTCGTGCTCGACGCGCATCAGCGGGGTCTTGCGGATCTTGCCGCTCTTCGCGCCGCGTGTGGTGAGGATGATGACGGGCAGTCCGGTGTCCATCAGGGTCGTTCCCTTGGTGCCACCGGAACTCTCGTACAACTCCACCTGGTCCCGGACCCACTGCGTGGGGCTGGGCTCGTACTCGCCCTCAAGTGGCATGACTTCCGTCCCATCGTCGCGTCGGACTGGTCGTGTCTCGGCACGATTCAACACCAGCGCGGACGCGAATCTTCCGCACCGCGGCCCGCGTCGCTCCCCGCGCCGGTCCGATCCACCCGTGGGGTGTACGGGGTGTACGGGGGCTCGCGAGGGGGCCCGCGCCGGGCCCGGCGACGGTTCGCGAGGGGGCCGCGCCGGACCCGGCGACGGTTCGCGAGGTGGCCCCTGCCGGGCGCGGCGACCCGGGACTTCACGACGAGGCCACCAGGACGCGTACCGCAAGGAGCATGATCACGCCGCTCGACGCGATCCCTGTCACGAGACGTCCCCGGTGACTCGTCAGGGTCCGGCCCAGCAGGGCGCCGCCCCCGGCGATCAGGAGCTGCCAGCTCGCGGACGCGGCGAACGCGGCGAGCACGAACACCCCCTGCTCCAGCGGTCGTACCGCCTCGGCCGTCCGGCTGCCCAGCACCAGCGCCGCGAAGTAGACGACGGTGGTGGGGTTGAGCAGGGTGATGCCCAGCAGGGCCGCGTAGGCGCGGACGGGCCGCGGGGGATCCTGCCCGGTCCGCTCGGGGAGCAGGCGTCCGCGGTAGCGGCGGACCGCGCCGATCGCGCCATGGACCGCCAGCACGGCGAGGACCAGCGCGGAGGCCCGGCTGAGCGGGAGCATCACCGGCTGGAGCGCCGCGGCGAGCGCCGTGCCCCCGAGGGCGGCGACCAGGGCGTACAGCCCGTCGGCCGTCGCGACGCCGAGTGCCGCCGAGGCGCCGATCCGCAGGGACGTACGAGCGGTGAGGGAGACGAGGTAGGTCGCGACCGCTCCGACGGGCATGGCGATGCCGTAGCCCGCGAGAAGCCCCGCGACGAGCGCGGCGGTCACGACCGGGGAAGCTCGGGCCTCCGGGGTCGGCCGGGCTGCTGCTGGACCCGCACCGGACGGACGGTGGCGGAGGTCGGCGGCAGGAAGGCTTCGTTCGTGGACATGGGCAGATGTTCGGTCCGCCCGACGACACCGCGCAACCCATTTTCGGAAGGGGGGTACGGCGGACTTCGAGCCAATGCCGGGCAGGCGGGCGAACCGGCGGGGCGGGAACGGCGGGGGAACCGGAACCGCGCCCACCGTGCTTCGGCCAGATGGTGCGGGCGGCTCATCTGGCCGAACTTCGCGTGGCCGCATAGGTGCCTGGGGCATCTAATGAAGATCGGCAAGAGGGAACCGTCGCTTGCGAGGTCACTCATGACAGAAACCCCCCTGACCCGATCCCCGTCCTTCCCGGCCCCGGTGTCCGAGGACCCGGCATCCCGGAGTCCGGCATCCGAGAACCCGGTGGCCCGGCCGCCGGCCGACCCCGTGCGCGCGGCGACCGAGCCGCCTCACGCGCCAATTACCGCGTCGCCCGTGCCGGTGACCGCGTCGCCCGTGGCGGCCCCCGAGCCTCCCGCGCCGGCCCATGGGTCTCCGGTGGCGGCGACCGAGCCGTCGCCCCTGGTCCGCTTTCCGCAGGACCGTACGTGCCCCTACCACCCGCCCACCGCCTACGCGCCCTTGCGTGAGGGGCGTCCGCTGTCGCGGATCTCCCTGTTCGACGGGCGGGCCGTCTGGGTGGTGACCGGGCACGGCGTCGCCCGTGAACTCCTCGCCGACCCGCGGCTGTCCACGGACCGCGCGCGGCCCGAATTCCCCGCGGTCACCGAGCGGTTCGCGGCGGCGCGCAACCGCCGGATCGCGCTGCTCGGTGTCGACGACCCCGAGCACCACGTCCAACGCCGCATGCTGGTACCGAGTTTCACCCTCAAGAGGACCGCCGCGCTGCGCCCGCGGATCCAGGAGACCGTCGACCGGCTCCTCGACCGCATGGAGCGACTGGGGCCGCCCGCCGAGCTGGTGAACGACTTCGCGCTGCCCGTGCCGTCGATGGTGATCTGCGCCCTCCTCGGTGTGCCCTACGGTGACCACGACTTCTTCGAGGAGCAGTCCCGCCGGCTGCTGCGCGGCCCGGCCGCCGCCGACATCGAGGCCGCCCGCGACCAACTGGACGCCTATTTCGAGTCGTTGATCGACCGCAAGGAGAAGGCCCCCGGGGACGGACTCCTCGACGAGCTCATCCGCGATCAGCTCCGCGAGGGAGAACTGGACCGCGAGGAGCTGATCTCTCTCGCGACCATCCTGCTCGTCGCCGGGCACGAGACGACGGCGAACATGATCTCGCTGGGTACCTTCACCCTGCTGAGCCATCCGGAACAGCTCGGCGAACTGCGGGCCGAACCAACCCTGATGCCCGCCGCCGTGGAGGAGTTGCTGCGGTTCCTGTCCATCGCGGACGGGCTGCTGCGGGTCGCGGCACAGGACATCGAGATCGCCGGGGCCACGATCCGCGCGGGCGAGGGCGTCGTCTTCTCCACCTCCGTCGTCAACCGCGACGAACTGGCCTTCCCCCAGCCCGACACCCTCGACTGGCACCGCTCCGCCCGGCATCACGTCGCGTTCGGATTCGGCATCCACCAGTGCCTCGGCCAGAACCTCGCGCGTGCCGAGATGGAGATCGCGCTGCGCTCCCTCTTCGACCGCTTCCCCGGCCTGCGCCTCGCCGTCCCCGCCGACGCCGTCGCGTTCAAGCCCGGAGACACGATCCAGGGGATGCTGGAACTCCCCGTGACCTGGTGAGGGGCGGCATGGGCACGGGCGTCGGCATCGCGATCGACAAGGACGTCTGCATCGGCGCGGGTCAGTGCGCCCTCGCCGCCCCGGGCGTCTTCACCCAGGACGACGACGGATTCAGCGCGCTGCTCCCGGACCGGCCGGAAGGCGGCGGCGACCCGATGCTGCGGGAGGCGGTACGCGCCTGCCCGGTCGGCGCCATCACGGTGACGGAAGAGACCGCCTGACCCCGTGGGCGGCCCCTATTTCCCCGCGTCCAGAAGGAGTTGGGCGGCGGCGCGGGCCTGAGCGGCGGGTTCGGCGCTCCCGTCGACACCCGCCGTGACCATGGCGCCCTCGGCGAGGAGGAAGAGCTGGTCACCGAGCGCGGCGGGCCGCCCCGCCGCGCTCACCAGCCCGGCCAGATAGGCCCGGAACGCCGCCTTGTGCGTACGGGTCTGCGCGGCCACCCGCTCCGACGCGGCGCCGAGTTCGCCGTACGCGTTGATCCACGCGCAGCCGCGGAAGTCCGGCTCGGCGAACCACAAGCCCAGCCAGTCGAAGACGGCCAGGATGCGCCGATCGGGTTCCCGCCGGCTGTCGACGTGTTCCGCCAGCCGCGCCCGCCAGCGGACGTCGCGCCGCTCCAGGTACGCCTCCACCAGGTGTTCCTTCGCAGGGAAGAGCTGGTAGAGGCGCTTGAGCGAGACCCCCGAGGCGCCGCGGACATCGTCCATGCCCACGGCCTGGATACCCCGGCCGTAGAACAGCCGCTCGGCGGCGTCGAGGGCTTGTTCGCGGGCGAGCGCGAGGGCCTGTTCCCGGGTGTCCGAGGGGGCGGCCCGATCCCGGGCGGTCGTGCTGTCCATGGGGCGGGCTCCTTGACCTGAGAACGAGCGTTCTCTACCTTAGCGGCCAGAGGTGGAGAACGTACGTTCTCCATCGCCTTCGCCCGCACCCAGGAGTCCTCATGGCCGACCGTCCGCCCCTGCCGCCCTTCACCCGTGAGACCGCCCTCCGGAAGGTCCAGGCCGCCGAGGACGCCTGGAACACCCGTGATCCGCACAAGGTCGCGCTCGCCTATTCCGAGGACTCGGTCTGGCGCAACCGGGACACCTTCGTCACGGGCCGCGCCGCGATCGTGGAGTTCCTCACCGCCAAATGGTCCCGAGAGCACGAGTACGCCCTGCGCAAGGACTTGTGGGCCTTCGAGGGCGACCGCATCGCCGTCCGGTTCCAGTACGAGTCCCGGGGCGCCGACGGCCGGTGGTGGCGCTCGTACGGCAATGAACTGTGGGAGTTCGACGAGCACGGTCTGATGACGAGGCGCGAGGCCTCCATCGACGACGTGCCGATCGAGGAGGCGGAGCGGCGGATCTTCGGCCCCCGCCCCGAGTCCGAACGCGGACAGGGCTTCCCGCTTCACTAGCTAGGGTGCGCAGGTGAGCGAACCCACCGAACCCAGTGAACCCACTGAACCCGGAGAGCGCACCGCCTCCGGCGAACGCACCGCCCCCGCAGGCCCCGGCGAGAAGCCGTTCCTCTACGTCGTCGTGTGCGCGGCGGGCGTCGCCGAGGGCATCGGCACGTTGATCGACGCGGCGCGGGAGCGGGGCTGGGAGGTCGGTGTCATCGCCACGCCCCAGGGCCTCGGCTTCATCGACGCGGCCGCGGTCGAGGCGCGGACCGGCCGACCGATCCGCTCCGCCTGGCGCGCCCCGGGCGACCCGCGCCCCTTCCCCGCACCGGACGCGGTGGCCGTCGCGCCGGCCACCTTCAACACCGTCAACAAGTGGGCGGCCGGCATATCCGACACCCTCGCCCTCGGAACACTGTGCGAGGCGTACGGACTCGGCGTCCCGATCGCCGTACTGCCCTGCGTGAACCAGGCGTTGGCGGCCCACCCCGCCTACCGGGCCGCCGTCGAACGCCTCCGCGCCATGGGCGTCCGCTTCGGCGACCCGTACGCAGGCGAGGACCAACAGGGCGGCGGGCCGGGTGATTTCCACTGGGAACGGGTGCTGGACCTGCTGACACCCGAGACGTGAGCTCACCCGGAGTAGGCGGTGCCCGCGCCGGAAGGGGAACGGTTCGGTGTCCGGCCGCGTCGTCCCTCTGAACGGTGGCAGAATCCCGGAGAGGGGAGACCACGTGCGGACGGCCGGCTTCGCCAAGTGGACCAAGCGGTTCGAGGACGAACGTGAGCTCAGGCGTGCCCAGGGCGATCCGGACTGGGAGCGAGGCGCGACACTTCCCCGGGCGGTGTGGGCCGGCATCCAGCGCTTCCAGGTCGGCGAGGACGGTGACGGCGCCAACCTCGTCGGCAAGGCGGACCAGGCCGGCGACGCCGACTACGCACAGGCGGTCCGGCTGTTCGTCGCCGAGGAGCAGAACCACGCCCGACTGCTGGCCCGGCTGCTGGCCGCGGGGGACATGCCGACGCTGACCGGCCACTGGAGCGACGCGGCCTTCGTACGACTGCGGCGCCTCATGGGCCTGCGCATGGAACTGCTGGTGCTGATGATCGCGGAAGTGGTCGCCCTGCGCTATTACCGGGCCCTGCGCGACGGCACCGACGACGCACTCACCACGGACGTGGCGGCGCGCATCCTGTCCGACGAACAGCGCCACGTCCCGTTTCACTGCGAGCGACTGCACACCTCCCTGGCCGAGCTGCCGCGCCCGGTGCGCCGCCCGGTGATGACCCTGTGGCGCCTCCTCCTGCTGGCGGTCTCGCTCGTGGTCTGTGTCGACCACGGCCCGGCCCTGCACCGGCTCGGAATCGGACGCCTGCGCTTCGTGGCCGACATCATGACCTCGTCCCATGAGGTGCTCACCGCGGTGCTGACGCCCCGCCCCGACGCCTGGACGAGCGAAGCCTGACGGCGAGAAGGCCGGTGGCAGGGACCACCGGGAACAACCGGGACCGACCACTCACGGGCCGCCCTGCCGCTCAAGCCCGTCGGAAGACGGTCATCGAGTGGCCGATCTCCTCGATCCGCCTGCTCGTCGACAGCAGTGTCTTCAGGTGGGCGTCGGCCTTGTCGACCGCGGTGTCGGAGACGATCAGCAGGCCGTGGACGCGGGCTGCGGGGACCGTGCGGGGGTCGGTCGCGTGGATGCCGTAGGCGGACGGTACGCCGGCGCCCTTGTAGACGAGCCACACCTTCTCGTGGGGGTAGTGCCCCTTGAGGCGGTCGGCGAGGCGGCCGAGGTCCTGGCCCCAGTCGACGTTCGAGTCGTGCAGGCGCAGATAGGTCTTCTCCGGGCCGCCGAACGCCTCGTTCGAGTACGGCAGGTAGTACGGGTACGTCAGCAGGGAGCTGACGGCCACGAACAGGACCAGCGCCGCCGTCCCGGTCCCCGCCCAGCCCGGCCACCGTCGGGCCACGGTTCCCGTCGGCGTCGGCGTCGGCGTCGGCGTCGGTGTCGGTGTCGGTGTCGGACTCGGCCGGTCCGCCGCTCCCTCCGGGCGGGGTCCGCCCGCGACGGCGACACAGCCCGCCGCGACCGCGAGGAACACCGGCACGAACAGGGCGTAGCGCACGCCGAGATCGCGTGAGCCGGTCATCGCCGAGGCCAGCAACAGCGCCGGGGGGACCAGGAGGTACGGGGCCGCGGGGCGCAGCCGGCGTACGGCCAGAAGGGTGAGTGAACCGGCCGTCCAGAGAGCCATCATGCCGAGCGGGGTCTTCACCAGCAGCGCCGCCGGGAGGTAGTACCAGAGAGAACCCCGGTAGAGCCGGCCGAAGAGGAAGCCCTGCCAGGTCGCGTTCTCGAAGCCGAACTGGACCCGCATCCCGTCCCGGTAGGGCCGCGGCAGGGGGAGATGGTCGACGAGCAGCGCCCGCAGTCCGTGCACGGCCGGGAGGTCCGAGGGCGCCGTCCAGCGCAGCCGGGGATCGACGGCCAGATAGGTCGCCCACACCACGGCGACCACCAGCACGGCCGTCCCGGCGGCGGCCGCGGCGCCGAGTCCGAGCAGCCGGGCCCTCCGCGCCCGGGTGTCGACCTCCGGTTCCGTGCCGTGGCCGGAACGGCCCGCGTGCCACACGGAGGCGACCGCGAGAAGCAGCACCACCGGCACGGCCGGCAGCATGCTCATCTTGGTCGCCACCGCCGCTCCGAGCGCGACGGCGGAGAGCGGCAGGTACAGGAACGGCCGGCGCCTGGCCCGCCACACCAGCCACACCGACGTCAGCAGGAAGGCCGACGCCGGCACGTCGAGCGTGGCCAGCGAGCCGTGCGCGATCACGTCGGGCGAGAACGCGTAGAGCGCGAGGGCCACCAGCGCGCCCGTACGGCCCGCGAGTTCACGGGCGAACGCGAGGACGACCAGCCCGCACAGCAGCGTCAGGACGATCACCGGCAACCGCGCCCACAGCATCACCCGCCAGGGATCGTTGCCGGACTCGTACAGCACGTGCCGCCCGAGCTCGGTCTGGTCGCCCTCGAAGGCGGGGTCGAGGTGCGGGTGCGCGAACAGCAGGCCGGTCCCGATGATCAGCTTGCCCAGCGGCGGATGCTCGGGGTTGTAGCGCAGGTCGTGCTGCTGGACGTAGACCGTCGCGGTGCCCACGTACACGGGCTCGTCGATCGTCGGGGTCTGCTCCACGGCCGTACTGACCATGGCGACGGCCATCTGCGCCAGCAGCAGGACCACCGCCACCACGAACACGGCGCGCCCGTGGTGGCGCAGTCGCCCGAGGAGCGTGCGCGGCGGCACGGACGCGCCGTGCACCGGCACGCGTTCGTCGTGCCTGCTGGCCAGGAATGTCGGCATGCCCTTTGTTACGTCCGCTCCGTACGAGCCTGCTCATCGGGCGGCCCACGGATTCGGGGACGCGCCGAGGCGCCGGCCGGATCCTCCGGTCGGCGCCCGGGCAGGGGGAGTCACGAGTATGCCCGGCGTTCCGCACAACTCAAGGAGTCGCGGGCGGCGATGTGCGCGGGGCCGGGATGCTCGGCCTCCTCCGTCGGTGTCCCTCCTCAGTAGGGGGAGGCCGGGTCGCGCGGCGTGACCGACACCGCCCGGCGCAGGGCGGACCGCCAGGCGAAGGCGATCGCGAGTTCGACCAGGCCGATCAGCACCATCCACAGACCGAGCAGCCGGGTCAGGGCCCGCGCCGACTCGGTGGGCAGCGCCAGCACGACGATGCCCGCGATGATGCCGATCGCCGCCCCGCACAGGACGAAGCCGCGGTGCGGCAGGTCCCTGGAGGAGAGGGCGGTGTACGCGGTCAGCACGCCGGACACGAGCCAGACGACGCCGAGGATCAGGGAGAGCGCGGCGATGGTCTGCATCGGGTTGCGCAGACACAGGACGCCGGCCAGTACGTACAGCACCGCGATCAGCAGTGTGGCGAACCGGTTGCCCTGCTCCCGGTGGCCGAACACGGACACGAACCGGAATCCGCCGATGACCAGCAGGTAGAGGCCGAGGAGGACGGCGAGGACGTGCAGGGTCTCCTCCGGCCAGACCAGGACCAGGATGCCGGGGATCAGCGTCGCGACGGCCGAGCCGAGGAGCCAGGTCCAGGAGGCGCCGACGCGGTCCAGGATCACCACGGGGTCGCCCGGGGGCGCGGATCCCGAGCGGCCGGGCCCGGGGTCCGGCCCGGTGTGCGGTGCCGAACCATGCGGTTCCGTCATGGTTCCTCCTCACGCGGTCGAGCGGATCACGCGGTCGGGCGGACCGGTCGTGGGCCGCCGACGGGACGGTGGGTGGATTCCCGCCGTCCGATTCCCGTCGTCCACGCTCCCGTGTGCGGGGCTCCGGCGGCTCACCCCCGGCGGGTGATCCTCGCGGTCGTCCCGGCGGTCGGCGCAGCGGCCGTTCGGTCCGATCGGACAGTGGCCGTCAGGTCCGATCGGGCAGCGGCCGTCAGGTCCGATCGGTGCAGCGGTCGGCGGGCCCGATCGGCGCAAGGGTCACCCGGGCAGTTGGCGCATCTCCACGACCCGCAGTCCGAGCGACCGGCAGCGGGCCAGCAGTCCGTACAGGTGCGCCTCGTCGACGACGGGGCCGAACAGGATGGTCTGACCCGAGATCAGCACGTGGTCCATCTCCGGGAACGCCTCGGAAAGCGTCTCCGACAGATGTCCCTCGACGCGGATCTCGTACTGCATGCGGGGCTCCCCCCGGCGGGTGGCCTGGGGCGGGCGGTCGGCACCCTCTCCCACGATCATCCGGCACCCCGCGCCGCCCGCCCTCACCCGCAAGAGGTGAACCTGGGCCGGGCGCCCCCGGGACCCAGCGCGTTCACGCCTTTTCGAGGGGCGCGGTCGGGCTGCCCGTGCCGGGATCCTTCCCGCGGCCCGTTCGTCCGGTCGGCAGATGGGTGGTGACCAGGAAGCTCGCCAGCGTGATGCCCCCGGCCGCGAGGATCGCCGCCTTCAGGCCGCCCAGTTGCGCCGTCGTGTACGAGTCCGTGACGGCGTCGACCTCGGCCGGCGGCAGTCCGGCCTGTTCGGCCGCCGAGCGCACCTGGTCGGTGGGGACGAAGCTGATGCCCGCCTCCAGCGCGATGCCGGTCTTCTCGCGGGCCTCCTGCGACACGTCCGGATGCTTCGCCACCTGGGTGGTGAAGGCCTGCGCCAGGGCGCCGACGAGGATCGACCCGATCAGCGCCGTACCGAGCGCGGAGCCCAGGTTCTGGGCGGTGAACTGGAGCCCGCCGACCTCGCTGCGCTCCTCCTCGCCGGCGCTGGACTGCACCACGTTGCCGAGCTGGGAGGCGAGCAGCCCCATGCCGACGCCCAGCACGGCCATGGCCCCGGCGAACTGGGCGTCGTCGATGACCGGCTGGATGGTGGCCAGCAGCCAGATGATGGCTCCGAGCAGCGTCAGCAGGGCCAGCCTGACCACACGGCGCGGTCCCATCACCCGCCCCAGCCTGGACGCCAGGACGGAGGCCGCCAGCATCGTGACGGACACCGGGAGCAGCCGCAGCCCGGTCTGGAACGCGTCGAATCCCTGCACCACCTGGAGATACAGCGGGATCGCGAAGAACAGCCCCAGCAGGATGAGGTTCTGGCTCACCAGCGTCAGCAGACCGGAGCGCAGGGGCAGCCGGTGCAGCAGCGACAGATGGATCAGCGGGTCGGTGCCCCGAGCCTCCCTGCGGCGCTCCCACTTGGCGAAGACGGCGAGGACGAGCACCCCGGCGGAGACGACGAACAGCGTCGGGGCGAAACCGAGGACGGTGAAGGGCGGGTTGCGGGGCTGCACCCACCCCCAGGTGCCGCTCTGGAGGACACCCAGTACGCCGAGTCCCAGTCCGGCCGCCGACAGGAAGGCGCCCACGCCGTCCATCCGGGGGCGGGAAGCGGGCCGGGGCTTCTCGGGGATCGCCCGGCGGAAGCACAGCATCGCCAGGACGACCACGACCTCGCCCGCGAAGACCAGCCGCCAGGTGAGGTACGTCGTCACCCAGCCGCCCAGCAGCGGTCCGACCGCGATGCCCGCGCCGGCGAGCCCGCCGATGACCCCGTAGGCGACGGCACGGTCCCGCCCGCTGTAGGACTCCGCGACCAGGGCCGCCATGGCGGGCAGCACCAGGGCGGCCCCGAGCCCCTCGATCACCGACCAGCCGAGCGCCAGCATCCACAGGGTGGGAGCCACCGCGGTCAGGGCCGATCCGACGCCGTAGACGACGAGTCCGACGAGGAACAGCCGGCGGCGTCCCAGGATGTCGCCGAGCCGCCCGCCGGTGGCCATGAAGGCGGCCATGACCAGCGCGTAGAGCGTGATGACGGCCTGGATGGCGGTGACCTCGGTGTCGAAGTCCTCCACGAGCTGGCTGATGGACACGTTCATGACGGACGTGTCCAGGACCATCAGGAACTGGGCCGTCCCGAGGACGGCCAGAGCGTGCCAGTGCTTCACCGGTGACCACCTCGTCGATTCGGCCCGGGAGACCGCCGCGCCGGTCGGCGGCGTCCGGTCCGGCTCCGCGTCCGCGGCTCCTCCATGGCACCCGGAGTCACGCCTCCCCGCCATCCGGGGACCGTTCCCATGGCACCCGAAGCGGGGTGCCGCGCGCCTCACCCGCCGCGGGGGACCGAAGCCTGTCTTGCGACATTCGGGACAGCGGGTGACGATCAGTGTGCGGGGGTTACACCGGGGAGGGAGCTGTGGACCCGGACCACATCGGATCGGACGCTTCGCCGCTGCCGAGACTTCGCGGAGGCTGGACCCCATGGCCGGGCTGCTGACACCGGGTGGTGACCCGCTGCTCGCCGTCCGGTTCACCGTCCCGGACCTGACCGAGACCTTCGTCCGCAGGCCGCGGCTCACCGCACGCCTCACCGAGGGAGTGCGGGGCCCCCTCACCCTGGTCAACGGGCCCGCGGGCGCCGGGAAGACGCTCCTGGTCGCCCACTGGATCTCCACGACGGACCGCCCGGACGACGTGGCCTGGCTGACCGTGGAGCACGAGGACACCGGCCCCGGCATCTTCTGGACATACGTCCTGGAGTCCCTGCGGCGCCACGGAGCGGCCGTCCCCGACGACATCGGCCGCCCGTCGAGCCCGGGCGACGTGGACCACTCGCTGCTCACCCGGCTGGCCGCCTGGCTGAGCGAACGCGCGGAGCCCGTGATTCTCGTGCTCGACGAGTTCGACCGGGTGGGAGCCTCGGCGGAGGTCGCCGACGAGCTCCAGTTCGTACTGCGCCACGCGGGCGGCGGGCTGCGCCTGGTCGTCGTCAGCCGTACGGAGCCGCAGTTGCCGCTCCACCGCTACCGGGCCGCCGGAGCGGTCGCCGAGGTCCGGGGCGCCGACCTGGCGTTCGTCCCGGGCGAGACGGCCGCCCTGCTGAACCGTCACGACATCCGGCTGTCGGACGAAAGCGCGCGGTCGCTGACGGAGTGGACCGGAGGCTGGGCGGCCGGACTGCGTCTGTGCATCCTCGCGGCCCAGCACGTCGACGACCCGGACACCTTCATCAAGAACTTCGAGGCCGGCCAGAGCACTCTCGCCGACTTCCTGCTGGCCGAGGTCCTGGAGGCGCAGGAGGAGGAGACGCAGGATCTGCTCCTGCGGTCGAGCATCCTCGACCAGATCCACCCGGACCTGGCCAACGCCCTGACGGGCCGGGACGACGCGGACGCCATCCTGGCCGGGCTCCAGCACGCCAACGCCTTCGTCGAGGCCATCGGCCACTCCTGGTACCGGCTGCACCCCCTGTTCGCGGAGATCCTGCGGGTCCACCTGCGGGTCAGGCTCCCGGGGCTGGAGCCGGAGCTGCACCGGCGGGCGGCCCGCTGGCTGAGCGACTCGGGCCTGCTGGCGGAGGCCCTGCCGCACGCGGCGGGGGCGGGCGAATGGGAGCTCGCGGCCGGCCGGTTCGTCGACGAACTGGCCGTGGGCGAACTGCTGACGGGACTCGACGCCGAACGCCTCGACGGACTGTTCGCGGCCATGCCGTCGGACGCGGCCGGGCCGGCCGCGTGTCTGGTGCGCGCCGCCCGCGAACTCGTACGCCACGACGTCGACCGGGGTCTGGACTATCTGCGCCGGGCGGAGGAACACCTGGAGGGCGGGGACGCCGGCACGGCCGCCCTGCGGCTGAGCCACGCGCTGCTGCGGGTGTTCGCGGCCCGGCTGACCGGCTCGGCCGACCGGGCGCAGGCGGCGGCCGAGGACATGACGGCGGCCGAGCTGTCCCTTCCGGCCGAGCTGCTGGAACGGCATCCGGAGCTGCCCGCCCTGATGCTGACCGGACTGGGTTCGGCACAGCTCTGGGCGGGGCGGCTCGACGCGGCCCGGATCTCGCTGTCCGCCGCCACGCAGGTCGACGACGGACCGTCCACCGCGTCACCGCGGCACGAGTCCCTGGGCCGGCTCGCCCTGATCGACCTGCTGTGCGGGCGGCCGGGCCGCGCGGAGTCCCACGCGCGGGCGGCGGTGGCCGGGGCGGAGCGCTCGGGCCTGCCGCCCCCCGCCCGCACCGGCGTCGCCCAGCTCGTCCTGGCGGCGGTCGCCGTCGACCGCGACGATCTCGCCGCGGCGCAGACCCATCTGGACCAGGCGACCGCCTCCAGCGCGGCCGCGCACGATCCCGTCGCGACGGCGGGCCTGGCCCTGGTGCGCTCCCGGGTGCTCCTGGCCAAGGGCCATCCGAAGGAGGCGCTGCGCGTCCTGGACGAGCTGAAGCGTCCGCCGCACGGGATCGAACCCTCGCCGTGGGTGACGGACCGGGCCGCCCTCGGCATGTCGACCGCCCATCTGGCCCTGGGCGAACCGCTGGCCGCCATGGACGTGCTGCTGGAGGCGGGGGCGACCGGCCCCGAGGCCACGGCCGCCGCCGCCCGTGCCCGGCTCGCCACCGGTGACCGGGAGGCGGCGCGCGCCCTGCTCGACGCGCTCTCCTCCGAGGTCGACGAGGGGCCGGCCATCGCCGTCCGGGTGCTGCTCGCGCGGGCGCAGACGGCGGACGCGCTGGGCGACGACTCCACCGCCCAGCGGCTGACGGCGCGGGCCCTGCGGACGGCCAGGCCGGAGCGTCTGAGACGGCCGTTCTCGGAGGCCGGCCCCTGGCTGCGGACCTTCCTGCGGCACCGGCCCGTGCTGGTCCAGGGCCATGAATGGCTCCCGGAGGCGGCCGCGGTCCGGGGCCCCGGAACCGCCGCGCGGGCAGGTCAGGAACCGGTGATCGAGCCGGTGATCGAACCGCTCAGCGAGCGCGAACAGGAGGTGCTGGTGCGGCTGGCGGAGATGATGTCGCGGGACGAGATCGCCGCCGACCTGCACCTGTCGGTCAACACGGTCAAGACACACCTCAAGAGCGTCTACCGCAAGCTCGCCGCGACCCGCCGGGGCGAGGCCGTACGACGGGCCCGCGACCTGCACCTCCTGTGAGCCCGCGGAGCCTCGCGTGTGAGCCACGGACCCCTCGCGTCCTGTGAGCCACGAACCCGGGCGTCCTGTGCGCCGCGGACCTCGCGCCGGATGCCGGCCGGCCCGGTCGGTCCCGGTCCGGTCCGGCTCCGGCGCCGTCCCCTGTTAAGGCGTGTCCGAGTCCGGCCGTGCCACGCAGAGCGCCCAGATGACGAATCCGTACAGAGCGATCAGCGTCAGCGACCAGACGGGGTAGTACGGGATGTCGAGGAAGTTGGCGATGATCAGCAGCGCGGCGATGCCGACGCCGATCACCCGGGCCCAGGTGGCCGCCGTGAACAGGCCGAGGCTCACGACCACGGCGACCGCTCCGAGCGCCAGGTGGATCCAGCCCCAGCTCGTCAGGTCGAACTTGAAGACGTAGTTCTGGCCGGTGACGAAGACGTCGTCCTCGGCGATGGCCATGACGCCCCGCAGGATGTCCAGGACGCCGGAGACGAACAGCATCACCGAGGCGAAGATCATCAGGCCGCTCGCGGCCGTCAGCGTGGCCTTGGAGCGGGTGTGGTGCTGGGTGGTTGCCATGGCGAGACCTCCGTTGCACGGGCTGCGACCGCAGCCACTCACCACCGAGCCTGCGACACCCGCGCCCCACCGGCCTCACCCCCTAAGGGTGACGGTGAACGGACATCCCTCCCCGCTCAGTGGCCCAGCAGCGCCCTCAGCTCGGGCTGGAGGAGATCACCGTGAGCCCGTACGAGGTCGTCGCACAGGTCCCAGATGCGCTCGACGGGCAGGGCCGCGGCCGTCGCGGGGTCGGCCATCGCGGCGTGCCGGATGTGGCGCGGCTCGTGATCGGTGGCGGCACGCACCACCAGATCGGTGACGGAGACGTACGCGCTGTTCAGCGCCGCGCACTGCGGGGGCAGCGAGCCGACGCGGGTCGGCCGCACCCCTGAGCCGTCCGACAGGCAGGGCACTTCGACGACACAGTCCGCCGGCAGGTTGTCGATCAGCCCGCGGTTGGGCACGTTGCCGTAGACCGTGCGGGGGGTGCCCGTGAGCGTGCTGTGGATGATCTGCGGCGCGTACTCCAGGGTGCCCTCGACGGGCAGGGGCACGCCGGAGACCAGGGCGTCGCGGGTGCGCCGGTAGCTCGCCGCGTTCTCCTCGATGATGTCCAGATAGGCGCCCACCGGCAGCCGCAGCCGCTCGATCTCGCTGTCGTGGTGGAGGTACCACGGCACGTACTCCGAGGAGTGCTCGCTCGTCTCGGTGGGGTAGTGGCCCAGGCGCCGGTACATGTCCACGCGGACCCGGCGCAGCAGCTCCGGATCCTTGGCGACGGTCTCGTCCAGGAGCGGGTAGAGGTCCTGGCCCGCGCGCTCGAAACGCAGCACCCACGCCTGGTGGTTGACCCCGGCGGCCAGATACGTGACCTCCTCGAACGGGACGCCGACGAGCTGGGCGAGGTCGTGCATCGTCCAGTACACCGAGTGGCACAGGCCGGTGACGCGCAGCTCCGGGGCGATGCGGCTCAGATAGAGGACGTTCATCGCCATGGGGTTGGTGTAGTTCAACAGCAGCGCGTCCGGGCACAGTTCGGCCATGTCGGAGGCGAGCGCGCGCAACACCGGGAAGGTGCGCAGGGCCCGGAAGATGCCACCGACGCCGAGGGTGTCGCCGATGGTCTGGCGCAGCCCGTAGCGGGCGGGCACGGCGAAGTCGGTGCGGGTCGCGCCGTCCATGCCGACCTGGATGATGTTGATGACGAAGTCCGCGTCCGCCAGGGCCGCCCGGCGGTCGCGATGCGCGGTGATCGTGGGCCGCGCGCCGCGTACGCCGGCGATGTACCGGGCGGCGCCCTCGGCGGTGTCGAGCCGCTCCTGGTCGATGTCGTGCAACGCGATCCGCGCGTGCGCGAGTTCGGGGAACGTGAACAGGTCGGCCAGCAGCCCCTGGGTGAACACCACGCTCCCGGCTCCGACGAAGGCGATCTTCGGGGCGGTGACGTCGTTCATGAAGTGCTCCTGGTCTCGCGGGTGCGGAGGGCTGGTGGAAGGGCGGGGAGGTGCGGGCGGGCCGCGACGAGGGCCTCGTCCCAGGTGGGCTGTGCCGCCGTGCCGCCGAGCGCCCGTGTCGAGAGCGAGCCGCAGGCCGCGGCCACCGTGAGCGCGGAGCGCAGGTCGAGGCCGCGCAGGGTCGCGGCGACGAAACCGGCGTCGAAGCTGTCGCCCGCGCCGACGGTGTCCACGGGGTCGACGGCCACGGCCGGCGCGTGCGTGAGCCGGGTCCCGGTGTGGGCGAGGGCGCCGTTCGCGCCGTCCTTGACCACGACCGTCGGCCCCCGGCCGGCCAGGACGGCCGCGGCCGCGCCGGGTTCGGCCGCCCCGGACATGGCGGCCGCCTCGGCCGCGTTGGGTAGCAGGAAGTCGGTGAACTCCATGACGGGAAGCAGGAGTTCGGGGTCCCAGCGTCCGGCCGGATCGTCATTGGTGTCGAGCGAGGTCGTCGCGCCGCTCGTCCGTGCCAGGGCGAACAGGGGTGTCAGGGAACGCGCCAGACGGGGCATCAGGAAGAACGAGGCCGCGTGCACGTGCCGACAGGCCCCGATCAGCTCGGGTGGCACGTCCTCGGCGCCGGTCGCGGTGAGACAGCCCGGCGCCGTGAGGATGGCCCGGTCCCCGTCCGCGGCCGTGACGACCGTCGTGAGGGGTGTGGGCCGGACCGGGTCGGTGACCAGGAAGGCCACGTCGACGCCGCGCCCGGCGAGGGCCTCGCGCACGAAGGCGCCCGCGGGGTCGTCGCCGACCCGGCCCGCGAACGCGACCCGCAGCCCGAGCCGCGCCGCCCCGCACGCCATGATCGCCGCGGAGCCGCCGAGCACCAACCCCGCGTGCTCGACGAGCTGTTCGCGCTGACCGAACTCCAGGGGGCCGCGCA
The DNA here is from genome assembly GCF_042790435.1 of Streptomyces sp. NPDC056738. Lineage (NCBI taxonomy): Bacteria > Bacillati > Actinomycetota > Actinomycetes > Kitasatosporales > Streptomycetaceae > Streptomyces > Streptomyces sp. NPDC056738. The sequence continues at coordinate 371,764 of NZ_JBHTZF010000002.1, forward strand.
ACGGGCCGACGACGACATCCGGATTGGCGTCGCCGACGACGAGGAGATCGAAGGATTTCATGGTGGCCTAGCCCTTCAGACCGCTCGAAGTGAGCGACTGGACAAAGGTCTTCTGCGCCAGCAGGAACGCGACCAGGACGGGCAGCACGGTGATCACATTGCCCGCCATCACCGCCGACCACCGCGTGTGGTGCTGCCCCTGGAAGGTCGTCAGACCGAGTTGCAGGGTGTACCGCGTGTCGTGGTTGATCGCGATGAGCGGCCAGGACAGGTCGTTCCAGGTGCTCAGGAACGTCAGCACTGCGACCGTGGCCAGCGCGGGCCGGGCCAGCGGCAGCACGATCGAGAACAGCACCCGCAGCCGCGAGCACCCGTCGATCCAGGCCGCCTCCTCCATCTCGCGGGGCAGCCCCAGGAAGAACTGCCGGAACAGGAAGACCGCGAACGGGGTGACGAGCGAGGGCACGATCAGCGCGCCGAGCGTGTCGATGAGTCCCAACTCCTTCATCACCAGGAAGGTCGGGATCATCGTGAGCTGGAAGGGGATCACCATCGTCGCGAGCATCAGGGTGAGCAGGGTCCGCGATCCGGCGAACCGCATCCGCGCGAAGGCGTAGCCGCCGAGCGCCCCGAGCAGCAGGTTCGACAGGACGGCCGCGACCGCGACGATCAGTGAATTGGCGAACCAGCGCGGGAACATGGCGTTGCCGAGCACGTACCGGTAGCCGCCCAGGTCGACGCCCTTCGGCCACAGCGCGGGCGGGAACCGGTTGATCTCCGCGTCGGACATGACCGAGCTGAGCACCAGCCACACCAGCGGCAGCGCGAAGCACAGGGTCAGCGGCGCCAGCAGCAGATGCCAGCCGCTCGGCCGGCGGGACGTGAGGGGTGACGTCATCGGACCGCTCCTTCGGTACGTTCCTGCCGGCGCCGTACGAGACGCAGTACCCCGCCCGCCAGCAGCAGGGCGACCGCGAGGACGTACGCCGCCGCGGCCCCGTAGCCCGCCGTGAACGTCTGGAACGCCTGCTGCCAGACGAAGTAGACGACCACGCCGGTCGAGCCCAGGGGGCCGCCCTTCGTCGTCACGTAGATCAGGTCGAAGACCTGGAGGGCCGTGATGAGCTGCCACAGCAGCAGGAACACGGTGACCGGGGTGAGGGTCGGCAGGACGATGTGGCGCAGCACCCGTCCGCGGCCCGCCCCGTCGATCCGCGCCGCCTCCACGAGTTCGGGCGGCACGTCCTGGAGCGCGGCCAGATAGACGACGACGCAGAAGCCGACCCCGCTCCACAGCGAGATCAGCACCAGCAGATAGATCGCCTGGTCCGGGTCGGTGAGAAAGCCCTGCGGCGACAGACCGAGCTTGTGCAGCAGGGAGTTCGCGGCACCGAACTCCGGGTCGAGGATGAACGAGAAGAGCACGCCCTGCGCGGTCGCCGAGACCACGAACGGGACGAAGACGAGCGTGCGGTAGAGGCCGATGAACCGGATACGCCGGTTCAGTGCCAGGGCCAGCACCAGCCCGCCGAGCAGGCTGAGCGGCACGTACAGGGCGGCGTACAGCAGCGTGTTGCCCACGGCCGTACGGAAGGTGGGGTCCTGGGCCAGGGCCCGGTAGTTGTCGAGGCCGACCCAGCGGCCCGGGGTGACCAGGTCGTCGGCGCGGAAGGAGAGCAGCAGCGACCACACGACGGGCACGATGCTCAGACCGAGGATCACGACGACCGCCGGGCTGATGAAGGCCCAGGCGGTGGCCGTCTCGCGGCGGCCGCGGCGGCGGGCGGCCCGGCGTGCGGCGGCCGGGGTCACCGCGGGGCCGGGTACGACGGTGAGGGCGCGGGGAAGGGTGGACATGACGGCCTCCTTCAGCCGGAGTCGGCTGGGAACGTCTGAAGTCGGGTCACCGGGGACGAACCGAGGTCACCTGGGGATGAGAAGGGCCGCGTCGGCCGTGTCGGCGCACCGGCGGAGAGCGTGGGCGGGGGAGTCCTTGCCGAGGAGGACCGAGACGATCGCCGCGCCGAGCGCCTGGGAGATCTGCGGGTAGGCCGCGTGCACGGGCCGGACCCGGGCGGAGGTCAGCGTGTCGGTGAACACGCCGAGTCCGGTGGTCGTCCCGGCGTGCTCGCGCCATTCCGGACGCCCGGCGGTGGCCGAGCCGAGCGGGAGGCTGCCCGCAGCGATGTCCCAGCGCGCGTCCTGGGCGGGCCGGTTCATCCAGCGGACGAACTCGACGGCCGCGCGGGAACGGGCGGAACCGTTGTCGAACACGGTCCAGGTGTCGGGGCCGGAGATGGTGACCGGCCGGCCGCTGTAGGTCGGGAGCGGCACGACGTCGTAGTCGACCTTCGCGGTGATGATGTCCGGAAGCTGCCAGGGCCCGGTCGCCACCATCGCCATCCGGCCGCTCAGGAACACCTGGTACATCTGCTCGCTGCCGGGCTTGGGATCGACGTACACGCTCTTGTCGTGGGCCAGCCGGGCGACCGTCGTGAGGGCCTGGGTGCCCTGCTCGGCGAAGCCGATCCGCTTGCCGTCGTCGGCGACCACCTCGCCGCCCAGGTCCCAGATCATCGGCCACAGCCGCCAGACGGTGTCCTCGTCGCCGGTGCCGGGCCAGCCCGTGCCGAACACCCCGCGCCCGGGATCGGTGAGCCGGCGCGCGGTCTCGGTGAAGTCGTCCCAGCTCCAGCCCGCCTTCGGGAAGGGGACGCCGGCCTGCCGGAACAGCTTCTTGTTGTAGACGACGGCCAGCGAGTCGAGCACGGCCGGGGCCGCGCGCACCTTGCCGTTGACGGTCACCGCGTCCCGTACCGGCGCCCAGAAGGAGTTCCAGGGCGGGTCGCCCTCGTGCAGCGCGGACGTCAGGTCGACGACACGGGGGCTGCGGGCGACGCTCGCCAGGTCCGAGCCGAAGATGTACGCGATGTCGGGGTACGAGCCGGCGGCGAGCGCGGCCGTCACCTTCTGGAGCATGGCGTCGGCCACCACCCCGCCGCCCGAACTGTCCACGCGGATGCGGGGATGGGTGCGGTTGAACTCGTCCACCAGCGCTTCCAGGGCCTTCCTGGCCGTGTCGCTCTGGCCGTGCCACAGCTCGACGGTCACCCTGCCGTCGGCGCCGACGCCGTCCGAGGGGTTTCCGCAGCCCGCCAGCGCTCCGGCGGCGGCCGCTCCCAGTATCAGCCGGCGCCGCGCGATCCCGTGTGTCATCCCGGCCTCCGTCAGCGCGTCCGGCGGACGTAGTCCGCGCTGCCGGGTGTCGAGACCTTCACGTCGCGGCGCACGATGCTCAGCCGGCCGCCGTAGGCCGCACGGGCCTTGCGCAGACCGCCGTCGGTGTACTCGATCACCACCACCCGGTCGTGGAAGGCCTTCGCGTACGTGCCGCACTCGTCGTACTCGCCGCACTCCTCCGCCACCGCGAAGTCGAGCCCGGTGCGCGAGCGGACTCCCGCCAGTTCCGCGGTGTTCTTCTGCCCGATCGCCAGATGCCGGGCGTGCGCGCGCCGGGAGAGCAGGGTGATGAAGGCGGTGGCGTCGTCCGACGTCAGCAGCTTTCGCGAGCGGGTGTAGCTGTCGTAGTTGTCGGGCTCGACCGCGTCGAACCCCTTGTCGGCGCAGTCGTCGATCCACCGGCCGACCCGCTCGGCCACCCTCCGCCGTTTGTCCGGCGTCCGGATGTCCAGCAGTGCCTCGTTCCAGTCCTTGTCGACGACGACCTCGCCGTCCGCGTCGCGCAGCAGCAGGTCGGCGGGCCACTGTCCGCGTTCCTCGGGCTGGGCCTGGAAGGCGTTGACGTAGCAGATGTTGTAGAGGCCGCGCGCCGGGGAGGACGAGCGGTCGCGGCTGACGATGCGCACGTCGGCGGCCGGGGGGTAGGCGCCGCCGATCTGGTAGTCGAACCCCGCGTGGAGCGGCGGGAGTTGTACGGAGGTCGCCGTCCGCCCGGGGCGGGGAGTCGCTTTCGGTGACGCGCTGGTGTCCTTGCCCGCGCCGCAGCCCGCGAGCACGAGGAGGCCGGCCAGGGTCGTGGCCGTGCCCAGAACTCCGGTGCGGAGAACACGTTTGACGGGGGGCATGTCCGCTCCATCAATCGCGAGTACGTCCCCGCCTCGGACGCTTCGAGCGATCCTGGCGACTTTGGCCGGACTTGAACCTGGTCCGTTACCGGCTGGGCGCACCTCTGCGTGCCGGGTCGCACCACGGCACGCTGAGGATCAAATCGCGCATGCCCGACTTCGTCAAGTGACCGCCTCGGCGGAGGGCGCCGCCGGTAGGGTGCTCCCGCGTTCAGTGCGGACCGGTCGCCGTCCAGTCCGTCCCGCACGGGCCCGCGCCCTCGCTCTCGGGCAGCGCCACGGCCTCACCGTCCATCGTCAGGGTGCGGTAGAAGCCGCCGACGCGCCGGGTGGAGCGGCCGACGTAGTGCCCGATGAAGGACCGGCGGAAGCGGTCACGGCTGAGGTTGGGGCCGGAGCCGTGGACCAGGCTGCCGTTGAAGAACAGGACGTCCCCCGGATCCATGTCGACGGGCACGGCGGTCAGACCGGCCGGCGGCGGTACGTACTCGCGGGCGAAGGACAGCGCCGGGTCCGCCTCGTCCGGGCAGAACAGGTCCATCCGATGGGTGCCCGGCACGACCTCCAGGCCGCCGTTCCCACGGTCGATGACATCGCAGGCGGTCCACGCGGCCACACACGTGCCGGGCTCGACGCGCAGATAGAAGTTGTCCTGGTGCAACGCCTGGCCGCGGGCTCCGGGCGGCTTGAAGTAGAACATGCTCTGGGCGGCCAGCACCTCTTCCCCCAGCAGGACCTCGAGGACGTCCCGCACCCGCGGGTCGAGCAGCAGACGCAGCGAGAGGGCGTTGACGCGGTGCGGGTGCATGAAGCGGGGGAAGGCGTGCAGCGGGTCGGCCGGGGCGCCGGTCCCGACACCGCCGAACTCCGTGCCGCCGGTCCTCGGGGCCCGGGGCTCGAAGTACCCGGGGACCGGGCCGGCCTCGTGCAGGGCCGCGAACTCCGCGCACAGCGTGTCGATCTCGTCCGGGGCGAACAGCCCGCGCAGCACCACGAAGCCGTCCTCCTCGAACGGGCCGAGCGCGCTCCTGTCCGTGACCGCCATACGACCGTCCCCTCTCGGCGTGCCCCTCGTGCCCCTCACCGGGCGGTTACCCCGTCCGGGGGTCTCACCCACCCCGCGGGAGCGGATCGGCCCGCGGCGGCACGCCACACGACCGGGCGTCCGCCGGGCGGGCGTGCTCAGGGACGCGGGTCGCCCGGGTGCTCGGGGTGGGGCGGGTGCTCGGGGTGGTGCGGATGGTCCGGGTGGTGCGGCGGATGCGGGGGCGGGGGAGGCAGCGTCGTGACGTCCGGTGCCGGTTCGGGCCACACCAGCAGCACCGGACAGGGGGCGTGGTCGACGACGAAGCGTCCGGCCGGTCCGAGGCTGTGCGGGCCCAGCCGGCTGCGGTCGCCGTCGCGGGCCAGGACGAGCAGCCCGGCGCCCTCCGCCGCCGCGACGACCTCCCGCTCCACCCGGCCGGTGCGCTCCTCGCGGGTCGCCGGGCCCCCGAGCCGCTCCGCCGCCGCGTCGAGGAGCTCCGCAGCGGAGGCCGTGCCCAGGGTCTCCAGGAGGTCGCCGGGATCGGGCTCTGACCGTCCGCGCCCGAGGAGCCCGGCGAAGGCGCCGTGCGCGAGACCGGGCACCGCCTGGTCCGTGACGTGCAGCAGCACCACGTCCGTCGCCCCGGGAGCGTGCGTCCGTACGGCGTCCACGCACGCGGGCCAGGTTCCCTCGACCAGCCAGACGACCACCCGCATGCCCATCAGCCTCCGATGACGTGGAGCGAGACCCACAGCGCCAGGACGGCGGGGACCAGCGCCGCGGGTACGGCGATCAGGCCCAGCCGGGTGAACTCCTTGAGGTCGACGCCGTGTTCGTGCTGATGCACGATACGTCGCCACAGCAGCGTCGCGAGGGAACCCGCGTACGTCAGATTGGGTCCGATGTTGACGCCGAGCAGGACGGCCAGCACCGCGCCCGCGCCCGAGTCGGCGGCCAGCGGCAGCAGGACGAGGACCGCGGGCAGGTTGTTGATCAGGTTGGCCAGGACGGCGGCGATCGCGGCGATGCCGAGCAGCGCCGCCAGCGAACCGCCGCTCGGGAGGAGGTCGTCGAGGGCGTCGGCGAGCCCGTTGTCCACGACCGCGCGGACGACGATGCCGAGCGCGAGGACGAAGGCGAGGAAGGACGGCGCGGCCGCGCGCACCACGGTCAGCGGGGTGGTGCGGCGGCGGACGAGAGCCCGGCCGGCCAGGACGAACGCGCCCGCGGCGGCGGACCAGGCCGGGTCGATGCCGACGGCCGAGGCGAGGACGAAGCCGGCCAGCGTGCAGCCCACGGTGATCAGGGCGAACAGCGGCACCTGCGGCGGCTCCTCCTCACGCCGCGGGGCCGCACCCGCCGCGAGGTCACGGGCGAAGAAGCGCCGGAAGACCACGTACTCGGCGCCGATCGCGACCAGCCAGGGCAGCACCATCAGCGCGGCGAACCGGGTGAAGCTCAGACCGCTCGCGGTGAACGCCAGCAGGTTGGTGAGGTTGGAGACCGGCAGGAGCAGCGAGGCGGTGTTCGACAGATGGGTGCACGCGTACACGTGCGGCTTCGGGCGCGCGCCCATCCGTGCCGCCGTCGCGAAGACGACGGGGGTGAGCAGCACGATGGTGGCGTCCAGGCTGAGGACCGCGGTGATCGCCGAGGCGAGCGCGAACACCGCGGTGAGCAGCCGGCCCGGCTGTCCCGCGGCCCAGCGGGCCATCCAGGCGCCGCACGCCTGGAAGAGCCCTTCGTCGTCGCAGTACTTGGCCAGGACGAGGACCGCCGCCAGGAACCCGATCACCGGACCCAGATGGGCGGCCTCCGCGCGGGCGTGGTCCCAGGAGATCGCCCCGGTGGCCAGGACCAGGCCGGCGGCCGGCACGGCCACGACCGCCTCCGGCCAGTTGAACGGCCGGACGACCGCGCACACGAGGACCGCCGCGAGCAGGACGACGGACAGGGCCTCGGCGGCCGGGCTCGCGAGGGCGGTGGCCAGGGCGGTGCCGGTCGCGCCGGGGACGCCTTGGACGAGCGGGCTGTACAGGATGGTGTTCCTCCGGGCGGTGATGGCGGCGCCTCCATCACATCAGACGGGGCGGCGCGGGCCCGTGAACACCCTCCCCCTCGCGTCGCCGCCCGCCTCGTCGCCCTCGCTCAGAGGCCCCCGCGCGCTCACTCCTCGCCGAGGAGGGACAGCTCCGCCCAGATGGTCTTGCCCTCCGGCGTGTGCCGGCTGCCCCAGCGCTGGGTGAGCTGGGCGACGAGGAGCAGACCACGCCCGCCCTCGTCGAACGTCTTCGCGCGGCGCAGATGCGGAGCGGTGTGACTGCTGTCCGAGACCTCGCAGATCAGGATCTCGGTGTCGTGGATGAGCCGCAGCCTGATGGGCGGTTCGCCGTAGCGGATGGCGTTGGTGACCAGCTCGCTCACCACCAGCTCGGCCGTGAAGGTGGCCACGGTCAGGCCCCAGAGCTCCAGTTGATCGGCGACCTGCTTGCGGATCGGCGCGACGAGGGCGGGGTCGGCGGGGATGTCCCAGGTCGCCACGTTGGACGGGGCGAGCCCCTGCGTACGGGCGAGCAGCAGCGCCACGTCGTCCGGCGCGCCGCCGGCGGGAAGCAGCGCCTGGAGGATCGCGTGGGCCGCCCCCTCCAGATCCCGTGACGACTCCTGCAAGGCGCGGCAGAACAGCCGGAGCCCGGCCTCGACGTCACGGTCGCGGCTCTCCAGCAGTCCGTCGGTGTACAGCGCGAGCACCGTGCCCTCGGCCAGGTCGAGTTCGACCGACTCGAAGGGCAGTCCGCCCAGGCCGAGCGCCGGACCGGGCGCCACGTCGATCTGCCGGGGCGGCCCGTCCGGCGGCAGGACGACGGGCGGCGGATGGCCCGCGCTGGCGAGCGTGCAGCGCCGGGAGACCGGGTCGTACACCGCGTAGACGCAGGTGGCGCCCACCTCTCCCGTCGTCCCCTCGGACCCGGCCTCGACGGACAGCCGTACGACGAGGTCGTCGAGGTGGGTGAGCAGTTCGTCCGGGGCCAGATCGATGTCGGCGAGGGTACGGACGGCGGTGCGCAGCCGGCCCATCGTCGCCGAGGCCTGGATGCCGTTGCCGATGACGTCGCCGACGACCATCGCGACCCGCATCCCGGACAGCGGGATCACGTCGAACCAGTCGCCGCCGACCCCGGCGCGCGCCGCGGGCAGATAGCGCGAAGCCGCTTCCAGGGCCGCCGTGCGGGGGAGTGACTGGGGGAGGAGACTGCGCTGGAGGGCCAGCGCGGTCTGCCGCTCGCGCGAGAAGCGGCGGGCGTTGTCGATGCAGACGGCGGCCCGGGCCGTGACCTCCTCGGCGAGCAGCACGTCGTCGGCGGTGAAGGGGTCGGGCCGCCGGAACCGGCTGAGGACGACGACCCCGAGGGTCCGGCCGCGGGCCCGGACGGGCACCGACATCGTGGCGTGGACGCCGTATTCCCGCACATGCCTGCCGCGCGGTCCGTCCCAGCTCAGCCACTCCTCCAGGGTGCCGGTCGCGTTCGGCGCGACGAGGGGCCGGCCGGCGATCAGCGAGTCGGCCTGCGGCGAGGTCGCGGGATAGGCGTCGACGTCGCCGGGTTCGAGGACCGCCTCCGGGCTGCCCGGGTTCACCGACCGGTGGGCCGCTCGGCGGAGCGTGACCGGGGCGGCCGGGGGCCCGATGTCGTACTCGCCGCCGTCCTCCGGCGGGTCGAGCAGGTCGACGCTGACGAAGTCGGCGAGGGCGGGGACGCAGACGTCGGCCAGCTCCTGGGCCGTCCGGGTGACGTCGAGGGTGGTGCCGATGCGCACGCTCGCCTCGTTCACCAACTGGAGCCGCTCACGCGCGCGGTACTGCTCGGTGAAGTCGTGCGCGGAGACACACACGCCGATGACGCGTCCGTGGGTGTCGGTGAGCGGGGCGATCCGCGCGAGCCAGTGGTGCGCCCGCTCCTCGCCGCCGCCGCGCGCGTACGTCTCCACGGCACGGGCCCGGCCGGACGCGAGGACCTCGGTCATCTCCCGTTCGAGCAGTTCGCCGTTCCGCCGGGAGCCGATCTCGGAGACCCTCAGGCCCCGGATGCGGTCCTCGGGGAGGCCGGTCACCTCCGACATCGCGTCGTTGAGCCCGTACAGCCGCAGCCGCTCGTCGTAGACGGCCATGGCGCAGGGCGCCTGCGCGAGGACGGCGCGCACCAGCGGGTCCTCCAGGGCGCGGGGCTCCCGGCCCTCCAGCGGCGTGACCACGAGCCAGGCCCCGTCCCGCTCCAGGCGGTGGGCGAGCAGCCACACGGACAGGGTCCGGCCGTCGCGGTGGCGCAGGGAGAGCACTCCGTACCGGCGGTCGCCGGCCGACCCCGGGAGGGAACCCGGGGTTCCTGGGGCCAGGAGATCCGCCGCCGGGCGGCCCTCGACCTCCTCGGGGCTGTGGCCGAGGAGCCGGCGGGCGCCCTCGCTCCAGTGGATCAGGGTGCCGTTCCCGTCGATGACCGCCCGTGCGGTGGCGGCCTCGTCGAGGGGGTGGACCGGGCTCATCGTCGCCACTTTCCCTTGTACGCACACTCACAGTGAACCTGCGCGTCGTCCGGGTTCCAGACTAGTGGCTGGGCGTCGTCCGCACCCTCGAACGCGGAGAGCCCGGACAACCGTGCGTGGGGAACGGCCCTGCGCACGGATGCGCGTTCAGCGGTGTTCCAGGCGCAGGGAGCGTGCGTGGACGGGGGTGCGCGCGCACGGTTCGCACGGCGCTCGTCGGGCGGCGAGGGCCGTCACGGCACGGCCGGGCCGCCGTTCGCTTTTGACGTGATTTCAATAAGGCTGATCTCGCTCGTGCGCCTTGTTGGTGACGAGTGTGTTGTGCGAGGGTGAGCCTCCCGCGCTTGGTCAAGGGCCGGGTCTGAATCGCTGTTCGCCATTCCCGGCTGTCGACGAGCCCAAGAGGCTCCCTGGGCGACGGTCGCCGCACGGCCTTCGTCCCCGGCCGTTCTCCCGGCGCTCCGTCAAAAGGTCCACACCAATCGGGATTCCTTTTCGACGGGCCAGCACGTCCTGTGTGCCAATCGCACCTCGGAAGGAACCCGCTCCCGTGCGCACCCCCCACCCGCCGCTGCCCGACCGTCCGCCGGGCGGATATTTCGGCGAGCCCGACGAGGAACTCGCCGCCGTGCTCAGAGGCGGGGCGGAGGCCGACACCACGCGCCCTGTGGCCCTGCTGACGGCCCGGCACTGGCGGCCGGCGTACGACTACGCGGTGATCTGCCTCGCCACGTCGTCGCGGGTCGCCTCTCTGGTGACCGAGGCTTCCTTCCGCCACGTCCTCGACGGTGTCGCGGAGGGCGAGCAGGCGCTCGCGCTGCGGCCCGAACTCCTCGTGACGGTACGGGACACCGTACGGACCTGGGCCGCGGACGACCGGATGTGCGAGGCTCTGCCGGCCTTGCGGAAACCGGCGGGGGGCCGCGGGATGCGCGCGGCGAAGTCCATGACGGGCGAGAACCGCAAGCTCGCCGAACACGCCTTCCTGGGCCTTCCGGGCGCCGCCCGCTGCCTGCTGTGGCACACCGAGGTGGAGGCCGAATCGCTGTCCGTGCCGGCGGGACTTCTCGGCATGGAGGAGCCCATCGCGGTGGCCGCCTGGGAACAGGCCCGCGAGCAGTTCCGCCAGGCCTGTCTTCGGGCCCATCTGGATTTCGCCCCGACGAGGGAATGCCGTTTCCACAACCGGCTCCTCGACGCGCCGATCCGGCGTGGCGAGGCCCTGCTGCCGGATGTGCGCAGGCATCTGTCGGAGTGCTCCTACTGTCGCCACGCGGCGGCGCAACTCGGCCATTTCGAGGGCGGGTTGGGAGTGCTGATCGCCGAGTCGGTACTGGGCTGGGGCGCCCGCCGCTACTTCGACTCGCGCCGGTCGCGCGGACGGCAGGGGCTGCTGCCGCGCAGCGTCTCCCCGTTCCGGGGCAGGCGGTCGCGCGACGGCGAGGGGCCCGCGAAGAGCGGCCGCCTCCCGGGCCAGGGACGCCGCGCGAACCGCGAGCGGTCCGCGGAGGGCGGCGCGGCTTCCGGGGACGACCTACGCGCGGAGAACGCCGAGTCCCCGGCGGTCCGCGGACGCCCCGGCGCCGAGGAGCGCTTCGGCATGGCCGCAGGACCCGGCGCCGAGGGGGCCTTCGGCGGCGGAGGCTTCGGTGGCGAGAAGGCCTTCGGCCACGGAGGCATCGGTGCCGAGGGGGCCTTCGGCGACGGAGGCTTCGGCGGCGAGGACTTCTCCAGTGTGGGCGGAGGCGTCGAAGCCGAGGGACGTTCGGGCGCGGGCTCAGGTGCGGGCCTGGGGTCGGGCTCGGGCCCGGGTTCGACCTCCGGCCCGGGTACGGGCTCGGGCCTGGGCCCGGTTTCGGGCCCGGACCTCGGCGCCGAAGGACGCCTCGCAGCCGGTGCGAGCCCGGGAGGCGGCAGGCGATCCGGCGGACGCCGCCGTGCGCAGCCCCCGTTCGCGTCGACGGGACGCCGGGCCGCCAAGTCGGCGGAGGGGTCCCAGCAGGTCCTGGTCACCGGCGCCGGACTCTCGGCCGCACTCGTGGCGACGGTCCTCGCGGTGAGCCTGTGGCCGAACGAGGAGGGCGGCACCGACTCAGCCGCCGCCATCGGGGCCAGCAGCAGCCGGACCCTGTCGCCGACCCAGGGAACCCAGGTCCCGCCGGTGATGTCCACGCCGGCCACCGCGGCCGCGAAGGGGGACCGGACCCGGCTGCGCAACGTGGACGCCGACCTGTGCCTCGACATACGCGACGCCAAGGCCGTGGAGGGCGCCGAGGCCACGCTGGACGTGTGCTCCTCCGCCTGGACCCAGCAGTGGGTGTACGAGAGGGAGGGACTCCTGCGCAGCGTCGCCAGTCCCGGGCTGTGCCTCGACGCGCAGGCCGACGACGGCGTGCTCGTGCTCGGCGACTGCGCCGTCGAGGACGCGGAGCGGCGCGAGGACCTGCGCTACGACCTCACCGACGAGGGCGAGTTGCTGTCCCGCGGGCGCGACGGCCTGGCCGTCGCACCCACGTCCACGGACCCCGGCGCCGACATCGTGGTCAAGGTCCGCGACTACTCCGACATCCAGCACTGGCGGACCGAACGCCCGTAGCCGGGCGCCGGGTCCGTCACCGCCGGTTACGAGACGACGTCCAGGGGCGGCTTGCCCGCGATGTGGTCCGCGGCGTTCTGGACCGCGGCCAGGGCTATGCGTACGAGTGTCTCGCGGGTGACGCCGGCGACGTGCGGGGAGAGGACGACGTTCGGGGCCTTGAGCAACCGCAGGGCCGGGGTGGGCGGTTCGGGGTCGAAGACGTCGAGTCCCGCGCCGGCGAGGGCGCCCGCGTGCAGCGCGTCGGCGAGGGCGTCCTGGTCGATCAGGGCACCCCGCGAGGTGTTCACGACGAACGCGGTCGGCTTGAGCAGCGCGAGCCGTTCGGCGTTCAGGAGATGACGCGTCGCGTCGGTCAGCGGCGCGTGCAGGCTCACGTAGTCCGAGACGCGCAGCAGCTCCTCCAGTTCGACGTGGCGGGCGCCGAGCCGGTCCTCCGTCTCGGCGGACGCGCGCGTGGGACCGGCGTACACGATGCCCATGTCGAACGCGACCGCGCGTCGCGCGACCTCCTCGCCGATGTGGCCGAGTCCCACGATGCCGAGCGTCTTGCCGGACAGCTCCGTGATCGACTGCTGCAGCCGGGGCAGCGCCCAGTCGGCCTCGGTCAACGCCGTGTGGGCGGGCACCAGTTGCTTGGCCAGGGCGAGCATGAGGGCGAAGGTCTGCTCGGCCACGTTCTGCTTCTCGGCCCCGCTGGATCCGATGTTGCACACGGGCACGCCCCGGTCGCGGGCCGCGTCCAGGTCGACGTAGTCGAAGCCGTGGCTCGCGCACTGGATCAGCTCCAGGTCCGGTGCGGCGGCGATGTGTTCGGCCGTCACCGGTCCCAGGCCGGTGACGACGACATGCGCCTCGCGCAGCGCGGCGGGGTCCTCGTCCGTGGCCTCCACGACGGTGACGCGGGCCTGTCCCGGAAAGAGGGTGGCGAGCGCAGCCCCGGCGGTACGGCCGCCCACGTGCGGAGAGACGACGGCGAGCACGTTCTTCGTGACGGTCATGCGGTCTCCTCGATGAGGTCGTCGGGGCCGAGCGAGGCCGGACTCGCGTGTCCGGACAGGGCGAGGGTCAGATCGAACTCGGCCAGCAGACAGCGCACGACGTGTTCGACGCCCGCCTGACCGTCGAGGCCGAGACCGTACGCGTACGGACGTCCGAGGAGCACCGCCCGCGCTCCGAGGGCGAGGGCCTTGAAGACGTCGTCGCCGGTGCGGACGCCGCTGTCGAACAGCACGGTGAGCCGGTCGCCCACCGCGGCCGCCACGCGGGGCAGCGCGTCGGCGGCCGCGACGGATCCCGCCACCTGCCGGCCGCCGTGGTTGGAGACCACCACGCCGTCCATCCCGGCCTCGGCGGCCTTGCGGGCGTCGTCCGGGTGCAGGATGCCCTTGAGGACGATCGGCCCGTCCCAGTTCTCCCGCAGGAAGGCGAGGTCCGGCCAGGTCTTGCCGGGGTCCGCGAACATGCTCACGAAGTGCATCACGGCCGCGTTCGGGTCCTCGTGCACCGGCTTCGCCAGACCCGCCTGGAACGCCGGGTCGGAGAAGTAGTTGGCGGTGCCCACGCCGTGCAGGAACGGCAGGTACGCCTGGTCGAGGTCGCGCGGGCGCCAGGCCAGCAGCGGGGTGTCGAGCGTGACGAACAGCGCCGTGAACCCGGCCGCCTTGGCCCGGTCCAGGAAGCTGCGGGTGACCTCGCGGTCCTTCGCCCAGTAGAGCTGGAACCAGCGCTCGCCGTCACCCATGGCCGCGGCGACCTGCTCCAGCGGGGTGCTGGAGGCGGAGGACAGGATGTACGGGACACCCTGCGCGGCGGCGGCCCGTGCCGCGGCGCACTCCGCGTCCGGATGCATGATGGACAGCACGCCGATCGGCGCGAGCGCGAGCGGCGCGGGCAGCGACCGCCCCAACACCTCGACGGACAGGTCGCGTTCGTGGACGTCCCGCAGCATGCGCGGCACGATCCGGCGCCGGGCGAGGGCCGCGCGATTGGCGCGCGCCGTGCTGCCGTCCCCCGCGCTTCCCGCCACGTAGCCGACCGGACCGGGGCCGAGCCGCTGCTCGGTCAGCTCCTCCAGCCGTGTCAGATCGGTGGGCAGCCGCGGCACGGCGCCCGTCATCCCGTTCAGGTAGATCTCGTACTGGAAGTCGGCCCAGTGCTTCGCCATCCGTACGTCCCGCCTCTCGTCCCCAAGACCGCGCTGTACGGGGTCGATCCTTGCGAGGGTGACAAGTCCCGTCCACCGTGGTGCGCACAACGTGCGGCTGGAATCATCACACTGTGACAAACAAGCCCTCCGAGGTCCGTGAACGCGTCCGGCAGGAGATGATCGCCGACCCGCGGGTCGTGGAGGCGATCGTCGCGGCGGTGCACGAACAGGTCCCGGTGTACGCGGCGCTCGACGACAGCCGGCTTCCCGAGGTACGGGCCATCGCGGCCTGGGGACTGGAGCGGCTGCTCCACCTGTGGGCCACCGACGGCACCCTGGGACCGGCCGATCTGCGGCGCTTCCGGGGCATCGCCTCGGCCCGCGCCGCGGACGGGCGGCCGGTGCAGGCGGTGCTGCGCGCCTACCGGGTCGCGGGTACCGTCCTGACGGACGAGGTCGCCGCCCGCGCTCCCGCCCTCGGCGCCGCCGACGCGTTCGCGCTGGCCCGCATGCTCCTCGTCAGCCTCGACACCCTCTCCGAGGAGATGGCCACCGCGTACGCGGCCACCAGCGAGGACCTGGCCGCCGACCGGACCCGGGCGCTCCGGCTGCTGCTCGACGACCTGATCGCCGGGCGGCACGCCTCGGCGGGCGCGCTGACCGACCGCTCCGCCCGGCTGGCGGTCCACCTGCCGGACCCCTGCTGTCTGCTGGTGGCCGAGCCGGCCGCCGCGGACCGGCCGGATCCCGCGCACGGTACGGCCGCGGAGCTCCTCGACCCCGCGCACGGAACGGCGGCGGACCTGCTGGACGCGCTGGCCCCTCCCGGCGGCGAGGTGACCTCCCTGGCGACGGTACGGGGCTCCCGTGCCGTCCTGCTGCTGCCGCTCGCGGCGTCGGCCCGCGCGGGAGCCGTCCTCGGCGAACGGTCCTGGCGCGGCTGCGTCATCACCGGCGAGGGTCTGGACCGGATCGCGCTCGCGCACCGGCTCGCCGCCGACGCGCTCGACACCGCCCCGGCCCACGCCCACCGGTCGGGGCAGGTGCTCACCGACGCCGACGCGCAGGTCCTCGCCCTGCTCGCCGGCCGCCCCGCGTCCGCGCCGGACCACATCGCGCGGCTGGTGCTCGGGCCGCTCACCGAGCCGGGGCAGCGGCACCTGCTGGACGCCCTCACGGCGTACGTCGACTCGGGCTCGGCGAACGCCGCCGCGCGGGTCCTGCACCTGCATCCGCAGTCCCTGCGCTACCGCCTGCGCCGCGTGCACGAGCTGACCGGGCGCGACCCCCGCGACCCCTGGCACCGGCTCACCCTGGACATCGCCCGCACGATCCGCGACTGAGACCCCGTCATCGACCCCGTCATTCCTCGTGGCCGGGATCGTCCTCCGCCCCGGTGTCCGGGCCCTGGGCGCGGACCCGCTGCACATGCTCCAGCGAGTCGCGCAGTTCGCCCAGCCAGTCGTCGGTGTGCCGCTGCACGAGGCGGACGCACCAGGCGAGGGCGTCGCTGCGGCTGCGGGCGACCCCGGCCGCGACGAGCGTGTCCAGAACCTGACGCTCCGGCTGGCGCAGCCGGGTCATGACCGGCGCGGCGACATGGGTGAACAGGGCGCGCTCGGTGCCGCACTCCACGCCCCAGGAGACCTTCTTGCGGAAGCGGTGCTCGGCCTCGCCGGCCACCTCCATGCGCTCCTCGCGGGTGCGCTCGCGGAACTCCTGGACACGGGCCCGGAGTGCCGCCTCCTTCTCGGCGTCCGAGGCGCCCACGGCGAGCTTCGGCTCGGGGATGCGGCCGATGACGGTGATCTCCTCACGGTCGGCGGTCACCTCCGTGAGGCTCTCGAAGAGATCGTCGGGCAGGCGGCCGGCGAACCAGCCGCGCAGCTTCTCGCGTTGCTCCGATGTAATCATGTAATCACCATTACTCGTTGATGAGCGGGACGCAAGGGGTGCCGGAGGAGTCCGCTGACAGCGGAAGTCGAGGCGGCATGCCGGTTCAAGCGGAATGTTTCAGGCCTATTGCTGAGCCGTGTCTTTCCGGCCAGCCGACCGTCTGTGGTCACCGGCGGGCGCTCAGTTACGGGCTTCACGCGTTCGAATTCTGTGACTTCACGCCACTGATTCAATACTCAAAGTTACCGAAACGTGTGGGGTCGATGTGTGTTTCCTGTGCGTTCTCGGCAGACTCGCGCTCGCCGAACCGGCACCACCGAGCCGGTCTCGCATTTCGATCGAGCGGAAGGATGCACACAATGCCGAACACCGCGCGTTGGGCAGCGACTCTCACCCTGACGGCCACCGCCGTATGCGGCCCCCTCCTCGGGTCCGCCCAAGCAGCCCCCTCGGGGCTCTACGCCCCCTCCGCCCTGGTGCTCACCACGGGCCACGGCCAGACCGCCGCCGCCGCGACTCCGGAACGCGCGGTCACTCTGAACTGCGCCCCCACGGCCTCCGGGACCCATCCCGCCGCGCCGGACGCCTGTGCCGAACTACGGGCGGTCAAGGGCGATCTCGACGCGCTGGCCCCACGGAACGACGTCTTCTGTACCAGGCAGTACGACCCCGTGGTCGTCACGGTCGCAGGCGTCTGGCAGGGCAAGCGCGTCTCGTACGAGCGCACCTTCGCCAACGAGTGCGTGAAGACCTCCTACGGGACGACGGTCTTCGCGTTCTGAGAGACCGGGATCGCGTGGCCGTCGTGGACATGGACCGGGATCCGTAGCTGGGGAGTGCGGGACCCGTCACGAAGCGCCATGTGATTTCGCACCGAGGGCCGGTCAGACGGAGTGGGGCCGTCGACCGGCCTTCGGCATGTCCGCGTGACGCCGCGGCGTCCACGACGCGGGCGGGCGCCCCCTGGGGGTGCCGCGGCGGGCGCCGGCCGCCTGCCGCCCCCGGCCGCCCCCGGCTCGTGCCGTACCACGCCGGTGCCGTCCGTGCGCCGCACGGACCGTGTCCGTCACCGGTCCGGGTCACCCGGGATGCCGGAGCGGCCGACATGGAGTAGCGGTGGAGCATGGGTGCACTCCTCGACTGGGACCAGCGGCTGTTCACACGGGTGGCCACCGCACGGGTGCCCGGAGCCGATCCGGCGCTGCGGCGGCTCAGTCACGCGGCCAACCACGGCCGTCTGTGGCTCGGCACGGCCGCCGGTCTCGGCCTCGTGGGCGGGCCGTCCGGACGCCGGGCGGCGCTGCGGGGACTGGGCTCGCTGGCGCTGGCCTCGTTCACCGTCAACACGCTGGTGAAGTGGAGTGCCCGCCGCCCCCGCCCGGTGCTGGAAGGGGTCCCCGCGATCCGGCGCCTGGCCCGTCAGCCGCACACCACGTCCTTCCCGTCGGGCCACTCCGCCTCCGCCGCGGCCTTCGCCACCGCCGTCGCCCTGGAGTCCACGCGCTACGGCCTCCTGGTCGCGCCCGTGGCCGCCGCCGTCGCCTTCTCGCGTGTCTACGTGGGTGTCCACTACCCGGGAGACGTCCTCGCCGGTGTGGCCATCGGTGCGGGCGCGGCCGCCCTCACCTGCCGCTGGTGGCCGCCGCGCCCCGTCCTGCCGGAGCGGGAGCGGCCCGCCGCGCGGGCGCCCGCGCTGCCGCTCGGCAAGGGGCTGGTCGTCGTCGTGGACGAACCGGCCGGTACCGGGGCGCCGGGGGCGCCGGGGTCGGCCGCCCGGCGGCTGCGCGCCCTGCTGCCCGACGCCGAGGTGATCGAGCCGGGCCCCGAGGGCGACTTCGCGGAGCTGCTCACCGCGGCGGCCGACCGCGCGGCGCAGACCGGTGGCGCGCTCGGTGTCTGCGGGAGCGACGCCAGAGCGGGGACGGCCGCCCGCGCGGCGGCCGAACGGGGGCTGGCGCTCGCCGTGTTCCCCGCCGGCGCCGCCGACCGTTTCGCGCTGGACGTGGGCGTGCCCGACGCCGAGGACACCGCGCTGGCGGTCGTCCGGGGCGAGGCGGTCTCGGTGGACGTCGGCGTGGCCCGTTCGGGGGCGGGGGAGGACACCTGGTTCCTGAACGAGTTCAGCATCGGCCCGTATCCCGAACTCGTGCGGCTGCGGGTGGAGTCGGAGCGGCACCGGCCCGCCGCGCCCGCGAGGGCCTTCGCCCTGCTCCGGTTGCTCGGCGCCGCCCGCCCCGTCGAGGTGAACGTCAACGGCCGCCCCCGCAGGCTGTGGCTGCTCCTCGCGGGCAACGGCCGCTACGTACCGGAGGGACTGGCCCCCGCGTACCGGCCGCGCCTGGACGACGATCTGCTCGACGTGCGCCTGGTCGACGCGGACCACCGCCTCGCCCGCACGCGTGCCGTCGCCGCCGCGGTCCTCGGGACCCTGGAGCATTCGCGGGTCTACGAGGCCGAGCGGGTCCCGTGGGTGGAGCTGGACGGCATCGCGGGCGCGGAGACCCTCGCGTTCGACGGTGAACCGCGCTCCGGAGCACCGGGACTGAGGCTGGAGAAGGAGTACCGGGCGCTGATCGTGTACCGGCCCGTCCGGGGGAGGACCGAGCCGGTCCCGGAGGCGCGCGAGGCCGCCGCGAGGGCCGCCGGCCGGGGACGGGGGAGGGGCCGCCGTCTCCCTGCGGACGGCGGCCCCTCGGCCTGACGGTGATCGGGCGTCGCCCGGTCACATGTGGACGACCGGTGCGGCGTCCGGGTCCTGGGCCGGGGTGCCCCGGCGGTAGAGCACGAGCGCGAGGAGCGCTCCGGCGGCGAAGAAGCCGGCCGACCACCAGAAGGCGGTGGTGTAGCTCTCGATCGTCGACTGGGCCTGGACCAGTTTGTCCGTCGCGTCCTTGCCCGCGAGGTAGCTGGTCGCGGCGCTCGCGGCGAGCGTGTTCAGCAGCGCGGTGCCGATCGAACCGCCCACCTGCTGCATGGTGTTGACGGTCGCGGAGGCGACACCCGCGTCCTCGGGGGCGATCCCGCTGGTGGCCAGCGACATGGCGGGCGGCATCACCATGCCGAGGCCCGCGCCGATCAGCAGCAGTTGGGGCAGGACGTCGGTGGAGAAGGACGAGCCGATGCCGATGCCGGTCAGCCAGGCCATGCCGAGCGCGGCGACCGCGAAGCCCGCGGGGATGACGGCCTTCGGCCCGATCCGGGGGACCAGGACCGTGGTGGAGACCTGGGCCATGACCATCAGGGCCGCCATCATCGGCAGGAACGCCACACCCGTCTTGGTGGGGCTGAAGCCGAGGTTGAGCTGGAGGTAGTAGGTCAGGAAGAGGAAGACGCCGAACATGCCCGCGCCGGTGATCAGCACCGCGAGGAACGAGGCGGCCCGGTTGCGGTCGAGCAGGACGCGCATCGGCAGCAGCGGGTGCGCGGCGCGGGTCTGCCACCAGGCGAACACGGCCAGCAGGACACCGCCCGCGGCGAGGAAGCCCCAGGTGGCGGGCGAGCTCCAGTCGTGCGTCTCGGCGTTGGAGAAGCCGTAGACCAGGGAGAAGAGACCGGTGGAGACCAGCAGAGTGCCGGGCAGGTCCAGCTTGGAGTCCGCCGCGTCCCGGTGGCCGCTCAGCAGGACCCAGCCGCCCGCGAAGGCGACGACCGCGAAGAGAAGGTTGACGAACAGCGTCCAGCGCCAGTCGAGCGCGTCGGTCAGGAGACCGCCGAGCAGCAGGCCCACCGCGCCGCCGGCGCCGGCGATGGCGCCGTACACGCTGAACGCCTTGGCGCGCTCCTTGGCGTCGGTGAACGTCGTGTTCAGCAGCGAGAGGGCGGCCGGTGCGAGGAGGGCGCCGAACACGCCCTGGAGGGCGCGCGCGGTGACCAGCATCCCGAAGCTGGTCGAGACGCCGCCCAGGACCGAGGCGGCGGCGAATCCGGCGACCCCGATCAGGAAGGCGGGCTTGCGGCCGAAGAGGTCCGCGATGCGGCCGCCGAGCAGCAGCAGGGAGGCGAAGGCCAGGGAGTACGCGGTGACGATCCACTGCCGGTTGCCGTCGGAGAAGCCGAGGTCCGCCTGGGCGGAGGGCAGGGCGATGTTCACGATGGTGGCGTCGAGGACCACCATGAGCTGGGCGATGCCGATGATCGAGAGGATCCACCAGCGCCGCTTCGACGAGGGCGCGGACGGTGCGTCCGCGGCACCCGCGCCGGTGCCTTTGGTCAGGGTCTGGGACATGGCAGAAGCACTCCAGGGAAGACGCTCTTGTGTGCACGTAAACGAAACGGTTTCGTACACATCGACCCTCCGACCATAAACCCCGATCGAGCGAAACGGCAACGTTTCGATAGCTGGCCGGGTGTGACGTGCGTCCCACCCGCGTCCTAGATTGGGGAACGAGAGCCTGGACGCCCTCCGCACGAGGGACACCCTCACCGAAGGACCGAGGACACCATGTCCGCCGAAGTCACCGCAGGTACCGGGACGTATCTCACCCTGGACGACGGCCGCCCCGCCGTCCGCTTCAGCCGCGTCCACGACCACCCCGCCGACCGCCTCTGGCGGTTCCTGACCGACCCGGACGAACTGGTCGCGTGGTTCCCCTCCCGCGCCGAGATGGAGCTGCGCCCCGGCGGCACGATCACCTTCAGCGGTGATCCGCACATGCCCGGGTCGACCGGGCGGGTCCTCGCCGTCGACCCGCCCCGCCGCCTCTCCTTCGAGTGGGGCGGCGACGAACTGCGCTTCGACCTCGAAGTCCTCGACGGCGGGCGCACCCGCTTCACCCTCACCGACGTGCTCGCCGAGCGGAACACGGCCGCCCGCAACGGCGCCGGCTGGGAGGTGTGCCTCGCCGCCCTCGACCGGGCGGTGCGCGGTGAACCGACGGAGGGCCCGCGCGCCGGCGGGATCCCGGCCTGGAAGGAGATCTACGAGGACTACGTCGCGGCGGGTGTCCCCTCGGGCGCGCCGGTGCCGGGCGTGGACTGACAGCTCAGGCGAGCTGCCGCCGCACCAGCTCGTGCAGCCGTCCGCCCGTGTCCGCCAGCAACTGGGCGGGCGGGCCCTGCTGGGCGATCCGGCCGTTCTCCATCACGATGACCCGGTCCGCGTCCAGCACCGTCGAGAGCCGGTGCGCGATCACCACCCGGGTGGCGTTCAGGGCCTTGGTGCTCTCGATCACCGTGCGCTGCGTCGCGTTGTCCAGGGCGCTGGTCGCCTCGTCGAAGAAGAGGATGCGGGGCCGTCGTATCAACGCCTGGGCGATCATGAGGCGTTGGCGCTGGCCGCCCGAGATCGCGCCGCTGCCCGCCACCAGCGTGTGCAGGCCCATCGGCATCCGCCTGATGTCCTCGGCCAGACCCGCCATCTCGGCCGCCTCCATCGCCTCCTCCAGCGTGTACGCCTCGGTGCCGCAGATGCAGTCGAGGATCGACCCCGTGAAGGGCTGCGCGTGCTGGAGCACCACGCCGCACTGACGTCGTACGGCGGACTGGTCGAGGGCTCCGAGATCCTGGCCGTCGTACAGCACACTGCCCGACACCGGCCGGTCGAAGCCGATCAGCAGCCGCAGCAGGGTCGACTTGCCGCAGCCGCTCGGGCCCACGACCGCCACGAACTCGCCGGGACGGACGGCGAACGACACGTCGTCCAGGACGAGCGGGCCGTCGTCGGCGTACCGGAACGACAGTCGCCGTGCCTCGATCGCGCCGGACAGGACACCGGGACGCGTACTCGCCCCGCGCACCTCGGGGGCCGCGTCGATCACCGGCCGGATCTCCTCGAACATCGGCAGCGCGGCCACCGCGGAGACGAGCGCGCCGGTGATCTGGGTGACCGAGGTCAGCAGCATCGTCAGCGAGGTGCTGAACGTGAGGAAGTCCGCGGCCGACAGCGAGCCGTGCGCGGGGCCCGCCAGCAGCATGAACATCAGCAGCGTGCACAACGGCAGATAGACCGCGCCCATCACCGTCGTCAGGTTCTTGACCCGGCCGACGCGCTGCTGGAGTTCACGGCTGCGCGCGAACTCGCCCGCCCAGGCCGCGTACGCGTAGTTCTCGGCCGCGGCGACGCGCAGCTTGGGCAGCCCGCGCAGGGTCTGGAACGCCTGGTTGTTGAGCTTGTTGCCCAGCACCACCAGACGGCGCTGCCCGCGGACCTGCCACAGACCGAGACCCAGGAACCCGGCCGCGACGACCACGAGCATCCCGATCGCGGCCAGCGCCATCGGCACGCTGTACCAGAGCAGCAGGCCCAGGTTCATCGCGCCGACCGTGCCCGCCTGCGCCAGCGTCGGGCCGACACCCGCGAGCAGACGCCGGATCGCGCTCACGCCCATCGCGGCACTCGCGAGCTCACCGGTCGAACGGGCGGCGAAGAACGAGGTGGGCAGCCTCAGCAGCCGGTCCCACACGGCCGGTTGGAGACTCGCCTCGACCCGGCCCTCCATCCGCAGCAGCGTGAGGTTCTGCAGCAGCGTGAACGCCGCCGACACGACGCTCGTGACCATCAGCGCGAGACAGACCTGCACGATCAGGCCGTGCTCGGCCTTCGGAACGTACTCGCCGAGCACCCGGCCGGTCGCGACCGGCACCAGCGCGCCGATCGCCACGGTCACCAGCGCGCTGACCGCGAGGTTGCGCACATCCCCGCCGGTGCCCGCCAGACAGAACCGCAGCAGCCGCAGCGGTCCGAGCCGGCCCTCGGGCAGCGGGCGGTAGAACATCACCGCCCGTGGCTCGAACTCCGGCGCGTTGGCCTTCTCGACCGGCGTCTCCCGCCCCGAGGACGGCTGTACGGCGACATAGCCACCGCGCCGCCACAGCAGCGCCACCGGAGCACCGGACACCGCCCGGCTGCCGACCAGCGGGCCGATGTCGTCCCGCCACCAGCGGCCGTCGAGCCGCACGGTGCGGGTGCGCAGCCGTGAGGCGAGCGCGATCCGTTCGACGGGGTCGAGCCGTTCGCTCTCCGTGCCGCCGCCCGCCCGCTCGGCCAGGGTGATCCCGGCGGCGCGGGCGACCAGCTCGCAGGCCGCGTACGTGGCGTCGGTCTCGGCCGCGGTCGGGCGCTTCGCCGACCGTCGGCCGATCGAGGCGAGCAGCGTCCGGTCCGCCCGGTCGCGCACGGCCTCACCGGCCTTGATGCCCGCCGCGGCACGGTCCTCGTGACCGGCCTCCAGCTCCTCGATCCAGCGGTCGAGCGTGGACAGCAGCCGGCACTGCTGGTCGACCATGCTCTGCCAGACGCCGGAGTCCATCAGCAGATCGGCCGCCGCCTCGGCCCCGTACAGCGAGCCGTACTGCACGCTCCCCGGCGGGACCCGCATCCAGAACACGTCGTCGTCGGTGGGCGCGGGGGAGTTCCCGGTGGCCGTCGGCGCCTGGAAGAGGACGGAGAGACCGCGTCCGACGCCGAGCGCGAGCGCGTGCTCCAGCGGGCTCGACGCGGGCGGCACGAACTGCGGGTTGCCGTACGCGTCGTACGACCAGGTCGCGGTGCCGGCCTGCTCGTACAGCTCGCGCAGCCCGATGCGGCGCAGCTCGCAGCCACGCACCGGCCGCCCCACCAGCGTGTGCTGGGGACCCGTCACCGGGCCGAGCAGCAGCGAGCCCGCTTCGAGCCGGCCGAGGTGGTGCCAGTGGCCCTGCTGGGCCGCGTCGACCGCGAACAGGTCCATGGCACCCGCGGCCACCAGCCACAGGACCTGGGGACCCTCCAGGTCGAGCCGGCTCAGACCCGCGCCGCCGACCGGGGTTCCCATGCCGCCCAGCGCCCCGAGCACCACGTCCTGCTCGTGGACGCCTTCGTGAACCGTGGTCATCTCAACGCTCCCTGACCAGAACGGAGTAGGGGCCGCCGGCCGCCACCAGTGCCTCGTGCCGCCCGCGTTCCACGACCGAGCCGTGTTCGAGCACGACGATCTCGTCGCTGTCCCGGACCGTGCTCAGCCGGTGGGCGATCACCACGCAGGCGCAGCCGCGCCGGCGCAGGTTGTCCATGACGGTCTGCTCCGTCTCCGCGTCCAGGGCGCTGGTCACCTCGTCGAGCACCAGGACGCTGGGCCTGCGCACCAACGCCCGCGCGATCTCCAGGCGTTGCCGCTGACCGCCGGAGAAGTTCCGTCCGTCCTGCTCGACCCGGCTGCGGATCCCGCCCGGACGGCGCGCGACGACGTCGTACAGCGCCGCGTCCTGGAGCGCGGCGGTCACCGCGTCGTCGGAGATCGAGGGATCCCACAGCGCCACGTTGTCGCGGACCGTCCCCTCGAACAGGAACACGTCCTGGTCGACGAACGACACGGAGGACGCGAGCGCTCCGCGCGGGATGTCCTCCAGACGGCGGCCGTCCATACGGATCGCGCCCTCCCACGGCGTGTACAGCCCCGAGATCAGCCGGGACACCGTCGACTTGCCGCTGCCCGAACCGCCCACGAGAGCGACCTGCTGCCCCGGCCCGACCGTCAGCGAGAACCCGGTGAGCAGCGGCTCGTCGAGCGGGCTGTAGCCGAACGTGATGTTCTCCAGCTCCACGAGACCCCGCAGCCGCCGGGTGGACCCGCCGGTGCCGGGGCGGTCGTAGAGCGGGTCGGCACGGAAGTTCTCCACGTCCTTGAGCCGGGCCACGTCGGCCGCGAAGTCCTGGATGCGGCCGGCGACACCGTTGAGCCGGGTGATCGGCGCGGTGAACCGGGTGACCAGTGCCTGGAAGGCGACCAGCAGGCCCACCGAGACCTGTCCCTCCACCGCCCGCAGGCCGCCGATCCACAGGATCAGCGCGCTGTTGAGCATGGCCAGCGTCGGGGCGACCACCCCCAGCCAGGCGCTCGGCACCCCGAGGCGCTGCTGTTCCTCCAGCGTGGTGGCGTGCTGTCCGGCCCACTTGCGGAAGTAGCCGTCCTCACCGCCCGTGGCCTTCATCGTCTCGATCAACTGCAGCCCGGTGTAAGCGGTGTTGGTCAGCCGGGCGGTGTCGGCGCGCAGCTTCGCGGTACGGGTCGCGCGCAGCCGGATCACCACGCGCATCGCCACCACGTTGAGCAGCGCGACACCGATACCGACGGCCGTGAGCTGCGGGTCGTACGTGTAGAGCAGCACGGCGTACAGGACGACGACGACCGCGTCCACGCCCGCGGCGGCGAGATCGCGCGCCAGGGTCTCGGCCACCGCGTCGTTCGACTGGAGCCGCTGCACCAGGTCGGCCGGGCTGCGCTGGGAGAAGAAGGTGACCGGCAGCCGCAGCAGATGGCGCAGGAACCGCGCGCTGGAGAGCGTCGAGGAGATGAGCCGGCCGCGCAGCAGATTGGCCTGCTGGAGCCAGGTCAGCACCACCGTCAGCAGCACCGAGGCGCCCATCGACGCGAACAGCACGCCCAGCAGCGAGCTCTGACCGCCGATCAGATACTGGTCGATGAACGTCCGGCTGAGCGCCGGCACGACCGCGCCGACCGCCACCAGCAGCAGGCTCGCCAGCACCGCGACGGGCATCGTGCCCGCAGTGCCGCGCAGCCGGGCCGGCATGGCGCCCAGCACTCCGGCCCTGCGGCCGCCCCTGCGGAACCCGGGGCCCGGCTCCATGACCAGGACGACCCCGGTGAAACTGGTGTCGAAGTCCTCCATCGGCACGAAACGGCGGCCCTTGCCGGGGTCGTTGACGAACACGCCCCGGCGTCCGAGACGGCGGCCCATGCCGTCGTACACGACATAGTGGTTGAACTCCCAGAACAGGATCGCGGGCCCCCGCACCTCGGCGAGCGCGGCCGTGTCCATCTGCATGCCCTTGGCCGTCAGACCGTATCCGCGCGCCGCCTTGAGCAGGTTGCTCGCGCGCGAACCGTCCCGCGAGACACCGCACGCGATGCGCAGCTCCTCGAGCGGGACGTGCCGGCCGTGGTGGCCGAGCACCATCGCGAGGGACGCCGCGCCGCACTCCACGGCCTCCATCTGGAGCACGGTGGGGGTGCGGACGCTCTTGACCCGGGTCCTGGGCACGCTGCGCCGGGGCGGCGCGGCACGTCGTCTGCCGCGGGTGTCCGGTGCGGCGCTCACGGCAGGAGCCAGTCGACGGGGCGCTGACCGGCCAGCCGTACCGAGGCCGTGGCCAGGGTCATGGAGGTGAGCGCGTAGGGCGGGCCGTCCGCGGAGGACCACTTCAGGCCGCTGCGGGTGCCGGACGCGCGGTCGAGCCGGACCAGCACCGCGACCGGTCTGCCCTTCTCGCTGAACTGCTCGCCGAGTTGGGCGTCACCGAGGTAGGCGGTGATCTGCTGCCGGGTCTGCGCGCTGCGGCCCACCGCCTTCACATGGCCGCGCAGCACTCCGTAGCGCTGGGCGGGCACGGACTGGACGGTCAGGTCGACGGCGGCGCCCGCGGGGACGGAGGCGGCGCTCGCGGCGGAGACGTACACCGTGGCGTACAGGGGATCGGTGGCGTGGGCGACCTTCTCCACGGCGGCGACGTCCGCGCCGGTCGGGATGATCGCGCCGATGGTGGCGGCCAGGGCGGTGACGCGGCCCGCGGCGACCGTGCGGACGACGGTGGTCTCCCCCCGCGCCGTACGCACCTTCACCACGGGCGCGTTCTCGGGAAGCCGTTCGCCCTCCGTCGCGAGGACCGCGGTGACCTGCCCGGCGACCGGGCTCTGGAGGATGTAACTGCCCTGCGCGTGGGTGAGGACGGCGGGCGCGCCGACGGTGGAGGCGACGGTGCCGGTCACGGCCCAGACGGAGGCGGCGGCCATGGCGACGACCGTCACGGCCAGCACGAGCCGGCCCTGCGGGCGGGCGAGGCGCACCGGGAGGTCGAGCTCTTCGGGGGACCGCAGCTTGGCGAGGGCCTGTTGGCGGAACTGCACGGGACTCTTCTCACCTGTTCGAGAGGCTTACGGCACCCCGAGAGTCCCGGAACCGGTGGGGCGGTTCCGGGACTCGGCGGCGTGAAACGCGATCAGAGACCGGCGACCAGGCCGGTGACCGGGGCGGTGTTCAGGCCGGTCACACCCTCGACGGTGCCGATGGCCGTGCCCACGATGCCGGAGACCGGGGCAACGCCGTCCACCAGGCCGGTGACGGTGCCGACGGCGTTCAGCGCGAGGCCACCGGAGACGTTGTCGAGGTCGGCGTCGGAGATCTCGGCGGTCTCGACACGGGGGGTGGAGTTCATGATGGAACTTCCCTTCATATGGATATTCACAAGGGGGAGAGCGGCCCCCTCTGGGGGACAGACGACGGCCGCCACCGCGGGGGTGCGGCTCCCGTTCCCGGGAGCTGTGCGACCTCCGCGGTGCAACGGATCAAAGCACGGCCGCGGGGCGCCCTTCCAATCAACCAGGGCTCTCACCTGGGAACTTGTGCTCCATGGGCGATGAACCGTGCAGGGGCGCACACGCCTCTGCGGCCACTTCTTCACATGCTGCGCGGCATCGGTTCACCCCGCCCCTTGCCACCGGCGCTCCGAAGGGGACGGCCCCGGCCCATCGGCCGGAGGGGGGCGCGCGACTGTGCAGATCCCCGGTTCACGGTGACCCCGGTGAGCACGGGGTGTGCAGATTCCCTGAATCCGGGATTCCGCCACCACTTGTCGACGGAGCGTCGCCGACCGGTCGCGTTGCGTGCCGATCGAGGGAGTGCCGAGGGGTGGGGTGGGGGTCGTCCGGGGGTTTGAGAGTTCGGCGGGGGCCTGGGCGCCGCCGAACCCCGGCCGGGGGCCGCGTTCACCGCGCCGGCTCGCGCGCCGTGGCCCCGGCGTGAAGGAAATGACCCGGTTGTCTCCGCAATCGACGACTTTGGCGAAGTCAACTTCCGCAATTTGCAATGGCAGTTGAACACCCCGGGTGGCACACGCGTATCAACCGGCAAGCAGGCGCCCCCCTAGTCAGCTGCCGGACGCGGCATCGACCCCGTCCCCAGGAGGTCAAGAGTTGAGTCACAAACGGATACCCAAGCGCAAGGCCGCCATCGCGGTAGGCGGCGTCGCGGCGCTCGGAGCAGCGGCCCTGCTGCTGCCCAACGCCAACGCGTCGCAGTCGAACGGGGACGCCGCCACTCCCAGAACCTTCAAGTCGAACGACGTCTCGGACGTCGCCTCCATGCTGGCCTCCCAACTGGGTGACGCGTTCGCCGGCTCGTACTACGACGCGGCGAACAAGCAGCTCGTCATCAACGTCGTCGGTAACAACAGCAACGTCGTCAACCAGATCGAGCGGGCCGGTGCGGTGGCCCACCAGGTGCAGAACAGCACCGCCGAACTGACGGCCGCCGCCAAGACGCTGAAGAGCGACGCCTCGATCCCGGGCACCTCGTGGTCCGTCGACCCGAAGACCAACGAGATCCGCGTGACCGCGGACTCCACCGTCACGGGCGCCAAGTGGAACACCGTGGAGTCGACCGTCAAGAACCTCGGTTCCGGCGTGGCGACCCTCTCGAAGTCGGCCGGCACCCTCAAGACCTTCGTCGACGGCGGCGACGCCATCTTCGGCGGCAACGCCCGCTGTTCGCTCGGCTTCAACGTCACCGCGGGCGACGGCACCCCCGCCTTCCTGACCGCGGGTCACTGCGGTGTCGCCGCCGCCCAGTGGTCGGACGCGCAGGGCGGTCAGCCCATCGCGACGGTCGACCAGGCCACCTTCCCCGGCAACGGCGACTTCTCGCTCGTCAAGTACGACGACCCGGCCACGCAGACGAACAGCGCCGTCAACGTGGGCAACGGGCAGAGCGTCCAGATCAACCAGGCCGTCGAGGCCGCGGTGGGCCAGCAGGTCTTCCGGATGGGCAGCACCACGGGTCTGCACGACGGCAACGTGACCGGTCTCAACGCCACCGTGAACTACCCCGAGGGCACCGTCACGGGCCTCATCCAGACCGACGTGTGCGCCGAGGCGGGCGACAGCGGCGGCTCCCTGTTCACGCAGGACGGCGGCGCGGTCGGACTGACCTCCGGCGGCAGCGGTGACTGCACGGCCGGCGGCGAGACCTTCTTCCAGCCCGTCACCACCGCCCTGGCGGCGACCGGCGCGACGCTGGGCGCCGGTGACGCGGGTGCGGGTGCGGGTGACGCGGGTGCCGGTGACGCCGGTGCCGGCGGAGCGGTGGACCCGAGTGCGAGCGCGGCCGACCCGGGCGCCGGCGGTGACGCGGTGGACCCGAGCGCGGGTGCCGTGGACCCGAGCGCGGGCGCCGTGGACCCGGGCGCCGGCGGAGCCGTGGACCCGAGCGCCACCGCCAGTGACGCGGCGGGCGCGGGCACCGGCCAGAACGCCGGGCACCACACCCGCAGGAAGCACCACTAGTCCGGTGCCGCGGCCGCGTGGCCGGCCGCGGTCACGGGTGAGGGTCCGGACCTCGTGTCCGCCCCGTGAAGCCGGGTGAACCGGCGATCAAGAACCACTGACCGGCCAACGGAACAGGGAATTCCGGTCGACAGTGGACAGGTCCGGCCCTCCGGCGGGAGGGTCGGACCGCTCCTCATCCGGCGTCGGCCCCGCCGTGCGGCCGGACCCGCAGCAGGAGCAGCGCGACGTCGTCGGGCCGCTCCCGCGTCGCCTCCCCGCCCTGCTGGAGCAGGGTGTCCGCCAGCTCGTCCAGCGGCTGGTGCCCGTTCGCCGCGAGCCGCCGCGCGAGGTCGGCGAGCGCGTCCTCGATGTCGACACCGGGGGACTCGATGAGACCGTCGGTGTACAGGGCGAGCACGGAACCGGGGACGAGCGGCACCTCGGTCGTCGGATAGACGGCGTCGGCGTCGATCCCCAGCAGCGGCCCGCCCGCCAGGTCGAGCACCTTCACCTTGCCGTCCGGCCGGAGCAGCAGCGGCGGCGGATGCCCCGCCCGGGCCATCACCGCGACCCCGCGCGCCGGGTCCAGACGCAGATACAGACAACTGGCGAACAGCTCGGTGCCCAGGTCGATGAGCAGCCGGTTGGTGCTCCGCATCACCTCCTCCGGCGCCTGCCCGACCGCCGTGTACGCGCGGACCGCGGTACGGATCTGCCCCATCAGCCCGGCCGCCGTCACGTTGTGCCCCTGCACGTCCCCGATCACCGCCGCCGCCCGGCCGTCCGAGGACACCATGTCGTAGAAGTCCCCGCCGATCTCCATGCCCTGGGTCGCCGGCAGATAGCGCGCCGCCGCCTCGATCGAGGCCAGCGGCGGCAGCGACGCCGGCAGCAGCGCGGCCTGCAGCCCCTGTGCGAGCTGGAGTTTGGCGTCGTAGAGCAGGGCGCGCTCCAGCGCCTGGGCGATCAGCCCGCTCAGACTGGTCAGCACCGCGCGCTCGTCGGCCGCGAAGTGGTGGGACTGCGTGTACCCGAGGACGCAGGTGCCCACCGGCCGCCCGGAGGCCACCAGCGGCAGATACGCCCACGCGCCCATGCCGTCGGGGGTCGCGTTCCGTGCCGGGTACAGCCGCTCCAACTGCTCACGCGAGTCGAAGAACGCGGGCACACCGGTGTTCAGCGCCTGGGTGCCCGGGGTCTGCTCGCTCAGCGGCAGCCCGTTGAAGCGCTCCACGACGTGCGCGTCCGGATAACCCCGGTGCCCGAGGACGTGCATGCGCCCGGCCCGGCTGGCGAGGACGACCAGGGACTGACTGCCGACGGCCGGCGAGATCTCGTCCGCCACGAGCTGCACCACGTCCTGCACGCCCGCCGCCTCCGTCAGCGCGCTCGCCAGGCTCAGCACGTGGGAGATCGTCACCAGGCGGGGGCTGCCGTCGCGCTGCTGCGGTCCCGCCCGGGTCATCTCCGACACCGGCCGGGCCCGCGCGATCCGCACGCTCAGTCCGCTCGTACTCGGATACAGCCGGAACGACAGCCAGTCGCCCGGCGGACGCAGCGCGACGAAGGAGGTCACGTGCTGGCTGATCAGCGCCGCCCGGTAGCGGTCCTCGTAGACCGGGTCGTTCAGCCAGGGCACGGCCGCCCACAACTGGGTGCCCAGGAGACCGCTGACGGGCACCCCGAGCAGCTCGGCCGTCGCCGCGTTCGCGAAGCCGACCCGCCCGTGCAGATCCAGCGAGCACAGCCCGTACGGCAGCCGCCCCGCCATCCGCGCCGCCTCCACCGAGCCGAGCGCGCCGCCCGGCGCCGCCGGGTACGGCGTGAGCAGGTCCGGCTCGGGGTGCAGCGGCCGGTTCTCCGCGGCAGCCCGCTCCAGCCGCAGCGCGAGCCGGTCGCAGGCCGCCGTGAGGCGATCGCGCTCCCGGTCGGAGAGGTCGGACGGATGCGAGCCCGGCCAGGTCACGTAGACGGCGCCGTACACCGTGCCCGGCGTCGCCACCGGCAGCGCGACCAGGGCGAAGGGATACGGGAGCACCACCGCGATCCGGGGATACCTGCGCGCCATCTCGTGCTCGCCCCCCACCCAGACCAGCCGCCGCCCCCGCACCGCCTCCGCGACCGGGATCGGCGCGTTGAGCCCCACCCGCTCCCACGGCGCGGCGAACGCCCGGGGCAGCCCAGCGGAGACCGTCATCTCCAGCACCGGTTCCTGGGCGGACAGCAGATAGACGGCTCCGGAGTGGGCGTCCACGTCGTCCATCATCGCGGCCAGCGCCAGCGACAGCAGCGGACGTCCCACCGGGGCCGGCCGACCGGCCGGCGCCTGCGCGGTCTCCAGTCCCTCGGACACGGCGACCACCTCCTCGCGGGGCCGTCCACGACCTCCGCCCTCCAGGGGACAAGGCTCCCCCCTGTCGGCCGAACGCGCACGGCGAGCCGCCCCGTCCCCCGGGCGGGCGCCGCGCCCGGCCGGCCGTGTCCCGGCCGGGCGCGACACGAACCGTCCCTTTCGTCATGAGAACGCTGTGTGAATCACAAGAACCCCGGCGGATTCGATTTCGTTCGATCGGCCGTCCCGCACGGCCTCCACCGCAGGCCCGACGCGTTCGGAACGGTCACAGGGGCTGCGCCCGAGCCCGGGAAGCGCTGTAATGACGGCGTGGTCAGTGAGGGTGCTGCGGAACGCGGAACGAGAACGTCGCGTGCCGAACTTGCCCTGAAGACGCTCACCGCGGATCTCGACCCGCGCGAACGGCTGCACCGCCTGCTGGAACAGGCACTCGTCTTCACCGGTGCGACCGTGGCCGCCGTGTACTCACCGAGTGCGAGCGGCGGTGAACTGCATTTGGCCGAGTCCGCGGGGGTGCCCAGGACGCTGTACGGGCTCCGCGACAGCTACCCCCTGTCCGGCGGCTCCCCGGCCGCCGAGGCGCTGCGTTCGGGACAGCCGTGCTGGCTCGGGCCCGAGGAGCTAGCCCGCTGCGCCGACGCCCGGCGACTGGCCTCGCAGGACTTCTCACTGGCCGTCCTGCCCCTGCGGGACAACGGCTGCATGGTCGCCGTCAGCGACGGCCCCGCCGGCTTCGGCGCCGAGGACCGGGCCTGCCTCGGGATGATCTCCGAAGCCGTCGTCGTCCCGCCCGCGCCGCCGCCGGACACGGCGGCGGACCTGCCCGCCAGCTCGTTCAGCCTCGCCATGGACACCGGACACGTCGAGGTCGACCACGACGTGCTCGAGCTGTTCGGACTGTCCCCCACCGCCTTCGACGGCAAGGTCGAGACCCTCCTGTCGATGGCCGTGCCGGAGGACCTCCCGGCCCTGATGTCCGCGGTCGAACCGGACCACATGTCGATCGGCGAACGCGAGCTGGAGTTCCGGATCCTCCAGCCGTCCGGCGGCCACAAGTGGCTCCGGCTGCGCGCCCGGCTGGTGCCGTCCGCCGAGGGCCGTCCCGCACGGCTCGTGGGCACCGTCTCCGACGCCTCCAAGCTGCGCTCCGGACTGAGCGACGTGGGCCGCGTCCAGCGGCTCGCCGCCGCGCTCGCCACCGCAGGCACCGTCCGCGACGTCGGCCAGGCCGTCGTCGCCGCCCTGCGCAAGCCCCTCCAGGCCGACCGGATCGCCGTCGCCGAGCTGGAGGGCGACCGACTCGTCGTCACACTCCTCGACCCGCCCCAGCCGGAGGTCTGGCCGGAGCTGTGGCGCAGCGAATGGCGCTCGGAGTGGCCCGACGCGCCCGTCCGGGCCATGCCCACGCTCGCCGCGGCCCTCAACGAGGGACGGCCCGCCATCTGGCCCGCCGGCGCGGACCTGGAGCCCGCGCTCGCCGAGGTCGGCCCCGGCGGACTCGCCGTCCTGCCGCTGCCCGCGGGCGGCCGCATGGCGGGCGCCTGCCTGATCGGCTGGGACGCCCCGCACGAGTTCGGCCCCGAGGAAAGAGCCCTGCTCACCGCCTCCGCGGGCCTCGCCGGGCAGGCCCTCGTGCGCGCCCACGCCTTCGACGCCGAGCACGAGCTCATCGGCATGCTCCAGCGGACCCTGCTCCCGCGCCGGCTGCCCCGGCTGCCCGGCGCGGTCGCCGTCGCCCGCTATCTGCCCACCACGTCGGGCCTGGACGTCGGCGGCGACTGGTACGACGTCATCCCGCTGCCCGACAACCACGTCGCCCTCGTCATCGGTGACGTGCAGGGGCACAACGCCTCGGCCGCGACCGTCATGGGCCAGATGCGCACCGCCCTGCGCGCCTACGCCGTCGAGGGGCACCCGCCGGACGTGGTGGTCTCGCACGCCAACCGGCTCCTGCTCGATCTGGAGACCGACCTCTTCGCCACCTGCTGCTACGTCGACGTCGACATGGAGGAGGGATCCGCCTGGTACGTACGCGCCGGACACATCCCGCCCGTACTGCGCCACCCGAACGGCCGCACCGAGGTCCCCGAGTCGGAGACCGGGCCGCCGCTCGGCGTCATCCGGCAGGCCGACTTCCCCATGAGCCCGCTCAGGCTCCAGCCCGGCACCATCGTCGCGCTGACCACCGACGGACTGGTCGAGTCCGTCGAGGTCGACGTCGAGGACGGTCTGAACCGGCTCGCCGAGGGCCTGGCCGGCTCCGACCCCGCCCACCTCGGTCTCGTCGCCGACGAGCTGCTCACGGGCGCCAACCGCAGCGACGACGTGGCCCTCCTGCTCATGCGGTACGACGGCATGGAGGTCCTGCCGCTGCGCGAGAGCTGGACCGTCTGGCGGGTCCCCGAGGCGGTCCGGCACGCCCGCCGCTACACCCGGCGCGCCCTGCGGAGCTGGGGCGTCGGCGCGTACACCGACACCGCCCTGCTGATCGTCTCCGAACTCGTCACCAACGCCCTGGTGCACACCGACGGCCAGGTCAGGCTCGACCTCACCCTCGTCAACCACCGCCTGCGCATCGCGGTCGCCGACAACTCGCCCCGCACGCCGATCAAGCCCACCAGCATCGGCTGGGAGGCCACCGGGGGCCGTGGCATCCTGCTCGTCGAGGCGACGTCGGCGACCTGGGGCACGGTGCCGGTGAGCGGCGGGAAGCAGGTCTGGAGCGAGATCGCGCTCGACTGACGAGGTGAAGCCGTGCGGCTGCTGATCATGTCCGACACCCACCTGCCCAAGCGGGCCCGGGAACTGCCCGCCGCGCTGCTCGCCGAGCTCCCGGCGGCCGACGTCGTCATCCACGCGGGGGACTGGGTCGACACCGCGACCCTCGACCTGCTGGAGGCCCGGGCCCGGCGGGTCGTCGGCGTGTACGGCAACAACGACGGCCCGGACCTGCGGGCCCGGCTCCCCGAGGTCGCCCGTGCCGAGCTGGGCGGTCTGCGCTTCGGCGTCGTCCACGAGACCGGTTCCGCGGAGGGCCGCGAACAGCGCTGCGCGCGCCGCTTTCCCGGCCTCGACGTCCTGGTCTTCGGCCACAGCCACATCCCCTGGGACAGCACCGCGCCCACCGGGCTGCGCCTGCTCAACCCCGGCTCCCCGACCGACCGGCGCCGCCAGCCGTACTGCACGTACATGACGGCGACGGCGACCGAGGGCCGGCTCACCGAACTGACCCTGCACCGGCTGCCCCCGCGCACGGGCTGATCCGGGAGCGGCCCGGCTCAGCGTGGGTGGATGGCCCCGCCCCTGACCGTCAGGGGCAGCCCGCTGCCGCCCCAGCGCGACGCGATGATCTCCGCGGCTACGGACACGGCCACCTCCTCAGGTGTACGGGCTCCGAGGTCGAGCCCGACGGGGGAGTGCAGCCGGGACAGCTCCTGCTCCGGGACGCCGGCCGCGCGCAGCCGCTCCAGGCGGTCGTCGTGGGTGCGGCGGCTGCCCATCGCCCCGATGTACGCGGCCGGGCGGCGCAGCGCCTCCTCCAGCAGGGGCACGTCGAACTTGGGGTCGTGCGTCAGGACGCAGATCACCGTGCGCTCGTCGGTCGTCGTGGCGCTCAGGTAGTGGTGCGGCCAGTCCACGACCACCTCGACCGCCGCCGGGAAGCGTTCGGCGGTGGCGAACACCGGACGGGCGTCGCACACCGTGACCCGGTAGCCGAGGAAGGAGCCGATGCGGGCCACGGCGGACGCGTAGTCGATCGCGCCGAAGACGAGCATGCGCGGGGGTGGCGCGAAGGAGTGCAGGAACACGGTGACGGCGTCCTCGCGCCGCTCACCGTGCGGCCCGTAGTGCCGACACCCGGTCGCACCCTGAGCCAGCTCCCCCCAGGCATCGGCGACAACGGCGACATCCAGCCCCTCGGCCCCGAGCGACCCGACGACTTCGACGACGGGGTCCACCGGCCCGGGCGGGACGGAGACGGCAGCGTCGGGGCCTGCCGAGTCGGGCGTGTGGTCCGGACCGCTCGCACCGGACGTGCGGTGGGGATCCGCCCGGCCGGGCGGGGCGGAGAAGGCGCCGTGGGGTCCTGCCGGGCCGGGCGCACGGTCGACCCCCGTCGAGCCAGCCGGGGCGGAGGCGGCACCGTCAGGGCCCGCCGGGCCGGGCGTACGGCCGGGGCCCGTCGAGTCGGCCCGGGCGGCGGCGTCGCCGTCGGGGCCCGCGGAGCCCGGTGTGCCGGCGGGTCCCGTCGCGGCGGGTGGGCCGTCCGGGGCGGTGGAGGGCTTGGGACCGGGCGTGCCCTGCGGAGCACCGGAGGGCGTCGGGCCGACGGGCACGGGCTCCTCGGGGCGGACGGCCAGTGTCGCGCCCCGTGGAGCCGGGCCGTCCAGGACCGTCGCCAGCGTCACCGGGCGGCCCGCCGCCACCGACTCGGCCACCGCGCCGAAGGCGGGATCGTCGGCCGGCGACACCCGCCGGACCAGCAGGGTGATCTCCCCGCCGCAGGTGAGGCCGACGGCGAAGGCGTCCTCGTCGCTGTACCCGAACGTCTCCAGGCGCGCCTCGCCCGAGGCGATCACCTCCCGGGCCAGTTCGAAGACCGCGCCCTCGACACAGCCGCCGGACACACTGCCCACGACCTCGTCCCCGGGCCCCACCGCCATGGCCGCGCCCGGGTCGCGGGGCGCGCTGTCGCCGACCGCGACCACCGTGGCCAGTCCGAACGGCGAGCCCGCCGCGTACCAGGCGCGGAGCGCCGGGAGGATGTCACGCATCGCCCGCTCCTCTCGCCGTGGCCACGCCCTCGCGGGTCACCTTCCAGGATCCGCCCCGCGGCGGGATTTCGTTGAGCGTTAATGCGTTGCCGTCCCGGCGGGCCGCCTGCTGCACTGGCGGGAACGTGTTCACCGGGACCGAGGAGCAGCACATGCGAGCACCGTTCATGTCCACCCAGGAAGGAATCACTCTCATCTCAAAGGACATGACACCCGGTGCATATGCTCAACCTGGGAATCCTGGCGCACGTAGACGCCGGTAAGACGAGCCTGACCGAGCGGCTGCTGCACACGGTCGGGGTCATCGACGAGATCGGCAGCGTCGACGACGGGAACACCCGGACCGACTTCCTCGCGCTGGAGCGGCAGCGCGGCATCACGATCAAATCCGCCGTCGTCTCCTTCGCGATCGACGACCTCACCGTCAACCTGATCGACACCCCCGGTCACCCGGACTTCATCGCCGAGGTGGAACGGGTCCTCGGCGTGCTCGACGGCGTCGTCCTCGTCGTCTCGGCCGTGGAGGGCGTGCAGGCGCAGACCCGCGTGCTGATGCGGACGCTCCAGCGGCTGCGCATCCCCACGCTGATCTTCGTGAACAAGATCGACCGACGCGGAGCCCGGCACGAGGAGATCCTCGCCAAGATCTCCGAACGTCTCACCCCGGCGATCGTCCCCATGGGCGAGCCCGGCGGACTGGGCACGCGGGCCGCGTCCTTCGCCCCCTACTCCGCCGACCGGCTGCGACCGCACCTCCTCGACCCCCTCGCCGGGCACGACGAGGAGCTGTTCGCCGCGTACGTCGAAAACGGGGTGTCGTACGAGCGTCTGCGCGCCGCGCTCGTCCGGCAGACCGGGCAGGCCCTGGTGCACCCGGTGTTCTTCGGATCGGCCATGACGGGCGCGGGCGTCACCGAGCTGATCGCCGGTGTCCGGGAGCTGCTGCCCGTGGCGCGGGCGGACGCCGACGGGCCGCTGTCGGGCACCGTCTTCAAGGTCGAACGCGGAGCGGCCGGCGAGAAGATCGCGTACGCGCGGATGTTCTCGGGAACCCTGCGCACCCGCGACCGGCTCACCCTGCGCGACGGCGAGGAGGGGAAGGTCACCGCGATCAGCGTCTTCGACCAGGGCGCGGCGGTCCGCGAGGCGTCCGTGAGCGCGGGACGCATCGGCAAGCTGTGGGGACTGGGCGCCGTCCGGATCGGCGACACCATCGGCGAGGCGCCGCACTCGCCGACCGGGGAACACCACTTCGCCCCGCCGACCCTGGAGACCGTCGTCACCCCCGGCCGCCCGGCCGACAAGGGCGCGCTGCACACGGCGCTCACCCAACTCGCCGAGCAGGACCCGCTCATCGGTCTGCGGCACGACGAACTGCGCGGGGAGATCTCCGTGTCGCTCTACGGCGAGGTCCAGAAGGAGGTCCTCCAGGCGACCCTGGCCGACGAGTTCGGCGTCGACGTCCTGTTCCGCGAGACCACCCCGCTCTGTGTCGAACGGCCCCTGGGCACCGGCGCGGCGGTCGAGTTCAACAAGAAGGACCCCAATCCGTTCCTGGCCACCGTCGGCCTGCGCGTCGAGCCGGCGCCGATCGGCTCGGGCGTGGAGTTCCGGCTGGAGGTCGAACTCGGATCGATGCCGTACGCGTTCTTCAAGGCGGTCGAGGACACCGTCGCGGACACGCTGGGACAGGGACTGCACGGCTGGCAGGTCACCGACTGCGTCGTCACCATGACGCACTCGGGCTACTCGCCGCGCCAGAGCCATGCCCACCAGGGCTTCGACAAGAGCATGTCCAGCACGGGCGCCGACTTCAGGGGTCTGACCCCGCTGGTGCTGACCGCCGCCCTGCGCGCGGCCGGGACCCAGGTGTACGAGCCGATGCACCAGTTCCGTCTGGAGGTGCCCGCGGACACCCTCGGCGCCGTGCTGCCCCTGCTGGCCCGGCAGCGTGCCGTGCCGCGGACCACCCGGATCCACGGATCCTCGTGCGTGCTGGAGGGGATCCTCCCGGTGGTGCGGGCGCACGAGCTGGAGCAGCAGCTCCCGGGCCCGACGCGAGGAGAGGGCGAGCTCGAATGCGCCTTCGACCACTACGCGGCGGTGGCCCGGGACGTGATCCCGGACCGTCCCCGGACCGATCTGAACCCGCTGGACCGCAAGGAGTATCTGCTGAACCTGACCCGCAGGGTGGGAGGTTGAACCCGCGGACGGCGGAGCTCACGGGCGCGGCGCGAGGCCGGGAGAAACCAGAAACTTACTCATGAGTCAGAGGTGTTGACGGCCTCTGGCACTCGCAGGACTGTTGCGAGCATGCCAAGATTACGTGCGCGTCTGTTCGGCGTCCTCGTACTCCTCACCGGATTCCTCACGGCGGCGGGCACCCGGCCCGCCGCCGCGGACGGACTCCCCGACTCCCTCTGGTTCGACCAGCCGGCCGCCGCCGCTCTCACGGTCGCGAACGGCCGCTTCACCGACGGCCTGGGCCGTGAGGTCGTGCTGCGCGGCTACAACGTCTCCGGCGAGACCAAACTGGAGGAGAACGGCGGACTGCCCTTCGCGTCGGTCGCCGACGCGACGAAGTCCGCGGCGGCGCTGCGCGCCCTGGGCGGCGGCAACTCCGTGCGCTTCCTGCTCTCCTGGGCGCACGCCGAACCGGTCCGCGGCCAGGTCGACACCGTCTATCTCGCCGCGGCCACCGACCAGATGCGCGCCTTCCTCGACGCGGGCGTCCGTGTCTTCCCCGACTTCCACCAGGACCTCTACTCCCGCCACCTCTTCAA
Source organism: Streptomyces sp. NPDC056738 (assembly GCF_042790435.1). NCBI lineage: Bacteria > Bacillati > Actinomycetota > Actinomycetes > Kitasatosporales > Streptomycetaceae > Streptomyces > Streptomyces sp. NPDC056738. Next base: position 411,226 of record NZ_JBHTZF010000002.1, read on the forward strand.
CCCGGGAAGCTGGTACTCGGGCGACGGCGCCCCCAAGTGGGCGGTGACCGCGGGCGGTTATCCGCAGGAGTCCTGCGGCATCTGCCTGTTCTGGGGCCAGAACATCACCCAGAACAACGCCGTCAAGGCCGCGCAGTACGACTTCTGGCACAACTCCTACGGGCTCCAGGACGCCTTCCTCACCACGGCCGAGGCCACGATGACGTACGTCCGCCGGCACCTCACCACAGCCGAGTTCGCTGGTGTCGCCGGCTTCGACCCGTACAACGAGCCGTACGCGGGCAGTTACGAGTCGGGCCGGACGAGCCGTACCTGGGAGCGCGACCTGCTCTGGCCGTTCTACGGGAGGTTCCGGGCCCGCATGGACGCGGCCGGCTGGCAGGACAAGCCCGCCTTCGTGGAACCGAACCTCTTCTGGAACGCCAACATCTCCTCCCAGAAGCAGGAGGGCGGACTGCTCGACGCGGGCACCCTCGGTCCGCGCTATGCGTTCAACACCCATTTCTACGACCAGAAGGCCATCTCGGGCATCCTCATGTGGGGCAAGGCGTCGGACGGCCAGTACGCGAGCGACTTCGCGGCCGTCCGGGACCGGGCCTCGGCCGCCGGGACCGCGGCCGTCGTCAGCGAGTTCGGCCATCCGCTCTCCGGCACGGTCTCGGACAAGGCCCCGACGGTCGACAAGGCGATGTACCAGGCCCTCGACTCCCGTCTGACCGGCGCCGGCTGGTGGACCGGGACGGCGTCCTCGGGACCGGTCCTGTCCGGCACCCAGTGGCAGTGGGACATCTACAGCGGCCGGCACCACGAGCTGATGAACGACAACCCGGACAAGGTTCGGACCTCGGGCGACGCCTGGAACGACGAGGACCTCTCCGCCGTGCGCCTCGACGACTCGGGAACGGCCGTCCTGCGCCAGGACGCCCGGCTCCTGGACCGCCTGTACCCCGGCGCCACCGCGGGCTCCACCCTCGCCTTCACCTACGAGGACCGCTCCCGCGACGGCTCCACCACGCTGACCTGGAACCCGGTGCCCTCGACCCTTCCCCAGGTCTCCCAACTGGTGGGAACCGGTCAGTACGGAGTGCTCTTCTGGCGCTCCGACGGCGGGTCCGCGCCGACCGAGCTCCATCTGCCGGCCTCGTTCCCCGCCTCGGCCACGACGGTGGTGTCCGACCTCGGCGCTCTGGTGTCCCCGCCCGCCTACACCACGACGACCCCCGTGGCCGTGGCTCCCGAGCCGGGCGGGGCCGGAAGCAGACGCCTCCTGCTCACCGCGTCCGGCCCGGGAACCGTGCACTACGCGCTGGTCACGAACGGGGCCACCGCTCCGTCCGCCGCCCTGCTGAACGGGGCCCGGACCGAACTCGCCGCCTGGGCCGCCGCGCGATTCGGCTGAGCACCGGTCAACTGCTGGCCGGCCCTGTCCAGTTCGCCTCGACGTGGCCGAGCCTGACCCGCTGGGGATGGTCGCCGACCGGCACCGACACCGTCTTCCGCCCGGTGGCGAAGTCGATGGCGGTGACCTGGTCGGCACCGCTCTCGGAGACGACACAGTCCTTGCCGTCGCCGCTCACGGTCGCCCAGTACGGCTTGGAGGCGGGGATCAGCGGCCCCTCCAGGAGGGTCGCCCGGTCGACGACCGTCGCGTAGTCGTCCATGGTCCCCGCGACGCACAGCGCGGTGCCCGACGGGTTCATCGAAATGCCGTGGTGGCGCGAGTCGTTGACCCATGTCGTGCGGTCGCTGCTCGTCGCGGGGTTCTTCGGGAGGGTCTTCACCCGGGTGATCCTGTCGGTGGCCACGTCATACTCCAGGAAGCCGTTGAAGAACGAGACCTGGAAGTACAGCTTGGACTCGTCCGGCGAGAAGACGGCCGGGCGCACGGCGTCGGAGTAGTCCCTGAGGCCGATGGCGTCGAGGCGCTGGCGCATGTCGATCACCTTCACCTGCTTGAAGGTGGCCGCGTCGACGACGGTGATCTTCCGGTCGCCCTTCGTCCAGTCCAGCCAGGGCTCGTCGAGAGCGGTGGTCACGTCACCGATCGCCATGTTCCAGATGTACTTGCCGTCGTGGGTGAAGATGTTCTCGTGCGGTTTGTCGCCGGTGGCGAACGACCCGAGCTGCCTGCCGGTCGTGATGTCGAGCACGTGCACGGTGTTCGCGGTGGAGGCCGACACCGCGACCCGGGTGCCGTCCGGCGACACGGCCATGTGGTCGGAGCGGTAACCCGACACGGCGAAACGCCAGTTGATCCGTCCGGTGGCGAGGTCGATCGAGACCACGTCGGCGAAGCTCGGGCGCGAGACCACCACCGACCGTCCGTCGGGCGTGGAGTACATGTCGTCGACGAACTGGTCGTGCCCCTCGCCGACGCCGTTGCGGATGCCCATGAAGTAGGCCCACTTGATGGGGTCGGCGTTGATCGCCGCCATCCGCTCGGCCTTGTCCGGGATGACGTCGACCCGGCCGACCTTCGCGAAGTCGCCGGTGGACTTGATGACGTCCGCGGTGCCTTCCCAGTTGTTCCCGACGAACATCACCTCGCGCAGATCGGAGGTGCCGGCCTGGGCGGCGGCCGCGGACGCGGCGGTCGCCGTGCCGCCGAGGGTCAGCGTGAGGGCCGCGGCGAGCGTGCAGAGGTGTCTGGCTCTGAGCACGGACATGGAGGGTCCCTGTCGTAGTGGGGGAGTGCGGGTCGGTGGACCGGGAGCGCGTGCTGTGCGTGCGCGACGTCAGAATGACGCGATCATGACAAGGTGCAATCTGAACACGCGTGCTTTCAAAGTGTGCTTACTGGAAAGTAAGGACTGGGGGAGCCTCTTCACAAGGGGCGGTGCACGAGAAAATCGCCGAAGGGGCGAACGCCGGCTGGGGCCAGGGGAGGAACGCGTGGACGGCAGGGTGAGACGGCCCACCGGCCGGTACGGCGGCCGGACGGCGGAGGAGCGGCAGGCGGAGCGCCGCCGTCGCTTCCTCGACGCGGGGCTGGAACTGTTCGGCGCCGGGCCCGGCTACCGGTCCACGACCGTGGCGGCCCTCAGCGAGGCGGCGGGACTGTCCACGCGCCAGTTCTACGAGGCGTTCCGCAGCCTCGAGGACGTCCTGGCAGTCCTCCATCTCCAGGTCAACGACTGGGCCGAGCGGGCCGCCCTGGACGCGCTCGCCGAGGCCCGCGACCTGCCGCTCGCCGAGCGCGCCACCGCCCTCTTCCGCGCCTACGCGGCGAACGTGACGAGTGATCCGCGCCGTATCCGCATCACCTTCGTGGAGATCATCGGCGTGAGCGCGCGGCTGGAGGAGCAGCGGCTCGCCCGCCGGGCCCGGTGGGTGGAGTTCATCTGCGGGGAGGCGGCCGGCGCCGTGGCCCGCGGGGAGGCGGCGCCGCGCGACTACCGGCTGGCCGCCACCGCCTTCATCGGCAGCGTGAACGGCCTGCTGCACGACTGGAACGCCGGCTGGGTGGACGCGACCCTGGACGAGGTGGTGGAGGAACTGGTCCGCCAGCTCCTGGCGATCCTGCGGCCCGCGGGATGGGTCACGGACGGCGCCCCGGGCTCGTAGACAGCCGGGGCGGGGCTCATAGACAGCCGGGGCGGGCGGAGGCGGGGCGGGTCCGCGGCCCTCAGGACCGTCCGGGGTGTTCGAGACGGGTGAGGGCCTCCGCGACCCGGGCCACCCCTTCCTCCGTGCGCAGGTGTTCCGCCAGGCTTCGTGCGTTCCGGCGGTACGAGGGGTCCGTGGTCACCCGGACCAGGGCCGCCGCCAGCCGCTCGGCGCGCAGACGGCGGGGCGACAGGGTGCCCGGCGCGACCCCGAGAGCGACCAGCCGGGCCGCCCAGAAACCCTCGTCGAACTGGACCGGCACGGGCACGGCGGGGATCCCGGCCCGCAGCCCCGCCGCCGTCGTGCCGGCCCCGGCGTGGTGCACGACCGCCGCCATCCGGGGGAACAGCAGGGAGTGCGGCACCTCGTCGACGGTGAACATGTCCTCGCCGGTGGCGTGCAGCCCGCCCCACCCCCGCTGGATCACCCCGCGCAGCCCGGCGGCCCGCAGCGCGCGCACGATCTCGCCGCTCAGCCGCCCGGGATCGGGAACCGTCGCGCTGCCGAGGCCCACGAACACCGGAGCGGGGCCGGCGTCCAGGAAGTCCTCCAGCGCGGAGGGGAGCCGGGCGTCCTCGCTCGCGTAGGGCCACCAGTAGCCGGAGACGTCGAGCCCGCGTCTCCAGTCCCGCGGCCGCGGCACGACGAGGGGGCTGAACCCGTGGTGCACCGGCCAGGCCCGCCGCTCACGGGCCCGCCGGGCCGCGACGGTCCCCACGGGCGGCAGGCCGAGCTCCTTGCGCAGCTCCCGTACCGTCCGCGCGAAGACCCGCTCGACGGCGAGGTTCACCCCGTACCCCGCCGCCCGGTTGACCGCGGACCCCCAGGATCCGGCGGCGGCCACCGGTGGCGCGAACTCCCCGGTCGGCTCCAGTGGCTGAAGGTGCACTCCCATGCTGGGCAGGCCCAGCCCCTCCGCGACCGCGTACCCGAGCGGTCCCAGCGAACCGGACAGCAGCAGGACGTCGGCGCCGGAGGCAGCCGCGATCATGCCGTCGGTCAGCCGCCCGGCCAGCGACCGCGCCAGCCCGGCGAGCCCGACCACCTTCCCGGCGCCCGTGGCGCTGCGGTGGAGCCGCCGCCCCGGCCCGGACTCCAGCTCGGCCCGCGGATCGACGGGCAGCGGGTGGAACCCCACCCCCGAGCCCGGCACCAGACCGGCGAAACATCCGTGCGTCACCAGGGTCACCTCGTGCCCGGCCCGCACCAGGCCGTGCCCGAGTCCGGTGAACGGCGCCACGTCGCCCCGTGAACCCGCCGTCATGATCGCAACGCGCACGGGATCCAGTATGGCGAGTTTCGTACCCTGTGACCCGCTCCTCGCGCTGCCGGAAGCGACTCTCGGCAAACCGGCCATGGCGCAAAATTGCTCTGGCTCGCCATCATGGCGAATGATCGAATCGGCGCTCGAACAATTCAGTGGTGGGGGTGGACTGCGTGCGAGCGAAGTCGTACTTGGATCTGCACGGGGAGATGTCCGCGGACATCGACGCGGAGCGAAACGCGGCGCTCGACATGCTCGGCCCGGCGGCCGCGTCCGTCCGGGCCGCGGTCGCCGAACTCCTGGCTCACCGGACCTTCGCCTACCCCCACTCCGTTCTGCCGATGATCGTCCACGGAGTGGAGACGGGGGCGCCCGGACCGGCCGTCCCGCTGGCCGTCGTCCATGAACTGTGGTGGACCTCCGCGTGCTACCTGGACGACCTCGCCGACGGCCAGGCCGTCCTCGCCGCCGGCGCGCTCCGCGAGAGCGAGGCGCTGCTCGCCACCGTCATCAGCGGAATACCCCTTCCCCTGTTGGTCGTTCAGTCGCCCCGTATCCCGGAGGAGGCGCGCGGCCCGCTGTCGGCCGAGATCGTGCGGTGCTGGATCGGCGCGACCGAGGGGCAGTTGAGGGACCTTCGCGCCGACGTGGACGAGGTCACGTGCGACGCCGTCGTCACGGCGTACCTCGGGAAGTCCGGGGCGCCGTACAGCATGGTCACCGCCATGGCGGCGCGTCTGGCCGGCTGCTCGGACGAAAGGGTGGAACTCTGGCGGGAGTTCGGCAACGTCTTCGGCATCCTGTGGCAGCTCTTCAACGACCAGCAGGACATCCTGACCGGCCGCGACGAAGACCTCGCGAACGGCACGGTGACGTATCTCCTGGCCTGCGCGGTGGAGAACGCCGGGCCGGACTCGGCGGCCGACGTCCTCGGACTGCACGCCGCCGGACGCCACTCGCCCGAGGGACGGGAGGCGCTCACCGGCGTCCTGCTGGCGCCCGACGTGCTGCGCCGGTACGAGGAGGACATCAGCGCGTTCCGCGACCGGGCCCACCGTCTCCTGCGCGAACTCGGCGGCGACGCGGCCCATTCGGCGGTTCTGCGCGACTTCGTGGACCGGGCGTCCCCCATGCTGCTCCGGGCGCCGAACCGGTCGCCGGGGCGGTCACGACCCAGCTCTGACGGCGACGTCGCGGCGCCCTCGACGCCGACGGGTACAGGGCGGGCGTGACTCACCGCGGCCGGATGCGCAGCCTTCGGGGCGGACGAGGTGCCGGGGGGTGCTGCCGCGAACGCGCGGTCCGCAGCAGCGAGTCCAGCAGGGAGGCGGACACCCGCAGGCCCGCCGCCCGGACCGCGGCCCGGCGGCGACGGTCCGGACGGGAACTGCCCATCGCGGCGCCCGCGGAGAAGGTCCAGGTCACACGAGACGTGACCTGGACCTTCGGCCAGTTCCTCCCTACTCGTCCCATGCCTGGACCAGTGTCTGTTCGATGATCTTGCCGTCGCGCAGCGACATCATCGACGTGCTCATCACCCGCACCCCGTCCGCGTACACGCACGTCTCGGTGTAGGCGACGTGATCGCCCTGGACGACGCACTGGTCCATCTTGTGCGTCATGTCCCGGCTGTAGACGTCGTCGAGCATCTCGGCGATCTCGGCGCGGCCGTGTTTGACCATCGGGTGACTGGGCTGGGTGTTGCGGTCGACGATGCGCAGTTCCGCGTCGTCCGCGTAGAGCGACAGGAGATCTGCCGCACTGTGTCCTTCAATGCCCCGGCGCAGCGCCTCGGTGTCGAAGGCGGGGGCTGCCGCTGTGCCCATGGGTGACCTCCTCAGGAAGGCGCGGACCGGCCACGAGCCGACCGCGAAGCGCCTCAGTATCGAGCGTCCTCCGCCTCGGGGCCCACGGCAAACGCAGACGCCCGATGCGCCTCTCGGGTGAGCGCGGGGACCGGGCCGTGTCCGTCCCGGGGCCGCGGCCGTTGCTCATTGCATGATCTCAACACGACGTATCGTCGCCGCCGTTGGTCTCGCCGTCGGCGTCACAGGGCTCGCCGCGCCGATGGCGACGGCCGCGGGCTCCGAAGCTCACGACACCGCGAAGCTGAGCCCCATGACCACGCTCGACTCCCTCGCGACGAACAACATCCCCGCCGCGGCCCAGAGCCGGCTGCCCCGGCCCTCCAGCCAGCTCGGGGGACTGAACAGGCTGTACGAGCTGAACCAGCTCCACCAGGTGACCGACCTCGCCGCCCCCGTCACCGGCCTGCTCCCGGGCATCGAGGCCTAGGGCCTGCCGTTCGGGTCACGCGGCGGTACGCGGGGCAGGGGAGGTGTGGATCACCCCGCCTCCCCGCGTCCGCGTACCGCCGTACGGAACGCGATGGGGGCCTGCCCCGCGCGCTGGTGGAAGTACTTGGCGAAGTTCGTGGCGCTGGAGAAACCGAGCCGGTCGGCGATGCGGGCGGCGGCCAGGTCGGTGTGCGCGAGCAGCCGCTTGGCCTCCAGGATCACCCGGCGGTCGATGAACTCCTTGGCGCCGATCCCCGTCGATTCGAGGGCGGCCCGGGACAGGGTACGGGCGGAGTAGCCGAGGGTGAGGGCGTAGTCGTCCACCCGCCGGGTGCGGGCGAAGTCCCGCTCGACGGTCGCGCGGAATCGAAGAAAGGTTTCACTGGGCCCGGTGACGGGGGTGTCCGACCCCTCCAGATGGGCCAGGCGCAGGATCAGCACGTCCAGCAGATGACGCAGCACGGCACCGTGCGCGTCGCGCGGCAGCCGCCCGGGTGCCTGGAACTCGTGCTCCAGATGTTCGGTCGCCACACGCAACGAGGCGGCCGCACCGCCTTCCGGGGTGCGCAGCACGCGGCCGTGCGGATCGTCGAGCCGGGCCGCGCGGACGGTGGCCGCGCCGGGGAAGTCCCGTTCGAAGGCGATGAGCGTCCCCTCGGCCCGCGTGAGATCGCCCCACTGCAGGACCTGCCCGGGGCGGGTCCACAGCCAGGAGTCCCGCTCGACGTCGTGGGCGGTGAAGTCCACGGTCTGGCGCAGGGTGCCGGAGGCCAGGGTGAGCACCTGGTGGAAGCCGGGGCGCTGCGGTACGCCGAGACCGGTGCCGTGGGCGCGGGTCCGGGCGCGCAGCGCGGCCAGCGAGATCACTTCCAGGCCGGCGGGTGGGCCGACGGGGGCCGCGGAGATGATCCCGGGGGCGGCCTGCCCGGCCGGGTATCGGTATTTGACCATGATCAGTCGCCTGCGTATCCGGGTGGGACGTGCTCGCCGCCCGGTCGGGGCCGGCCGTGCGCGGACGACCGCCCCCGGGGCGGAAAGAAGGGCATCACCATAGAGGAGAGCCGGACCGTCGCCAAGGAAATCCCGCGGGCTTCTCCGCCGGAGGGTGGTGCCGGCGGGCCGGGCGTGCCGCCGACGCGTCGGCGTCCCCGCGGGCCGGGGCGCGGTCATGGAGCCGTGGTCACCGAGCCACGGTCATGGTGCGCGGCCGTCGTTTCGCGGTGATGGTTTCGCGGTCACCCCGCGGTCGCGAGGAACTGGGTGGTGGCCAGTTCCGCGTAGAGGGCGTCCGCCGCGACGAGTTCGCGGTGCGTGCCCACGGCGCGGACGCGGCCCGCGTCCATCACGACGATACGGTCGGCGGTCGTCACGGTGGACAGCCGGTGCGCGACGACCAGGACCGTGGTCGTACGGGCCACATCGGCGACCGTGTCGCGCAGCGCCGCCTCGTTGACCGCGTCGAGCTGCGAGGTGGCCTCGTCCAGGAGCAGCAGCCGGGGGCGGCGCAGCAGGGCCCGGGCGATGGCGACGCGCTGGCGCTCGCCGCCGGACAGCTTGGTGCCGCGATGCCCGACGAGGGTGTCCAGACCGTTCGGAAGCCGGGACACGAGCCCGTCGAGGCGCGTCGTCTTCAGCACCCGTGTCAGCTCGCCCTCCTCGGCCCCCGGGTTGCCGAGCAGGAGGTTGTCGCGCAGCGAGCCGGACAGCACCGGCGCGTCCTGCTCCACATAGCCGATGACGGACCGGAGCCGGGGCAGCTCCCATTCCTCCAGCGGGCGGCCGTCCACGCTGATGACGCCCGCCTCGGGCTCGTAGAACCGCTCGATGAGCGAGAACACGGTGGTCTTGCCCGCGCCGGAGGGGCCGACGAACGCGGTCAGGCCCCGGGCCGGGACGGCGAACGTCACGCCGTGGTGGACGTACGGCAGATCGTCGGCGTAGCGGAAGCGGACGTCCTCGAAGGCGAGCGCCGCCGGTTCCGCGCCCGGCTCCGGCAGCGGTGCGGGCAGGGCGGCGGGTTCGGCGGGCAGCCGCAGCGCCTCCTGGATGCGGGCGAGCGCGGCGGCCCCCGTCTGGTACTGCGTGACCGCGCCGACCACCTGCTGGATCGGTGACATCAGATAGAACACGTACAGCAGGAAGGCGACCAGGGTGCCGACGTCGATGGCGCCGGTCGCGACCCGGGCGCCGCCCACCGCGAGGACCGTGATGAAGGCGACCTGCATCGCCAGCCCCGCCGTGTTGCCGGCGGCCGCCGACCACCGGGCCGCCCGCACGCTCTGCCGCCAGGACTCCTCGGCGGCCTCGTGGACGCCGCGCTCCTCACGGTGCTCGGCGCCCGACGCCTTGATCGTCCGCAGGGCGCCGAGGGTCCGCTCCAGCGAGGCCCCCATCACCCCGACGGCGTCCTGGGCCCGTCTGCTCGCCCGGTTGATGCGCGGCACGATCACACCGAGCACCGAACCCGCGCACAGCACCACCCCCAGCGTGACGCCGAGGAGCACCGGGTCGACCAGGCCCATCATGACCACCGTCGCGACGAGCGTGAGACCACCGGTGCCGAGTCCGACGAGGGAATCGGTCGTGACCTCGCGCAGCAGGGTCGTGTCGGAGGTGATGCGCGCCATCAGGTCGCCGGGCTCGCTGCGGTCCACGGCGGGTATGCGCAGCCGCAGCAGATACGAGGACAGAGCGCGCCGCGCGCCCAGCACCACCGACTCCGCGGTGCGCCGCAGGACGTACGAACCCAGCGCCCCCACCGCCGCGTTGGTCACCACCAGGGCCGCCATGCCGAGCAGGGCCCGTCCGATCGGGCGGTCGTGCGACAGATCGTCGATGAGCCCGCGCGCGACCAGGGGCAGCAGCAGACCGGTGGCCCCGGTCGCGAGTGCCAGCAGCGCGCCCCCGAACAGGGCCCGGCGGTGCGGTCGTACGTACCCGAGCAGCAGGCGCCACGCGGGCACCTCGGGCTCGGCCTCGGTCAGGCTCACGGCGCTCCTCGCGGGAGTGGGGGACGGAGCCCTCAGGCTACGTCGGCGGCCCGGGCGGGCCGGTCCCGACTGCCCCCGGTCGGCGCGGACTTCAGGACACGCGGTCCGCGAGGGCCGCGAGGGTGGCGTCGAGGTCCGCCGCACGAGGCCGGTTGTGCGGGAGCTTCGAGAGCAGCGCGGCCATCCCGCAGGTGTTCGTGAGCGCCGAGAGGACCAGGCCGCCCGCGACACCCGCGGAGAGCAACTGCCAGGCGGGGTGCAGGAGTCCGAGCGCGAGGCCGGTGAGGACGACGGTTCCGGCGGTGAACCGGACCTGGCGTTCCATGGACCAGCCGGCCCGCGTGGTGGTGGCCGGGCGGTGCAGCTCGTGCCCGCGCTCCGCCCAGGCGCCGGTGCCGCCGGTGAGCGTGGCCGCCGCCACCCCGTGCTCGGCCAGCAGGGCGCAGGCGTTCGCCGAGCGGTTGCCGGAGGCGCAGACGACGAGGAGTCCGGTGCGGGCGTTCCCGAGCACGGGCAGCGCGTGGCGGAGCCGGTCCAGCGGGACGTTCAGGGCGCCCGGCAGGTGGCCGGAGGCGTACTCGCCCGGGGTGCGGACGTCGATGACGGTCAGCTCGCCGAGGCGGCCGCGGGCCTGGTCGGCGTCGAGGGAGACGGGGGTGTTCATGCGGAGTGTCATCCTTGCTCTTCGGGGGTGCCCCGCGGGGGCGGAGTAAGATACCCCTAGGGGTATGGATTGAGGAGTCTTCGTGGAACTGGAACTCGCGGGTGACGAGCTGAAGTCGGTGCTGAACCGGCTGCGCCGGGCGCAGGGACAGATCTCCGGGGTGATCCGGATGATCGAGGAGGGGCGGGACTGCGAAGACGTGGTCACCCAGCTCGCCGCCGCCTCCCGCGCCCTGGACCGGGCCGGTTTCGCGATCATCGCCACCGGGCTCCAGCAGTGCCTGACCGACGTGGAGAAGGGCGCGAGGAACGGTGAGGACACCGATCAGATGCGGGCCAGGCTGGAGAAGCTCTTCCTGTCGCTCGCCTGAGCCTCACAGCACGACGTCCAGGAACATCAGCGCGGCCACCGCCAGCAGGGCCCAGGCGAAGATCCGCTGAAGCGTGCCGCCGGAGAGCCGGGCCGCGAGGCGTTTGCCGTCCCACGCGCCGAGGACGGCGGCTCCGGCGAACGGCGCGACGACCGCCCAGTCGACACTGTGCGCCGTTCCCGCCCGGGCGAGCAGCGCGGCGAGCGAGTTCGCCGTGATCACCAGCAGGCTGGTGCCGACGGCGGCCCGCATCCGCAGACCCACGACGTTCACCAGGGCCGGTACGGCGAGGAAGCCGCCGCCCACCCCCAGCACGCCGGTCACCGCGCCGAGGCCCGCGCCGGTTCCGGTGATCCGGCCGGTCCCCGCGGGCGTGGACCCCGCGACCTCGGCCGACGGCCGCAGCATCCGCCACGCGGCGAGGCCCGCGATCAGCGCGAACGCGCCGGTCAGCACGGCCGGGGGCAGCAGTCCGGAGACCGCCCCGCCCAGTGCCGCGGGGATCAGCCCCGCCAGCGCGAACAGCGCTCCGGCCCGCCAGCGGACGGTGCCCTCCCGGGCGTGCGCCGACAGCGCGGTCGCCGAGGTGAGGGTGACGATGACCAGACTCGCGGTGGTGGCCGCCGACGGGGTGAAGCCGAGCAGATAGATCAGGGCGGGCACGGTCAGCACACTGCCACCGCCGCCCAGCGCCCCGAGCGCGAGCCCGGTCACGCCCCCGGCGAGGAGGGCGAGGATCAGAACACTCACGCGGCGGAGTCCTCGAACGCGACGGAGGCGGTGCCGGGGGCGGTAGGGGCTGTCGTGCCGGCCGGGTCCGCGGGGGCGGCGCCGTCGGAAGGACCGGCGGGGGAGGTGGGACCAGCCGGAGCCGCAGTGTCGCCGGAGGTGATCGGAGTGCCGGGAGCGTCGGGGCCGGTCCGGGCGCTTCGTGTCATCGGCAGGCCGGAGGCCGCCGCCGCGGCGAAGGCGTCGTCGACGGCCACGACGTCCCGGCCCGTCGCGTCGAGCAGTGAGGCCGCGATGGCCGCCCGCATGCCTCCGGCGCAGTGCACCCAGACCGTCCCGGCGGGTATCTCGCCGAGCCGGTCGCGCACCTGGTGGACGGGGATGTGTACCGACCCCGCGATGTGCCCGCCGGCCCGCTCGGAGTCGCGTCGTACGTCCAGGACCACGGTCTCGCCCGCCGCGTACCCCTCGGCCAGCTCGGCGAAGACCGCGCGCCGGAAGGTGCGCGCCTGTTCCCCCGCGCGCAGCCAGGCGGCCGGCGAGCCCACGGCCGCGGCGGCCGGACGGTCCACGCCGACCTGGACCAGTTCGCGCTGTGCGCGGGCGAGCTGCTCCGGAGACTCGGCGAGGAGGGTCACCGGCTTGCCCCAGGGCAGCAGCCAGGCCAGATGGACCGCGAGTTGGCCGTCCGCCTCGAAGTTGACCGCTCCGGCGACATGCCCGGCCGCGAACGCGAGCCGGCTGCGCAGGTCCACCACCCATTCCCCGGCCGCGAGCCGCGCGGCGATCTCCGCGGCGTCCGCGGGCGCGGGCGGGGTCAGGTCGACGGGGGCCGGGCCGCCGGCGTTGGCGGGGCCCATGTGGGCGTAGTACGCGGGAACGTCGTCGAGCCCGGCGAGCAGGTCCGCGACGAAGGCGTCGACGTCCTTGACCAGGGCCTCGTTGCGGGCGCGCTCGCGCCCGACGGTGGTCGCGTCGCCGTCGGCGGTCCCGGCGGCGCAGAAGCTGCCGAAGCCGTGGGTGGGCAGGACGACGGTGTCGTCGGGCAGTTCCGCGGCGAGCCGGTGCGCGGAGGCGTGCTGCGCCCGGGCCAGCTCGCCGGTCAGCCGCGGCTCCACCAGGTCGGGCCTGCCGACCGTGCCGATGAGCAGCGAGCCGCCGGTGAAGGCCGCGACGGCGTGTCCGTCGTCCTTGAGGACGTACGAGGTGTGGTGCGGGGTGTGGCCGGGCGTGGCCAGCGCCTCCAGGGTCAGTCCGGCGTCCACCGGCACCGTGTCCCCGTCGGCGACCGGGACCCGCTCGAACGCGACGCGGGCCCCGGCCGGGACCAGGTAGGCGGCCCCGGTGAGCCGGGCCAGCTCCAGGCCGCCGCTCACGTAGTCGTTGTGCAGATGCGTCTCGACGACGTACCCGATCCGGACGCCCCGCCGGGCCGCGGCGGTGATCACCCGCTCGACGTCCCTGGGCGGATCGACGGCGACGGCGGTGTGGGGGCCGCCGGCCAGATAGCTCCGGTTGCCCAGGCCCGCCACCTCGATGGTGTCGACGAAGAACACGGCAGCACTCCTCTCTCCCGCGGGCAGCCCGAGGGCTTCGCGGCTCGGTGAAAATTACCCCCGGGGGTATATCCACCGTAACAGAGGTACCCCCGGGGGTATCCAAGAGTCCGTGGTGGGTGCGCCTGGGGCGCCGATCGGGGCGCGGGCGATCGGAGGCGCGGGCCGATCGGGAACGTGGGCGAGCGAGGCGCGGGCCGCGGGGCCCTGCCCGCTCCCGCCGGTGACCGTCCGTCGTACCGGAACCGGAGCCGCCGTGGCCCACCTGGCCTTCTACCGGCGGGTCACCCCGTAGGGTCGGTCGACGGAAGGTCCATCCAGCGAAGGGCTCACTCACATGGCGCAGGAAGTACGGGGCGTGATCGCACCGGGCAAGAACGAGCCGGTGCGCGTCGAGACGATCGTCGTGCCCGATCCGGGGCCGGGCGAGGCCGTCGTGAAGATCCAGGCCTGCGGGGTCTGCCACACGGACCTGCACTACAAGCAGGGCGGCATCAACGACGACTTCCCGTTCCTGCTCGGCCACGAGGCGGCCGGAATCGTGGAGTCGGTCGGCGCCGGTGTCACGGACGTGGCGCCCGGCGACTTCGTGATCCTCAACTGGCGCGCGGTGTGCGGACAGTGCCGTGCCTGTCTGCGCGGACGCCCCTGGTACTGCTTCGACACCCACAACGCGAAGCAGAAGATGACGCTCAAGGACGGCACCGAGCTGTCCCCGGCCCTCGGTATCGGCGCCTTCGCCGAGAAGACGCTGGTCGCGGCCGGACAGTGCACCAAGGTCGACCCGGCCGTCTCCCCGGCGGTCGCCGGACTGCTCGGCTGCGGAGTGATGGCCGGCATCGGCGCCGCCATCAACACCGGCAACGTCGGCCGGGGCGACACCGTCGCCGTCATCGGCTGCGGCGGAGTCGGCGACGCGGCGATCGCGGGCGCCCGGCTCGCCGGCGCGGCGAAGATCATCGCCGTGGACATCGACGACCGCAAGCTCACCACCGCCGAGAAGCTCGGCGCGACGCACACCGTCAACTCCCGGACGGCCGACCCCGTCGAGGCGATCCGCGAACTCACCGGCGGCTTCGGCGCCGACGTCGTCATCGAGGCGGTGGGCCGCCCGGAGACGTACACGCAGGCCTTCTACGCCCGCGACCTCGCCGGCACGGTCGTCCTCGTCGGCGTGCCCACCCCCGACATGAAGCTCGAACTCCCGCTGATCGACGTCTTCGGCCGCGGCGGCGCGCTCAAGTCGTCCTGGTACGGCGACTGCCTGCCCTCCCGCGACTTCCCGATGCTGATCGACCTGCACCTCCAAGGACGCCTGGACCTGGGCGCGTTCGTGAGCGAGACGATCGCCCTCGACGACATCGAGGCGGCCTTCGAACGGATGCACCAGGGCGACGTGCTGCGCTCGGTGGTGACGTTCTGATGACCGCGCGCATCGAACACCTCGTCACCTCGGGCACGTTCGAGCTCGACGGCGGCACCTGGGAGGTCGACAACAACGTCTGGATCGTGGGCGACGACCACGAGGCCGTCGTGATCGACGCCGCGCACGACGCCGACGCCATCGCGAAGGCGGTCGGCGACCGCCGGCTGCGCGGGATCGTGTGCACCCACGCCCACAACGACCACATCGACGCCGCCCCCGCCCTGGCCGAGCGCACCGGAGCCACCATCTGGCTCCATCCGGACGACCTTCCGCTGTGGAAGCTCACCCATCCGGACCGCATGCCCGACGCCTGGCTCCAGGACGGGCAGGTGATCGAGGCCGCGGGCACCGATCTGACCGTGCTGCACACCCCGGGCCACGCCCCCGGCGCGGTCTGCCTCTACGACCCGGGCCTGGGCACCCTCTTCTCCGGCGACACCCTCTTCCGGGGCGGCCCGGGGGCGACCGGCCGGTCCTACTCCCACTTCCCGACGATCGTCGAATCCATCCGCGACCGGCTGCTCACCCTGCCCGCCGACACGGTCGTCCGTACGGGACACGGCGAGACGACCACGATCGGAGCGGAGGCCCCGCACCTGGAGACGTGGATCGCCCGCGGCCACTGAACCGCCTCCACCGGCTCCACCATGTGGCCGCCCCGGATGCCCGTCCGTCTCCGCCGCGCGGCGGAACGGCGCGGACGCCACACCGATACCTGACAGAAGATGTCCGGCTTCCGCGAGACGCTCGGAGAAACCACGGGTGACCGCCCGTGGACGCCACGGCGCACGGAGGTCGGACATGTCAGGGCCCTTGGAAGGCACGCTGCGGAACAGGGTCGCGCTGGTGGCGGGCGCGACCCGGGGCGCGGGCCGCGGGATCGCCGTGGAACTGGGCGCGGCCGGCGCCACCGTCTACGTGACCGGCCGCAGCACCCGGGAGCGGCGCTCGGAGTACGACCGGCCGGAGACCATCGAGGACACCGCGGACCTGGTCACCGCGGCGGGCGGGCGGGGCATCGCCGTCCCCACCGACCATCTCGTCTCCGCCGAGGTGGCCGCCCTCGTCGACCGGATCGCCGACGAACAGGGCCGTCTCGACATCCTGGTCAACGACATCTGGGGCGGCGAGAAGCTCTTCGAGTGGGACGCGCCCGTCTGGGAACACGACCTCGACAACGGACGCCGGATGCTCCGGCTCGCCATCGAGACCCACGCGATCACCAGCCACCACGCGCTGCCCCTGCTGCTGCGCCGGCCGGGCGGCCTGGTCGTCGAGATGACCGACGGCACCGCGGAGTACAACCGGGACACCTACCGCGTCTCCTTCTTCTACGACATCGCCAAGTCCGCCGTCCTGCGCATGGCGTTCGCCCTCGGACACGAACTGGGCCCGCGCGGCGCCACCGCCGTGGCGCTCACCCCCGGCTGGCTGCGCTCCGAGATGATGCTCGAAGCCTTCGGCGTGACCGAGGAGAACTGGCACGACGCCGAGAAGAACGAGCCGCACTTCGCCATCTCCGAGACGCCGTTCTACGTGGGGCGCGCCGTCGCCGCGCTGGCCGCCGATCCCGAACGCGCGCGCTGGAACGGCCAGTCCCTCTCCAGCGGGCAGCTCGCCCGGGAGTACGGCTTCACCGACCGGGACGGCAGCCGGCCGGACGCCTGGCGCTACATGGTCGAGGTGCAGGACAAGGGGAAGCCCGCCGACGTCACGGGATACCGCTGACGAGCGGCCCGTGCGGGCCGACCCCTGTCGCCGCGACGATCATGGAGGTACCTTCCCAGCCATGACAGCGATGAGGCGGTTCGAGGGGTACGGAGTCCTGATCACCGGCGCGGCCCGCGGGATCGGCGCGGCCACCGCCCGCCGCCTGGCCGCGGAGGGCGCTCAGGTCCTCGTCACCGACGTGGACGCGGCCGCGGCGGAGGAGACCGCGGGCGCACTGCGTGAACTCGGCGCGCGGGCCGAGGCGTTCCCCTGTGACGTGGGGCGGCGGGCCGAGGTGGAGGCCGCCGTGGCCCGCGCCGTGGACGTCTTCGGCTCGCTCGACGTCCTGGTCAACAACGCCTACCGGTGCACCCCCGACGCCCCGCTCTTCGAGGACGAGAGCGACGAGGACTGGGCCGCCGACCTCGACATCACCCTGACCGGGGCCTACCGCTGCGCCCGCGCCGCGCTCCCGCACCTGGTCGCCTCCGGCCGCGGGGCCATCGTCACCATCGGCTCCGTCAACGGCATCCAGGACTTCGGCAACCACGCCTACAGCGCGGCCAAGGCGGGACTGATGTCGCTCACCCGCACCCTCGCCGGCCATGCCGCCGAGCGGGGCGTACGGGTCAACCTCGTGGCTCCCGGCACGATCCGCACCACGGCCTGGGAGGGCCGCGAGGACGATCTCGCCTCCGCGGCACGGCTGTTGTACCCGCTCGGCCGGGTCGGCGAGCCGGAGGACATCGCGGCCGCCGTCGCCTTCCTCGCCTCCGCCGACGCCGCCTGGATCACCGGCACGACCCTGTGCGTCGACGGCGGGCTGCTGGGCGTCAACAAGCGGTTCCGGCAGGCGGTCGGGGGAGAGGGCGGGGACGAGGGCGGAAGCTGAGGCGGGCCGCGGGTGTGGTGCCCCTCGGTGCCGCGCTGTTCCTGACAGGATGGCCGCATGGAACGTGTGCTTGGAATCGGCGGATACTTCCTGCGTGCCGGCGACCCCGCGGCCCTGAGCGCCTGGTACCGCGACTGCCTGGGCCTGGACACCGACGAGCACGGTCTGTGGCGCCCGGAGGCCGGGCCGACGGTGTTCGCCGCCTTCGAGTCCGGGACCGACTACTTCGGGTCACCCGGCCAGCAGACCATGCTCAACTTCCGTGTCCGCGACCTGGACGCGATGCTCGCGCAACTGCGCGCCCGGGGAGCGGACGTGGCGGAGGAGACCCAGGACATGGACGGCGTCGGCCGCTTCGGCTGGGTCACCGACCCGGAGGGCAACCGGATCGAACTGTGGCAGCCCGCCTGACCCACCGGACGTGAGGACGGGCCGAAGCCGGCCCGTCCCGGGAGGCGCGCCGAAGTCGGCCCCCACCGCCCCCGGCGCGGACCGTCACAGGCGCGGCTGCGCGCAGTGCCGCTCGACGGCCGCGAACACCCGGTCCGTGTCCGCCTCGGACGTACGCCAGTTGCTGAACGCGGCCCGCAGTCCGTGTGTGCCGTCGTAGCACGTCGGTGTCACGAAGGCCTCGCCCGAGGCGGCGACCGCGTCCGCCAGCGCGTGCACACGCCGTTCCGTCGGGTCCTCGGCGAGGGTGAAGCACACGACGTTCAGCCGCACCGGCGCGAGGAGCCGCAGTCCGGGAGCGCGGGCGATCCGCTCGCCCAGCCGCCGGGCGAGCGCGACGTTCCGCTCGACGATCTCCCGATGCCCCTCGCGCCCGTAGGCAGCCAGGGAGAACCAGGCCGGGAGCGCGCGCAGCCGGCGTGAGTTCTCCGGCGTCAGGTGCAGGAAGTCGGGGTCGGCGCCGGGGAGTCCGAGATAGGGCGAGGCGTTGTGGAAGACCCGGACCTGGAGGTCCTGGCGACGGGTGAACTGGACGGCCGCGTCGTAGGGGACGTTGAGCCACTTGTGCAGGTCGACGCAGACGGAGTCGGCCTCGTCCAGGCCGGCCACCAGCGCGGAGTGCGCCGGCGACAGAGCGGCGAACGCGCCGAACGCCGCGTCGACGTGCAGCCAGAAGTCATGGCGTTCCTTGAGCGCGGCGACGGCCCGCAGATCGTCGAAGTCGACCGTGTTCACCGTTCCGGCGTTCGCCACGACGACGGCCGGACGCCCGTCGAGCGCGTGGAGCGCGGCATCGAGGCGCTCCACGTCCACGGCCTCGCGGTTGCCGGGCAGCACCGGCACCCGGCGCAGGCTGCCGCGCCCGAGACCGAGCACCGACAGGGCCTTGGCGACACTCGAGTGGGGGCTGCCCGACAGCACGTCCACCGGGCCCAGCGCGCCCGCTCCCTCGTCCGAGACCGATACACCCCGGCGCTCGCCGAGCCACTCGCGCGCGATGGCGAGCCCGACCGTGTTCGAGACCGTCGCGCCGCTCACGAACGCCCCGTGGTGCTCCTCGCCGAGCCCGAACAGCTCCCGCAGCCAGCCCAGCGTCTCGTGCTCCAGCGCGCTCGCGAAGGAGCCGGCGGCGCCCGAGACGTTCTGGTCGTAGGCGCCGGTCAGCCAGTCCCCGGTCAGTGAGGCGGGCGTCGCACCGCCGGTGACGAATCCCAGATAGCGCGGGCCCGCGGAACCCGAGAACCCGGGCGCCCAGCGTCCGGCGAACCGGGCCAGGGCCCCCTCCGCGCCGGCGCCCTCGGCCGGAAGGGGATCGGGCGCGGGCGCCTTGCCCAGGGCTGCGACGGGACGGGTGCCGAGGCCGCTCACCTCGTGGACGGCGAAGTCCCGGGCGGCCTGGAGGAGTTCGGGGAGACGGTCGAGGTCGTCGGAGAGAGCCGGGTGCATGACGGCAGCCTATGAGCAACGTCCCTCGAAAGAGCGGTCCACTTCGGGGAAACCGGACCGGTCCGCGGTGGGCGTCCGGCGCCGTCGGCGGACCCGGGGCGCCGCAACGCCGCGGCGGAACCGGGACGCCGCCGGGAACCGGAGCCGTCACAGCGAGGAATGTCACTGTTCCGTACCTATGGGGCGGGCCGTACAACGCAATACCCTCTAGGGCTGTCTAGCAGTGCAGACAGAACGGTGAAAACAACAGGAAGGTCCGCCATGGGGGACACACGCAGGCGGGGAGCTGTCGCGCTCGGACTCACGGGACTCGTGGCGCCGCTCACCCTCGCGCTGGGCGCGGCACCCGCTCAGGCCGCGAGCTGTACGACGGCCGCCGGCCCGTACCAGAAGCAGGTGGAGAAGTTCCTCGGGCGGCCCGTGGACGGCAGGCAGTCCGCCGCCGACTGCAAGGCGATCCAGGCCTTCCAGAACAAGCACGGCATCACCCCGAACATCGGGTACGCGGGACCCGTCACCTGGGGCGTGATGGATCTCATGAACAAGCAGAAGGCCGTGGGGACCAACCCCAACCGGGACGGCAAGTGCCCGGTCAACAAGGGCCGGATCGCCTGCGTCAACCTCACCCTCCAGCTCAGCTGGATCCAGGACGGCAGCCGCCTGGTCTACGGGCCGGTCCCGGTCCGCACCGGCAGGGACGGCTACGAGACGCGTACCGGCCTGAAGAAGATCTACTGGCGTGACATCGACCACGTCTCGAGCATCTACAACGTGTCCATGCCGTACAGCCAGTTCTTCGACGGCGGCCAGGCCTTCCACTCGGTGGGCCTCAGCATGTGGAACCCGCCCGGCTCGCACGGCTGCGTCAACATGACCCCGACGACGGCCAAGAAGTACTGGTCGCTGCTCAAGAACGGTGACGACGTCTACGTGTACGGCCGCAAGCCCGGCACGTGAGCGAGTGACGAGCTTCACGGTCCGTTATGTCGCCGGGTGGGCCTTTACTCACATCATCTTCACGTCAAGGGCCGTATGCTTCACGGCATGTGCACCACTCTTGACAACGACACTCAGCGATCCGCTGCCGAAGTCAACGAGGAGATCCGGGCTCTCTGGTTCCGGGCAGGTGGGTCGCTGAACATGGACGAGCGGCGCGAGTACCAGCGCCTCGTCCTCGAGTGGGCGAAGGCCGCCCCGTCGTCCTCGGCGACCCGGGCCGCCTGACCTTCCGTGTCCGGCAGGGCTCCCCGAACAAGGAGAGCCACGGCCTCGAACCTCGGCACCGGACTCCGACGACCCGGACCCGGTCATCCGGCTCCGGGTCGCAACAGCAGGCCCGGCGGCCGTGACCGCCGGGCCTCGGCTTTGCGGACCGCTCAGCCCCAGCTCTGTGAATACTGCCGCCGGTAGGCGTTGCGGTCCTGCTCGGTGCGGATGAAGCGGGTCGCCACGAACGCGATGACGCTTCCTCCGATGACGAGCAGACCGGGGCCGACATTGTTCGGGTCGGTGAGCGCGGACACGAACGTCTGGGCCGCACCGCTCTCACCCACCGCCTCCACCGCGCCCGGAGCCGCCGCACCCGGCGCTCCACCCTGCGAGGCCATCGCGGAGGCCGACGGGGCGACGGACGGCTGGGCCGCGGCACCCGCGCCACCCTGCGCGGACTGGCCCGCGAGCGTCACCCCCAGTGCGGTCAGCGCCTTGGTGACCGGCTGGAAGAACGTCGTACCGCCGCTCTTGCAGTCCCCGTTGCCGCCCGAGGTCACCCCGAGCGCGATGCCCTCGGAGAACAACGGACCGCCGCTGTCGCCCGGTTCGGCGCACACCGTGGTCTCGACCAGCCCGGTGACCGTGCCCTCCGGGTAGTTGACCGTCGCGTTGAGCGCGGTCACCTTGCCGTCGTGCAGGCCGCTGGTGCTGCCGCTGCGGAACACCCGCTGGCCCACGGCCGGATCGGCGGCGCCCGTGATCCGTACGCCGTTGCCGCCGCCGATGGCGACGACGTTGCTCGCGTCAGAGGGCTGACGGCCGCTGTCGTACTGGATCAGCGAGAAGTCACTGCCGGGGAACGCCGTCGTGACCGTGCGGCCCTCCTGCTGGCGGCCCGTGTTGTCGGAGAACCAGACCGATCCCTCGGGGCCGCAGTGCCCAGCCGTGAGGATGAACTCACCCTGCGGGCTCGTTACGTTGAAGCCGGCCGAGCAGCGCCCGCCGGTCGAGAAGATCGCCTGCGCGCCGTTCACCCGCGTGGTGAAGGTGCCCTGCGTCCGCTGCATCCGCACCGAGTCGCCGATGCCGTCGGCCAGTTTCGTCATGCGCGACCAGTCGGTGGCGGAGACCGTGCTGTCGGCCTGGACCACCACCTCGTTCTTCGTGTAGTCCACCGCCCACGCCGTGCCCGGTACCCGGGGCGCCGAACTCAGCTTCTGTGTGGCGGACTTGAGGTCCTGCATGCTGTGCGTCACGACCTTCGGGCGGGCACCCGCCCGCTTCACCGCGTCCGCCGCGTCGGCGTCGGTGACCGCCACGACGGGACGCCCGTCGGCGGCTATCCAGTTGCCGGCCGTCCGCGAGGTGCCCAGCCGGGACACGAGACCGGCGCCCGTGTCCGCCGCGGCCCGCGTCGCGGCCGCGGTGCCCGACGCGTCGGACGGTTCGCTCGCCATGGCGCGGGTGACCATGAACCCCCCGCAGAGCAGCCCGCCGACGGCCGCGAGTCGCGCCCCCCGTTGGACGATCCGTCGTCGTGCGTGCCTCATGCCAGGGCTCCCGAAACCGTACGGGGCGGCGTCACCGCCGCCGAAGGCCCCGGTCGAGGGCCCTCCCCTCATACGTGCGCCCCGGCCCGGTTGTTCACCACCGTCCGGAGCCGGCGACGGGGTGGCCGATTCGCGTCGGGAACGGCCGCTTCATGACCGTGCGCGTGTGCCGGTCCCGCCTTTCGGCGAAGACCACGGTGCGCCGAAGTCGCCCTGCCCCGAGGGACGTTGACACCACCGGGGCAGGGCGGACGACACGGCCGCCCCCGACGGACCGGACCGTCGGGGGCGGCCGGGGCGAACGGGGCCGTTCGGCCGGATTCAGGCGTGGGCGCGGGTCCGGGCGGCCACCTCGTCCCGGGTCAGATACACATCCGTACGCTCGAAGTCCCGCAGCGTCCCCTTGCGGTCCGCGAGGAATCCGGTGCGGACGAAGTCGTCGCCCGCCACGGCGTTGAGAAGCCAGTTGGCACCCGTACGGAACCGGGCGGCGCCCGTCCGCAGGGCGTACAGGTGGTATCCGCGGGCCACGAGCTGCGCGGGCGCGCCCTTGAGGCCGATGCCGAGCGGCTTGGACACGGCGTCGTGGCCGCCGAGGTCGACGACCAGACCGAGGTCCTTGTGCCGGTAGGGCAGCGTGGGCTCGCCGCGCAGCTTCGCCGCGAGGACCTTGGCCGCGTGCCGGCCCTGCCGGGCCGCGTGCTGGGCCGTGGGCGGGCAGGGCGAGCCGTCGCCCTTGGCCAGATCGGGAACCGCCGCGGCGTCGCCCAGCGCGAACACCCCGTCGAGGCCCGGCACCCTGAAGTCGGGTTCGGCGACGAGCCGTCCGCGCACGGTCTCCGCGCCCAGCGAGTCGACCAGCGGACTCGCCGCGACGCCCGCGGTCCACACCAGCGTCCGCGACGGCAGCACCCGCCCGTCGGTGAGGGTGACCTCGTCCTTGGTGACCGAGGCGACGGAGGTGCCCAGCGAGATCTGCACACCGCGCTCACTGAGCGTCCGCAGCGCGTCCGCGCCCAGTTTGTCCCCGAGCTCGGGCAGCAGCTTCGGGGCGACGTCGACCAGATGCCACTTGATGAGGTCCGGGTCGATGCGGGGGTGGTACCGCCGCGCCGCGGCGGTGGTCAGACGCTGGAGGCAGGCCGCCGTCTCGGTGCCCGCGTACCCGCCGCCGACCACCACGAACTGGAGCCGCGCGGCCTGCTCGTCGTGGTCCGGCGTCGCCGCCGCCAGGTCGAGTTGCGCGATCACGTGGTCACGCAGATACGCGGCCTGGGCGAGCGTCTTCATGCCGCGCGCCTCCTCCGCGAGACCCGGGATGTCGAAGGTGCGGGTCACGCTTCCCGGGGTGAGCACCAGGTAGTCGTAGTGCAGGTCGACGAGGTCCCCGGTGATCTTCCGGACGACGCACACCTTGGCCTCCGGATCGACACCGATCACTCCGCCCGGCACCAGCGCGGTGCGGTGCAGGATCCGGCGCAGCGAGGGCGCGACCGACTGCGGTGTGACGACACCGGCGGCGACATGGGGCAGCAGCGGCAGGTAGAGCTGATAGTCCGTCGGGCTGATCAGGGTGACCCGGGCCTCGCCGGGGGTGAGCGTCCGCTCCAGGCTTCTGGCGGCCTCGACTCCGGCGAATCCCGCGCCGACGATGACGATGTTCGGTCCTTGCATCTGAGCAGCCTCTCTCCACTGGTGCCAGCCGCGAGCCCAGGCTCACACGGCTCGCGGGCGTGTGCCACTGCACCGCCGCGTACCCCGAAGCGCGTGAAGCACGATCTCTACCGATCGGTAACTACCTCTTCCCCCTCCGTACACGGGCTGCCAGGATCATTTCCGCCACGGCGACGGAGCCAGGCACCGTCGCCTTCTCGATGCGCGGGTTCGACCGACTCGCGCACTCCGACGAGCAGATGTGAAAAGGGGACAGGCATGACGCGACGTGGTGCGGTGCGGCGGATAGGTGCGATGTCGGCGGTCGTGGCGCTCGGGCTCGGGGGGACGGTCGGCGCGGCCGGTTCCGCCGCCGCGGCCCCGGCCCAGGCGGTCGCGAGCGTCTCCGCGACGACCGGTGTCGACTACGCCACCTGGCAGAGCGACGTCCAGGCCGTCATCGACCAGGCGGTCCCGTACGTCGAGCAGCGCACCGCGAACGCCGGGGGCCAGAAGCTCGCGGTCGTCTTCGACATCGACAACACCGCGCTGGAGACGGACTTCCACCCCTGGTACGAGCTGCCCACCCCGGCGGTCAAGGCCTCGCTGGCCCTCGCCCGCTACGCCCACTCCCGGGGCGTGGCCGTGTTCTTCGTGACCGCCCGCCCGGGCATCATCGCCAGCGAGACGAAGTGGAACCTGAAGTGCGCCGGCTACCCGGTCGACGGACTCTACGTGCGTGATCTGCCCGACCTCTTCGACGAGGTCGGCGCCTACAAGACCGGCAAGCGCGCGGAGATCGAGTCCCGCGGGTACACGATCATCGCCAACGTCGGCAACAACACCACCGACCTGGTCGGCGGCCACGCGGAGCGCACGTTCAAGCTGCCCGACTACGACGGACAGCTTTCCTGACCGGGACGGCTCGGGTGCCGACGGGGCCTCGGACCGGCGTGCTTACACTTCGGCCATGGACGAGGCCTCGCTGGACACGCTCGGATCGGGCAAGTACCTGCTGATCACCAGCTATCGCAAGAACGGTACGGGGGTCGCCACACCCGTGTGGGTGGTGCGGGACGGCGCGGCGCTGGGCGCCTGGACCGTCTCGGACAGTTGGAAGGTGAAGCGCATCCGCAACCGGGCCGACGTCCTGGTCGGTCCCTGCGACGTGCGCGGCAGGCCGACGGGGGAGCCGGTCCCCGCCACGGCCGAGATCGTCGATGCGGCGGAGACGGCCCGGTACCGCAAGCTTCTCGCCCGCAAGTACGGGCTGGTGGGCCGGCTCACCCTGTTCGGCAGCCGGCTGCGCCGCGGCGAGAGCGGCACCGTCGGCATCCGGATCACCCTGTCCCCGTGACGCGGTCCGTCGCGACGACGGATGTCGAGCCGTGTGACGTATTCGGGAGGGCGCCGAGGGCGCCCTCCCTTTCGCATGTCCGCACCGCCTTCCGCGTCGGCGTGGGCACGCCGCCGATACGGGAGTTGGCCGGATGTGTACTGCGGGAGACGTTGACTAGAAAGCGCTTACCGCCTACGTTCCCGTTCAGCAGGGTGACCCACGTGTGACATCTCGTATACGAGACATGAGCTCTCCGAGCCGCACCACCTGGGAAAGTCGCACCAGCCAAGCTCGTGTTCGGGTCGTGAACGTCGTGTCGCACGCCCTGCGCTGTTCAGATACAGGTACGGCATCCGTGTACATGTCCAGAGTCGCCTCTGAAGGGACACACCCGCATGCGTACGCTCCCCCCACGCCGGCGCTTCCGTCCGGCCCTGCTGACCGTCGGTGCCGCCGCCCTGGCGGTCACCGCCGCACTCGTGCTGCCCCAGTCGGCCGGAGCCGCCGAGACCGCGCCGGTCGGCTTCGGCGCCGGGACCACGGGCGGCGGCGGCGCGACCGCCGTCACCGTCACGACACTCGCCGCCTTCAAGACCGCCGTCACCGGTGACACGGCCAAGGTCGTGAAGGTCAGCGGCCTGATCCCGCTCAGCGGTCAGGTCGACATCGGTTCCAACACCACGGTCCTCGGCGTCGGTTCGGCGTCCGGGTTCACCGGCGGCGGACTGCGTCTGAAGAAGGTCACCAACGTCGTCGTCCGCAACCTGAACATCAGCAAGCCGGTCGCGCCCGCCGACGGGATCACCGTCCAGGCCTCGACGAAGGTGTGGATCGACCACAACGCCTTCTCGTCCGACCGCGACCACGGCAAGGACTACTACGACGGCCTGGTCGACATCACCCACGCCTCCGACTACGTCACCGTCTCCTGGAACACGTTCAAGGACCACTACAAGGGCTCGCTCGTCGGCCACAGCGACAGCAACGCGAGCGAGGACACCGGGCACTTGCGGGTGACGTACCACCACAACTGGTTCAACAACGTCAACTCCCGCATCCCCAGCCTGCGTTTCGGCACCGGGCACTTCTACGACAACTACGTCGTCGGCGCCGACACCGCCGTGCACTCCCGCATGGGCGCCCAGATGCTCGTCGAGAACAACGTCTTCCGGAGCACGGCGGTCGCCGTCACCACGAACCGCGACAGCGACGTGGACGGCCACGCCAACCTCAGCGGCAACGACCTCGGCGGGGCCGCGACCGAGATCTCGCAGGTCGGCACGTTCACGAAGCCGCCCTACAGCTACACCGCAGAGCCGTCCTCGATCGTCGTCGCCTCGGTGACGGCCGGCGCGGGCACCGGGAAGCTCTGACACCCCGCCTCCGGGCGCCCCGGCCGGTCCTCGGGAGTCCGGCCTGCATCCCTGGGAGTCCTGCGGCATCCCGCCCCGCCGGCCGCACCCAGGAACCCCACCCCACCACCCTGCATCACCACCCCACCCCACCACCGCACTTCACCACCCCACGGGAAGAAGGCATCGGGACATGACGTCATCAGCACGTCCGCGCGCCAGGCGGCGCGCCCTCACCGGCACCCTCGCCGCACTCGGCCTCTCGGCCGCCATGGTGATGGCCGACGGCGCCCTGACCCCGGCGAGCGCCGCCACCTGGCCCACGGCGACCGGCAGCCAGGCCGTCTCCGCCACCATCTCGGTCTCCGGCACCAAGGACTACGGGATGAAGCGCCTCTACGGCACCGGCGACCTGGGCACGGGCAGCCAGGACGAGGACCAGGGGCCGATCCTGGAACTGGCCGCGGGAGCCGTCCTGAAGAACGTCATCATCGGCTCGCCCGCGGCGGACGGCATCCACTGCCTGGGCAGTTGCACCCTGCAGAACGTCTGGTGGGAGGACGTCGGCGAGGACGCCGCGACGTTCCTCGGCTCCTCGTCGTCCAACGTCTACACCGTCAGCGGCGGCGGCGCGAAGGAGGCCAGTGACAAGGTGTTCCAGTTCAACGGCGCCGGAACGCTGAACGTGTCGAACTTCGCCGTCCAGACCTTCGGCACGTTCGTCCGGTCCTGCGGCAACTGCAAGACGCAGTACAAGCGGACCATCAACCTCAACACCATCGAGGCGACCTACAAGGGGAGCAAGCTCGTCGGCATCAACACCAACTACGGCGACAGCGCGACCCTCAAGTCCATCAGGATCCTCGGGGACAGCAGCAAGAAGATCGTCCCCTGCCAGAAGTACATCGGCAACAACACGGGCGCCGAGCCGACCACGAACGGCAGCGGCCCCGACGGCACCTACTGCAAGTACGCGACGTCCGACATCACCTACGGCTGACGGTCGGCCGCCGACGGCTCACGGCTGACGGCTGAACGAACCGGCCTCGTACGCCGGTTCGTTCAGCCGCGCCCGCGACCCCGCGGTTCAGCCCACCGGGGGCCCGGACGCCGAATCCGCCGGTCCGGTCCTGCGGACGTGCAGCACGCTGCCGTCCAGGGGCAGCGGTGTCCGGCCCACGAGGGTGAGGCTCGCGTCGGCGAACAGCCGGGCGTAGTGGTCGGCGCGCCGTTCGCGGCCGCCGACGTTGCACATCATGTGCAGGTCCCAGGCCGTGGCCAGCGAGGGCGATCCGTCGGCGGGCAGGACCCGTTCGACGACGAGCAGATCGGCGTCGTCGTGCATCGCGCGGGCGCAGTGGCGCAGGATCTCGCGGCAGC
This sequence comes from Streptomyces sp. NPDC056738, assembly GCF_042790435.1. Taxonomy (NCBI): domain Bacteria; kingdom Bacillati; phylum Actinomycetota; class Actinomycetes; order Kitasatosporales; family Streptomycetaceae; genus Streptomyces; species Streptomyces sp. NPDC056738. The sequence continues at coordinate 439,112 of NZ_JBHTZF010000002.1, forward strand.
GGTCGTCGTCCCAGTCGTGCAGGACACGCGACAGGACGTAGACGTCGCCGCCCGCGGGCACGTCCGCGAAGTCGCCCGCCCGGAAGGTGCACCGCGCCGCGTGGCCGGCCGCGCCGAGGAGACGGCGGGCGGCCTCGACGGTGTGCGGGCGTTCCAGCAGGAGCCCCCGCAGGCGAGGATGCGCGGAAAGGATTCGGCCGAGCAGTTCCCCGTTGCCGCCCGCGATGTCGACCACGGTGGCCCCGTCGTCCGCCGCCAGCAGGACCGGGTGGGCGGGCAGCGGGTCGAACATCCGTGAACCGGCGGCCATGGACCGGTCGAAGAGGTCGGCGAGTTCGGGATCACGGGCGAAGTGGTCGAAGTGGTTCTCGCCGAAAAGCCGCTCGAAGGCGACCTGTCCGGTGCGCACGGTGTGCCCGAGCCCGGCGAAGGACTCGTAGAACGGCCCCCCGTACATCAGCGCCAGCGGCCTCATCGACCCTTCGGCCTCCGAGCGGAGCAGCACGCCGGTACGCGTGAGCCGGAAACCGTCGCGGTCCTCGCGCACCACGCCGAGCATCGCGAGGTAGCGCAGCAGCGTGGCCAGGTTCGGCTCGAAGGCGCCGACGTCCCGCGCCAGTTCCGCCACGCCGACGGCCCGCTCCTCGTCCATCGCGTCGGCCGCCTCGAGCCGTGCGAAGGCGGCCAGGGCCTGAGTCGTCCACGCCCCGGTCAACAGGCGCAGCAGTGTCTCGGCGGGCTGCCGCTCGCGGCACGCCTCGAGGTGGGCGGCGAGGACGTCACGGTGGTCGCCGGGGACGTACAGCTCCACGCGCCGGTACCCGGCCTTGGCCTCGGCGGGTGCGCCGAAGTAGAACACCGTGCCGTTCTCGTGCGGGTTGTAGCCGCCGCCGTCGGGGGTGGCGCCGTACCGTCCGAAGGCCGCGCACAGGCCGCGCAGCACCAACGGGTCCGGTTCCGCGACCTCGAAGGCGACATGCGCCTCGTGCTGCCGCTCCCGCTCGTGCGCGGCGAGCGGTTCGAGGTCCGACCCCGGCGGCACGGTCAGGGTGAACACCTCGACCACGCGCCGGACCCCGTCCAGGCACTCCACCGCGGGGCGCAGGACGCCGACGTCGAGTTGTGCCACGGACCGGTTGTGCCGTACGGCGAGACGCTCGCGCACGACGACGCTCGGCCGCGGCGGCGTGTCCGTGACGAGCCCGCAGTCGGCGAGGGTGGCCTGCAGCGCCGCCTCGTCGGGCGGGAGGACGAGCAGTGCCGCGTGCGAGAAGGCGCAGCGCTCCACCATGCTGCGCAGTTCCGGGCCGTCGAGCCCGGGAAGCAGGAGCGGGAGCAGTGTGGCGGTGTCCTGTTGCTTGACGAAGTCGACCGTCGCGCGCAGGCGGGACGTTTCGCCCGACAATGCCGTGATCACTGGAGCGGGATCCTCATTCCGGGGTTCGGATGTACGCGTACGGATGTACGAGGGGGCGAGCGGAGGGGGGTTGGGCGGCTAGACGCCGACGTAGTGCTCGGCGAACCAGTCCTGGTGGCTGCGCGAGGTGCGCAGCGAGGCGAGGCGGGAGCGGCGCAGGGAGTTGTGGAACAGCGACTCGCCGTCCGCGCCGGACGGGCCGTGCAGCAGCCCGATCATCCAGTGCGAGAACTCCTGCGCACGCCAGATGTGCGTCAGACACCGTGCCGAGTACGCGTCGAGGCCCTCGGAGTTCCCGGTGGTGAGGTCGTCGATCAGGGCGTGGGCGAGGACCGACGCTCCGAGGACCGCGAGATTGGCGCCCTTCGCGGCGGACGGGCTGATCAGGGCGGCGGCGTCGCCCACGAGGAACAGCGCGCCGTGGCGCAGCGGTTCGAGCACGTCGGACTCCAGGCCGACGACGGAGCGTTGCACGACGCGCCCGCGGCGCAGCGGTCCGTGGTCCCTCTCCCGCATGCGCAGCGCCAGCTCGTCCCAGATCCGTTCCTCGGACCAGGCGTCGGCCCGGGTGCCGCGCTCGCACTGCAGGTAGTAGCGGGTGACCTCGCTGGTGCGGGCCATGTGCCCGGCGAACCCGCGCTCGTGCACCGCGTACCCGACGGCGTCCAGGCTGGGCGGTGCCTCGGCGAGCAGGCCGAGCCAGGTCACGCCGTGATCGCGGTGGTGGCGGACCGTGCCCGCCGGCAGGGAACGCCGGGCCGCGCCGTGCCGCCCGTCGCAGCCGGCCACGTACCGCGCCCGCCACAGTCCGGGCCGCCCGTCGGCCTCGCGCACGGCCACCTCGGGCCGCTCGCCGTCGGCGCCGCGCACGGCCACGGCCTCGGTGCCGAAACGGATGTCCCCGCCGCGCTCCAGGAACCGTGCCACCAGGTCCGTCACCAGCTCCTGCTGGGGGTAGACGGTGTGCTGTTCCCGCCGTCCGAGATCGCCGTAGTCGAGACGGAACCGGCCCTCCGCGGTACGGAACTCGCAGGTGCCGTGGGGCCGTCCGCGCCGGTGCAGTCCCTCGGCGAGACCGTGGCGGTCCAGGATCCGTACGGTTTCGGCGGCCAGGAACCCGGCCCGTGCCCGTGTCTGTACGTGGGCGCGCTCGGCCCGTTCCAGGACGACGCAGTCGATTCCGTGGTCCACCAGGATGTTGCCGAGCACGAGTCCGGCCGGACCCGCCCCGAGGACGACCACGCCGGTCGTACGCGCGTCCGGTCGCCGCTGACTGTTCCCGTCTGTCACGGGATCAGATACTAAGGAGCGTCACATCATCGGTCGTACCGAAATCACCTGAATGCCAGGCTCGAACGACAAAGAGATCTCCGCGTGTGTTCAGCTCCAGGCGCTGTACGGGCCCTCGATGAGCTGGAACACCGGCTGGCGGCGCACCGGGTCCTGAGCGGTGGAGAGCTGGACGCGGTCGCCGCTGTGGATGGCGGCGGGCGAACCCATGACCCGGCCCCTGACCGTGAAGCCCTCGGCCATCTCGATGAGGGAGACGTTGCGTGCGGCCGGGGTGTTGCGGTGGATCACCGTGGAGTGGCGCACGACACCCGTGCCCGCGCTCGCCTCCGTACGCAGGTCGCTGCCCGCGCACACGGGGCACAGGAGGCGGTTGTACATGGCGGTGGCGCACCAGTGGCACCGCTGGAAGAGCAGGACGTCCCCGGCGCGTTCGGGCGAAGCGGTGCCGAGGCGAGCCCCGGAACCCGCGTCCAGCACGTCCGTCGACGCGTCGATGCCCGGGTGGAGGGCGATTCCTGGGTGGTACACGATGTCATCTCCCTGCGCTCGGCCGGAATCTGATGTGCGCGGAACGCCGTGCACGACCACAGGTTATGGCACTGAGTGCCACTCGACAAGGCACTCCGTACCCTCAAATGAAAGAAAGACCGTCCGCGGCCGGCCCGTGTTCAGTGCCGCGCGAAGGCCGATTCGATCTCCTGCACCACGCGCCACATGGGCGCCCCGCGACGCGAGACGACGACCACCACGTCGTCCGCGCTTTCTCCCTCGTCCGTCCCCTCTGCTTGCGAGGCTTCCGCCGCCTGTGCGTGTGCCTCCTCGGCGGGGTCGGAGCCGAACGTGCGCTGCACGTAGCCGAGAGCCTTGTCGACCGCCACCTCGGCGTCCCCGGTCCCGTCCGAACGCAGCCAGGAGCGCAGGGCGTTGTTGTGCGCGGCGACCACGGCGGCGGCGACGACGTCGGCGCGCAGGGTGTCCGCCCGGGCCCCGGCGGAGAGTCCGCGCAGATACTCCGCGAGGGCGCGCTCGTAGCGCCAGACGACCGACAGTTCGTACGCGCGCAGGCCGGGCACCTTCTTGGTGAGCCGGTAGCGCTGGACGGAGAACGTCGGGTTCTCCGCGTACATGCGCAGCACCAGCCGGGCGGCGTCGCAGACGCGCTGCACCGGGTCCTGGGTGCCGGCGTCCTCGCCGAGGAACGCCGTCATGTCGGCCAGGCAGCGTTCGTGGTCGGGGAAGACCACGTCCTCCTTGGACGGGAAATAGCGGAAGAACGAACGCCGTCCGACTCCGGCGAGGGCCACGATGTCGTCGATGGTCGTCTCCTCGTAGCCGCGTTCCAGGAAGAGCTGGAACGCGGCTCCCACCAGGGCGTCCCGCATCGGCGGTTTGACGGTGGTCGCGTCGGCGGGTTCGCGGCGCCCCGGTGCCTCGTTCATGGTCGGAAACTAGCATCGAAGCCGAGGTGGTGGCACTCGGTGCATTTTCAGGGGGACTGAGTTCCCTGACCGCTTTCGCCCGGCGCGCGCCGGGCGGGTCGGCCCCGGAGCCGTCCGGTCCGCCCCGGAGCGCGGAGTTCCCCATGTGGCCGATATGTGCTGACGAGTGAACTCCGTTGGCCCGGGCTCAAGTTGACAGCCCAAAAGCAGTGATCGACTATGAGGACGAGCCACGGCCCGCCGCGTCATCGCCCCCGGATGACGCGGTGCGAAGAGCCTCGGCACTCGTTCCCGCACGAGTGCCGGGGCTCGACGCGTTCCCGCCGGTCCCGACGGGTCGGTGTGCCGGTCAGCGGTCGTTGCAGGTCGCCGAGAATATGTCGTCGCCCGCCAGGTGCCCGTTGAGATGGGCCTGCAGGGCGACGCTCACCAGGGTCAGCAGGAGGTCGATGTCCGAGTCGACCTCCAGATGGATGGTCACCCAGCGGGAGCCGGGCACCACGCGGACGGCCGTCGAGGTCTTGAGATGGTCCTCGAAGCGCCGGATGGCCCGGTCGGTGAGGTGCAGGTCGACATCGTGCTCGGAATGGAAGTGGACGATCTCGCACTGCTCGGCGCACAGTGCGCGCCCCGTGCCGCAACTCGGCAGGGACTCCGCGAGGTCCGGCCAGCTCGCCAGCCGCGTCATGGCTCTCGAGGCCAAGGTCATGCGCCCATCATGACGAGCACACCTCCCGGCCACCAGAACTTGGCGCGGATGTAATCCCTCCAGCGTCGAGGAATGTCCGGTTTTCGCCTGGTAATCGAAGACGCTTCAACCATCCGCACGCGGGCCCGCCCCGTCGGCACCCCTCGGCGCGACGTGAAGCGGCCCCGGACACCAGGTCCGGGGCCGCACGCGCCGTCGGGGGACCGGCCGGGGCCGGTCCGGCTCACGCCATCCAGAAGAAGACGGCGGTCATCCGCTTGTCCTCCATGGTGGTCCCGCAGTAGCCGGTGGCGCTGTGCATCAGGTTGGCGTTGTAGAGGAGCAGCCGGTTGTAGCGGTGCGGGACGCGGATGTCCTCGACGAAGGAGTCCGGCGGGACGAAACGCGTGCCGAGGGCCTCGACCAGATTGTTGTGCGGGGCGACGACGACGTTGCCGCCCAGCCGGCCGCCGGGCAGGGCCTGCCGGAAGAAGGCCGTTCCGCAGTCCTTGGGGACGTTCGGGTTCAGATAGAGCACCGCCGCGTAACGGCACAGGGCGCGGGAGTCCGTGTGGGGGCGGGGCTCGCCCTCGTCCTTGCCGACGACCTGGACGCAGTTGTGGTTGAGCGTGGCGCCCGACGGGGTCGACTGCTGCCACAGCTCCGGGGCGCCGGTGGCCTTCTTCACCAGCCGCTCCACACGGGCCAGTTCGCCGGGCTCCAGTCCGGGCATCGTCCGCAGGCCCGGCCAGCTCTCCGAGGTGTACGGGTGACCCTTGGCCCAGTCGTCCCGGCCGACACACCGGGCCCGTACGGCGTCCGGATCGGGCAGCACGTCGTCGAAGACCCAGTAGTCCCGGTCACGGGTGGGCTTGCGATAGGGGAGGACCGGCAACGCCGCTGATCTCGGAGGTTGTGGGGGCATGCGGCCGACCATATTGACGGCTCCGTCAGCGATCTCCAGGGAACGGGTCAACCTTCCGCCAACTCGGTTCATGGATCGGCCAATTCGATTCATGACTCGGCCAAGTGGCGGGGTTCGGGGTGATCACCGAGGTGCGGTTCGCGGTGCTCTCCCGAGGTGCGGCGCCCGGTGAACGTCCCGGCCCGCGCCCGCGTATCACTGCACAGGGACGGCGGGAGACCGCGTGCACGGAAGGAGAGCAGTGTGTCGACACGGCCCGAACGCGGGGGGCCCACCGGCCGCTCCGTGATCGAACCCACGCACATCGAGCGTCGCCGCCGCTCCGAGTCCCTGGCGGAGCTGCTCCGGCAGGTGCGCGAGAAGGAGGGGATGACCGACGACACGGACGACGGCTTCGCGCCGCTCTCCGCGCCGCCGCCTCCCGTGCGGCTGCTGCCCGTCCTGGAGGAGGACGAGACCGAGGAGCTGCCCCCGGTCCCGGGAGGCGAGGACTACACCGCCGACACCCCGCCCGCCCTCGCGGTCCGGCCGGCCGAGGGACCATCCGCCGGTGACGGACGCCCGCACGAGAAGCGGCCCGGAGGCGCCCACGGACCGGCGCGCGGTGCGGGTCTGCGCCGCGCCGCCATCGCGCTCGCCGTCGCGACGGCCGGTCTGACCGGCTTCGCCCTCGCCCTCCTGGTACCGGGCACCGACCGGGGCGACGCGTCCGGGGCGGGAGGGGAACACTCCCCGACGGCGCCGGCCGACCGCGCCGCCGACCCGGACGGCGCCGGCACGCTCCGGCAGGGGGACAGCGGACCCGAGGTGACGGCCCTTCAGCAGCGTCTCCTCCGCATCCCGGACGTGTACGACCACGGCAGCACCAGCGGCACCTACGACGCCGCGCTCACGGCGGCCGTCGCCCGCTTCCAGCTCTGGTACGGCATCCGCGGCGACGAGTCCGGTGTCTACGGCAACGACACCCGGGCCGACCTGGAGTCCAGGACGGCCGCCCCCTGAGACGGCCGGGGCGGCCTGCGCGGTGACGCTCGCTCCCCCCGCCCCGGCCCCCCTGCACGCCCGCCCCCCTCCGGCACCGAGGTGGTCCCGAGCCGGATCGCCCCTCCCGGACACCGAGGTGTTTCCGAGCCGGGGCCTCCGCCCCCGGGCACCGGGGTGTTTCCGAGCCGAGGCCTCCGCCCCCGGGCACCGGGGTGCTCCCGAACCGGGCCTTTGCCCCCGGACACCGGGATGTTCGCGCGGCCGACACCCCCGCTCCCGCTCGCGCTCACCCGGCCACCCGGGTGCCCGCGCGATCCTGGCCGCGACAGGGCGACCTCCGGCGCGAGGGGCTGATCCGCCGTGCATCTTCCCTACCAGCGGGGCGCGTTGCACGACCTCCCCGACGATCCGGCCGCCTACGACGCCGTCCTCGCCGCCGTGGCCGAACAGGCCCTCGCCCGGATCACCCCCGAGGGGAACCTCGAACACCCCGCCGCCCGCGAGGACATCGGGGACACCTCACTGGGGATCACCTCCCTGCTGGCGCTCGCCTGGCAGCGCTCCAAGGACGCCCGTCTGCCGGCGGCCGTCCGCCGCAGCCTCGCCTTCCACCTGCGCGAGCGCGTGTTCATCGAGGACAACCCCGGCTATCCGAACCTGCGCCGCCGCGACTCGGGCGAACCGTACGCCCGTTACGTGCCGGAGGCGGGCGCGCACCCGCTCGGCGACTGGCCCAGTACGGTGTGGGCGCTGCTCCAGGCCCTCAACGTCCTGGAGGCGGCGGACGGCATCCTCGACACCGAACAGCGGTCCGAACTGGTCGGGTTGGCCCACGGCTACTGGCGCCGGCTGACCGAGGTGACCTTCTTCAACCCGCAGGAGGCGGGCAACCAGGCGATCGCCTGCGTCGTCGGCGGGCTGATGTTCGCCGGGCAACTCCCCTCCGGCCAGGCCGAATCCGTACGCGCACGGGCCATGCGGCTGTACCGGGAGGAGATCCGCGCCCACCGCGTACGGGACCGGGGCGCTCTGCTGCCGCCCGAGCACCGCGGCGCGTACGACAACAACTACGGTCCCATCTCCCTGTCCTTCCTCGCGCAGGCCCACCGCGTCAGCGGCGAGGACGTGTTCGCCGAGGACGGCGAGGCGCTCGCCCGGTACATCGACGCACGGCTGACCGTCGGCGGGTTCGACGTGGGAGGCCCCCGCTACAGCGAACAGCACTGCGGTTTCGAGGCCGTCCTCGGTCTGCGCTACTTCGGCCGCCGCGTCGGCGCCGACCTCGGCCGCTACCGCGGCGACACCCGCTGGGGCCGGCACGCGACCCAACCCGACGGCGGCGTCGACGGCCACTTCGCGTTCATGCTGGTCTGGCAGATCCAGGACCGCACACCCTGGCACCGCCTCCCCTCGAAGGGCCCGCTGCGGCACCAACTCCGCTCAGGGACCGTCTCGGTGGCCTTCGACGACCGGATGACGCCCGCCCTGGTGGAGGCCGCCGGCACGTACTGCCTGCCCGCCGCCGTGAACCGTCAGCACGGCTTCGGCCCCGTCGCCGGAGGCTTCCTGTACTGCCGTCCCGTGGGCGAGGTCCGCGTCCGTGAGCTGCGCGCCGGCCCGCTGACCGCCAAACTCGTCACCAAGCCCGTCGTCGGCCCCGACCACGTCCTGCGCCACGTCCGGTCCCTGTACGTCACCGACGGCACCCGGCTGTGGACGACGGTCGCGGTGGAACGCCTGCCCGGAAGCCCGTACCTGCTCGCCGGGCTGCCGTACGCCGTGGACGACGGGGAGCGGGTGCGCCGGACCGCCGAGGCACAGGTGAGGTCCGCCGGCGGGCTACGGCTGACGCACCCCCGCTCGCGGGGCGCGGACCACTTCGACGCACGCTCGGACACCACCCAGGAACAGGCGGCCTTCGCGCTCGCCGCCGACCCGCGCGTCTACGGCGATCCGGACGAGGGCTGGCGCCACCTCGTCTCCTCCACGGCCCTCGAAGCGGACCCCGCCCCGGACGGCCCGGAGGACCTGCACGTCTTCGCCGTCCGCTACGGACCCGGCGGTCCCTACACCCCCGCGTTCGCCGGCTCCCCGGCCCGACTGGACTTCCGCACCGAGGAGTTCACCGCCTGGATCGGCGATCCGCGGGGCGACGCGCACGGGGAGCCCGAAGCCGGGATCCGGCCTCACTGACCCGCCGGTCCGCCCGCGCCCGTCCCGACGACACCCGGTCCGACGACGAGGTCGGCGCGGTCCCGGGTCGCGGCGACCAACTCGGCGTTGCGCTGATCCGTCCCCAGTACCCACGCCACCGCCGAGTCGTGATCCTTCCCGAACTCCTCGTGGCGCGTGACCAGCCGCCGGACGCGGTCCGCCTCGTCGAGCTCGCAGAACCACACCTCGTCGAGCTGCGCACGGGCCCGCGCCCAGGCCTCCTCGCGCAGCAGAAGGTAGTTCCCCTCGGTGACGATCAGACGGGCCGCCCGGGGAACCGCGAGGGCTCCCGCCAAGGGCTGTTCGAGGACCCGCTCGAAACCGGGCGCGTAGACGAGCTCCTCCTCGTCCTCGCGCAGCCTGCGCAGCAGCGCCGCGTACCCCGCCGGGTCGAACGTGTCCGGGGCCCCCTTGCGGTCCCGGCGCCCCAGCCGGTCCAGCTCGGCGTCCGCGAGATGGAACCCGTCCATCGGTACGTGGGCGACGCGGAAGGGCGCGACCTCGCCGAGCCGTCCCACCAGCCGCTCGGCGAGCGTCGTCTTGCCCGCCCCGGGACCGCCCGCGATCCCGAGAAGGGCGCGCCGGCCGGGCCGTACGAGCGCGGCGGCCCGCTCCACCAGTTCGTCGAAGGACGGACCCGCCCCGGTCGGCGGACTCGCCCCGGTCATACGGGCCCGGACCCGGGCGCGGGGGCAGCGATCTCCATGCCCTCCAGTATCGGCGACGGTCCCTGCGCCAGGGCGGTGATGTGGCGCTCGCCACCCGGTGGAGACCGATCCCGGGGGCACACTCCTCGTATGACTGAGCTCGGCCTGCCGAAACAGATCCTGGCCTGCCTCTTCGACCTCGACGGCGTCATCACCAGAACCGCGGTGGTCCACGCGGCAGCCTGGAAGCGGACGTTCGACGACTTCCTGCGGCAACGCGAGGGCGACGGATTCCGCCCCTTCGACGACGCCGACTACGCCGCCCACGTGGACGGCCTGCCACGTGCCGACGGCGTCCGGACCTTCCTCGCCTCGCGCGGCATCCAGCTCCCCGAGGGAACCCCCGACGACCCGCCGGACCGGGTCACCGTCCACGGACTCGGCAACCGGAAGAACGCGTTGCTCCTCGACATGATCCGCACCGACGGGGTCGAGGCGTACGAGGGCACCCTGCGCTACATCGAGGCGGTCCGGGCGCACGGCCTGCGCACCGCGGTCGTCTCATCCAGCGCCAACTGCCGTGACGTCCTGCGCTCGGTGGGGGCCGAGGACCTCTTCGACGTACGCGTCGACGGCGTCGTCGCCGCCGAACGCCGGCTGCCGGGCAAGCCGCGCCCCGACACCTTCCTGGCCGCGGCGAAGGACCTCGGCGTCACGCCGTCCGAGGCGGCCGTCTTCGAGGACGCGCTCGCCGGCATGGACGCGGGCCGCTCGGGGCACTTCGGCTACGTCGTCGGCGTGGACCGCGTGGGCCAGGGCGACGCCCTGCGCGCCCACGGCGCCGACATCGTCGTACGGGATCTGGACGAACTGGGGGAGCGCCCGTGATCACGCATTCCTCGTACGGGGTCGAGCCCTGGGCCCTGCGGGAGAGCGAGCTGCACCTCGGACTCCTGCCGCAGAGCGAGTCCGTCTTCGCCCTCGCCAACGGCCACATCGGCTGGCGCGGCAACCTCGACGAGGGCGAACCCCACGGCCTGCCCGGCACCTACCTGGGCGGCGTCCACGAGACGCACCCGCTGCCCTACGCGGAAGCGGGCTACGGCTATCCGGAGTCCGGGCAGACCGTCATCAACGTCACCAACGGCAAGATCGTCCGGCTGCTCGTCGACGACGAGCCGTTCGACCTGCGCTACGGACGGCTGCGCTCCCACGAGCGCGTCCTCGACCTGCGCACCGGACTGCTCACCCGCACCTGCGAGTGGACCTCACCGGCCGGCTCCACGGTCCGGGTGCGCTCCACCCGGCTCGTCTCCTTCACCCAGCGGGCGATCGGGGCCGTGGCCTACGAGGTGGAGGCCGTCGACAGCCGGATCAGGGTGGTCGTCCAGTCGGAACTCGTCGCCAACGAACAACTGCCCGGCCGCGACCGCGACCCGCGGGCGGCGATCGCCCTGGAGTCGCCGCTGGAGGCGGAGGAGCACTTCGCGGCGGGAGGCCGGCTGCGGCTCGTGCACCGCACCCGGCGCAGCGCCCTGCGGGTCGCGGCGGCCGCGGACCACACGGTCGCGGGCCCGGAGGGGACCGACCTGAGCAGCGAGAGCAGCGACGACGTCGCCCGCCTCACGGTCACCTCCGTACTGGAGCCGGGCCGCACCCTGCGCCTGGAGAAACTCGTCTCCTACGGCTGGTCCGGCACCCGCTCCCTGCCCGCGCTGCGCGACCAGGCCGACGCGGCCCTCGCCGCCGCCCGGCACAGCGGCTGGCGGCAGCTCGTCGACGAACAGCGCGCCTACCTCGACGACTTCTGGGCGCGCGCGGACGTCGAGGTGGACGGCGACGAGGAGATCCAGCAGGCCGTCCGGTTCGCCCTCTTCCACGTGCTCCAAGCCGGCGCCCGGGCCGAACAGCGCGCCATCCCCGCCAAGGGCCTCACCGGCTCCGGCTACGACGGCCACGCCTTCTGGGACACCGAGACCTTCGTCCTGCCGCTGCTCACCTACACCTCGCCGGGCGCCGTCGCCGAGGCGCTGCGCTGGCGCCAGAACACCCTCGAAGCCGCACGCGAACGGGCCGTCCAGCTCGGGCTGCGCGGAGCCGCGTTCCCGTGGCGGACCATAGCCGGGTCGGAGGGCTCGGCCTACTGGCCGGCCGGCACCGCCGCCTTCCACGTGAACGCCGACATAGCCGACGCCGTCGTCCGCTACACCGCCGCCACGGGCGACACGCACTTCGAACGCGACACCGGCGTCGAGCTGCTGACCGAGACGGCACGGCTGTGGCGCTCCCTGGGACACCACGACCACCAGGGGAGATTCCACATCGACGGGGTGACCGGGCCCGACGAGTACAGCGCCGTCGCCGACGACAACACGTACACCAACCTGATGGCCCGAGCGAACCTCCTGGCCGCCGCCGACGCCGTCGAGCGCCACCCCGGGCGGGCGGCGGAGCTCGGCGTCGACGACGAGGAGAGCGCGGCCTGGCGCGACGCCGCCGAGGCCATGCACATCCCGTACAACCACGAACTGGGCGTCCACGAGCAGCACGCCGGATTCACCCGCTACCAGCGCTGGGACTTCGCCGCCACCCGCCCCGACCAGTACCCGCTGATGCTGCACTTCCCCTACTTCGACATCTACCGCAAGCAGGTCGTCAAACAGGCCGACCTGGTGCTCGCCCTCTACAAGTGCAGCCCCTTCTTCGACGACGAGCACAAGGCCCGCAACTTCGCCTACTACGAACCCCTCACCGTCCGCGACTCCTCGCTGTCGGCCTGCTGCCAGGCGGTGCTGGCCGCCGAGACCGGCCATCCCGGCCTCGCCTACGACTACCTGGTCGAGGCCGCGCTGATGGACCTGCAGGACCTGGAGCACAACACCCGCGACGGACTGCACATCGCCTCGCTCGCCGGGACCTGGACGGCCCTGGTGGCCGGCTTCGGCGGGCTGCGCCACCACGGGGACACCCTGGAGTTCGCGCCCCGGCTGCCGGAACGCCTCAGCCGCCTCGCCTTCTCCCTGGAGGTCCTCGGCAGTCGGCTGCGCGTGGAGATCGGGCACGACACCGCCACCTACACGCTCGCCTCCGGCGGCCCGCTGGAGATCAGCCATCACCGCGAGACCGTCATCGTCGACGCCGACAAGCCGCGCAGTCTGCCCATCCCGGCGCCGAGGCTGCGCCCCGCCCCCGACCAGCCGCAGCACCGGCGGCCGAACTCCCGGGGGTGAGACGCGGCGCGGCGCCTTCGGCGTGTCAGTCCCGGGTGACGGAGGGTGCGATGTCCTCGTGCCGCTCCGCGGGCGCCGCACCGGGTACGGCCACCCGTGCGGTGGACCTGGCCGCGGACGTGCCGCAGAACGCGGGCTCCAGGGCCCGGTACATGGTGTTGAGCACCGTGGTGTTGTTCGAGGTGTTGGCCAGGGCGGTGAGACTGCGCTTGCCGTCCTTCGTGGTGAAGGCGTACGTGTAGTAGCCCTGCACGGTGCCGGTGTGCCCGTACACGGAGATCCCGCACGACAGCTCGCGGCGGCGCAGCCCGAGGCCGTAGGACGTGGTGCTGTTGACCCGGGTCCACTTCGTCATCTGGGTGAGCTGGGCGGCGGACATCAGCTTGCCGCGCAGCAGTGCGGAGAAGAAGACGTCCAGGTCGTGCGGCGTGGAGATGATGGCTCCCGCGCTCTGCGCCCAGGAGGCCGTCTGCTTGGTCGAGTTCACCAGGGCCGCCCCGGTGGTGTCCGACGTGAGGTAGCCCTGGGCGTGCCGGCCCGGGATCGCCGTGGAGGGGTGGACGTAGAAGGTGTCGGCCAGGTTCAGCGGGGTGAAGATGCGCTTCTGGTACTCGGTGGCGACGCTGTGCCCGGTCAGCTTCTCGATCAGCATGCCCGCGACGACGAAGTTGGTGTTCGAGTACGAGTAGGCGGCGCCCGGCGCGTTGGTGCGCGGCTTCTGCAGTGACAGCCTCACCAGGTCCCGGTAGCTGAACACCTTGTTGCGCACGGCCTCGAAGCCGGAGACGGAACGGGCGAACATGTCGTTGGTGTAGTCGTACAGACCGCTGCGATGGCTCAGCACGTGCCGCACGGTGATCCTGTCGTCGGGCAGCAGGCCCGGCAGATAGGTGTCGACCGGCTTGTCGAGCTTCAGCCTTCCCTCGTCGACGAGCTGGAGCAGGACCACGGCGGAGAACGTCTTGGTGACGCTGCCGACGCGGAACCGGTCGTTCGTGCTGATGGTCCGTCCGGTGGCCCGGTCGTCGACCCCCTCGACCAGCCGGTGCACCGTGCCGTTGTCGTCGATTCTCGCCATCGCGCCGGGTGCTCCCTGCGAGCGCGCCGTGCGCAGGATCGCCCGCAGGCCCGCGTCGTCGGGCGCCGTGGCCGCCGCCACCGCGGTCCGTTCGCCGCCGGCGCCGTGCGGGTCCGCCGGTGTCACGGCCTGTGCCGGGCCCGCCAGCAGGGACGCCACGACCGCGCCCAGTGCCGTCCCCGTGACCGCCGTTGCTGAGACCATCTGCTTCTCCCGAGTGCCATCTGCCGGTTCGACGTCCCGGCCCCGACCGCGCCGCGGTTGCGGGCGACGGCACCATCTGTACGCGCTGACGGGGCGCGCGGGTCGCATCGCCATGGGGATGGAGGGGAAACAGCGAGGTGGAATCGGCGAATTGGCGGAAAGCAGTCGCCTGCCGGGGCCGCCCGGTCCGCGTGGCCGGCGGCTGACGCCGGTTCAGCCGCCGAAGAGCTGGGTCCAGTACGTGCCCGCCCTGCCGCCGCCGGCCAGGCCGATGCCTATGTGGGTGAAGTCCCGCTTGAGGATGTTGGCGCGGTGCCCGGGGCTGTCCATCCAGCCCTGGACCACCTCGGCGGGCGAGCGCTGCCCGCAGGCGATGTTCTCGCCGACGGCGCGATGGGTGGAGCCCGCGGCGGCGGCGCGGTCCCAGGGCCTGCCGCCCTCGGGGGAGGTGTGCGCGTAGAAGTCGCGGGCCACCATGTCGGCGCTGTGGGCCTGGGCCGCGGCGGTCAGCGTGACGTCGGCGGCGAGGGGCGGCAGTCCCGCCGAGGCCCGCTCGGCGTTGGTGAGGGCCACGACCTCGCGCGCCGTGCGGTCCAGGCCCGCCGGGGTGAACGGCAGGGCCCACAGCGCCGTCCAGTACAGGTCGCCCGTGCGGGTGTCGGCGACGTGGGCCAGTCCCGCGTCGGCGAAGGCGGGATCGCACAGCGTGCGCCGTGACCGGGCGTCGGAGAGGCAGTACTCGACGAACTCGTGCGGGGTGCGCGGGCCGGAGACCAGATGTTCGCCGATGGTGAGGTAGGAGTAGCCGGCCGAGACGACACGCTGGTGGACGAAGACGCCGTCGGGGGCTTCCGAGGCGAGCGTCCCGCGGGCGGCCATGGCTCCGGCGTGGCTCCGCGCGGCGGCGGTCAGCCGGGCGTCGAGGCGGACGGGCGGGGAACCGGCGGCGGCGCGCGCGGAGTTCACCGGACCGAGGTATCCGTCGAGGTCGGGGACGGACCCCGGAGTCCCCGGTGCCGGGACCCGGGCGGCCGAGCCCGGCCCGTCGCCCCGCGCGGAGCCCCGCGTGAAGGCCGGCCCCGGGCCCGCTGGCCTCGGCGGACTCGGGGGCAGGCCGCGCCCGGTGCCGGCCGCCGGTCCGCGCGGCGGAGCGCTGTCCTCGGTGACCTCGACGCCGAAGTCCCGCGCGATACCCGCGAGACCGTCCGCGTACCCCTGTCCGAGGGCGCGGAGTTTCCACGCCGGACCGCGCCGGTACATCTCGGCGAGGAGCAGCACGGTCTCCCGCTGCGGCCGGGGCGGGGTGAAGCGGGCGAGGACACGGCCGTCCGGCGCGGTCACCTGGACCGTGGGGGAGGGCAGCCGGCCCAGGGGAGTCGTGAGGTCGGCGGGGCTGACGACGACGGTGACACGGGACGCTCCGGGCCTCAGCCGCGGCGGATCGACGGTGAGACGGTCGCCGTCGAGCCGGACGCCGGGCGCGGCCGGCTGGTTGTAGAACACGAAGTCGCCGTCGCCGCGCACCTTTCCGCTCTCGTCGGTGACGAGCGCGGACACGTCGAAGGGGCCGGGGACCCTGAAGGTCACGGCCCCGTCCGGCAGGGGCGTGTTGCCCCCGGGAACCAGCTCGCTCATGCCACCGTCCGTCGGAGTCGCGGTCCGTGCCCCGCGTCGGAGGTGCGCGGCACGGGCCGTCGACCGCTCAACGGACGGCCCGGCTCCCGCGGTTCCCGCCGCCGGGCCGGCGAAGATCGTCAGACAGGCTCCACGGCGTGTCCGCAAAGTCGCGTCGTCCGCCCGAAGGGCGTGCCAGGCGTCGCCCGGCAGGCGAGACTCTGCGGAGATGCCCTAGGCCTTCCGCGACCCGCGCGGGACCGGGCGGGGGCCGCGCAGGGTGGCGGAGGCCGGTGGGCGGAGCGCCCCGGCGGGTACGGCCGAGCGCAGCGAGCGCAGGGCGAGCAGCATGACGCCGATGTCGTCCAGGTAGACGGGGTCGGGCACCAGGTCGGTGGGCAGCAGGAGGTAGGCGACCGCGCCCCAGAACACCCAGCGGGGCCCGGTCGGCAGCCCGGCGCGCCGCAGATCACGGCGGGTGCGGACGAGCCGGCGCAGGAGCACGAGCGCCACCGCGAGTGCGGCGGCGGCGAGTACCGCGGCGATGACGAGGACCAGGGTCCACGAGGTCGAGTCCATGCGTCCGTCCAGAGGTGTCGTCGGATGCGCTTCCTTCCCGTGTGCCCGCTCGCGCCCCGGCTATCGCCCCGGGCGGGGCCGTCCGGGCGCGCGTTCCCTCATTCCGGGGTGTCGCGGCGGCAGATGACGAAGTCGTCGAAGACATGCCGGCCGGTTCGTGAGCCGGCGGACCCGACCGCCCGGCGGAGGTCGAGGAGCTGATCCGTGGTCATCTCCAGGGGTGGCTCGTCCGGCTGGTAGGTGGTGCGTACGGGGTAGTCCCGCCCCGGTTCCCGGGTCATCTCGATGTGGCAGCCGAGCACGTGGGTGACGGGACGGCGCCCGCAGAAGTCGACGAGCCGGTCGACGGTACGGGTGAAGGCCGGCCAGTCCTCCACGTACAGGCGTCCGGGATAGACCGTGTCGCCGGTGAGCAGGAACCCGGTCCAGGGGTCGAAGTACGTCACGGCGGCCTCGTGGTGCCCGGGTGTGGCCAGGCATTCCAGCACCCGGTCGCCGAGGTCGACCTGCGCGACGGCGTCGGGGTCCTCGTGGAACCCGAAGAAGTCCCAGGCGGCGGCGAGGGACGCGTCCACGACCTCGGTGCCGGGACGGCCGGCGAACTGGCCGTCCCCGGCGATGTGGTCGCCGTGCGGATGGGTGTGCAGCACCAGCAGGCCGTAGTCGTCACGGGGATGCCGGGCGAGCCAGGAGTCCATCACCTCGTCGACGACCCGGCGCAACGGGAAGTGGTCGGCCGAGGCCGTGGCGCCCGTGTCGATCAGGACCGCGCGCGCGGTCCCGAACAGCAGGAACATGAAGGGCGCTTCGTAGTCGACCGCCATGTTTTGGCGAAGGATCACCGTGTGCTCGTCGTGGACGTGGACCTGGATGTCGGGGTCCGTGTTGTGCTTGGCCGAGGGCGAGCCGTGGATCCACCGCACGTCGAGCGGTGGGGCCGGCGTGGAGGGATCGCCTCCACGGGCGCCGTCGGTCTGCTGTCCGGCACTGTCCACGCTGTCTCCCTCGGCCTCGGTCCCGCCGGGCCGATGGCGGGCCCGGGACCTCAGTGTCGCGGGTGCGCGTGGTCCACGAGCGCCTGGGACACCGTACGGATGCTCCGGGCGATGTGCTGGAGCTGCATCACCTCGGCGGCGTACATCTTGATGGAGTGCTCGATGACGCCCTCCTGCAGGCCGAGGCCCGGGAGCTCGGAGCGGGCGGTCTGGAGTGCCGTGCGGGCGACCCGTATCTCCTGCTGCACCTGGAGGTGCGCGTGGCGGGCGAGCAGGACGGGGTGCTTGTGCAGGACGGGGTAGCTCGCGTAGCGGCTCGGCACCAGCTCGCGCAGCCATTTCACCGCCGATCGCTCCCAGTCGAAACTGCCGGGGGTCTTGACCTGGCACGGCCAGTCCGAGGTGATCGGTGAATACGTCAGGGCCATGTTCATCGCTTCCGGGGTACGTCGGCGGGGGACTCTGGGGCGGCCCCGGCATAGGGGTACCGGGGCCGCCACCACGGGTCTCGCACGCGAGACCCGCTCGAACACCAGGGACCCGATGCGGGTAGGAGCGGACGGCCCCCGGTGCTCATGGGTCGTGACCTGGAAGCCTCCGGGGCACGATCCGAAAGAAGTATTTATATATGCCGCCAGAAGCGCAAGGACATGAAAACATTCATGCGTGCTTTGTTGTGAATGATCCCGTGATGCCGGGGTGACAGAGGGTGCGGACGAGACCGCCGCGTGATAGAGGGATCAGTCTCTCAGGAAGAACTGGTGCTGCTCGGCGACCTGCTCGTACTCCTCCAGGCGCGCCTGGGTGCGCTCCGGATCGGCGTCCGTCATGGCCTGGAGCAGCGCCGCCGACAGCACCACGGGCGCCGCGTAGGAGTCGAAGACGAGCCGGGAGCCGGTGCCGGTGGCGAAGGTGACGTCGGCCTCGTCCGCCAGCGGGCCGAGCCCGAGGTCGGTGACGAGAGCCACCTGGAGGCCCGCGCTGCGCGCCACCCGCATGGCCGTGAGCGTCTCGTGGGCGTGCCGGGGCATCCCGAACGCCAGGACCCAGGTGCCGCCCGCCTCGCGCGACTGGAGCAGCGCGTCGTAGGCGACCGAGCCGCCGCGGGTCACCACCCGCACGTCCGGGTGGATGCGGCGGGCGGCGTACGCGAAGTACTCGGCCAGCGAGCCGGAGATCCGCAGCCCGAGGACCGTCAGCGGCGTCGACTCCGACAGGGCCCGGCCGACGCGGATGATCTGGTCGGGATCGGTGAAGTCCCGCCGCAGGTTCTCCAGGTTCTCGATCTCGGCGTCCACCGCGGCCTGGAGCTCGTTGCTCGTGACCTCGGCGGGGGTCCCCGGGGTGCTGCTGCCCAGCGTGCTGAGCGCGATGGCCTGGAGGCTCTCGCGCAGGGCGGGGTAGCCGCTGAAGCCCACGGCCGCCGCGAAACGGGTCACGGAGGGCTGGCTCACACCCACCCGCTCGGCCAGATCGGTGATCGACAGGAAAGCGGCTTCGGTGATGTGCTCGATCAGGTACTGGGCGATGCGCCGCTGCCCGGGCGAGAGCCTCGGGCCGTCGAACAGCTCCCTGAGCTGGGACGTGGGCGCGACGCCGGCCTCGGGCGCCGTCTTTCCCGAGGTGATCGCGGATGCCTGTGCGCGTGCCTGCTGCGGCGATGGCACCGGTGCGCCTCCTTCACGTCCCACGAGAACTCAACATAGCTCACCGACCTTTCTGACCTGGGCCGGTCCGGGCGCAAGCAATGCGTGCGTTCCCTGTTTCGGGCGAGATCGCGGGGTACCCGCACAACCGTCACGACGTGCTCGTCCGCGGGCGCGCGTGCCTGCTCGCCGACGCGAGGGAGAGGGTTTTCATGAGCGTGCAACAACTGCCCGCGTCAACGGTCCACGTGATGCTCGGGGACTGTTCCGCGGCCGACGCCAAGAGTGTGCTCGCCGTCCTGTGCGGCAGCTTCGCCGCCGACCGGGAGGGGGCGGACGAGCCCCACGAGTCCGGGAGCGGCCGGCCGACGGTGTGGACGGTCCTGTTCGACACCGCCGGTGATCCCAGCAACACCGCCAAGCCTGTCGGGGAACTTTCGGGGCAGCCGGTCCTGGAGGCACAGGGTGGCCCCCTGGCGACACAGCGTCTGCGGGAGGCCCTCGGTGCCGCCTTCACCGTGCACGAACTGGGCACGGAGGCCGGTGACCAGGAGGTTCAGATGAAACTGCGACTCGATTCGAGCACGGCGCACGAGACGAAGCCCGCGTGAACGCCGGGTCGGTGGCCCGCGAGGGAGAGATCGGCGCCCGCCGTGCGGCGACCGGATCCGCGCGAGAGGGAGCCGCTCGCGCGGGGCTGGTCGCCCGCGGGGTGATCTATGTCCTGGTCGGCCTGCTGGCCCTGCGCATCGCCTTCGGCGACAGCGGCGGGCAGCAGGCCGACCGGGGTGGCGCACTGCAGGAGATCGCCACGAAGCCGTTCGGCGCGGCCCTGCTGTGGGCACTCGGCGCGGGGCTTGTCGGCATGGCGCTGTGGCGCCTCTCGGAGGCCGTCTTCGGCGCCGCCGGACAGGACGGCGGCAAGGCCGGCAAGCGTCTGATGTCCGCCGCGCGGTGCGTGTTCTACGGGTTCGTGGCCTACTCGGTGCTGGCCTTCGCGGCCGGATCGCGTGGCAGCGGGTCGGGCGACAAGCAGTCCCGGGACGTCACGGCCAAGGCGCTGGGCATGCCCGGCGGTCAGTGGATCGTCGGCGCCGCGGGCGTGGGCCTGGTCGCCGCGGGCCTCTGGATCGCCGTACGGGCCGTGATGCGCAAGTACCACAAGCACCTCAAGCTCGGTGAGATGTCCCGGCGGGTCCGCAGGGCGGTCGACACGACGGGCGTGGGCGGCGGGGCCGCGCGGGGCGTGGTGTTCGCCGCGGCGGGAGTCTTCGCGGTCCGGGCCGCGGTGGAGTACCAGCCGGACAAGGCCAAGGGGATGGACGGCACGCTGCGGTCCTTCGCGGCGGCGCCGATGGGTCCGTGGCTGCTGGCCTGTGTGGCCGCCGGTCTCGTCCTGTTCGGCGTGTTCTCGTTCGCGATGGCGCGGTGGCGCAGGGTGTGAGGCCGCGCGGCCGCCCGACCCGGTCGTGCCCGGGCGCCCGTCCCGTCTTCGTCCGCCGGACCGTGGCGGCTCGGATGCGTCCGGTGGACCGCGGTGGCTGGGACCGGCCGATTTCCTTACGGTCCGGCGATCGAGAGCCGGACCGCCGGACCGCCGGGCTGCCGGTCTGCGTCCAGGGGGTGTCTCCGCCGTACCGTCGGCGGAGACACCCCCTCTGTGCGGCCGGTCAGGGCTGCGCGGTGAGCGCGAAGCTCTGGGCGGCCGATCCGTCACAGCCGCGCTGGGTGAGCTGCACGCTGTTCGCGGCGGAGCCCGCCGCGCTCAGGCACTTGCCGCTGTGCCGGGCGACGAAGTGGTACCGCCCCGTGCTCTCCCGCACCGGCTGCCACTGCTGGTTCTGGCCGTTCGACCAACTCCACAGTTGCAGCGGGGCGTTGTCGGCCGTCGAGCGGTCGGTGACGTCGACGACCTGCTGGGCGTTCGGACGCAGCGCGATCCGCGTGTAGCCGCTGTCCGTCGAACGGAACTGGAACTGCTGGGCCTGGGTGCCGTTGCAGGTGTACTGCTGGATCGCGGTCCCGTTCGCCGTCCCGGCCGAACGGGCGTCCACGCAGGTGCCGTTGCCGGAGTTGGCCAGGGAGTACCAGGTGGTCTCGGAGATGGGGTCCGCCGGCGGCACCGACGGGTCCGCCCCGCCGAGCCACTTGAGCCCGTCCAGCAGGAACCGGTTCTGGGCCGTGCTCGCGAACGTCGACGACAGCGTGGTGTTCGTCGCGTAGTCCATCGCGTTGTGGCCGAAGTTCGCGTACAGCATCCGGAACTTCGTGTTGGTCCACACGACCGGGTAGTAGCCGCTGTACCAGGTCTGGTCGGGGTCGGTCCCCAGCGGGAAGCTGCTGGGGTCGACCGAGGCGAGGACGCGGATGTCCGGGTTCTGCCGCAGGTCGTTGGACCAGCTGTACCACTCGCTGACCGACGAGGTGAACGTCGCGGGCAGGTTCACGGTCGAGGGATGGGTCCGGTCCTCGGTCCGCAGGACGGCGGTGGTCGGCCCCCAGGTGTTGGACTTGAAGTTCCCGCTGCCCAGGAACTGGTCGTGGTACCAGGGCCAGCTCCGCGCGTCGGTGGTGAAGGCGGAGACGTGGAAGCCCATCCAGCCGCCGCCACCGCGCATGTACTGCTCGAATCCGGCGCGTTGCGCCGCCGTCTGCGGCAGGTCGTCGAGGAACAGGACGACCTGGTACGCGTTCACGCCGCCGTTCGCGAGCAGGTCCCAGTTGTTGCTGGCCGTGTAGGTGAAGCCGTTCGCGGCGGCCTGCCGGGGGAACCAGTCGTTGGCCTCGTGGACGAAGCTGATGTGGGCCGCGTCCCAGGTGCCGTTGTAGAGGGCGAGCACCTTGAACGGGGCCGCCGCGGTGCTCGCGTGGGCGGCCGGCGGTGCCGCGAGGCCGAGCAGGGTGGCCAGCAGGACGAGGACCCGCAGGACCCCGCGCGCCGGTACGGACCGACTGATGCCCATCCGGTTCTCCTTCCCGTACGTGTCAGGGGTGTTCACGGGTAGCTGACGAGGTCGGCGACGTTGGTGGAGGAGTTGGACGGGCCGCCCCGGTCGTTGACCACGTGCCGGATGGTGCCCGTACCGCCGAGGGAGACGGTCACCATGTCCTTGAAGCGCACACCGGCGTTGTCCGGTGCCTCGATGGCGTGCTCGGCGGCGACGGCCGGGTTGACGTTGAAGTAGCAGTAGCTGCCGAACCCGTACACCTCGTGGCCGGTCACGGAGGGCGCGACCTTGTAGGCGGCGTAGCCCTGTGTCGAACCGTTCATCCAGGCCGCCTGGCTGGGCGGGTCGTAGGGCATCTCGTTCTGGTAGAAGTACGTGCGGCCGCCGTTGCCGTTCCAGATGGTCTGGTACTTCTGGTAGTGCTCGACGAACAAGCCGTACATGGTCACGTCGTCGCCGTTCACGACCAGGCCGGTGTCGGCCGTGTTGCTGGTCCAGCCGACTCCGCTGCCGTGGTCCGCCCGCCACAGCCACAGGTGGTCGCCGATGACGTCGTCGCTGTTGACGGTCAGGCTGGTGGTGGCCTTGCCGACGCCCGCACCGCCGACGCGGAAGAACACGTCGTGCAGGGAGCTGGGGTCCGCGCTGTGGTCCGCGGAGGAGCCGCTCGGCCCCATCTCCAGCAGTTGCGCGGAGTTGGTGGTGCCCGCGTCGATCAGCAGCCCGGCGAGCTGGACGCCGTTCACGTCGGCGACGGTCATGGCGGTGATGCCGTTGTCGGGGACGAGGGTGGCGAGACCGAGGCCCAGGACCACGGTGTCGGCCCGGGTGACCCTGAGCGTCTGGTCGAGGTGGTAGACACCCGGCGTCACCAGCAGGTTCTTGCCCTGGGCGAGCGCGTCGTTCATCTGGGCCGCCGTCGCGCCCGGCTTCACGACGAAGAAGTCGGACAGCGGCAGGGACGTGCCCGCCGGAGTGCCCGAACTCCACGTCGTGCCGGTCGAGCCGGTGCGTACGGACGGGACGAACACCTTCCAGGCGCCCGCCGCGTCGACGTACAGGAAGGGCTTCTCGCGGGAGACCGGAGTCTGGGCGACCGTCGTGTACGGGGGGTTGGGGAAGCTGTTCGCGGGAGCGTTCCTGGCGCCGACGAAGACCATGTTCCAGTTGGAGCCGGTCCAGTTCGACCATTCGGTGTTGCGGGACAGCCACTGCTGCTGCGAACCGGAGTTCACCTGACCGTCGATCTTCGTGTCGGCCATGTAGCCGCCGCTGGACCACCCGCCGTCGTCCAGGGCCAGGTTGCCGCGCAGATGTATGCGCCGGTAGGGCGCCGCCTGCGACACCGCCCAGCGGTCCGTCCCGGACGTGGGGGTCACCGACAGGTTCTCCGCCGAACGCCAGAAGTTCTGGGTCGCGTTGCCCTGGAACCAGTCGGCCTCCGCGTGCACCGCGCCCCGGATGCTGACGTCGTCGGGGGACAGGCCGAGACCCGCGACCTGGGTGTAGAAGCCGACGTTCGCGTCCGCGCTGTAGGTGCCGGGCTTGAAGAGGAAGGCCTTGCGGGCGGTGCCGAACTGGTTGGTCTGCTGCTGGGAGAAAGCCGCGTCGAGGCTGCTCTGGATCGTCGCGGCCGGGGTCGACGGGTCGAAGACGGTGACGTTCGGGCCCAGGTCGGGTGTCCCCGGCGGTGGTTGTGTGTCGACGGAGTTCACGTAGAAGGACTGCGCCGCGGTGCCGTTGCAGGTGTACTGCTGAAGCTGCACGCTGTCGGCGGCGGACGCGCTCGGCACGTCGAGGCACTTGCCGCTGTTCCGGTTCACGAAGTGGTAGGCGCCGCCGGTCTCCGCCACGGCCTGCCACTGCTGGTTGGTGCCGCCGCCGTACGTCCAGAGCTGGACGGGCGCGCCGTCCGCGGTCGAGACGCCGGTGACGTCCCATGCCTTGGTGGCGTCGGTCCGGTTGCCGACCTGGGAGTACCCGCCCGACGTGGCGGCGAACCGCCACTGCTGGGCCTGGCTGGCGTTGCAGGCGTACTGCTGGACGGCCGTGCCGTCGGCGGTTCCGGCGGCGCGGGCGTCGACGCACTTGCCGCTGCCGGCGTTGACCACCGTGGCCCAGTCGGCCGGGACCGCGGCGGCCTGGGCGGTGGCGCCCGGGGCGGCGGCGGTCAGGCCCGACACCGTGGTCGCCACGAGCGCGGTCACCGTCAGTAGTCCGGCCGCTCGACGGCGCCCTGGGTCTCTTCGTCCGGGCAGGGGGAATCTGGACATGCTGGACACTCCTGAACTGGGTGGGGGGTTCATGTCCGTGAACGCGAGATGCATGCATGGAGGTGTGGCGATCGGTGAACCTAAAGGTCTGCACCAAAGACGTCAAGACATGAAACAAAAAACGCTTTCAAATCAGCTTCAAACGCGAGGAGTTGAAGATCTAGGGGCCAGACGTTCCTGAACTCGACGCCCCGACACGGGTGTTCACCTGCCTGATGTCCTCCGTCGCCGTGCCGCGCGGCGATTCACTTCTTGAAGGACCGTCACACGCGCCGGAGGACGGCGTGCCGGGTGTGGGGTTCCTTACAAGGCGATGACATGACGGCGAACCGCACCCGCCCCACCCGCATCTCAGGGCACTCTGGTTCCGGGCCGGTGACTCCTGTCCTGGAGAGACTCGGAAATCCACCGGCCACCGCGCCGACCGGCATCGCCGGTTCGTGTCCCGCGGCAAGGGAAGCGGCAGCCGCGGAACAGCGCCCCGGAGCACCTCCGGGGCGCCGTGCGTGCCCGGCCGTTGCTCCGCCGGAGGGACCCGGCTCCTTCCAATGGCCCAGCGAGGCCGACTCCGCCGTCGCCGACCTCCCGCGGCAGTGATTGCCTCGGTGGGGGACCGCCGGGAACCCGGAGCCGGCCCACGGACGGCCGGTGCCGGACCGTGGGGCAGGGAGAGAGCCGTGACGGACAACCAGATCCTCCAGGGCCTCGGACTGATCGCCGTCCTGGCCGTCGGCTCCCAGCTCGTGGCGAGCCGGCTGCGGATCCCCGCCCTGATCGTGCTGCTGCCGGTCGGCTTCGCCGCGGGCGCGCTGACCGACATCGTCAACCCCGACAAACTGCTCGGGGACGCGTTCTCCCCGATGGTCTCGCTCGCCGTCGCCGTGATCCTCTACGAGGCCGGGCTCGGCCTGGACATCAGCAGACTGCACGGACACATGCACCGGGTCGTGGCACGACTGATCTGGATCGGCGTCGTGATCACCTGGGGGGCCACCGTCGTCCTCGCCGTACCGCTCCTGGGCATGTCGACGAGTTCGGCCGTCATGCTCGGCGTGATCCTCGTCGTCTCGGGGCCCACCGTCGTCGGACCGCTGCTCCACTTCGTGCGCCCGACCGAGCGGCTGCAGCGCATCCTGATCTGGGAGGGATCGCTGATCGACCCGGTCGGCGGCATCCTCGGCGCGCTCGTCTTCCACGCCGTCGTCGCGAGCGGCAGCAGTGACCTGCGCGGCAAGATCGGTCAGTTCGCGGCGAGCTCGGCCGTCGGACTGATCGGGGGCGCGGTGGGCGCCGCCGTCCTGTGGTTCCTCCTCAGCAGGCTGCACCTGGGCGAGGTGCTCGGAACGACGGCCCAGCTCGCCGCCGCGGTGGGCGTGGCGGCCCTCTGCGACGCCATCCGGGACGACACCGGGCTCATCGCCGCGATCGTGATGGGGATGGCCCTGGCCAACCTGCCGGGCGTCTCCCTCCCGGCACGCCGACCCTTCCTGGAGACCCTGGTCTCGCTGATCATCGGGCTGCTGTTCATCTCGATCTCCGCCACGGTCACCCCCGCGTCCCTGCGGCACGTCGTCCTGCCCACGCTCGGTCTCGTCGCCGCCCTCGTCCTCGTGGTCAGACCCCTGGTCGCGTTCCTGTCGACCGCGCGCACGGACCTGCCCCGCGGCGAACGGGCCTTCATCGGCTGGATGGCACCCCGGGGAATCGTCGCCGCGTCCACCGCCTCGACGTTCTCCGCCACACTCGTCGCCGACCACGTCGGCGGCGCCCAGAAGATCCTGCCCGCCACCTTCCTGGTGATCGTCGCCACGGTGACGCTGTACGGGCTGAGCGCGCACCCCGTCGCCCGCCGCCTGGGCGCGCTGCGTCCGGCCCGGGCCCGCCCGCTGCTGGTGGGCGGCGACCCCTGGGCGATCGACCTGGGCCGCGCGCTGCGCTCGGCCGGCCTGGACGTGCTGATGTGGGCCGGACGGGAGGAGCAGCGCGACCTGATCCGGGCGTCCGGACTGAGCCTGGCGCCGGGGGAACTGCTCGCCGCGGCCACCGGCGAGGGGGCCGAACTCGAAGGCATCACCGGCGTGCTGCTGCTCACCGAGGAGGACGACTTCAACGCGCTGGCCTCGGAGACCCTGCGCGGCACGGTCGACGGGTTCGTGCACCGGCTCGGGCCGCCCGGTCTGAGCCACGGCGTGGTGGCGCCCTACACGAGCGGTGACACCCTGTTCGGGTCCGGGCTGAGCAGACCGGAACTGACCCGACGCTACGAGGACGGCGCCCGGATCGTCTCCCGTTCCACCGCCGACGGCATCCCGGACGGACACGCGCTGCTGTTCCTCGTACGCCCCGACGGGCGGCTGGATCCCGTCACCGACACCCGGACCCCGGAGCCGGGGCCTCGGGACACCGCGATCCTGCTGGGTCCGGTCCGGACACCGGGACGGGTACGGGCGGACTGACCCCGTCGGGCGCGGGCACCACCTCCTCACCCGGTCACCCGGTCACCCGGTCACCCGGTCACCCGGTCGGCCGGGCGCGGGGCCGCGCCGGGCCCCGTGCGACACCAACGGGCCAGTGCGGATTGCGGTCCGCCCCCGGGCTGGATCTCATGGTTTCCATGCAGCTACAAGCTTCCGAGCCCGACGACCTCGTACCGCCGATGGAACGCTCGCACTGGGTGGCCTTCGCCGGGATCCTGCTGATGGTCAGCGCTCTGTTCAACCTGCTCACCGGCTTCGTGGCGGTCTTCAACCACGGCTACTACTCGAAGGTGTACTCCCAGGGCAACCGGCTGCTGATCCTCAACTACACGGCCTGGGGCTGGATCTTCGTCGCGGTCGGCATCGTGATGGCCGTGCTGAGTCTCGGCGTGCTCGTGGGCTCCAGGGGAGCGCGACTGGCGGGTATCTGCCTGGCCGTGTTCAGCCTGGTCGCACAGATGATCTTCCTGCCGGTCTACCCGTGGTGGTCCCTGTTCACGATGCTCGTCTCCCTGCTGGTCATCTACGGCCTGCTGGCGGAGCCGAAGCACGTGCCCGGGGCGCGGGTGTAGCCGTCCCCGTCCCCGGCCGGGCCGTTCCCGGCCCCTGCTCCGCCGGGCCCGGCCGCGTGTTCAGTCGCGCAGCCGGTCCAGCGCCTGGTCGAGCGTGGTGGCGGCCATGATCAGCGACAGATGCGTGAACGCCTGCGGGAAGTTGCCCAGTTGTTCGCCGCTCGGGCCCACCTCCTCGGCGAACAGGCCGACGTGGTTGGCGTACGTATGCATCTTCTCGAAGGTGTAGCGGGCCTCGGCCAGTCTGCCGGAGCGGGCCAGCGCATCGACGTACAGGTAGGTGCACAGGCTGAAGGTGCCTTCCGAACCGCGCAGGCCGTCCGGGGAGGCGGCGGGGTCGTAGCGGTAGACGAGGCTGTCGGAGACCAGCGTCCGGCCCATCGCGTCGAGCGTCGACAGCCACGTCGGGTCCTTCGCGCCGAGGAAGCCGATCCGCGGGACGAGCAGCAGCGAGGCGTCCAGGACACCGCCGTCGTAGTGCTGGACGTACGCCTTCACCTCGTCGTTCCAGCCGCGGTCCATCACCTGCTCCAGGATGGTGTCCCGCGCCCGGGTCCACCGCGCGGTGTCCCCGGGCCGGCTCCAGTCGCGGGCCAGCCGCAGACCGCTGTTGAACGCGGCCCAGCACATCACCCGGCTGTACGTGAAGTCCTTGCGTCCGCCGCGGGTCTCCCAGATGCCCTCGTCGGGACGGTCCCAGTTGTCGGCGAGCCAGTCCAGGGTGCGGGTGACGGCCTTCCAGGCCGCGTAGTCCGCCTGGATGCCGATGTCACGGCCCTCCGAGAGGCCGTAGAGGGCCTCGCCGTAGATGTCGAGCTGGAGCTGGTCGGCGGCGGCGTTGCCGACCCGTACGGGGAACGAGCGGCGGTAGCCCTCGAAGTGGTCCAGGATCTCCTCGCCCTGCAGGGGCGTGCCGTCCACCCGGTACATGATCTGGAGCGCCTCGCCCTCCTGGTCCAGGCGTTCCAGCAGCCGTTCGCGCAGCCAGTGGGCGAACGCGGTCGCCTCCTCGGCGAACCCGAGGTCGAGCAGGGCGCGCAGCGACAGGGCTCCGTCCCGTACCCAGGTGTAGCGGTAGTCCCAGTTGCGTTCGCCGCCGACCTGTTCCGGCAGTCCCATGGTGGCGGCGGCGACCGGGGCGCCGGTGGGCGCGTAGGTCAGGAGTTTGAGCGTGATGGCGGAGCGGTGCACCATGTCGGGCCAGCGGCCCCGGTACCGGGAGTTGCGCACCCAGTTCTGCCAGAACTCGACGGTCTCCGCCATGTTCTCCTCGGTCCCCGGCACGGTGGGCGGCGGCGGTGCGCCGGCGTCGGGACCGTCCACGGTGAACACGGCCACCGCCGTCTCGCCGGCCTTCAGGGTGACCGTGCTGCGGACGTCGTCGCCGTCCCGTTCCAGGGGGAAGGTGGACTGCAGGAACGCGCTGATCCCCGGGGCGCGGAACGCGGCGCCGTCGGGACCGACGGTGAGTTCGTGACCGGCCCGCCCGTAGTCGAAGCGCGGGCGGCACTCCAGGGCGTATTCGACCGTTCCCCGGACGGTCCGCGCGGTGCGCACGAGACGGTGCCGGGCGGAGGCGGTCCCGGACCGGTCGGGGGGCATCCAGTCGAGGACCTCGCCCACTCCGTCGGGTGACATGAACCGGGTCACCAGGACCGCCGTGTCCGGGTAGTAGAGCTGCTTCCAGGTGCCTTCCGGGCGGGAGGGCGCCAGCCGGAAGAAGCCGCCGCGGTCGTGGTCGAGCAGCGCGGCGAAGATGCTGGGGGAGTCGAAGCGCGGGGCGGCGAACCAGTCCACGACGCCCTTGGCGGAGACCAGGGCGGAGCACTGGAGATCCCCCACCAGACCGTGGTCGGCGATGGGCGGATAGCGGTCCATGGTGATCCAATCTCGAGGATCCAGGCCTCTTCACTATCCGGCATGCCGGTCGCGCGCGCTTGTCCGCCCGTGGGGGAGTGGCGGCCCGGGCGGTGACGTGCCCGGGTGAGCCGGGGCGGGGCCTGTGACGTGCCCGGGGAGCCGTGGCGGGGGCGGTGAGGCCCCGCGGCGCCCGCGAACCGAGCCCCCCGGAACCCACGGTTGCCGAACGCCGGTCCGCCGGAGTTACTGGAGGGGACCGCTCCACGTCGACGAGGCGCGCGCCGGTGTCCCGGGAGGTACCCGCATGGACCTGATCCACGTGCGCCTGGTGAGTCCCGCCCGGCTGACCGACGCCGTGGCCTCCCTGCTCGCGGCCGACCCCCGCGTCGTCAACCTCGTGGTCCAGCCGGGCATCGCGCGGAAACCGGAGGGCGACGCCCTCTCCTGCGACGTGCTGACCGGAGGGGCGAACGACGTGCTGCGCGGTCTGCGGGAACTGCGTCTGGACGAGGTGGGCTCCATCGTCATCGAGCCCGTCGACATGGCGATCGCCGGACACGCCCTGACGGCCGCCGCCGGCCGGCCCGGACTGCTGTCCCGGGCACCGGTCTGGGAGGAGGTGGAGGCCCGCATCCGCGCCCAGGGCACGTACGCGCCGAGCTTCTACCTCTACCTGGTGGTCGCCGGGCTCATCGGCGCGGTCGGCATCGTCACCAACTCGCAGATCCTCATCGTCGCGGCGATGGTCGTCGGGCCCGAGTACGGCGCCATCGTCAGCGTCGCGCTGGGCATCGACCGGCGCTCGGGGCGGCGCGTCCGCGAGGGGCTGACCGCCCTGACGGCTGGGTTCGCGATGGCCATCGCCGTCACGTTCCTCTTCGGCCTGCTGATCCGCGCCTTCGACCTGCAGTCACGGGCGTTCGAGCTCGGTGTCCGTCCCGTCTCGCATCTCATCTCCACCCCCGACTTCTTCTCGGTGGCGGTCGCCACGCTGGCCGGGATCGTGGGTGTCGTGTCCTTGTCCGAGGCCCGGACGAGTGCCCTGCTGGGCGTCTTCATCTCCGTCACCACGATCCCCGCCGCGGCCGACCTCAGCGTGTCCGCCGCGTTCGGGAGCTGGGCCGAGGCGCGCGGAGCGATCGTCCAACTCCTGATCAACGTCGCCGTGTTGATCGTGGTGGGCGCGCTCACGCTCCGCGGGCAGCGCGCCGTCTGGCGCAGGGTCGGCCGGCGTGAGGCGCGGCCCGCCGACCGGTGAGGGCCGCGCCGGCGTGCGAGGACGCGCGGAGCGGGGGCGTCCGGTCGGGCCCGGGGAAGTGACAGACTGAGGCCATGGACGAGCGCGCATTCGACAGGTCTGGCCAGCATGCTTCCGTCATCGGTCTCGGCACCTGGCAACTGGGGGCCGACTGGGGCGAGGTGAGCGAGAAGGACGCCCTGGCCGTGCTGGAGACGGCGGCGGAGACGGGGGTGACCTTCTTCGACACCGCCGATGTGTACGGCGACGGGCGGAGCGAGGAGACCATCGCCTCGTTCCTGCGCGGCCGACCGGACCTGCACGTCATGGTCGCCACCAAGATGGGCCGCCGCGTCGACCAGATCCCCGAGAACTACGTCCTCGACAACTTCCGTGCCTGGAACGACCGTTCCCGCCGCAACCTCGGCGTCGACCGGCTCGACCTGGTGCAGCTCCACTGCCCGCCGACGCCGGTGTACTCCACGGACGCGGTGTACGACGCCCTCGACACGCTGGTCGAGGAGGAGCGGATCGCGGCGTACGGGGTGAGCGTCGAGACGTGCGAGGAGGCGCTGGCCGCCATCGCCCGCCCGAACGTGGCGAGCGTCCAGATCATCCTCAACCCCTTCCGCATGAAGCCCCTGCGCGCGGTTCTGCCGGCGGCCCGGGAGGCGGGCGTCGGCATCATCGCCCGGGTCCCGCTGGCCTCCGGGCTGCTGACCGGCAAGTACACCAAGGACACCGTCTTCGGTGCCGACGACCACCGGACGTACAACCGTCACGGCGAGGCCTTCGACCAGGGCGAGACCTTCTCCGGGGTCGACTTCGCGACGGGCGTGGAGGCGGCGGCCGAGTTCTCCGCGCTC
Organism: Streptomyces sp. NPDC056738; assembly: GCF_042790435.1. Lineage (NCBI taxonomy): Bacteria > Bacillati > Actinomycetota > Actinomycetes > Kitasatosporales > Streptomycetaceae > Streptomyces > Streptomyces sp. NPDC056738. The sequence goes on from NZ_JBHTZF010000002.1 coordinate 470,298, forward strand.
GCCCCCGAGGGGTACACCCCGGCCCAGCTCGCCCTGCGGTGGATCGTCGCGCAGCCCGGCGTGACCACGGTCATCCCGGGAGCCCGCTCACCCGAACAGGCCCACGCCAACGCGCAGGCCGCGAAGCTGCCGGAGCTGTCCCGCGCCACGCTGGACGCCATCACGGAGCTCTACGACCGGCGGATCAAGGACCAGGTGGAAAACCGCTGGTGACGGCGGAGCGGGCTGCGGCGGCACGCACCGGGCTTCCCGGAACCCGTGCCGCCGGGTCCCGCGTCGGCTCCGCTGCCGCTGCCGCCGTGTCTCGCTGCCGCTGCCGCTGGTGCTCAGCTCGTGGACGTCCCGCGCGTCGCGAGCGCGTCGAGCTGCCGGTCGTGCACGCGGCTGAGCACCAGCACCGAGACGGTCGCGCCGATCAGGGCGCAGAACATGTCCCACTGGGTGTCCCACACGTCCCCCTGCGTGGCCAGGAAGGCGTCCGCGCCGTGCCCGCCGATCACCGCGGCCGCCCACTCGAACATCTCGAAGAGGGCGCTGAAGGCGAGGCACGCGCACACCGTCAGCGGCGCCAGCCACCTGCTGCCGCGCAGCGGTGACGTCCGGCTGAGCATCTCCCGCACCAGGACGGCCGGCACGAAGCCCTGCATGAGATGCCCGAACCGGTCGTACGGATTGCGGGCGAGCCCGAACGTGTCCCGCACCCAGTCGCCCAACGGCACCTGCGCGTACGTGTAGTGCCCGCCCACCGCGAGCACCAGCGCGTGCGCGGCGAGCAGGCAGTACAGCAGGTTCGTGAGCGGGAAGCGGCGCCGGCTCAGCACCACCACCGGCAGCCCCACGAGCACCCACACGGTCTCCAGCAGCCAGGTCATTCCGTCGTGTGCATGCCAAGCGGAGAGCGCCATGCCCGCCACCACCACGGCGAGGAGCGCGGCGGGGAGGGCGCCGTGCGGGGCACGGTCGGGGAAAGCGCGGTGCGGGCCGGTCGGTGCGAGGGCTGATCCGGGCATGGCGGGCTCCTTCGTCCAGGTGGCCCCATCGTGGTGGAGCGCCGGGCCTCCGGCATGAGTACGGGTACTCACCCGGCCTGCGTGCCATCGCCGGCCGGGCCCGCGCCGCGCGGTCGGCTCACTCCCGGTTCGCCGCCCCGCGCAGGGCCGCGATGGCGGTGCCGATCGCCTGCTGGAGCTCCTCCAGACGCTGCACCATGTCGTCCTCGTAGATGTCGTCGGCGTCGTCGAAGGTCAGCTCCTCGAACACCTTCGTGGCCTTCTGGAGGCTGCTGTAGAACTTCGTCCGGCGTTCCTGGACGCGCAGTTCGGGGTCGGCCTCCACGGTCTCGACGACGAGGTTCTTCATCGTGTCGTACGCCTCGGTGGCCCACTCGCCCGCGTCCTCCCCCTCGTCGAGCTCGTCGAGGAGCGACAGATGCCGCTCGGCCTCGGAGCGCAGCTCGGCGGGAGCGTCCAGGGTCTGTCCGGCCGGCGTCCTGATCTGGCCCTTCTCCGCGATCTGGCGCACGTATCCGATGCGGTCGGCCGCCCTGTTCTCGGTGGCGACCGCCTTCTTCAGCTCGTCCGTGCGGGCGATGTCACGGGCCAACTCGGTCTGGAGCGCGGGGTCCTCCTTCACCCGGTCCAGGAGGGCGGCCCGCGCGGCCTTCGCCGTCGAGGGGTCGGCGAGGATCGCGGCCCGCAGCGCGGTCGGGTTCTCGGCCACCTCCAGCGCCTTGGTGGGACGGATGCCCTCGGCCTCGGCGGCCTCGCTGATGGCCGCGCCGCGCTCCGAGGCGGCGCTGGAACGGGAGGCGTAATAGGCCGACCAGGCCTCCCCGTCCGGCAGTTCGACGTCCGCGCCCGGCATCAGGGTCTCGAAATGGGGAACCAGTCCGTCGTCCGCGGCCCTGTCCCAGGCCTTGTAGTACCGCATGACCCGCTCGGGCGAGCATCCGGCCAGGTCCGCGAACTCCTTCGCGGACACCTTTCGCGTCTCTTCGGCCGACTGACCGCCGGGGCGGACGCTCCGCGCCACCTTGAGCGCGAAGGCCCAGCCACCGTTGCGCGCGTAGGCGCCGAAGTCGTGCGCATCGCGCTCGACGGGGTCCGGAACGCCGGTGCGTGTGACGGCGTCTTTGGACGAGGTGATGGCTTCGGTCACCGGGAACTCTCCTGGGGTGGTGGGGCGTTGATGTCACGGAGGATGAAGCTATGGCCTAAGGTCTGCGTGGAATCAAGGTGACACTCGGAGACCGCGGCCCAGCGGACACCCCAGTAAATCCGAAATGTGCAAGCCCAGAAACGACGCGATGTGATGACCTTCACCCCGATGTGGCAGAAAGTGATGAATTCCTTACGGCCGTGTCACGTACGGGTGTGTATTGGCCATCGCGCGACCGCGGGAGGATCTTTCGTGCGACCGTTCACTCTCAACTACGCCCGGCCCTCAGGGCAGTCGGCCGCAATACCCCCGTACCACTTCGACGTGTCCCTGCAACTGAACGTGCTGCCCGACGGCAGACCGGCCGTCAGCGATCACGCGCTGCTGATGGCGACCGGCACCACGACCTCGACGGCCGGTTCTCAGACGCACTTCGACGACTGACGGATGCCGCGCGCATGACGGTTCTCATACTCACGGCCGAACAGGACGTCACCGCCGACATGGTGGTGGCCAGACTGCACGAGCGGGGCGTGCCCATGGTGCGCCTCGATCCCGCGGACCTGCCCGGCAAGGCGGTCCTGTCCGCCGACTACGCCCACGGTGACTTCGACGGCTACCTGTCGGTCAACGGCCATGTGCTCAGCATGGGAGGCCTGCGCTCCGTGTGGGTGCGCAGACCGGGAGAGCCGGCGGCCCATGCCGCCGAACCCTCCGCATGGCTCACCGCCGAGACCAGGCAGGCCCTGTTCGGCATGCTCTACTCCGCCTCGACCCGGTGGATGAACCACCCCCGACGCGCCGAGCAGGCCCGGCACAAGCCCTGGCAGCTACGGGTGGCCCACAGCAGCAAGTTCGCCGTGCCGCCCACCGTCATCACGACCGCTCCCCGGGTGGCCGAGCAGTTCGTCCAGGAGCACGGGGACGTGGTGGTGAAATCGGCCTCCGGTCCGCCGCCCGGCCAGCCTCCGGCGGCCCTGCCCACCACGCTGGTCGGTCCCGGCACGGACTTCTCCGGAGTCGCGGCCGGGCCCGCCCTCCTGCAGCGTTACATCCCCAAACGTGCCGACATCCGGCTCACCGGCATCGGCACCCGGCTGTTCGCCGCCCGGAAGGCCGCCGAACCCGGTCAGGTCGACGGCCGGTTCGGCGAGACGGAGAACGGCTGGGAACCCACACCGGTGCCCCATCGCATCGCCCGTTCGGTCCACGACTACCTCGCCTTCACCGGACTCGCCTACGCGGCCTTCGACTTCGCCGAGGACGCGGACGGCATCTGGTGGTTCCTGGAGTGCAACCAGGGAGGCCAGTTCGGCTTCATCGAGCTGGAGACCGGACAGCCCATCGCCGACGAGGTAGCCGTGTGGCTGGCGCAGCGCAGGCCCGGCCTCCGCATCCCGGAAGGACACTGACATGGGTAATCGGTGACGACCGGTCACTCCGCTCCCGTCCGGAAGGAGTCGAGGACGGCCTTCAGCGCCTGCCGGTCGGCGGCGCTGTCCCAGTCGTCCGCCGGGGTCGTCCAGCGCAGCGAGAACCCCCGGTGGTCGCCGATGAGGAAACCGCGGCCGAGGGTGCGCACCCGCACACCCCCGACCACGGAGTACCACTCCATGTCGGCGCCCTTCATACCGTGATAGGTCACCGGCCGGATGGCGCCCACCCGTTCGTAACCGGTGGACACGGCACGGAGGTTCGGCTCCAGGTCGCTCCAGACGGCGACCGGGTCCGGACCGAGCTGGGTGCTGTACGTGACGGCCAGGGTGCGCGCGTCGCCGCTCGCCCCGAACGTCACCCGGTAGGCGAGATCGTCGGAGGACTGCGTCTCGACGGGTTTCCAGCCCTTCGGCAGCGCGACGGAGAAGCCCTGCGGCGCCCGGTAGAGGGAGAACCCGGGCGGCAGCGCCGCACCGGCGGTGGCCGAGGCGGAGGGAGTGGGGGAGGGGGACGGCTTCGCCGACGCGGTGGGTGTCCGTTCCGCGGGCGCGCCGCCGGCGCTGGGGGCCCCGGACGGCGCACCGCCGGCGGACCGTGACGGCGCCGTGCCGGACGCGGCGGTGTCACCGCCGTCCGATCGCCCGCTCATCGAGGCGAACACCAGCGCGCCGGCGACCGTGACGGCGACGGCCGCGCCCAGCAGCACCGGCCGGCTCAGGGGCAGGCCTCCCCGGGGGCGCACCGGCCGCCCCGGCCCCTCGTCCTCCGCGTCCCGGCCCCGGTGGTCCCCGGTGGGGCCGAGGAGGTCGGGCAGCGGCTCGGGCGGTGTGGTGTCCTCCAGGTTCTGCCGCAGGATGCGTGTCAGCGACTCCCGCACGACGGCCTCGGGCACCCGCTCCACGGGGTCCCAGCGCAACAGGCCCAGAATGGCGGGCGCGAGCGGGCCCGCGTCGCGCGGGGCCCTGACCGGCAGTCGCTCCACCGCCCGGAGCGTGGCCTCCGCCTCGCCCCGGTCCTGTACGACCGGCCGCCCCTCGACCATCGCGTACATCATCGCGCCCAGCGCCCAGAGATCGGCCGGGGGCCCGCCGGCCTCGCCGCGGGCCTGCTCGGGAGAGGCGTACGAGGGAGCGGTGACGCGCGGCGCGTCGGCGGAGGCCGTCATGCCGAAGCCGGTCACGGTGACCCTGCCGTGCTCGTCGGACCACACCTGGCTCGGGCCCAGTTCGCCGTGCGTGACTCCCTCGTGGTGCGCGGCGGTCAGGACGTCGAGGACGCCGAGCCCGATGGCGGCCGCCCGCACGTGGTCGACGGGACCGTGCAGGAGCAGCTCGGACAGCGGGGCACCCTGGGGGCGCTCCGTGACGGTCCACACGAAGCCGGGCTCCTCGACCACCTCCAGGACCGCGGCCACTCCACCGTGACAGGCCGGGCCCAGGATCTTGGCCGTGCGCAGGATCCGGTCGGCGGCGGGCTCCGGCGGCTCCTCGCCTCCCTGCTCGGCGGCACGCGAGGAGGTCAGGACGACGGGCCGGCCGAAGGCGGTGTCCTCGCCGTGCCACAGGGCCCGGCCCTCCTCGCGCAGGAAGACGTCGAGCAGCCGGTATCTCCCGGCGATCAACTCGCCCGAGGAGTCTTGCGCCTTGGCCATCGTCATCCCTCGTCGTGTACCGGACACTCTCCTTTCCCAGAAGTACGCGGGAGGTGACGAAGAGTGTTCAACGGGAGACGGCTGGAGATGAGTGTTTTTACCCGGACGCGTCGTCGTCGCGCGTCCGTACGAACAGTTCAGGCCCCGGTTCCCGGTCGGTTCACCGCTCGGCCTCCTGGTCGGGGTAGTCGACCGAAGGCGGCTGTCGGCATCAACTCGCCGTTCAGCAGCGGTAGTTGCCGTGATGGCCGGAAGGGGAGGGCGTCTCGGTCGCCGGGACGTGGACACCGGGGGGCCGTCCGGGAAAGATGCCAGATGCACACAACGCCGCCCGCCCGCCGATCCCGGTTCGTCGCCCGCAGCCCGCAGCCCGCAGCCCGCCAAACGCCAGCCCGCCAGCCCGCCAGCCCGCCCCAAGCGTCGCCCGCCGCCCGTCGCCCGAGCCACCCGGAGGCCGTCCGTATGAGTGCCCGACCGCTGCCCCAGAGCCCGCCCGCCGAGCAGGGAGTCGACGCCTCGGGCATCACGGCGTTCCTCGACGCCGTCGAGGCCCACCCGGAGATCGAACCGCACAGCCTGATGATCCTGCGTCACGGGCACCTCGTCGCCTCCGGCTGGTGGGCGCCGTACACACCGGAGCGCCTCCAGCTCCTCTACTCGCTCAGCAAGAGCTTCACCTCCACGGCCGCCGGATTCGCCGTGGCCGAGGGCCTGCTGGACCTCGACCGGACGGTGATCTCGTACTTCCCGGAGTTCGAGGCCGACATCACCGATCCGCGCAGCCGCGCCATGCTCGTGCGGCACGTCGCGGCCATGGCCAGCGGCCACCTCACCGAGACCTGGGCCGACGCGATGCGGACGGACCGGACGGAGGCGGTACGCGGCTTCCTGCTGATCCCGCCGGACCGCGACCCCGGTACCGTCTTCGCGTACAACCAGTCGGCCACCTACACGCTCGCCTCGATCCTCCAGCGCGAGACCGGTCTGTCGCTGACCGAGTACCTGCGGCCCCGCCTGTTCGACCCGCTGGGCATCGGGGAGACCGCCTGGACGCGGAACCGGGCCGGCCGGGAGATCGGCTTCAGCGGGCTGCACGCCGCGACCGACGCCGTCGCCCGGCTCGGGCAGCTCTATCTGGACGACGGCGTCCGGGGCGGGCGGCGGCTCCTGCCGGCCTCGTGGATCGCGGAGGCGACCCGCGCGCACGTCGCGAACGACGACGGCACTCCCGACGGCGCCCGCTCGGACTGGCAGCAGGGCTACGGACTCCAGTTCTGGCGCGGACGCCACGGATACCGCGGCGACGGGGCGTTCGGACAGTACTGCGTCGTGCTGCCCGAACACGACGCCGTGATCGCGACGACCGCGGCGACCGACCGCATGCAGGAACTGCTGGACCTGATGTGGCGTCATCTGCTGCCCGCGTTCGGGACGGCACCGCCGCGGGACGCGCGCGAGCGCGACGCGGCGCTGAGCCGACGGCTCGCCCGGCTGGCCCTGCCGCCGGTCGAGGCCGCGCCCGAGCCCACCGAGCCCCTGGACACCTGGGCACAGGAGGAGTTCCGGCCCGCCGGAGGCGTCTGCGCGGCCCAGCGGAGCCTGACGGGTGTGCTCGTCGCCGAGGGGGAACAGGGCACCCGCGTCACCCTGGCCGAGGGGGACCGGAAGCTGGAGCTGCGGCTCGAGAAGACCGGCTGGAGCGTCGATCCCGGCCCGACGCCCCTGGCGGTGAGCGGTGGCTGGACCGGCCCCGGCGCCCTGCGGCTCGACGTGATCTTCCTGGAGACCCCGCACCGGCTGACCGTGGAGTGCGTCCTCCCCGGCCGCACCTTCACCGCCCGCTGGCACACGACCCCGCTGCACGCCCCCACGTTGGAGTTCCTGCGAGCACCGTCGCGCACGCCGTCAACCGGTCCCCGGAAAACGCCACACCACGCCACCCCTTCCGCCACGTAGAGATATCCACCACGATGCATAGGCCGAGGTCCTGACGGGCGGAAGCGGGCCTTTTGGCCCGTGCCGTCCGCGTGCCTGCCGGGCGGAGAGAACCGACTCCGGGGTGATGCATGACGAACCTGATGTGGACGCGGAGCGTGGAGTGGCTGGCCGCGGCCGCCACCGACCCGAGGGCGTGCAAACGCGACTGGGACCAGGGGAGCGGCGGCGTGCTCCTGGAGGCCGGGCGCTACTGGGACGTGCTGAGCGTGCCCGAGCAGCTCGGCCTGCTCGCCCTCGACATCCTGTGGTCCGACCCGGCCCGGTTACCTGGGCCCACACTGGTCGACTGCGCGGCTCAGCGCGTGGGCTTCTTCCTGCCGCCCGACCCCGCGAGCCGGTGGGAGGGTTCGGGGCTCCGCCATCTCGGCCGGGGCTCCTGGGTCGCCGTACCGCCGCCGTACCGTTCGGCGGGGCCGCTGGAGTGGATCGTGCCGCCCGACGGGACGGGCGCGCTCCATCCCGCGCTCCCGCTGGAACTCGCGCTGCGCCAGGCCAACGGCACCCTGGCCGTCCTAGCACCGCCGGCCGGTCAGCCGGTTCCGTAGACCGGTGGGCCAGTCGGTGGGCCGCTCAGCCGGTTCCGTAGAAGTGCGCCTGTCCTCCGCGCCACTTCACCCAGGCCGGATCGTCCAGTAGATCCTCCGCGTCGGGCAGTCCCGCCCGGCCGAGGAACTCCAGCAGATCCTCGTCCGAGAACGCCACGCCGAGGTTCTCACCCCGCGCGGTCACCTCACGGCCACTGGTGTCCAGGGCCGGATGCACAACCAGAGGAGCCCGTCCGGACATACATCCAGGATCGTCCCTGGCGCCCCGCCGCGCATCCTGGCGGACGGATCGCGGACCGATCGCGGACCGATCACGACGGACCAGGGCCGGATGACGGTCCGACGCGGGCCGACACCGCACGCCGTACGGCGTGAAAGTGGTTGTATTCGATACCAGTACGAAACCAGTGCGGAGTGCGAAGTCCCGTTCCCCGGGTGAGGAGCTTTCGATGAGCGCCATGGACCTGCCAGCGATCGAAGCGGAGCGTCAGCGGATCAAGGACGCCCATCTGGCGGCGGAGAGGCCGCGGAGCACGGCACGCGGCGTGCACCATGTGGCGCTGCTCTCCGCGGACGTGGAGCGGACCGTACGGTTCTACCAGGGCGTCCTGGGCTTCCCCCTCACCGAGATGATCGAGAACCGGGACTACAAGGGCTCGACCCACTTCTTCTTCGATCTCGGCAACGGCAATCTGCTCGCCTTCTTCGACTTCCCCGGACTCGACCTCGGCCCGTACGCGGAGGTCCTCGGCGGACTGCACCACCTCGCCATCTCGGTCGCCCCCGACACCTGGCGCGAACTGCGCGGCCGGCTCGACGCGGCCGGGGTCGAGTACATGGAGGAGAGCGGTACCTCGATCTACTTCCGCGACCCCGACGGCGCCCGGATCGAGCTGCTCGCCGATCCGCTCGGCGAGATGTACGGCAACAAGGTCCTCTGAGCCGGGTCCCCGTGGGACGGCGGCCGGAGCCCCTGGGGGATCCGGCCGCCGGCCTCAGCGCAGCAGCTCGGCCCAGTTGCCCGGAACCCGCCCGGCGGGGCCGGGCGCGGGCTGGTCGAGCGGATGGCTCACCGGGGGAGCGAGCTCGGGACCGGCCTCGTAGAGCTCCGAGGTGTCGTAGTCCCAGAACCAGTTCTCGCCCGGCTCGAAGCTCTGGATGATCGGATGCCCGGTGCCGCGCGCGTGCGCGGTGGCGTGCTTGGCCGGGGAGTCGTCGCAGCAGCCGATGTGCCCGCACTGGGCGCAGCGCCGCAGATGGAACCACCATCCGCCGGCGGCGTCGCACTCGGTGCAGCCGGTGCCGCTCGGCGGTACGGACGGGTCGATTCCGTTGGGCGTGGTCATGACGGCTCCTCCGAGGCTTCCGCGGCGGTCTCCGCGAGGGTCAGGGGCAGGCGTACCTGGAAGCGGGTGTCGCCGGGCACGGACTGCACGCTGAGGCTGCCGTGGTGCTTGTTGACCACGATCCGCCAGGAGATGTCCAGGCCGAGCCCGGTCCCCTCGCCCACCGGCTTGGTGGTGAAGAACGGGTCGAAGATCCGGTCGCGGATCTCCTCGGGCACGCCGGGGCCCGTGTCGCGGAACTCGACGAGCACATGGTCACCGTCGGCGGCGGTGCGCACCGTCAGCTTCCCCTCGCCGGCCATCGCGGAGGCGGCGTTGTCGATGAGGTTGGTCCACACCTGGTTCAGCTCACCGGGGAAGGCGGGGATCCGCGGCAGCGACCGGTCGTAGTCCTTGACGACCTTGATGCCGGAGCCCATCTTGCCGGCGAGCATCATCAGGGTGCTGTCGAGCAGTTCGTGCACGTCGGCGACCTGGTAGGGCGCGCGGTCCATCTGCGAGTACTGCTTGGCCGCGTCCACGAGATGCGAGATGCGGGTGGTGGAGTCCTCGATCTCGTTCATCAGCAGCTCGGTCTCGACCGTGTAGTTGAGCCACCGGACCGCGCCCTCGAGGGTCGGCCCGTCCACGGCCGCCGCGACCTGGTCCAGCCAGTCGGTGTCGAGACCCGCCTGCACGAAGGTCGGGGCCAGCTGCCAGCCGCCCGCGATGTCGTGGTCGTCGAGCCAGTCGGCGAGCGCGTCCTCCCGGTCGGAGGCCTCCAGCGGGGTCAGCGGGGTGGCCTTGGCGACCTGTTCGGCGGTCCGCTCCTGGATCTCGACCAGCGTCTCCAGGGCGTCGCGCGCGTACGGACCCGAGGCGATCATCCCCAGTTTCTGCCGCATGTGGGCCACCCGGTCACGCAGCGCCGAGGTGGCCCGTACGGCCGCCGCGGCCGGGTTGTTGAGCTCGTGCGTGAGCCCGGCCGACAGCGAGCCGAGCGCCAGCAGCCGCTCGCGCTGCCCGACGGTGCGCTGGGCGTTCTGGCTGCCGAAGAACATCCCCTCCAGGAGATGGACGGCCATGGGGAACCAGTCCCGCAGGATGGCGGCGAACGTCGCCGCGGGCAGCACGAAGAACCGTGACGACTCGGTGGCCCGCATGGAACCCTTGTACTGCGCGTCCCCCGGGTCGCTGAGATACGCCTGCATCGCGCCCGCGTACACCCCGCGCTGGGAGGTACGGCTGATCTCCACGTCGTCCGCGCCGACCCGGCGCGACATCACGACCGTGCCCTCCAGGAGCACGTAGAAGCAGGTGGCCGGATCACCCTCGGTGTAGACCGGCCCGGGGTCGAACTGCTCCGTCCGGCCCTCACGGCACAGCCGGTCCAACTGGTCGCGGTCGAGTTTCTCGAACAGGAACAGCGTGCTCAGTTCCGCCGCGTCGCACGGCACCGGCCGCCCGCTCACGACTGCTCCAGATAACGGTGGACGAGCATGACGGCCATGGCTCCCTCTCCGACCGCGGACGCGACCCGTTTCGCCGACTCGGCGCGCGCGTCCCCGGCCACGAACACGCCGGGCACATTGGTTTCCAGGTGGTACGGCGGCCGGTCCAGCTCCCAGCCGTGCGGGGGCTGCCCGTCGGGTGTCATGTCCGGGCCCGCCACGATGAAGCCGCGGGCGTCCCGCAGGACGGTGCCCTCCAGCCAGTCGGTGAGCGGGGCCGCGCCGATGAACACGAACATCCACTGCGCGTCGACGAGTTCGGTGTGGCCGCTCTCCACATCGCGCAGCGTGAGCTGTTCCAGATGGCCGTCGCCGTGCGCGGAGTCCACGACCGTGCCGGTGCGCACCGAGATGTTCGGCGCGTCCGAGATCTGCTCGACCAGGTAGTGCGACATCGAGGCGGTCAGCGAGGAGCCGCGCACCAGGATGGTGACGGACTTCGCGCCCCTGGCCAGGTACATCGCCGCCTGGCCCGCCGAGTTCGCGCCGCCCACGATGTACACGTCGTGGCCCTGGCAGGCGGCGGCCTCGGTCAGCGCCGAGCCGTAGAAGACACCGCAGCCCGTCAGCTCGGCGATGCCCGGGGCCTGGAGCTGGCGGTACGAGACCCCGGTCGCGAGGATCACCGCGTGCGCGGAGATCGCGGAGCCGTCGGAGAAGCGGATCGTGCGCGAGGCGCCGGTCACCTCCAGTCCGGTCACCTCACGCGCGGTGAGGATCTCGGCGCCGAACTTCGCGGCCTGCCGCCGGGCCCGGTCGGTGAGCTGTCCGCCGGAGACGCCGTCGGGGAAGCCGAGGTAGTTCTCGATCCGTGAACTCTGGCCCGCCTGTCCGCCCGTCGCGGACCGCTCCACGAGCACGGTGCGCAGGCCCTCGGAGGCGCCGTACACGGCCGCCCCGAGCCCGGCCGGGCCGCCGCCGATGACGACGAGGTCGTAGAACTCCGAGGTGGGCGTCGTGGCGAGCCCCACGTGCGCCGCGATCTCGGGGTCCTCGGGTTCGACGAGCGGGGTGCCGTCCGGGGTGACCACCAGCGGCAGCCGCTCACCGTCCTGCCCGGCGGCGCTCAGCAGCCGCTGCCCTTCGGGGGTGTCGGAGGAGTACCAGCGATAGGGCACCTGGTTGCGGGCCAGGAACTCCCGGACGCCCGAGGAACGCGCCGACCAGCGGTGCCCGACCACCTTGCACGCGCCCACGGGCCGGTAGTCGCTGGCCCGCCACGCGTCCAGGAGGTCGTCGACGACCGGATAGAGCTTCTCCTCCGGCGGATCCCAGGGCTTGAGCAGATAGTGGTCGAGGTCGATCACGTTGATCGCGTCGATGGCGGCGTTGGTGTCCGCGTACGCGGTCAGCAGCACCCGTCGGGCGCCCGGGTACACGTCGAGGGCCTGTTCCAGGAACTCGATGCCGTTCATCTGGGGCATGCGGTAGTCGGCGAGGATGACCGCCACCTGGTCGCCGCGCAGCTTCAGCTCGCGCAGCGCCTCCAGCGCCGCGTCGCCGGACTCGGCGCGCACGATCCGGTGACCCTCGCCGTAGCGGCGCCGGAGGTCGCGGGCGACGGCTCGCGAGACTCCGGGGTCGTCGTCGACGGTCAGAATGACGGTCCGCGCCGGACTGGCGGCCTGGGTCATACCTCTCCCACCCCGAGCAGGTCAGTTGCGTTCCGGCCGGGCGGGCGCCCGGGGCGCCGCGGGGCCGGTACAGAGCCAATCGTATGTACGATCGGTCACCTTTGCTCGGGAACCGGCCACCCGCCGGGCGGCTCCGGGGCATCCGCCGGGGCCGGCCGGGGGTCGCGGACCTCGGGGAGGATGTTCGCGACGTAGTCCTTCACGGCCGCTTCCAGCCCGATGTCGTGCTGGGCGCGCTCGGACAGGAACCAGCGGTGTTCGAGGAGCTCGTGGTACAGCTCGGCCGGGTCCATGGAGCCGCGCAGCTCCGGGGGCACGGCCCGGACCGTCGGGCGGAACACGTCCCGCACCCAGCGGTGGGCGAGCACCTCGGGCCGGGCGGCGCCCGGACGCCCCTCGCCCCGGCCGGTGCCGCGGCCCGCGGAGCCCGGTGCGTAGTCGTCCTGGGTGGCCATCCAGCTCTCCAGGTCGTTCAGGAGCCTGCGGGCCTGGTTCTCCTCGGTGTCGAGTCCGGTCAGCCGCAGGAGCTGGCGCTGGTGGTGGCCCGCGTCGACGACCTTGGGCACGAAGGTGACGGTGTCGCCGTTGGACGAGCTCGCGATGTGCATCTCGGCGACGTCGAAACCGAGGTCGTTGAGCCGGCGTATGCGGCGGTCGATGTAGTGGTACTTGCCCGCCGGGTACACCGAGGTGCGGGTCAGCTCCTCCCACAGGCTCCGGTAGCGGGCGCAGATCTCCTGGCCGAACTCGATCGGGTCCACCGAGGGGTGCAGGGCGCCCGCGGCCTCAAGGTCGAGCAGCTCGCCGCTGATGTTCACCCGGGCGAGATCGAGGTCGTACTCGCGCTGGCCGGTGCTGAGCCGCGGGTGCAGTTCACCGGTCTCGGCGTCCACCAGGTACGCGGCGTAGGCTCCCGCGTCGCGCCGGAACAGCGTGTTGGACAGTGAGCAGTCGCCCCAGGCGAAGCCCGCCAGGTGCAGCCGCACCAGCAGGACGGCCAGCGCGTCCATCAGCCGGTGCATGGTGGCGGGCCGCATGGTCGTCTCGAACATCGACCGGTACGGCAGCGATCCGCCCAGGTGCCGGGTGATCAGCACCGACTCCAGGGGCTCGCCGGCCGCGTCCGTGCGGCCGGTGACCACGGCGAGCGGGTCGACCGCGGGTATCCCGAGCCGGTCAAGGCCCAGCAGCAGTTCGTACTCGCGCACCGCGGGCCGTTCGGCGAGTTCCTTGACGGCCACCACCTCGTCGCCGGCGCGCGCGTAGCGCACGACGTGCCGGGAGATGCCGCGCGGCAGCGGCACCAGATGGTGCTCGGGCCACTCCTCCAGGGGCAGTTGCCACGGCAGTTGGAGCAGGAGCGCGGGGTGCTCCGGGTTGGTCGCGCTGAACTGCAGAGCCATGGCCGGGCTGCCCTCACCTCGGGTCGAACGCTGATCGGGGCCCCAGCATCTACGACTGATCGCCCAGACGGAAGACGCGCCGGGCGTTGCCCGACAGGAACAGCGCGGTGGTCTCCTCGTCCAGGCCCAGCTCGTCGAGGTGCTCCAGGGCCCGACTCGGTTCGATCATGGGGTAGTTGGAGCCGAACAGGACCTTCCGCCGTCCCCGGCCGCGCAGGTACGCGACCAGTTCCGGGGGATAGCGGCGGGCGGTGTAGGCGCTGGTGTCGATGTACACGTTGGCGTGCTTGTCCGCGACCGCGATCATCTCCGTGGTCCAGGGGTAGCCGATGTGCCCGCAGACGATGGTCAGTTCGGGGAAGTCGAGCGCGACCTGGTCGATGTACGGGATGGGGCGGCCGGTCTCGGAGGGGCGCAGCGGTCCGGTGTGCCCGACCTGGGTGCAGAACGGGACGCCGAGTTCGGCGCAGGCGGTGTACAGCGGGTAGTAGAGCCGGTCGGTGGGCGGCAGTTGCCACAGCCACGGGATGATCCGCAGGGCCACGAAGCCCAGTTCCCCGACGGCCCGCCGGAGTTCGCGCACCGCGGCGACGGGACGGGTGAGGTCGGCGCCCGCCACCCCGCGCAGCCGCCCGTCGGACCGGGCCACGAATCCGGCGACCTCGTCGTTGGTGATGAGGGCGCCCTGAGGTCCGTACCAGGCCGAGGCCAGACCGGTGTCCACCCCGGCCTTCGCCAGCGCGGCCAGGGTGACCTCGACCGGCAGTTCCTCCTCCTGCGTCCTCATGCCCGTCCAGCGGCGCAGGGACTCGAACATCTCGTGGTTGGAGTGACGGAGAGTGGGGTGCTGTATCCACGCGTCGACGACCGGCATGGTCCTGTGCCCTCCCTGAGGCGGTGTCCGAGCGCTTGCTCACCCCGACCCTAGGGCGCCCCGCGCTCCCGGGCCACACCTCACGCCGGGCGCTTCCCCGGGCACCCGCGGCTCACCCCCGGCCCCGCGCCCCCTGGTCACCGGCCCGGGACGCGTCGCCCCGCGGCTACACGCCCACCGCGTCCACGAGGGTGGTCAGGGCCGCGGCCAGGCGCGCGAACCCGGGACCCACGACGCCTCCCGGTTCCTTCATGTACGTGTCCCGCCGGATCTCCACCATCAACGCCGTCACCCCGGGCTCCCGTTCGTAGTACCGCAACGGGACGTACGCGCCCGAGAACGGGCTGTCGATCCCCACACCGCCGAGCCCGGCGAACGCCTTCTCCGCGAGCGCGACCAGCTCCGGCGGCGTGTGGAAGGAGTCGGTCCCCAGGCAGACCGGCGGGCGCGGCCCGTCCCCGTGCAACTCGTAGGGCAGCCGGGCCGTCGGGTACGAGTGGACGTCGATGATCACCGCCCGTCCGGTGGCGGCCAGCCGGCCGCTCACCGCCGCCGTCATCGCCTGCGCGTAGGAGTGGAAGTACCGCTCGATCAACGGCCGGGGATCGGTGTCGGCGGGCCGCAGCGGCGCCCGGTGCGTCGTCCGGGTGTAGACCGCGCCCATCCCGACCGCGAGCATCTCCTCACGCTCGTCCGGGAAACGCTCGGGATCGATGACCAGCCGGGACAGCCGGTTGACGAACCGCCACGGTCTCAGGCCGGCCGCCTCGGCCGCCGCCGAGGCCAGTTCGGCGGTGTGCGCGTCGGTGATGTGGTCCAACTCGCTCTCCAGCGCCGGGTCGTCGAGGAGGATCTCCTCACGGACCGGCGCGGGGATCTCCCTGGAGGAGTGCGGCACGTGCAGGATCACGGGCGAGTGGACCGCTCCCGGCAGGAGCGCGAAGGAGTCCGGGCCGTCCGGGCCGTCCGGGGACGCGAGGATGTCGTTCATGGAGATCACTCTCGCAGCCGGGTCCGACAATGGGCAGGACCCGATGAGCGCGCCACGTGCGTACGGCGAGGGCGGGCGCACTCAGGGACGCGGCGGGCACGGCACCGCGCGCACGCCGCCAAGCGCCATGCCCAGACGCGCACGCCGCCGGGCCCGTGCGCCACGCGGCGCACGGGCACGCCGGTGCGCCCCGTGTCGCGTGTCTCGCCGCCCCTGCGTTCAGACACTGCCCCCGCGGCGCGCGTAGTGCTCGATGAGCGCCGCCCGGGTCGTTTCCAGACGGTGGGCGAGGATCGCGGCGATCGTCCGTGTCAGCGACAGCTCGAGCGTCGGATCCTGGTCGCACAGCGTCCGTACCTCGGCGGCGTCGAACTCGTAGGCGCGCACCGGGCTGAAGGCCTCGGCACCGAAGTCCCAGGTGTGCGGACGGAACAGCCACGACCAGCCGAGCAGGTCGCCGGGCCCGAGCTGGGCCACGGTGATCCGCCGGTCGGCGATGACCCGCTGGTACAGCGAGACCGTTCCCGAGCGGACCACCCAGAAGCGGTCGGCGGTGCCTCCCTCCTCGAAGATCGGCCCGTCCGCGGGGAAGGACACCTCGCGGGCCACGCTCATCAGCCGATCGCGGTGTTCGGGGGAGAGCGCGTGCAGGAGCCGGAGAGCAGTGGGCATCGCGGACCTCCATCGGGCCGCCGCCTGGACCGAGGGGCCGGCGGCGCCTGTCGTACCGGTGGTATCCCGTCATCCTCTATTGGAGCCCGAACGGCGTAATCCGGCGCGCCGGATCACGGGCGCGTTCGCCGTGGGGCGGTGGTGGGCGTGTGGTCCGGCGCGTCATCCGGCGGCCCTGGACGTCACCGAGAACCGAGCCCCGTCGGGGTCGATGATGAGCGCCTCCATCGAGCCGATGCCCTGCTGGTGCGCGGTGCCGCCGTGGGCGCGCGCCGCCCGGACGCAGGCCTCCACGTCGTCGACCGCGAAGTGGATCTGCCAGTGCGGCCGCAGGCTCGGGTCGGGGGCCGCGCCGATGGCGCCGGAGTGGATCCGGGCCACGACGTCGCCGAAACTGCGCAGGACGACCTCGTTCTCCTCGTAGTCGACCTCGCAGCAGCCCGGGACGGAGGAGGCCCAGCCCAGCACCTCGCCGTAGAAGATGGCGGCGTCGAAGGCGTCGCGGGTGTGCAGGCGGATGAACGAGGGGGCGGCGTTGCGCCAGCGTTCCCAGCCGGACACCAGGTCGCCCTCCCAGATCCCGAAGACCGCGCCGTCCCGGTCGGCCAGCAGCGCGGCCCGGCCCGGGGGCAGCGAGATCGGGCCCACCGCGGTGGTGCCGCCGCGCTCCTGGCTGCGCGCGACGGTCTCGTCGGCGGAGGCCACGGCGAAGAACGCGGTCCAGGAGACCGCCGTGTTCGCCACGAAGTCGACCTTGGCGACCCCCGCGACCGGGACTCCGGCGACACTGGCGACGCGGTACTGCTCGCCCAGCAGGGTGCCCGGGGCCCACCTCCAGCCCAGAACCGCGCTGTAGAAGTTCTGGGCGGCCCTCAGGTCGCGGGTGGTGAGACTGACCCAGCACGGCGCGCCGAAGACCGCCTGGCTGGTGACGACACCGGTGTCGAGAGTTCCGTCGCTCTTCATCGCCGCCCGTCCTGACGCGATCGGCCGACAGCGGTCACGCGGGGGTGCGGGGCCCTCGTGGGGCGCCCGGACGTGAGTTCAGCCGTGAGAGGCCTTCCGTACCGGAAGGCCCCCGACGGCGTCAGCAGCACCTGCGGATCCGCTGTCCCATCACCAACAGCATCTCCCGCTTCGGCGCCGCGCGCACCACGCGAAGGTCAGACGCGCGGGCGCTCCAGCGTGAGGAGCAGGCCCTCCACGGCGCCGGGGCCTATCCGGCCCTTGACGTCCGCGGCCGTGATCGCCTTGAGCGCCCACCCGTCCTCGGCATGCTTGTTCAGGACCTTTTCCAGCTTGTCGCTGTCCAGAGCGTCGCCGATCAGCGATTCACGGAACGTGACGACCTTGTATTCGAAGGTGTACGGGGTGCTCATGGTGGTGGTGCTCTCCTGCGTGTCGGTTGGCATGGCCGGGCCCACCCAATCACTCTTCGGGGGCGAGGCACAGGGGCGTACCGGACCGCAGGGCTACTTTTGTTGAAACTTCAGGAAGTGCCGTGCCGAGGAGGCGTCCTGACGGTCGGCCGGAGAGAGGCGCGCGGCCTGGGCGTCGTAGCGTGGACGCGGGTCTACGGGATGCCGTGACGGCGGATTCAGGGGGCGCGATGTGCTGGAGTGCGACGGCCGATCTGGTCGCCGGTGCCGGGATCGCCGCGGTCGGGGCTGCCTGTGTGGTCCGGTCGCGGCGCAGGACGGACCTCCCGCTGGCCGCGCTGCCGTTGCTGCTCGGCGCCCACCAGATCGTCGAGTCCCGGGTCTGGGACGCCGGCGGCGGAACGGGGCCCGCCACCGTGGCCTGGGCCGTGATCGCCCTCCCGCTGCTGGCCGTGTGGGTGCCGGCGGGCGTGCTGTGCGCGGCGCCGGGCCATGCCAGGCGCCGGCTGCTGCTCCCGCTCGCGGCAGGTGTCGCGACCGCGGCCGCCCTCGCGCACGCCATGTCCGTCCGTCCCGTCAGGGCCGAGATCCGCGGCCACACCATGGGGTACGTCGTCGACCTGCCCCGGCCCGGACTGGTCATCGCGGGCTACCTCCTCGCCACCGTCGGCGCGTTGCTGGTCTCGGGCGACCGCGGGCTGGTACTGCTCGGCGTCCTGACCGGAGCGGGCGCGGTGATCTGCTGGTCGCTGTGGGAGCTGGAGTTCGTCTCCACGTGGTGCGCGTGCGCCGCGGTCGTGTCGGTGATCCTGCTGGGCTGGGTCAACTCCCGGGAGGCCGTCGCCCCACCGGAACGGGTGCGTCAGACGTGAGGTGAGGCGCCCGTGCGGGATCGGGGGATCCGGAGGAGCGAGGCGCGGGTGCGGGATGCGGGTGACTCGGCACAGGGGACTGGGCTGATCCCCGTGCTGTGACGTGTCACCGGCGACGGGGTGATCCGGTGATCCGGCGGATCGCGGGTACGCGGCGAACCGTGGATGACCTGACGAGTTCCTCAAATGTGTCGGCCAGGGTCGAGGCATGATCAACTCCGCACACCGTGTTCGCGCGGCGATCGCCGCCGCCTCCTTCCTGCTCGCCGGCTGCGGCGGCATCGCGGCCGAGAAGCCCGCCCCGGGAGCCGGCGGCGTTCCGGCGGGTCACGCCGGGGCGACACGGACGCCCGCACCGACCGCCTCGCGCACGGCGGTCTCCGGCCGACTGCCGGGACTCGGCCCGAAGACCCTGGCCGCCGTTCCGTCACGGACCCGTCAGGCCGTC
Organism: Streptomyces sp. NPDC056738; assembly: GCF_042790435.1. Lineage (NCBI taxonomy): Bacteria > Bacillati > Actinomycetota > Actinomycetes > Kitasatosporales > Streptomycetaceae > Streptomyces > Streptomyces sp. NPDC056738. The sequence continues at coordinate 489,195 of NZ_JBHTZF010000002.1, forward strand.
GTGGTGACCGGCGGCGGCAGGGACTCCTCGCGGTCCACCGTGGTGCTGTACGAGCGTACGGAGGCGGGCTGGACGGCGGGCCCGAGCCGGCCCGCGCGCAACGCCCTCAAGGGCTGGACCGACCACCACCGTTCCGGCGACCTCCGTTCGCCCATCGGCGTCTTCACCCTGACCGACGCGGGCGGGCTGCGGCCCGACCCCGGCACCCGGCTCCCGTACGACCGCTCGGGCGCCTTCACCTCGCCCGGCACCGGCTTCGAGGGCGAGCCGTTGGCCGGCTCCTTCGACTACGTGGTCGCCGTCAACTACAACCGCAAACCCGGCACCACGCCCCTGGACTGGACCCGGCCGATGGGCGCCGGCCGCGGCGGGGGCATCTGGCTGCACGTCGACCACGGCGGGCCCACCCACGGATGCGTCGGCCTGCGCGAGAAGGACATGGTGGAGCTGATGCGCGCCCTGGACCCGGCCCTGCACCCCGTGGTGGTCATGGGGGACGCGGCGTCCCTGGCGCGCTGACACCCATGGGAGGCGCCGGGGCCCCAACCCGGTCTCCGCACCGGGCCCGCCGGGACCGGACCTGCTCGCACCGGACCCACCCGCACCGGACCCACCCGCACCGGACCCACCCGCACCGGACTCACCCGCACCGGACCCACCCGCAGTGTCCAGGGCGGATGTCAGGAAGGTGTCAGCGTGTGGGAAGCCCCTCTCACCCGCCGCGGCGCGGTCGGCAGCACCTACGATCGGCCGCGTGTGCGCATACGTGCTGGTCGCGGAGGACGACGAGAAGCAGGCGGAGCTGATACGCCGTTCGCTGCTGAGCGAGGGGCATACGGCGGCCGTGGTCCACGACGGTGCGGCGGCGCTCGCCGAGGTCCGCCGGCACCGGCCCGACCTCGTCGTCCTGGACCTCATGCTCCCGGTGATCGACGGCTTCGGAGTGTGCCGGGTGCTGCGGGAACACGACGACGTCCCCGTCCTGATGCTGACCGCCCGCTCCACCGAGGACGACGTCCTGCTCGGCCTGGAACTCGGCGCGGACGACTACATGACCAAGCCGTACAGCCCCCGCGAGCTCATGGCCCGCATCCGCACGGTACTGCGGCGCGGCGGCCGGGCCGCGGGGGGACAGCGGCCCGACCCGGTGGTTAGGGCGGCGGGGATCGAGGTGGACCCGCTGCGGCACACCGTCCTGTGCGACGGCTCGCCGGTGGACTGCACCCCCGGCGAGTACGCGATCCTGCTCGCCATGGCCGGTGAGCCCGAACGGGTCTTCTCCCGACGGCAGTTGCTGCACCACACCCGGGGCATCGACCGCGCCTCGACCGAGCGGGCCATCGACGTGCACATCATGAACCTGCGCAAGAAGACCGAGACGGACCCGCGCAGACCGACGCGTCTGGTGACCGTCTTCGGCGTCGGGTACAAGCTCAGGGGCGACCGGCCGTGAGCCGTGCCGTGCCGCTGCGCAAGAGCCTGCTGGTGAGGCTGCTGATCACGTCCGTGCTCGTCGCCCTGTGCTCCGTGGCCGCGACCGCCTGGCTCGCGGTGCAGACCACCACCCGGGCCATCCAGGAGGAGCAGGGCCAGGTGCTCGCCGAGGACATGGACATCCTGCGGCAGCTCAGCGGCTACGCGGCCACCCACGCCGACTGGTCCGGAGTCGACGGGACGCTGCGCGCGATCTCGCGGAGGACGGGCCGGCGCATCGCCCTGACCGAGGGCGACCGCACCCCCTTCGCGGACTCCGCGTCCCGCCGGACCTCCCTGCCGCCCCGGGCCGCCGCCGCCGTCGACCCGCTGCGCACCGACACCTACACGGAACCCGGAGCGCAGCTCGCCGGGGTCGACCCACGTGCCGTGGGCCCGTACCGGCTGACCACGAACGAGCGGCTGAAGGTGGCCAAGCTCGCCACCGTGCGCCAACTCTGCTTCTCCCGCAACGGCGTTCGCACCCGCACGGAGCGGATGCCCAGCGGCCGGACCGTGCTGAAGGGCGTGGACGGGACCATCGACCCCGGCTACGTGCCGAACGAATGCGCCGACGGCCTGCTCAACACCCCCACCCCGACCGAACAGAAGGCCCTGGACGCGCTGTCGGCACTCACCCGGAGCTGTCTGGACCGGCACCAGGTGCACCTCGGCCGCTCCCTGGCGCTGCCGCTGGAGGCCGCGAGCGGGGCCACCCCCGTCCCCTACCTGACGGGAAAGAGGCCGGTCGACCAGGACGGACCCCTCGCCCGTACGGCCAACGCCTGCGTCGCCGAGGCCCGGCGCGCCCAACTCGATCCCTACGTCGCCCCGGTCGCGCAACTCTTCCTCGGCACGGGGGACACACCCGTGCCCCGCTTCGACATGTCGGCCGCCAACAAGGCCAAGGTGATCGGTGTCGCCGGACTCGTCCTCGCCCTCACGGTGGCCGTGACCGCGCTGGTCGCCGGCCGGCTCGTACGCCCCCTGCGCGCGCTGACCGAGGCCGCGCGGCAACCCCCGGAGCGGCACGCACGCGTGCCCGTCACCACCCGGGACGAGACCGGCGTCCTGGCGCTCGCCTTCAACCAACTGACCGAGCGCCGCGAGCGGATGGAGGCCCAGCGCAAGGCGATGGTCAGTGACATCGCGCACGAACTGCGCACACCGCTCACCAACATCCGGGGCTGGCTGGAGGTGGCCCGCGACGGCATCGTGGACCCCGACCCGGAACTGCTCGCCTCCCTCCACGAGGAGGCCGTGCTCCTGCAACGCGTCATCGACGACCTCCAGGACCTCGCGGCCGCCGACGCGGGCACGCTGCGGCTGCGCCACGAGGAGGTGCGCGCCGACGAACTCCTCGAACAGGTCGCCGCGGCGCACCGCGTCGGCGCGGAGGCCGCCGGCGTCCGGCTGGTGACCGAGGTGACCGGCACGCCCTGGCTGGACGCGGACCCCGTACGGATGCGTCAGGCGCTCGGCAATCTGGTGTCCAACGCGACCCGCCACACCCCGGCCGGCGGCACGGTCACCCTCTCGGCGCACATCGAGGAGGACGAGGTCGTGTTCGCGGTGGCCGACACCGGCGCCGGCATCGCCCCCGGAGACCTGGACAGTGTCTTCGACCGGTTCTGGAGGGCGGAGAAGTCCCGCAGCCGCCGCACCGGCGGCAGCGGTCTGGGCCTCGCCATCGTGCGGCAACTGGTCGCCGCCCACGCCGGAGCCGTCTCCGTCACCAGCGAGGTCGGCACCGGCTCGGTGTTCACCCTGCGGCTGCCCCGCACACGGTCCACGGCCTCGGCCACCGGCTGAGGAGCGGGAGGCGTCCCGTCACCGGAACACGTTGTCGGAGTCGTCCAGGATCGAGGGATCGCCGATCATCGCCTCGCGCGGCACCCGCGTCGAGGTCTGGTACATCGCCTCGATCTCGGCCGCGTACCGCCGGGCGATCGCGTCCCGGCGCAGCTTCAGCGACGGTGTCAGCAGTCCGTTGGACATGTCGAAGGGTTCCGGGAGGACACGGAAGACCCGGATGGACTCGGAGCGCGACACGGTGGAGTTGGCCGCCGCGACCGCGCGCCTGACCTCCTCGCGCAGCTCGTTCTCCTCGCGCGCGTCCCGGGCGGGCGTCTCCCCCTTGGCCCGGGCGGCGCGCCAGTGCGTCACGAACTCCGGGTCCAGCGTGATGAGAGCGCCCACACAGGGCCTGTTGTCGCCCACGACGGCCGCCTGATGGATGAGCGGATGGACCCGCAGCCGCTCCTCCAGCGCCGCGGGGGCCACGCTCTTGCCCCCGCTGGTGATGATGATGTCCTTCTTGCGCCCGGTGATGGTCAGATAGCCCTCGGAGTCGACCCGGCCGATGTCCCCGGTCGCCAGCCAGCCGTTGCGGAACGAGGCCGCGGTCGCCGCCGGGTCGTTGATGTAGCCCTGGAACACCGAGGGCCCCCACACGAGGATCTCCCCGTCGTCGGACACCTGGATCTCCGTGCCCGGCAGGGGACGGCCCACCGTTCCGAACTTCTCCCGCCCGACCGGCTGGGCGGTGATGCCTCCGCTGGTCTCGGTGAGCCCGTATCCGTCGTGGACGAAGATGCCGATCCCCGCGAAGAACAGGGCGAGTTCACGGTTCAGCGGGGAGCCGCCCGAGACCGCGCCGCACACCCGCCCGCCGAGGGCGGCACGCAGCCGCTTGTACACCGTCTTCTCGTAGAGGGAGTGCTGGAGCCGCAGATCGAACCCGGGGCCGGGTCCCGTGCCGAGCCGCTGCTTCTCCTCGGCCATGGCGAAGTCCTGCGCGGTGCGCACGGCACGTTCGAACAGCACGCCACGGCCCGCCCGTTGGGACGCCCGCACGAAGTTCTTGTAGATCCTCTCGAACACGGAGGGGACGGCGTACAGATAGGTCGGCCGGAACGAGAGCATGGCCTCGGAGAGGGTCTCCTCCCGCAGATCCGGCTCGTGCCCCATCAGGATGCCGCCGCGCAGACAGATCCCCTGGATCATCAGCCCGTAGGCGTGGGAGAAGGGCAGGAAGGCGAGTACGGCCGGCTGCGTGTCCGGCGGGGCGGCCGTCCGCCTCCAGCCTTCGAGCAGCGTGTCGCAGGGGCTCGCCAGGCTGCGATGGGACAGGGCGCAGCCCTTGGGCTGTCCGGTCGTGCCGGAGGTGTACGCGATGACCGCGGTCGAGTCGGCCAGCACGATCCGGCGCAGCGAGTCGACCGCGGTCGCGGGTATCGCCCGGCCGCGCTCCACGAGCTGGGCCATCGCGCCGGCGTCCAACTGCCAGACGTGGCGCAGGAACGGGAGCGCGGCGCACGCCGAGCCGACCGTCATGATGCCCTGTTCGTCCTCGACCACCACACCCACGCAGCGCGCGTCCTGAAGGATCCACGCGACCTGTTCGTGCGACGAGGTCGGGTAGACGGGCACGATCTCGGCGCCCACCGACCACAGGGCATAGCTGAGCACGGTCCACTCGTACCGGGTGCGCGCCATGATGGCCACGCGGTCGCCCGGCCGGATGCCGGACCGGACGAACCCCCGTGCCACGTCGAGGACTTCGTCCCACAGCTCGGCCGCCGTCACCTGGACCCAGCCGCCCGAGCGGTCCTCGGCGCGGCGCGCGACCTGGGGCAGATCGGGGGTGTTGAGCGCCGCTTCGCGGAGGCTGTCGGCAAGTCCCCCCTGGGTGGGCGCGGTCGGCGGTGCGGGAAGGTGGGACTGATACATGCGCCGCTCCGGGATTCTCCTCGACGCGACCTCACCCCCGGAGGCGCCGATGCCAAGGATTACTGAATGTAGCCCACTGGGGAGCGTTCCGTGTCCTGTTCGGGTACGAGGCCGCCCCTGCCGGGTCCTCGCCGGCCGGCTCGTCGCCCGGAGACGGTGAGGAGCCCCGTCCAGGGCGCGGGCACGGCGGGTGTGCTCGGGTCTACCGGGTGGTAACGGCGGGTTCGGGTCCGGTGGGTACGCAGTACCACGCGAGTCCGGCGGCGGTCAGGTAGGCGAACGCGCCGATGGCCGTGCTGACGCGGAGCCCTTCGCCATAGGTGGCGGCGGTGGCGAGCAGGGTGCCGCCGAGGGCGACACCGGTGGCGCTGCCCACCTGGCGGGCGGTGTTGAAGAGGGCGGAAGCCGTCCCGGAGTACGCCGGAGGCGCGGAGCCCATCACGGTCGAGGTCGTGCCGGTGAGCGCGAAGGAGGTGCCGAATCCCACGGCCATCATGGGGGCGACGAGCAGGGGATAGGCGGGGTCGGTGCCCGCCGCGGTCCAGCCTGCCAGGCCCGCGGCGGCCAGGAGCATCCCGGCGATCACCAGCGGACGGTCTCCGGTGCGGCGGGCGAGCCGGGCCGACAGGACGGAGGCGAACATGGTCATCGCCACGGCGGGCAGCAGGGCCGCCCCCGTCTCGAGCGCGCTGAGGCCGCGCTGGTGCTGGAAGTACAGGCTGACGGTGAACACCATGGCGTAGAAACCGAAGTTGAAGAGCAGGCCGATGGCGGCGCCGCCGCCCAGCGCGCGCGACCGCAGCAGGTCCAGCGGCACCGCGGGAGATCGCGCCAGTCGTTCGCGGACGACGAAGGCGACGGCCGCCAGGACGGACAGGCCCGCCCCGGCGAGGACCGCCGGAGCGGTCCAGCCGCGTCGTCCGGCCTCGTTGAGCGCGCCCGTCAGCAGGGCCACCGCCGTCACCACAGCACACTGCGCGGGCCAGTCGACGGCGCGGGAGGCCAGGCGGGGCGAGGGGCCCACGTGGCGCAGCGTCAGCGCCAGACAGGCGACGCCCACCGGCAGATTGATCAGGAAGACCCAGCGCCAGCCCACCGTGGACACCAGCAGACCGCCCAGCAGCGGCCCCGCCGAGGCCGCGACGCCGGCCATGGACCCCCACAGCCCGAAGGCCCTCGAACGAGCGGCCGGAGCGCGATACGTCTGCCGGAGCAACGCCAGTGAACCGGGCACGATCAACGCCGCCCCCAGCCCCTCCACCAGACGCGCCGCGGTCAGGAAGGGAGCGCCGGGCGCGAGGGCGCAGGCGGCGGAGGACACCGTGAACACGGCCACACCCGTGCAGAAGATCCGGCGGTTGCCCCACCGGTCGCCCAACGCGCCACCCAGCAGCAGAAAGCCGGCGAAGACCAGGGTGTATCCGTCGGTGATCCACTGGACGCCCGTGACGGAGGCGGACAGCTCCCGGCCGATCACCGGCACCGCCACGCTGACGACCGTCACGTCCAGGATCACCATGAAGTACCCGGCGCACACGGCGAGCAGCGGGAGCAGAGACGGCTCACCACTTGCCCTGTCCGCCTGCCCCGGGCCGGCTGACGCCCCGTCATCGACCGGTTCTGAGAACGTCATGCCCGCGACCCATCCTTCACCCGTTTTCCTGACAAAGGTCACATTACGGGTGTTACCGGGGGTGGGAGTGGGGCATCTGTGGGAGTGATCCCGCGCCCTCTCGGCTCCGGGCGGAGCCCGCGCGGCAAGTGGCTGGGAGACAAGCCGCGTTGGCGGCCGATGAGCAGGCCGCCGCCCGCACGCCACCACACGGTGCGAGCCCCAGGTCGTGAGTCCGGTCGGCGGAGTGCCCTGGGCGGATTTCTCCCTGTCCACCCTTCCGGGAAGCGGTCCCGGGCTGACAGACTCCGTTGGTGCGCGACTTCGACATGCTCGTCATCGGATCCGGCCCGGGTGGACAGAAAGCCGCCATCGCAGCGGCGAAGCTCGGCCGTCGGGTCGCCGTCATCGACCGCCCCGACATGGTCGGCGGGGTCTCCATCCACACCGGAACCATCCCCTCCAAGACGCTGCGTGAGGCGGTCCTGTATCTCAGCGGCCTCAGCCAGCGGGATCTGTACGGCCAGAGCTACCGGCTGAAGGAGGACATCACCGTCGCCGATCTGACCGCTCGCACCGAGCACGTGGTCAGCCGCGAGGTGGACGTCATCCGCAGTCAGCTCTCGCGCAACCACGTGTCCCTGTTCGCCGGCGTCGGCCGCTTCGTGGACGACCACACGGTCGCCCTGGTCGAGGCGAACGGCACCGAGAAGCGGTTGAGCGCGGACCACATCGTCATCGCCACGGGCACGCGGCCCGCGCGGCCCGACACCGTCGAGTTCGACGGGCGGACGATCATGGACTCGGACAACGTCCTGAACCTGGAGCAGGTGCCGCGTTCCATGGTCATCGTCGGCGCCGGGGTGATCGGCATGGAGTACGCCTCCATGTTCGCCGCGCTCGGCTCCAAGATCACGGTGGTCGAGAAGCGGCCCGGGATGCTCGACTTCTGCGACGTCGAGGTGATCGAGTCGCTCAAGTACCATCTGCGCGACCTCGCCGTCACCTTCCGCTTCGGTGAGACCGTGGCCGCCGTGGAGCGGCACTCCCGGGGCACGCTCACGGTCCTGGAGAGCGGCAAGAAGATACCCGCCGACGCGGTCATGTACTCGGCGGGGCGACAGGGCCTCACCGACGAACTCGACCTCGGCAAGGCGGGGTTGTCCGCCGATCCGCGCGGTCGGATCAAGGTGGACGAGCACTACCGCACCGAGGTGCCGCACATCTACGCCGTCGGTGACGTCATCGGCTTCCCGGCGCTCGCGGCCACCTCGATGGAACAGGGCCGGACGGCGGCGTACCACGCCTGCGGCGAGCCGGTGAACCGGATGCTCGACCAGCAGCCGATCGGCATCTACACCATCCCGGAGATCAGCTTCATCGGCCGGACCGAGGACCAGCTCACCGAGGACTGCGTGCCGTTCGAGGTGGGCATGTCCCGCTACCGGGAACTGGCCCGGGGGCAGATCATCGGCGACTCGCACGGCATGCTGAAGCTGCTGGTCTCGCCCGAGGACCGAAAGCTCCTCGGCGTCCACTGCTTCGGCACCGGCGCGACGGAGCTCATCCACATCGGCCAGGCCGTCATGGGCTGCGGCGGAACGGTCGACTACCTGGTCGACGCCGTCTTCAACTACCCGACGCTCGCCGAGTCCTACAAGGTCGCCGCGCTGGACGCGACCAACAAGATCCGCCAGATCGACCGCCTCAGGGACTGACCGCCGTACGCGATCCCTCACGCGATCCCGTACGAGACTCCCGCAAGGGGGTGCGGCACAGGATCGCGGTGCGGGATCGCGGTGCGGGACTTCGCGAACATACTGCGCGACACGGTTCGGGCATGGCACCGTGGACCCAGGGTCTGGCCCGTCGCTCCCCCCGTGGTGACGGGTCAGACCTCTGTGCCGTCCGGCAGGAAAGCCGACGGTCCCGGAACTATCGTGAAGAGCGGCCGGTCCGCGCCGGAGCCCGAGGACACGACGGGACCGACTCCACGGCGGCCCTGTGCCGTCCCGACGAGGAGGAGCCGGATGAACGGCACGATGCGGGCGGTACGCGGTCATCGGCGGGGCGGTCCCGAGGAGCTGATCTACGAGGACGCGCCGAAGCCGGTCCCCGGTCACGGTGACGTGCTGGTCGAGGTGCGGGCGGCGTCCGTCACGCCGGGGGAGCTGGACTGGGACGCGACCTGGACCGACGACTTCGACGACGGCAGCCCGCGGCTGCCGGTCGTGCCGTCCAAGGAGGTCTCCGGGGTCGTCTCCGAGCTGGGCCACGGCGTCACGGAGTTCAGGCCCGGCGAGGCGGTCTACGGCCTGATCCCCTTCATCCGGGACGGAGCGGCGGCCGAGTACGTGACCGTTCCCGCGGCGGTGCTCGCCGCGAAGCCGGGATCGCTCGACCACGAGCGGACCGCCGCGCTGCCGCTCGCGGGCCTCACCGCGTGGCAGGGCCTGGTCCGCCATGCGGGCGTCACGTCCGGACAGCGCGTGCTGGTGCACGGCGGCGCCGGCGGCGTGGGTTCGTTCGCCGTCCAGGTCGCGGCCGCGCTGGGGGCAGAGGTGACGGCCACCGCCTCGGCCGGTGACACGGACTTCGTACGGGGCCTGGGCGCGGACACCGTGATCGACTACGCCGGGCAGCGCTTCGAGGACGAGGTGAAGGACGCGGACGTCGTCTTCGACACCGTCGGAGGGGACACCCAGGCCCGGTCCTGGGAGGTGCTGCGTCCGGGCGGAGTCCTGGTCAGCGTCGCCGAACCGCCCACGCCGCCGGAGGGGGCGGACGCCCGCGCGGTGTTCTTCGTGGTCGAGCCGGACCGCGCCGGTCTCGAGGAGCTGACGGCACTCGTCGAGGCGGGCCGGCTGATCCCGCAGGTCGACCGGATCCTTCCCCTGGAGAGCGCCCCGGGGGCGTACGCGGCCCTCGAACGCGAGCACCGGCGGGGCAAGATCGTACTGCGCGTCTCCTAGCGAAGCCCGGCTCCGGGGCCCCTCGGCCAAGGCGACCGAACGCGACCGGAGGGGCCGGGCGTCGTCGTGCCGTGGGGGCCGTCACACGTGACAGCGAGGGTGAACAAGCGCTTAGATAGTGACTCCGACCTCGTTCGCGCGTGCTGGAGGCCCCGTTGCTGTTCACATCCGTCGACGACGTCTCCGCACGCCTCGCCGACACGGGCTATCTGGCGTCGCCCGCCGTCGCCACCACGGTCTTCCTGGCCGACCGGCTCGGCAAACCCCTCCTGGTCGAGGGCCCCGCGGGCGTCGGCAAGACCGAACTCGCCAAGGCGGTCGCCCAGGTCGCCGGAGCCCGGCTCGTCCGCCTCCAGTGCTACGAAGGCGTCGACGAGTCACGGGCGTTGTACGAGTGGAACCACGCCAAGCAGCTTCTGCGCATCACCGCGGGCCGGGACGAGACGTGGGACGAGACACGCACGGACATCTTCTCCGAGGAGTTCCTGCTGCCGCGCCCGCTGCTGACCGCCATCCGCGGCGACGAACCGAAGGTCCTGCTGATCGACGAGACCGACAAGGCCGACATCGAGGTCGAGGGCCTGCTGCTCGAAGTGCTCAGCGACTTCCAGGTCACCGTCCCCGAACTGGGCACGATCACCGCGACCAGCCGCCCCTTCGTGGTGCTCACCTCGAACGCGAGCCGCGAACTGTCCGAGGCCCTGCGCCGCCGCTGCCTCTTCCTCCACATCGGCTTCCCCGACGAGGAGCTGGAGCGCAGGATCGTACGGCTGAAGGTGCCCGGACTCGACGAGGCGCTCACCGAGTCCGTCGTACGGGTCGTCGGGGCGCTGCGGGAGATGGACCTGCGGAAGGTCCCCTCCGTCGCCGAGACGATCGACTGGGCCCGCACCCTGCTCGCGCTGGGCGCCGCCACCCTCGACGAGAACGTCGTACGCGACAGCCTCGGCGTGATCCTCAAGCACCAGGACGACGTACTGAAGGCGGCGGCCAAGCTCGACCTGGGCGCCGTGTGAACGCCGCCGTGCCGGCGGACGGTGTCGGCGACCGGCTGACCGGACTCGTCGGCGCGCTGCGCTCGCACGGCGTGCGGATCGGCACCGGCGAGACCGTGGACGCCGCGCGGGCCGTGGCGGCGCTGGGCTTCGCCGACCGTGACCTGCTGCGCGAGGGCCTGGCCGCCACGCTCCTCCACGAACCGGGACAGCGCCGGGTGTTCGACCCCGTCTTCGACGTGTACTTCCCGCGCGGCGTGGGCGGGCCGGACAGCCCGGCCCCCGCGGACCGGGACGAGCTGCGTGAGCGTCTGGCGGCCGCCCTGGCCGCCGACGACCAGGCGCTCATGGGGCAGTTGGCGATCGAGGCCGTCGACGGTTTCGGCGGCTACGGAGGGACGACGGCGACGGACGGCTGGTCGTCGTACCAGACCCTCGACCGGCTGCGGCCGCAGACGCTGCTGGCCCGGGTGCGGGACACCGTCCGCGCGCGGGGCGGCGCGGAGGGATTCACCGACCGTCTCCTGGAGGACGAGATCCGCCGGCGGATCGAGGTGTTCCGCGGGCAGGTCGCGTCCGAGGCCCGGCGGCGGATCGCGGAGCGCCGCGACCGTGACGCGATCGCCCGGCGCGCCATCGCCCCGACCGCCGACCGCGTCGACTTCCTGTTCGCGGGCCGGGACCGGCTCGCCGAACTGCGCAAGGCCGTGCAGCCGCTCGCCCGCAAACTGGCCACCCGCCTCGCCGCGCGCCGCCGCCGCGCGCACCGGGGCACCATCGACCTGCGGCGCACCCTGCGCGGATCGCTGTCCACGGGCGGGGTGCCGATGCGCCCCGCGCTGCGCAGGCGCCGCCCGGTGCGGCCCGAACTGGTGCTGCTGTGCGATGTGTCGGGTTCGGTGTCGGGCTTCTCGGACTTCACGATGCTGCTCGTGCAGGCGCTGCACGACCAGTTCAGCAAGGTGCGGGTGTTCGCCTTCGTCAACCGGGTCGACGAGGTGACCGGTGTGATCGGACCGGGCACCGCCGACCCCGAGGGACTGAGCGCCCGGATCCGCGCCGAGGCGGCCATCACGGGCTGGCACGGGAGCAGCGACTACGGCGTCGCCTTCGGCGAGTTCGCCGAGCGGTACACCGGCGCGGTCGGCTCCCGGACGACCGTCTTCGTCCTCGGCGACGCCCGGACGAACATGAGCGACCCCAACCTGCCCGCCGTGCGGCGGCTCGCCCGGCAGGCCCGCCGCCTGTACTGGCTGAACCCCGAGGCACGCTCGCAGTGGGGGACGGGCGACTCGGCCGCTCTCGACTACGCCGGCCTCGTGGAGATGCACGAGTGCCGCAACGCCCGGCAGCTCAGCGCGCTGATCGGCAGCCTGCTTCCCGTCTGAACGGCTCGCGGTCCCGCCGTGCGGCGGCCTCAGCGCGCCAGGAGCCTGCGCAGCCAGACCAGCCGGGCGGCGCGGGCGGCCCGGGCGAGCCCGGTGTGCGGGGCGAAGGAGTCGAAGCCGTGGAAGCCCCCGGGCCACACGTGCAGCTCGGCCACCCCGCCCGCCTGCCAGATCCGCGACGCGTAGTCGACGACCTCGTCCCGGAAGGTCTCCGCGGAGCCGACGTCGAGGAAGGCCGGGGGCAGCCCGGACAGGTCCGAGGCACGCGCCGGGGCGGCGTAGGCGGGCACGTCCGGGCCACCGCGCGCCGCGCCCAGGACGGCCGTCCACGCGGTCTCGTTGGCCGTACGGTCCCACGCGCCGACGCCCGCCATCTGGTGCGCGGACACCGTGTCGTTGCGGTCGTCGAGCATCGGGTACATCAGGACCTGCCCGAGCGGCCGCGGCCCCTCACGGTCCCGGGCGAGCAGGGCGAGCGCCGCGGTGAGGCCCCCGCCCGCGCTGGCGCCCGCGATCACGATCCGCTCCGGATCGCCGCCGAGCTCCCCGGCGTGCCGCGCCGTCCACAGCAGACCGGCGTAGACGTCCTCCACCCCGGCCGGATACGGGTGCTCGGGTGCCAGCCGGTACTCCACGGACACCACGACCGCGTCCAGTTCCCTCGCCCACTCCAGGACGAGCTCCACCCCGGCCCGGTTGGTGCCGAGGACCATGCCCCCGCCGTGGGAGTGGTAGATCACCGGGCGCGGCCCGTGCCCGGCCGGTGCTCGCGGCCTGATGACGAGCAGCGAGATCTCGGGAGCGCCCTTCGGCCCCGGCACGGTCACATCCGTGGTCGTGAAGGCACCGCCGTCGGTGAGGTCGTACGCGGGTACGGCGGCCTGCTGTACGGCGCGCAGGGCGGCGATGTCCGCCAGGGTCGGCCCGGACGGTACGGAGGGCCCGACCGCCGCCAGCGCGGCGTCCAGTTCGGGGTCGAACGGGGGCGGTACCAACAGCATGACGTCTCCTCGCGCCGAGCCCGGCGGCTCACGGATCCCATGATCGGGCGCCGTGGTCCCGGGCCGGGAGCCGCCGTACGGCGGAACCTGCCCCCGGCCCGGCCGGTCATGCCCGCCGCGGTGACGCCCGGAGACGCCACCGAGGCGGACACGGGACCGGATCGCGCGGAAGAGGTCAGCCCACGATGCGGTGGGTCGTCCAGAACGACGTCAGGTCCGTGGTCGTGGCGGCCTGGGCGGCCGCCTTGAACTCGGCCGTGGTCGAGACGCCGTACCAGTGCGAACTGGCGTAGCTCTTCAGCAGGTTGGTCATGGCGGTGTCGCCGAGCACGCGCCGCAGGTCGTGCAGGGCGCACTTGCCGTAGCCGTAGACGACGGTGGAGTAGCGGGACGAGTGGGCGTCCCAGTAGGCCATCGAGTTGGTGATGTTCTCCGCGCTCGACGCCCAGGAGACGCTGCTCCAGCAGCTCGTTCCGGTCTTGCCCTGCGCCAGGTCGGTGGCGTAGTCGGTGAACGCCTCGTCGAGCCAGGGGCTGTTGTACTCGTCGTCACCGACGATCCCGTAGAACCACTGGTGACCGATCTCGTGGGTGAGCGCCGTGGTGCTGACCAGGTCCAGGACGAACCCGGGGTACTCCATGCCGCCGAACCAGTAGTTGTTGTCGATCACCGCGTCGAGCTCGCCGTACGGGTACGCGCCGAAGCGGGCGGCGTGGGCGTCCACCGCGGACTTGGCGGTGGAGAGCATCGACTGCGCGTCGGAGGAGCTGATGCCCGAGACGGAGTAGATGTTGATCGCGGTGCCGGCGGTGGAGGTGCCGGAGATCTTGGTGAACGGCCCGGCGGCCCAGGCGAAGTCACGGACCTTGGAGGCCGTGGCCGTGGTGACGGTACGGCCGCTCGAACCGGCGGTGTCGACCGAGGTGCCGGTGGCCGGGACGAGGAGGCTCGTCGGATGGTCGAGGGTCACGTTGAAGTCGGCGGCCAGGGAGTAGAAGGACTCGCCGTTGTTGGTGTACGGGTCCAGGTGCCAGCCGGAGCCGTCCTTGACCGCGAGCACGGGCAGTGCGTTGCCGATGTTGACGAAGGCTCCGTCGTACCCGAAGCGGTCGGCGCCGCTGGGCACGGTGATGGCCAGGTCGAAGCCGATCGTCGCGCTCTGGCCCTGGGCCAGCGGTGACGACAGGCTGATCTGGAGCGCGGTGCAGGCCACCGAGAGCGAGCCGGCGGTGCCGCCGGTGACGTTGCTGACGGTGATGGGCATCGCGGAGCAGGTGCCGTGGTAGTTGTCCCACAGCCTCAGGTACACCTCGCTGAGCGAGGTGGAGGAGGCGTTGGTGAAGGTCACGCTCTCGTGACCGGTCCAGCCCTTGCCGGTCGTGTTGCTGGTCAGGCTGACCGTGTACCCGGGGGAGGCGGGGGTACGGGTGGAGTCGGCCGGCGGGGTCGTGCCGCCCGAGGTGTTGAGGGCGATGTCGTCGAGGACGAAGCTCGACTGGAGGCTGGAGTCCTCCGTGCCGGTGAAGGCGAGGGTGACGGTCTGGCCGGCGAACGCCGAGACGTCGAAGGTCTTCTGGGCGTATCCCGAGGCCTTGTTGAGGTTCGAGTACGTCGCCAGGGTCGTGCTGCCGATCTTCGCCGTCAGCTTGTCGTAGGCCGTCGACGAGGTCGTCTCCGCCGTGTCGATGTGCAGCCAGAACGTGAGGCTGGCGCTGCTGCACCCGGACGGGATCGTGACGCTCTGGGAGAGCGTGTCGGTGTGGGTGCTGCCCACGCCGTCCAGCCAGGCGAAGGTGGTGCCGCCGTGGGCACTCTGGCCGGTGCGGCTGGTGATCACGGAGGTCGAGGACTGGGTCCAGGGCGAAGTGCCGCTCTCGAAGCCGCCGTTGGTCACCACCTGGGCGGGTGTGCAGGCCGCCGCGGCGGCCGGTGCGGTGCTCGTCTCGGCGGCCGCGGGGGTGCCGGGGAGCGAGACGGCGGCCAGGGCGGCGACGGTGATGACGCGCGCCGCCAGGGCCTTGAGGGGGGTCGGTCTCACACGAAACTCCTTTGAGGCGGCCGGGATTCCGGCAGCTCGGTGGCCGCCCGGGACGACTGGGGTGCGCCGCTGGGTGGCCGCGACCGCGCACGGGTGCGCGCGGTCGCCTGGTGAGATTTCCGTGCCGTCACCCTGGGGTCAGGGCGACGGCATCGGAAAGCCTCGCAGATTTGACCTAGACATGCCATCAATCCACGGCAAAGGAGAGTACGCGGGCCGCCGGGAACGGGTGTCGCCGCTAGACCCCCGGACGGCTCAGGGCGGGCGTCAACCGCGCCCAGGGATTGGGGAGTTCACCGGTCACCGGTCCGGCCACCGCCGCACCGCGCTCACGCGTGGTGCGAACGGCCAGCGGGACGAGCGCCTCGGGGACGCCGTAGACCAGATGACAGAACAGCTCGGGCGGGTGCCGCATGGTCCACGCGGGCCTGCTGAACGCCGACACGTAGGTGGACCAGTGGCCCTCGAACGTGACGAGCAGATCGGCGCAGCGGGCGTACCCCGGCACCGGGTGGACCCCCATGTTCAGCACGACCGGCGCCGCGCCGGTCCGGCGCAGCTCCCGTACCAGCCGCCGGCAGCCGGGCAGCGCCTCAGCGGTGGGCGCCACCCGGTCGAGGAAGCACCCCTGTGTTCCGTACCAGTCCCGGTGCCGCAGGACCTCGTCCGCGACGAGCTCCGGATCGCGGGCGCCGTAGTCGGTGTCGACGTAGCCGAGCAGCCGGGCGCCCGCCGAGCTCAGCGCGTCCGCCGCCGCGGCGAAGGCGGGATCGGGGCCCCGGCCCGGCCCGTCGGCCGGGTTGATGACGACCCCGTACGTCCGGTCGGCCGCCGCGATCAGCCGGTGCCAGGCGCCCGGGTCCTCGGCCGGGTGGACGTACAGCGGGATCAGCAGGTTCATGATGTGCGGTCGCCTCCGGCCCGCGGGAGCACACCGGTTCCCGTGGTGGCCGCCCAGAGCGCGGCCAGCGAGTCGTCGAGCGTCAGCTCCGGCCGCCAGCCGAGCGCCTCCCCGGCGGCGGTGATGTCGGAGCACTGCCACGACACCTCGCCCGAACGCGCGGAGCCCCCGCCGTTCTCCTCGACGCGGCCCCGGAACCCGGCGACGCGCGCCAGACCGTGGACCAGTTCGCGCACCGGGACGGCCTTGCCGCCCCCGATGTTGAGGACCTTCGGCAGCGGTCCGGGGGCGGTCGCGGCGGCCGCGGCCGCCCGTGCCACATCGCGTGCGTCCACGAAGTCGCGGTACGCCGAGAGATCACCGAGCCGGACGACCGCGTCCGGGTCGGGACCGGCCTCGCGGAACAGCCCCGCGATCCGGCCCGGCAGCCCCGTGGACGGTGCTCCCGGCCCCACCGGGTTGCCGACCCGCAGCACCACGGCGTCGAGACCGGAGGTGGTGACGGTGACCGTGCCCGCGAGTTTGGTGGCCCCGTACGGGGTGAGGGGGCAGGTGGCGGCGGACTCGGTGACGGCGGTGTCCCGGACGCCGGGACCGTACTCGGCGGCCGAACCCAGATGGACCAGCCGGGCGGCCGGCGCCGCCTCGCGCAGCGCGGCACAAAGAGCCGCAGGGCCACGGGAGTTGACCTCGGAGAGGGTCACGGCGTCGCCGCCGGTCGCGCCGGCGCAGTTGACGACGGCGTCGGGAGCGGCCGCGGCCAGGGCCGGGACCAGCAGCTCCCGGCGGGCCGTGGCCAGGTCGATGCCGAACTCCGCGGCGGGCGAGCGTCCGCCGCCGAGCACCCGCACGCCCGGGAGGGTGCGCAGGTGCTCGGCGACATGGCCGCCCAGATAGCCGGTGAAGCCCAGGACGAGAATGCGCATGCGGTGGTCAGGCTCCCTTGAGCAACAGCGACTTGCGGGTGGTGAACTCGGCGTTGGCCCGGTCGTAGTCGTCCGGGCGGCCGATGTCGAGCCAGTACCCGTCGAACGCGTAGGCGTGCGGCTCGCTGCCGCTGCGCAGCAGGTCGAGGACCAGCTCGTCGAAGCCCAGCGGCAGCCCCGGCGTGTACCCCTCGAGCGTGGAGCGCGACAGGCCGTACACGCCCATGGAGACGCGGTAGTCCATGCTCGGCTTCTCGGTGAAGGCGACCACCTTGCGGTCGTCGGTGGTCAGCACGCCGAAGTCGATGCGTACCTTGCGCGCGTACGTCGCGATGGTCAACGGCGCGCCCGAACCGCGGTGGCGCAGCAGCAGGTCGCCGTAGTCGAGGTCGGTGAGCACGTCGCCGTTCATCACCAGGAACGACTCGGGCAGCCGGTCGCGCATGGTGAGCAGCGGGCCCATGGTGCCGAGCGGGCTCTCCTCGGTGGAGTAGTCGATGGCCAGGCCCCACTGGGACCCGTCGCCGACGTAGGCGCGGATGATCTCGCCCAGGTGACCCACGGCGATGGTGCAACTCGTGAAGCCGGACGAGACGAGCTGGCGGAGGACGATCTCCAGGATCGCGTGCTGGTCGCCGATGGGAACGAGCGGTTTGGGCAGGGCGGTGGTGTAGGGCCGCAGCCGAACGCCCTTGCCTCCGGCCAGAATCACTGCGTGCATGGGGTGCGCTTTCCTTCGTGGGACGTGCCGACCGGGATCGGACGTCGCGAACGGTGAGAGGTGGTCGACGGTCAGAGGTGGTGAACGGTCAGATGTTGTAGATGCCGGTCTTGTAGCGGGCCAGGTTCGCCGGCTCACGGAAGAAAGCGACGGTCCGCGCGAGCCCCTGCTCCAGGTCGTGGGCGGGGCTCCAGCCGGTCGCCTCGGCCAGCCGGGTCGCGTCGGCGACCAGGCGCATCACCTCGGAGTTGGCCGGCCGGATGCGCCCGGTGTCCTCACGCACGTCGAGGGCGGTGTCCATCACCTTGCCGATCAGCGCCACCAGGTCGCCGACCGAGATCTCCCCGCCCGTACCGGCGTTGAAGGTCCTGCCCACCACCCGGTCCGCGGGCGCCGTGCCCACGGAGAGGAACGCCTGCGCGGTGTCCTCGACGAAGGTGAAGTCGCGGGTGGGCCGCAGATCGCCGAGGGTGATGACGCGTTCGCCCGCGGCCACCTGGCCGATGACGGTGGGGATGACCGCGCGCATCGACTGCCGCGGGCCGAAGGTGTTGAACGGCCGCAGCGTCACCACGGGCGTGTCGAAACTCGCGTGGTAGCTGTCGGCCAGCCGGTCCGCGCCCGCCTTCGAAGCGGCGTACGGGGACTGGGTGTTGATCGGATGGTCCTCCGTGATGGGCACGGTCCGGGCGGTGCCGTAGGTCTCGCTGGTGGAGGTGTGCACGAGCCGGGGTGTGCCGAGCGCGCGCACCGCCTCCAGCACGTTGAGGGTGCCGGTGACGTTGGTGTCCACATAGCTGTGCGGTGCCTGGTAGGAGTACGGGATCGCGATGAGCGCGGCCAAGTGGTAGACGCAGTCGGCGCCTTCGACCAGCCCGCGCACCGAACCCGGATCCCGGACGTCGCCCAGCACGATGTCCACCTGGTCCAGGACGTCGGGGTGCAGGGTCTCCAGCCAGCCGTACGAGGAGAAGGAGTTGTACTGCGCCATGGCCCTCACCCGGTGCCCTGAGGCGACCAGAGCCTCGGTGAGGTGGGAGCCGATGAAACCCTCGGCTCCGGTGACGGCGGCGAGCGGTTGGGTGGTCAACTCGATGGTCCTTCCGGTTGGTTGTTCGTGCGATGGATGATGCGGACGAAGGCACGGCGGCCCTCCGGATCCGTCCGGAAGGGCCGTGCGGGACGGTTCAGGCGTGCGGGGCCGGCCGCCCCAGCAGCCGTACGGCGCAGACCGCCAGACACAGGCAGGCCGCACCGCAGGACAGGGTCAGGACGTCCGCGCCCGGCGGGGAGCGGAGCACGGTGGCCGCGGCGGCACCGCCGGCCGCCGCCAGACAGACCACGGCCGGCTGCCAGGCGGCCCCGAACGCCTGGAGCAGCAACGCGGTCCACAGCGTGGCCGCGAGCAGCAGCAGCGGGGCCGGCTCCGCGCCGGTCAGCCGGGCGGCGGGCAGCAGCGGGAGCACGTAGAGCAGCAGACAGAGGCCGAGGACACCGGTCGAACGCAGCAGGAAGGCGGCCGGGGTCGCGGTGGCCCGCAGCACCGACACCGACAGGCCCCGGTACCGGTACAGCAGCCACTCCGCCGGTCCCATGCTGACGGTCAGCACGACCACGGCGTACGGCTGCTGCCGGCCCTCCAGCAGTACCAGCACCCCGGCCGACAGCCCGAACACGCCGTACGGCAGCGACCGCAGCAGCGACGGACGCGCCGCACCCGGGGCCGGGGACGCGGAGAGCGCCGACCGCAGCGCCCAGCCCGCCCCGGCGACCGAGCCGAGCACGGACAGCAGTGTCAGGGCGACACGGGGAAGGGGACCGGGATCCCACCAGGGCAGCGCCGCCGCGCCGGCGATCAGCGGGGTGAGGGCGGCCAGCAGCAGCCGCTCCCCGCCGAGGACGAGCAGCACCCCGGCCGCCGCGAGATACACCGACTGCGCCGCGGCGACACCGATCGCGGTGCCGGACCCGCCGGCCAGCGCCCCGGCTCCCGTCGCGGCGAGTGCGCCGAGGGGCGCCCCCGCGAGCAGGGTCCGGCCCGCTTCCCGGCGGCCGGTGGCCATCCGTACGTAGGCGCGGTGGCCGAGCGCCTGGCCCCAGGCCCAGGAGACGAGACCGGCCACCACCAGGACGCGGAGGTCGCGGCCCGCGTGCCACAGCGGCGCGGTCAGCAGGTAGGCGAGGCCCGGCAGAGCGAACAGCGCCCCGCGCAGCGCGCAGCGCACATGGTCCGGACGCCAGGGGTCGGCCGGTCGCGGCGGCTCCGGAAAGGTGCGCGGCACCCGCTCGTACAGCGCGGAGGCCAGCGAGAAGAGGTTCGGATGCCCGTAACGCTCCTGGATGACCTCGGCGGTCAGCCCCTCCGACTCCAGCAGGGCCGCCACCTCGTACGGGTGGACCGCCGGGCCGACACCGTCCGCCAGTTCGGCGGCGAGCCGGTCGACCGCGTCCCGCTCCGCGCCCCGGCCGGGAGCGGACCCGGCGGGTGCGCGCGGGGCGGCGAGCCGCAGGGACAGCGTGTCGCCGCCCGTGCCGCCCGGTTCCAGCGCCATCGGCCCGCTCATCCGACGAGACTCCTCGACCTGGACGCGGCCGCGAGACCGGCCGGTACCGGCGACGGGGCGCCGATCGGCGCGGGAACGCGCGGCGCGGTTGCCCCGAGCGTCGACAGTTCGAGGTAGATGGTCCGGAACGTGTCGACCGTCTGGCGCAGGGTGAACTGCTCGATGACACGCAGCCGGGCCGCCTCGCCCATCGCGGCCCGCCGCCCGGCGTCGCCGAGCAGTTCGAGGGCGGCGGCGGCCATGGCGGCCGGATCCCGTGGCGGGACGACGAGACCGCTGTCGCCGACCGCCTCGCTCACTCCGCCCACGTCCGTGGAGACGGTGGCCCGCCCGCACGACATGGCCTCGATCAGGGTGAACGGGAATCCCTCGCTGATGCTGGAGAGCATCACGACGCTGCCCGCCGCGTAGGCGTCCTTGATGTCGTCCACCCGGCCCTCGAACGTGACGGCCTCCGCCTGTCCGAGTTCGGCGGCCAGCGCCTCGCAGCGCTCGCGGTAGCCCTCGCCGCCGCGCGGGGTGCCGCCGAACAACCGGAGCCGCGCTTCGGGGAGTTGTGCCCGTACGAGCGCGAACGCCCGGATCAGGGTCTCCAGGTCCTTGATCGGGTCGACGCGCCCGGCCCAGCTCAGCGTCGGCCGCTCCGGCTCCGGGCCTGCGGGCGGGAAGGCGGCCGGGTCCACGCCGTTGTAGACGGTACGGATCGACTCGGGCGCGGCACCGCCCTGTTCCTCCCACAGCCGGTTGTAGCGGTTGCCCGGGGTGATCAGGGCCGCGCGCCGGTACGTCTCCTCGGCGAGCAGCCGGAAGAAGCCCAGCACGACCGCCTTGACCGGCCAGCGGTACGGGGCCGTGCGGTAGCCGAGGTAGCGCTCGCGCAGATAGACGCCGTGCTCGGTCAGCAGCAGTGGGACGCCGTGCCGTTCGAGCGCGGCGAGCCCCGGCAGGACGGCGACGCCTCCGCTGACGGCGTGCGCCACCCCGTGCTCGGGCAGCGGCGCGGTGAGCGGGCGCAGCGCGTGCTCCAGCAGGGCGGTCGCGGTGATCGCGTCGTACAGGGTCGGCCGGGCCTCGCGGACCGACAGGCCCGGACGGTTCCACACCGAGGTCAGGACGCCGATGGCCCGGTCGCCGCGCAGGAAGGAACTCAGCGTCCCGTCCGCCGCGGCCCGCGCCATCGCGTACAGGGCGGTGGCGAACCCGTCCTCGGCGCACGGATCGAGCAGGGAGGTCAGGAACTGTTCGTAGGCGGAGGCGAGTTGCCTGCGGCGGCGGCCGCGGGGTTGGCGGCCGGCGGGCGCGGGTCCCCACATGGGGACCGTGACGACGTCCGTGACCTGTGCGGGAACGTCCCACACGAGGGGTTCACGTCCGGTGCCGGTCACGGCGATGACGCCGAAGTCGAAGTCGGGCATGCCGTCGACGAGTTGGTCGCACCAGACACTGACACCGCCGTGACTGTGCGGGTAGGTGCCTTCGGTGAGCAGGGTGACGCGCGTCGTGCTGAGGCTGCGCGCGCCGCGGGGAACGTGCATGGATGTGCTCCACGGCCGAGGTTGGGGTGGTCGGGCCCGTCCCGTCCGCGACGGCGCGGACGGGATCTTCGGTCGGTGCGCGGCTCAGTTGTCCGGGCTGCAGGCGACCCGCGCGGGCACTCCCGTCGACAGGTCGTGGCCGGCGCGTACGCGCGCGGTGTTCGCGGGCGCCGGGCCGGCCGGCGGGCCGGACGAGGCGCTGAGCGCGCCGACAGTGGGCGCGGTCGCGCGAATGGTCCGCTTCATGCGGTGAAGTCCCCTCCCCGGGCAGGGGTGAGCACCGCTCCCGTGGAGCGGACCAACCCCCTGGCGTGACGCCACAGCCCCCCTCAGACGTGGTCGTCGACGCGTTCGTCGCGTCACATAGTGGTCCCTCTGTGGAGCTTTTGTGTGCTTGCCGAGGGACATGACGGAAAAGCGTGTCAATCGGAAGAGTGATCGCCGAGCACCGCGTCGACACCGCGTCCGTCACGTTGAGCTGTCATGTGATTACCCAGTGAAACGTTCCTGTGCCTGTCGGGACCGGGCCCGCATGGAACCGGAGCGGCCCGGTCCGCCCGGTGGGGGCGCCCGTGGTCCGCACCGGGGCGAGTTCCGGCTGAATCGTCGGTTTCAGGCCACCCCGAACCGGGTCTGTGAAGAATCCGCGGGCCGCGGGTGTCAGCGGCCGGGGAGAGGACACCCGTCCAGCTCTGGCGGAAAGAACGAGTTGGAGGATTTCCTCGTGAACGAGAACCTTTGGGGTTACGCCCCGACCAGCGGGCACACGCCCGACGCCGATCTCTCCGGGTACCGGGTGGAGGCCGCCGACGGCCGCATCGGCAAGGTCGACAAGCACTCCAACGTGGTCGGTTCTCAGTACATCGTCGTCGACACCGGCGTCTGGATCTTCGGCAAGGAGGTCCTGCTGCCCGCCGGGACGATCACGTCGATCAGTCATGAGGACAGGACGATCCATGTCGCCCGGACCCGGGACGAGATCAAGGCGGCGCCGGAATTCGACGAGGAGAAGCACCTCGGGGACCCGCACTACCGCGACCAGCTCGGCGGCCATTACGGCTCCGGCCACTGACGCGACGAAGGACCGCCGGTGCCGCCCGGATCAGGGGCGGTGCCGGCGGTCCTTCGCGTCCGTCGCTGTCCCGGGGACGGACGCGGGAACAGGGGACCCCGGCTGGACGGGGGAGACCAGCCGGGGCCGCTTACCTGGTGTGCGGAGGCCGCTCCGCGTCACATAGGGGGGAACATCCGGCCATACCGATCTATTCCACGCCCGCGTTCCGGGATCCCGGGAACCCGGCGTCCTGGTGTCCAGGAGTGGCCGGAAGGGCGCGGCGGGCGAGGCCGACCGCGGAGGCGCGGAGGGTGGTCACCGGCGTGCCCCCGCATCCGACGGGCGGGCCCGGCGGGAAGATCGGTCACGACCGGCTGCTCGGAGGATGGTGCCCATGACCGCGAAGCGCGGTGTGCCCGATGTCCTGATCGTCGGCGGCGGGCTCGCCGGTCTGGCGTGCGCCCGCGACCTCGCCGGGTACGGCTACGAGGTCCGGCTCCTCGAAGCCTCGGACGGGGTGGGAGGCCGGATGCGCTCCGACCTCCACGACGGCTTCGTCGTCGACCGCGGCTTCCAGGTCTTCAACACGTCCTACCCGCAGGTCCGGCGCAGGCTCACCCTGCGCGAGCTGCGGCTGCGGCCCTTCACGCCCGGCGTCCTCGTCCACACGGAGGACGGACCGCTCCGCTTCGACGACCCCACGCGCGGCCGCCGGCGCCTCGGCGACCTGCGTCCGGGACGCCTCGCGGGAACCCGTGACCTGCTCGCGCTGGCCGCCCTGTCCGGCCGGGACATGCTCGCCCCCGCCGGATGGCTCAAGCGCGGAGAGGACCGGACGACCCGTACCGCACTGGCCGCGGCCGGGTTCTCCGAGGAGTTCGTCGAACGGTTCTTCCGGCCCTTCCTGTCCGGGGTGTTCCTGGAGGACCAGCTCGAGACCTCCGGGCGGGTGTTCCATCTCGTCTGGCGCAGCATGCTGCGCGGCACCCTGTGCCTGCCCGGCGCCGGCATCGGGGCGGTGCCGCGCCTGCTGGCCGAGGCGCTGCCCCCGGACGCCGTACGACTCGGCACCCCGGTCACCCGGCTCACGGACGACGGGGTCGAGGTGGACGCCGGGGGCGAGATCGCCGCGCGGGCCGTGGTCGTGGCCACGGGCCCGGGACCGGCCGCCCGGCTGCTGCCCGGCCTCGGCCTCCCCGAGTACCGCGTCGTGACGACGTACTACCACGCGGCGACCCGGTCACCGCTGGCCGAACCCGTCCTGCTGACGGACACCAGAAGACGCTTCCTCAACACCTGCGTCCTGAGCGAGGTGGTGCGCGGATACGCCCCGCCGGGCATGTCGCTGATCGCCACCTCGGTCCTCGGGCACGACCAGGAGGGCCGGGAGACCTGGCTGCGCGACACGCTGGCCGAGGTGTACGGCACCGACACCGGCGACTGGGACCTGCTGACGGTCCGGACCGTTCCCGACGCCCTGCCGGCGATGCCGCCCCCGCAGCCGCTCGGCCGGACCGCCCGTGTGACTCCCGGCCGCTATGTGTGCGGGGACCACCGGGCCACGGGCTCGGTCCAGGGCGCGCTGGCTTCCGGAGCCCGCGCGGCCCGCGAGGTCGCGGCCGACCTGGCACGGTAGACCGCCGCCGACCCGGCTCACTCCGGACCGGCGGCCGTCCTGGCGCCACAGGCGGACCGGCGGCCGTCCTGAGACGGCGCACCCGCGTCAGGCGTCGTCCGGGCTCCCGCCGTCCGGGTCCTGGGTCAGTGTCTGTTCCGTCCAGATCGTCTTGCCCGGGGCGGAGTAGCGGATGCCCCAGTTGTGGCTCATCTGCGCGCAGATGAACAGTCCGCGTCCGCCCTCGTCGGCCGTGCGGGCGTGGCGCAGGCGCGGAGCCGCCCCGCCCGCGTCGCTGACCTCGCAGGTGAGCGTGGCGTCCTTGATGAGGCGCAGCCGGATCGGCGGCGCTCCGTAGCGCAGGGCGTTGGTCACGAGCTCGCTGACGATCAGCTCGGTGGCGAAGGCGGTCTCCTCGCCCACCCGCCATCCGCGGAGCCGTTCCTGGGCGTGGTGCCGTGCCGTCGCCGGTGCCGTGGGCAGGAAGTCCAGGTCCCAGGTGGCGACCCGGTCCGGCGGGAAGGCCCGGGTGCGGGCGAGCAGCAGGAGGATGTCGTGGTGGCCCGTCGTGTCGCGCATCCGGTAGAGGACGTCGTCCCGGATCTCGCCGAGGGGCCGGTCCAGACGGGTCAGCGCCTGACACAGGGGACCTTTCGTCCCGTCGCCGTCCGGGGTGTCGGGGCCGGGGAAGGACGTGGTGCGCAGCGCGAGCACGCTGCCGTCCCGCACGGGGACGGAGGCGGTGGCGAACGGGGGTCCGTCCCGGCTGCCCAGAAGGGGGCCGGTCGGGATCTGCGGCACGTGCACCACACCGCCGGGGTGGGCCACGACGGGCGCGGGGTGACCGGCGGAGGCCATGACGCAGGTCTCCTGGAGCGGGTCGTGGACCGCGTAGACACAGCCCGCCCTGAGGGGCTGCCGGCGCAGCGGGTCGCTCGCCGGCAGGGCCTCCCGCTCGTGGGCGAGCCGTACGACCGCGTCGTTGAGACGGGCGAGCAGTTCGTCGGGATCCAGATCGAGCGCCGCGAGCGTGTGGACGACCGTCCGGATCTGGCCCATGGCGGTGGCGGCGTCGATGCCGCTTCCGCTGACCTCCCCGATCACCAGGGCGGTGCGCGCCCCGGGCAGACCGAAGGCGTCGTACCAGGTGCCCGCTCCCGCGTCGGCCGGCACGTGCAGCGGCGCGAACTCCATGGCCGTCTGCGACGGGGGCTCGGGCGGCAGCAGATGGCGTTGCAGCGCCGAGGCGATCGTGTGCTCGCGGGTGTAGCGGCGGGCGTTGTCGATGCTCAGCGCGGTGTGCGAGGCCAGTTGCTCGGTGACGGCGAGGTCGTTCTCGTCGAAGACGTCGTACGGTCGTACGCGATAGAGGCTCAGCAGTCCGAGCACGGCGCCCCGCAGGGCCAGGGGAGCGGTGAGCAGCACCCGGGCCCCGGAGGCGCGGATGGCGCGGGCCCGCTCCGGATCGGCGGACAGCCAGGGCGTGTTCCGGTCCAGCGTGACGGCTCGGGGCCGGAGATCGCTGAGCACCTGGGAGTACGGCGTGGGTGTCGGCACGGCGCGGACGTCGCCGACCGGATGGGCCTGCGCCCGGTGGGAGGGGCCCTCGAGGCGGAAGGCCGCGCGGCGCAGCGGGATCTCGCGCCCGAGGGGGCTCAGCGGGGGGTCCTCGCCCCGCACCACGGCGTCGACCACCTCGACCACCGCGATGTCGGCGAAGCCGGGCACCAGCGCCTCGACCAGTTCCTGGCAGGTCGTGACGACGTCCAGGCTCCGGCCCACCCGTTCCCGTACCGACCCGAGCGCCCGGCTCCGCCGCTCGCTCCGCATGGACTCCGTGACGTCGGTCAGCGAGACGACCACGCCCCGCGCGTTCCTCAGCGGGAACGCGGAGATGTCCGCGAAGCGTTCCCGGGACGCGGCGTCCACCGGTTCGAGCTGTACGGCGTGGTCGGTGACCGGCGTGCCCTCCGTGAGGACGCCCCGCAGAAGGTCCTCGAACTCCTGGGGACGGGAGGGGCGGCACACGTCGCCGACCGGCCGGTCGAGGGCCTTGTCCGCCGTGACGCCGAGCAGCGCGCGGGCCGCCTCGTTGACGCTGAGGACGCGCAGCGCGGGGTCCAGGACGAGGAACGCCTCGTGCGTGTTGGCGTGCAGGATGTCGAACACCGCGGTCGGGGTGTCGAGGCGGGCCGCGTCGCCGTCCGCCTCGAAGACGCCCCAGGCGACCGTGCCGTCGGAGCGCGGCACCACCCGGACGCGGAGGTCGACCGGCTTTCCGTCGACGTCATGGATGACGAGCGGGCCGGAACCGGGCCCCGTGCCGTAGCCGGAGTCGCCGCCGGAGTTCCCGATGTCGGGCGCCACCAGGGCGAGGGCCGTACGCCCCACGGCCTCGGAGTCCGACCGCAGCCAGATCTCGCGCGCCCTGCGGCTCCACCGGAGGACGACGCCCGCGCCGTCGACGACCATCAGCGGGGTGGCTGTGCTCACCGGCCGTCACCTCCGCCGCGCCTCCGCCCGGACACCCCGTGTCCGGGGGCGCCGTGGACGGTCGATTCACCGGCGGAGACCATGTCGCAGACT
Organism: Streptomyces sp. NPDC056738; assembly: GCF_042790435.1. NCBI lineage: Bacteria > Bacillati > Actinomycetota > Actinomycetes > Kitasatosporales > Streptomycetaceae > Streptomyces > Streptomyces sp. NPDC056738. The sequence goes on from NZ_JBHTZF010000002.1 coordinate 516,308, forward strand.
GCGTCCCTTTCCATCCTTTTGACCCACAAAACCATCATTCTACGGTGCGGGGTGGGCGCCCGCCGGTGCGGCGGGGGGCTCGGGGGCCTGATCGGCGCCCGGCGGCAGCAGTGACCGCAGGGCCATGTCCGTCAGCCGGGCCTCCTGGGCGGCCCGGTCCGGCATCACCGCGCCGCGGAGCGGGCGTCCGGCGAGGAGCGAGATCAGCCACCAGGCGGCGGTGTCCGCGCCGATGTCGTCGCGGATGTCGCCGTCGCTCTGGCCGCGGCGCAGCAGGCCGGCGAGGGCTTCGGCGAAATTGCGGTGGATGTTCCGGGCGGCGTCACCGAGGGCCGGATCGTGGGCCAGCGCCGCCGCGTCGGCGAAGAGGAAGCCGTGGGCGCCGCGCTGGTGGAAGCGGTCCATGTGCGCCGGGTCGAGGAAGGCCGCCAGCACGTCGGGGACGGGGCGGCCGGTGTCCGCGGCCTCGGTCAGGAGTGCGGTGACCGCCGTGGTGACGTGGTCGAGGGCGGCCTGGTAGAGGGCGGACTTGGACCCGAAGTTCTGGAAGACCACCGGTTCCGTGACCCCGACGCGCCGGGCGATGTCGGAGACCTTGCCCCGTTCGTAGCCGGTCTCGGAGAAGACCTCGGTGGCCGCGGCCAGGATCGAGGCGCGCCGCTCGGCCGCGGGCATCCGGGTGCGCGTACGGGTCTTGCCCTGGTGGGCGGAGGTCTTCTCGGCGTCGGTCACACCGGCCATCGTAGGCCCCTTGCACACTTCCTTAGTTGTGACTAAGTTAGCCACGTACTTAGTCGCAACTAAGTTAAGGAGGGTGACCGGTATGTCCATCGGGCGCCTCATGCAAGGAAAGCCGCACGCGGACACCCCAGGGGTGACGATCGGAGCCCCGCGTTCCTACGAACTGTGCGGAGCGGTCTGCTTCGCGGGCCGGCGCAACCGCGCCTTCTCCCGGCTGGCGGTGCTGAGCGGGGCCGAGAGCGGGGACCGGGTGCTGGACGTGGGCTGCGGCACCGGGTATCTGACCCGGCGGATGGCCGCCGTCGCCGGGCCGCGGGGAACGGTGACGGGCGTCGACCCGTCGCCCTCGGTGCTCGCCTACGCGCGCCGCAGGAGCGGCGCCGGACGGGGCGCCGCGTGCACCTACCGGGAAGGCGTCGCGGAGGACCTGGGCTTCCCGGACGCGTCGTTCGACACCGTCGTCACCAGCCTGATGCTCCACCACCTGCCCGAGGGGCTCCGGCCGGCCGCACTCGAGGAGATGTGGCGCGTCGTGCGGCCGGGCGGACGCCTGCTGGTCGTCGAGTTCCGGCCGCCGCGCAGCGCCGTCGGGCGTCATCTGGTGCACGGCGGCCTGGGCCACGCCATGTCCCACAACCGGACCGACCTGCTGGACGGGCTCGTCACCGGCGCGGGCTTCGAGATCCGCGGCAGCGGCGACGTCCGCCCGTGGCTGACGTACGTCCAGGCCGTGCGTCCGGTCTCCCGGGAGCGGACGGACCGGTCGAGCCGCTGACGCGGACCGGCCGAGCCCGCGGCCCGCGCGCGGCTCCGGCCGACCGGGCCAACCGCGCGCGGCTCCGGCCGGGCCCGCCCCGTGGGGCGAACGCCGCCCGCCGTGGCGTCAGTCGTCGGCCATGGCCGACTCGGCCGAACTCGCCGCGGACTCCGCGTCGTCGACCAGTTTCTGCAGATGGGCGACATCCGTGGACGCCGGTCCTGGCGACGCGGGGGCCTGCCCGGTGTCACCGGAGCCGCCGCACGCGCTCAGGAGCAGCGCGGCCACCACCAGGGCCAGTGCCGCACGTCCCGCGCGCATCAGGAGCCGGCCCCGTCGTCGTGGCTCGCGCACCACTTCTGGACGTCCGCCAGATCCTTCTGGCGGCCCTCCAGAGTCGGGACGAGCGAACGGCGGAAGGTCAGCCGGTGGTCGAGATAGGTCTCGATCTGCGTGTCCCCCGCGGACTTGGCGTTGGCCACCCGCTGCTCCAGCCTGGCGATCGAACCGCGCTGCGAGGTGTCCCCGTTCAGCCGGCCGAGGATGCGGTCGATCCGCCGGTCGATCTTCGGCGCGCGCTTGCAGAGCGCCTTCGCGCCGTCACCCGTCGGTGCGCCCGAGGGGTGCGTCCCGGCGCTGTCGGCCGAGGCGGCCCCCGCGGCGCCGAGCAGCGCGCCCACCGCCATCAGCGCGACGACGGTCTTCCCGGCCCTCGGCGCCGTCGGCTTCCTCGATGTCCTCGTCATGCTGAACTCCTCTTCGTTCCGGGGCGGTTGCCCGCACGCCCGGCACGCTAGGAGCCGTCCTTGTGGAATTCTTGTGGCCGGACACCGGCGGTCGCGATCACCCAGTTCCGCTGTGCGGGAAGCGCCCGCTCCCCACCGGCCCCGCCGCCCCACAGGGGGAGCGCCACCTCGATCCGGGTCCCCGTTCCGGCCGGCGGTTCGAGGACACGGACGCGGCCCCGGTGCAGGTCGACCTGCTGGGCGACCAGGGTGAGTCCGAGGCCCGATCCGGGACTGTCCGGGCGGCGCTCGAAGCGTTCGAAGACCGTGGCGCGACGCTCGGGCGCGATCCCGGGCCCCTGGTCGTCGACGCACAGGACGACGTGGCCGCCGCTCGCGCGCAGCGTGACCTCGATGCGCGCGGGGCGTCCGTCGGCACAACCGCCGTGCACCAGCGCGTTGGTGAGGAGATTGTCCAGGACCGTGCGCAGGCCCGGCTCCCAGCCGTGCACCCGCAGGCCCGGTGGACAGTCGCCGGAGATGTGCGCGAGCGGATGGCGCCGCCGCTGCTCGCGCACGCTCGCCTCGACGACATCCGCGAGGTCCACCGGACCGAAGGCGTCCGCCTCGACCAGGTCACCGCGGCCGAGCTCGCGCAGCATGACCAACAGCCCCAGCAGCCGGGCGTGTTCGCGGCGCAGGTCGTCCAGGACCTCGTCCCGCTCGGGAGCGGGCAGCGCCGGATGCCCGGTGAGGATCTCCAGGTTGGTCTGCATGCTCATCAGCGGCGTGCGCAGTTCGTGCGCGGCGGCGGAGGCGAAGGAACGGGCGGTGGCGAGCGCCTCCTCGGTCCTCGCCGCCTGCTCGTCGTAGCGGCTCAGGACCGTCTGGAGGGTGAGCGCCAGATCGTCGACCTCGGCGATCCGCGCCGGCGTGTGGTCGAGGCGGGCGGCACTGGTCCGCGGATCCAGACCGCTCGCGCTGTCCCGCAGCCGCCGCAGCGGACGGCTCGCGCGGCCCGCCACCGCACCGGCCAGCAGCCCCGAGAGCGGCGCGGCGAGCAGCGCCACCGTCACCACGCGCCTGCGCACCAGGCGCAGTTGGGTGTCGGAGGCGGTGTCGGGCGCGAAGAGCCAGAGCGTGCCGCGCACCCCGGGACGGGTACCGGACACCCGCTTGGACAGGACCCGCCAGGAGTCCCCGCCGGCCCGCAGCGTGACCGGCACGGGCGCGCTCGCGGGGAGCGTCACCCCCTGGTCCGGCTGCGGGCCGCCCGTGTACGTCTCCGACGGGCCGATCAGCCGTACGCCGACATCCAGAGCCGAGGTGAACAGCCGCCTCTCGCGGGCCCGTTCGACCGCCGCGGACCGGTCCGCCGCGCTCGCGCGCAGCAGTCCGCGGGCGTCCTTCGCCACGGCCGCCGCGCTCGTCCGCAGGTGGGCGTCCTGCTGCTCGTGCAGATCCGACGCGACGAGCCGCAGCAGCAGCCAGCCGGTGGCCAGCACCAGGACCGGCACGGTCGCGCCGACGGCGAGGGCGATGCGGGTGGACAGCCTCATCGTCCCGCCCCCGGCCCGTCGTCGCGCAGCACGAACCCGACGCCCCGCACGGTGTGGATGATCCGGTCCCGGCCCGGTGCCTCCAGTTTGCGCCGCAGATAGCTCACGAACGTGTCCACCGCGTCGGTGCGCACGTCGAAGTCGTAGCCCCAGACCCGGTCGAGGAGCTGATCCCGGCTGAGCACGATGCCCGCGTTGCGCGCCAGGACGTGGAGCAGCTCGAACTCCCGCCGGGTCAGCTCCAGTCGGCGCCCGTCCAGACTGACCGTGCGCGCCGTCGGGTCGAGCGACAGCCCGCCCACCCGTACCGTGTCGGTGTCCTTCGGCGGCCGGCGCCGCAGCAGCGCCTGGAGCCGGAGTACCAGCTCCTGCAGCGTGAACGGCTTCACCAGGTAGTCGTCCCCGCCGGCCTGCAGCCCGGCGATCCGGTCACCGGTCTCGTCGAGCGCCGAGAGCATCAGGACGGGTACGTCGTTGTCCTCCGCGCGCAGCGTCCGGCACACGTCGATCCCGCTGAGTCCGGGCATGGAGATGTCCAGCACGATCGCGTCCGGCGGCGTGTGCCGGGCCGCCTCCAGCGCGTTCCTGCCGCCGTCGGCGAGGTCCACGGTGAAACCGCCCAGCCGCAGACCGCGTTCGAGCGACCGTCGTATCGCCGCGTCGTCGTCGACGACGAGGACCCGTCCCCGATCTCCGCCCATCAGCACACCCCAGCTCGCAGGAACGGACCGTTCGGGCCGGTCCGACTCGCCGCCCATCGTGCACCAGGGGCTTCGTCGGCGGACCCGCGCGGCCCCCCGCGTACGAAGGTGTGACCAGGCAAGAAGCGGTCCGTGCCGTGGCCAGCCACGAAACGGTAACGAAGGACTTCGCAGGGGGTGAGGACATGCCCGCGCAGCGTAATGTCCCGCATGTCCTGGGTGCTCGTGGGGGGTGACCCAGTGTGGGGAGGGGTGTGTCATGGCTGCCATGACGCGGGTTCGAAGAGTGCCCACCGATGTCCGGGTCCGTCTGATCGCGACGCTCTGCGCGGGACTGCTGTGCGCGTCCCTGGCCGGGTGCGGGAAACACGGCACGCCGGAGGCCGCGTCCTCGACGGCCTCCGCCAGTACCCTGGCGTCCGCCGCGCCGTCGTCCGCGGCCGCGTCCACGCCGGAGGCGACGCCTTCGGTCACCGAGGTCGCGACGCCGACGGAGACACCCACCACGGAGGAGGCCACGGCGGCCGCCACCGAGGACACGGTGTCGGCCGGCGGCTCGGCGGCCTCGGCCCTGTGGGGCAAGGCGTACAGCGGCACCGCGAGCATCTCCGTCGACATCTACGACTACTGCTCCACCGACGGGTCCCGGCACCTGGCGGACAGTCAGACCTACTCCATGAACAGCACCCTCGATCTGGGCCGGCCCGAGAGCGGCGGCGACCAGACCGAGAGCAACCCGTTCTCCATGCTGTTCGCGGCGGGCAATCCCGCCCAGGCCGGAGCGGTGTCCTTCCGGTCGTCGTCGGTCAGCACGGTCTCGAGCCAGGACCTGGCGGGCAACTACCGGGATCCGAATCTGCTGCTGACCTACTGGAACATCGACTGGTCAGGCGGCGAACTGGACGCACGGCTCACGGATCCGCACGACCGGGAAGCCATCGTCCTCAACCTGCTCAACTGGCCCGGCCTGCTCATCGCCTGCCGCTCGGACCTCGGTCAGATGCCCGGCGGCTTCCCGCACGCGCTGGCCGCCGGTACGACGTTCACGGGCCGCCTCGACGGTTCCGGGGCCTCGCTCACCGCCGAGGGAAGCACCACCGACGGCGTGGTCGCCTTCAAGTTCACCTTCGACGGCACGGCCTCGTGACGCCCTTGGCGGCCCGCCTCCCCCGGACGACCGTGACGGGACGGCGGGCAGTCGGCGCGGCCGCACCGGGGGACGCCGCATGACACCGGACCGGCTGGACACCTGGAGCCTGCGGATCGCCGAGCGGGCCGCCCCCGAGGAGCGCGGGTTCGCGGCGCAGACGGCTCGCGCGTACGCCGCGGGCGGCGCTCCCCGCCGCGACCTCTTCTCCTCGCCGGGGCAGGTGCCCGGAGGCATGGGCGGCGGCGGGGCCGCCGTCCTTCCCGCCGTGCTGGACGGGCTCGCCTACGCCGCCGAGTCGCTGAAATCCGCTCTGGCGAGCCCCGAGTTGAACAACCTGCTGTCCGCGACCGGACTGCTGGTCGCGTTACAGGCCCAGCGGCGCGCCGAGGCCGCGACCCGGCGGCCGGGGGAGGACGGCACGGCCTCACCGGACGCACAGCCGCCGGCCGGCGAGGACATACCCTCGGCGCCGTCGACGTCACCGCCACCGCCGTCGTCACCACGGCCGGTGCGGGACGACGGGGGCGCCCCCGACGGTGCGGCCGACGGCGAGGACCTGCCGGAAGCCGCGCCGGGAGACTTGTCGGGAGCCACGCCGGGACTGGCCCCAAGAGCCCTGCCGGGAGCGGCGGTTCCCCCGGGCGGCGCGGACGCCCGCTCCGGCACCCCCACGGCCGACGCCGTACGGGCCGCACTGGACATGAGCGCGCGGCTCCGGGCCCGCGGGCTGGCCCCGGACCAGGCCGACGAACTGACGGCACGCCTCATCGCCCGGCTGGTCACCGAGGACGACCCGGAGGAGGCCGCGGCCTTCCTCGACGCGCTGGTCGGCGAGGAGCCGCCCCCGCAGGCCCCCGGCCCGGACACCCGGCGCCCGAAGCTGCGCCGACTGCGCTCCGCGGCGTCGAGCCTGCTCCACCGCGCCGCCCGTCCCCGTACGACCCCGCACGGCCCCCAGGCCGGTCCCGACACCACGGACCGGGAATGAGCACGGCGCCGAGGGCACAGGAGCGCCGGCCGTCCCGGCGCGCGGACCGACCCCGTACGCCGTCATGAGGTGGCCGCCGCCGCTCCGGCCCGCACGGTCCTGGGGGCCGCCGCCCTGGCTGTGGCTGACCCTGGCGCTCTTCCTCGCGCAGCTTCCCGCCCTGATCGGACACACCCTCGACGTGAGCACGGGGCTCGGCCGGGTCGGCGGGGCCGAACTCGGCCGCTTCGTCACGGCGCTGCTCAGCCTGGTCCAGCTCCTGCCCCAGTTCTTCCTGCTCGTCGCGGTCCTCGCCCTCCTCGCCCCGCGGGCACGCCGCCGTCTCGTCGAACGCCGCCACGGACTCCTGGCCCCCGACGACCCGCTGATGGCGCCCCCGGCCCCGGCGCCCGGGAGCCCGGACGGGGACGTCCGGCCGCACTTCGCCGCCGCGATGGCGGCGTTCGTGAACACGCACGCACCCGGCACCCGGCTGAGGCTGAGCACGCAGGACGGAATCTCCGCCCGCGTCTACCCCGGCGGCTGGCGAACGGCCCATGTCGGCGTCTTCGCCCCGCTCGTGCATCTGTGGCACACGGACACCGACGCCGCCCGAGCGGTCCTCCTGCACGAACTCGGCCATCTGCGGAAGGGCGAGCAGCACGCCACCGGGCTCGGCAGCCCCCTCACCGCCCTGGTCCGCGTCTGGCCGTACGTCCTCGTGGGCTTCGTGGTTCTCCCGGTCGCGCTGCTGTTCGCGACGGGCAACGCGACGGTGTTCCTTACGCTCGCCGAGGTCGTCCTGGTCCTGGAGAGCGTGCCGAAGGTGCTGCTCCTCGTGGTGGCCGCGCTGTGGTCGGCGGAGTTCGGCGCGGACCGCTACGCCGCTCGGACGGCGGGCGCCGACGCCGTCGTACGCGCTCTGCGCAGCCTGGAGAAGGGCGATCACGGAGGCCTCGCACGGCTCTATCACCCGCCCGTCGGGCTGCGCGTCCGGTGCGTGTCACGAGCCGGGACCATCCGGGTCCGGCTCCTGTCGGCACTGCTGTGGCCCCTGGCCCTGTTCGCCCAGACGCCGCTGGCGATGCTGGGGGCGTTCCCCGCGTACGTGCTGCTGGGGGCGTCCGCCGACCGGGCCGGCCGGCAGGTCCTCGCGCTGGCCCACGAGTCACTGGCCGGACAGCCGGCCTGGTGGGCGACGCTGGCCGTGGCGCTGCTCTGGCCCCTGGTGACGCGCGAGGAACCCGCACGGAGGGACTTGCCGGCGACGGCCGGTTCTGCGACGTCCGGGCCGGGGGCGGCGACGGCCGGTCCTGCGATGCCCGGGTCGGGGGCGGCGACGGCCGGTTCTGAGACGCGTGGGCCGGCGACGGCCGGGTCTGGGACGCCCGGGTCGGTGGTGCCCGGGTCCGGGATGGCCGGGTCGGGGGCGGCCCGGTCGGCGAGGCCTTCGCCCGGGGCCTCCCGGTCGGTGGCGGCCGGGTCCGCGACGCCGTCGCCCGGGACCTCCGGGTCGGCCGCGGTCCGGTCCGCGACCGTCTACGCGGCGGCCGTCCTGCTTCCGGCGGTGCTGCTGCTGATCGGGCTGCTGCCCCTCGCCTCCCGCCCGGCCGGTGGGGTCTTCGCCGACGACCCGGCGGCGGGGACCACTCCGGCCGCCACGCGGGCACCGGGCGGTGGAACCGGAACCGATGCCGGTGCGGGGGCGGGAAGCGGTGGCGCAACCGATGACGGGGCCGGAGCCGGAGCCGGGGTCGGGGCGACGGCCACGGGATGTCCCCGGCGCGCCGCGCCGCGCGATCCGAGCCGTCCCCCGGGACTCCCGGCCTTCACGGCCGGAAAGCCGTCGCCCACCGCCGCCGGTCCGGATCATGAGCGGGGCCCCCGCACCTTCCGTACGCTCGCCGTCGTCTCCGCTGATCCCCTCTCGGGCACCCGCTCCCAGGCCCAGGAGGTGGCCGACCATCTGCGCGGGGCCCGGTGGACCCTGCGCGACGACGGCACCCTGGCGGCCGACCTGGACGAAGTGCCCGTCCTGCGCACCACGTCCGTCGACGGCACCACACGCCTGCTGACGGGGGAGCGCACCCGGCGCACGGACGTCAGCGCGACGACGACCTGGATGGACGCACGCCTGGTCACCGGCGCGGGCTCGACGGTGCGGCTGGACCTCGTCAGGGCCGTGACGGGAGCCACCCGAGCGGTGGTCGCCTGCCGGGAGTTCACCTCCACCTCGACCACCGCGCAACGCCTGTCGCTGACCTTGTCGGACACGCCCTAGTGCCGCTCACGGTGTCTTGGTCAGCTCACGGTGTCCTGGTCAGGAGAGCCCGGGGCCGTCGTCCCGCCGTGGGCTCAGGGGGATCGGTAGCCACCGCGTCACCGTCGTGTCACAGGCCTGTGCACGCGTGAACCACGGCGGCCGTGCGTCGATCTACAGCGACGAGTGCCGGTCAACGTCCGGCACCTGAACATCTCAATCGGGGGACCACATGCAGTACGGGACGCACTCAGGGTCGCGTGTCCGCGGCGCCGCTCTGGCCATGGCGGCCATGTCCGCGGCCACACTCCTCATGACCGCCTGCCAGCCGGGCCCGGAGAAGGCGGGTTCCGGCGCCACCGCGCCGTCGGGCACCGCCAAGAAGCCGACGGCCTCGGCTCCCGGTTCCCCGACGCCCGCGAAGCCGTCCGCCGGGACGGGAGCCTCGGCCGAGCCGGCGAGCGACACGTCGTCCAAGGCCCCCGCCTCGGTCCCCGCCACCGCGACCCCGGCGACGAAGACCAAGACGTGCGCGGCGGAGTCCCTGAAGGCGTTCATGTACCAGGCCGACGTGCGGCCTCCGGGCACCGGAACGGGCGCCGCCGTCGTGGAGTTCACCAACATGTCCGGAGCGACGTGTGTCCTCCAGGGGTACCCGACCGTGGCCGGCGCGGCCAACGGCTCCCCCGAGAAGAACAAGCCGCTGACCGTGACCCGGACGGGCCCCTCGGCCAAGGTGGTGCTCGCCCCCGCCGCGAAGGCCTGGGTCAAGATGACGTTCGTCCAGGTCCAGGGCGAGGCCGACGGCTACTGCGTGTCCGGGTCCACCCCGGTCAGCTACCCGACGCTGGTGGTGGGCCTCCCCTCCAGCGGAGCGCACCAACTCGCCCTGGAGGGCGGCGGAGTGCTGGCCGAGTGCGACAACAAGGCGACGGTCACGGCCGTCACCGCGACGAAGCCTTCCTGACCGTCGCCGGTGCGCCGACCCCGCCGTCGGTACGGCGCGCGCTCCTGCCGCCGGTCACGGCCGTGACCGGCGGCTTCGGCGTACGCCAGTGTGGGGCGTAACGGGAGGCCGTCCCCAGGCTGCCGCGGTAGGCCGTGCGGGGTGGCGGCCCCACCCGCGGTGACCGGATGCACCCAACGGGCCGGACCTATGGATCGCATACCGCTCGGTCCTATGGACCGGGACCGGGCATGTGCCGTTCGCGGGCCGGAAGCGCCCCCGCCCGGCGGAGGGGGTCCGGCGGGCGGTGAGCCCGGTCGCCGCCGGGGTCGCAGACGTGGTGTGGTCCGCCGCCTGGTCCGGGGTGTCGTACGCCACGTCCGGCGTGCGGGAATGCCGGCGCCAGGTGTGCTGTTACAGCTCACGTAACTGATTGGCATGCGCGAGTCAAGGCTCGTGCGTGGTGGGTGAAGGAGGACCTCATGGCACGCAGCACCGCACGCCCCGTCGTCACGCTGAGGTCGACGGCCGGTACCGGCGCCACATACGTGACCCGCAAGAACCGCGCGAACGACCCCGACCGGCTGACCCTGCGCAAGTTCGACCCGCTGGCCGGCCGGCACGTCGCGTTCCGCGAGGAGCGCTGACCGCGCGCCGGGTATTCCCGGGACGCGCCTGTCGTATCGCCGCCGTATCCGCGCACGAACCCGCCGTAACCGAGGAGGGAACCCCATGAGGTCCGACATCCATCCCGAATCCCGTCCCGTCGTCTTCCGGGACCGTGCCGCCGGGGTCGCGTTCCTCACGCGATCCACCGCGCACTCCGACCGGACGATCGAGTGGGAGGACGGAGCCGTTCATCCCGTCATCGACGTGGAGATCTCGTCGGCGAGCCACCCGTTCTACACCGGCACGTCGCGGGTCCTGGACACCGCGGGCCGCGTGGAGCGCTTCGAGCGCCGCTACGGCCGTACGGCGTCCGACCGGCACTGACCGCCGGAGCGCGCCGAGTTCGGCACAGAGCCCGCAGGAGGAAGAGTCATGAAGGTACGCGCGTCACTGCGCTCACTGAAGTCCAAGCCCGGCGCCCAGGTGGTCCGCAGGCGCGGAGTGGTCTTCGTCGTGAACAAGAAGAACCCGCGCCTGAAGGCCCGCCAGGGCTGACGGCACGACACAGATGAAGGCATCCGGTCCGGCCGGCACATCGCGTGCCGGCCGGACCGGCCCGTCTCGGCTACGCCACGCGACGGCAGGTCGCCGACCGGCCGCACCGCGGCACGCCGTCGACCAGCCACGCACGGCCCGTCGCCGACCGGCCGCGCCCGCGGCTCGCTGACGCACCGGTGTGCCGGGAGTTACGATCACGATCGTGACGTGCCCTTCCTCCGCGGACGACGGATCGCCCGCGGAGGGCGGTGCGGGTGGATGCGCTGGATCCGACGCGTGACGGTCGCGCCGGGCGAAGTACTCCGAGGGGAGCCGTTCGTGACCACGGCCAGGGACTTGTTCATCATCACGATGGACAAGGAGCCGGAACGTTCTGTGGGGCAGGGCGACCTGTCGCTCGCCCTCGCCGGAGCCGAGGTGATCGATCTTCTCGCCGGCGAGGTCATCACGCTGGACGGTGACCGGATGACACCGGCGAGACAGCCGGCCACGGACGACCGGCTCCTGGGCGAGGCGGCGTCCTCGCTCGTGCGGCAGGTCCCGTACGAACGCGTCGAGGACTGGCTCTGGCGCCGGGGGCGTGACCTGGCCAAGGCCTATCAGGCCGACCTCGAACAGGCGGGCCAGCTCACCCGGCACCGGCGGAGCCGACTGCCGTTCGGCGGCGAGCGGATGGAGCTGGTGGACTCACCGGCCCGCAGCCGCGCGATGCACCGCTGGGCGGCGGACGAGCCCGTCCTCGCCGCGCTCGCCGAGGTCGTCGGCATCCCCGCCGAGGAGACCGACGGCGGCTCGTCGGTCGAGGACGAGGCGGTGACGACCGTCCTGGTCGCCGTCCACGACGCGGTGATGGAACTGGAGGCCGTCCGCCAGCGCCGAGCCATCGAGAACGCCGCGTTCGCCAACATCTGGCGCGGCGCCTGACAGGACTCGGGCCGCACCGACACCCACGAGGCCGCGATCGGGACCGGGGTCCACGCCGCGAGGGTGTGATTCGGGCCGGGGGTGCACGTCTTCACCAGGTGATCCGGGCCGATCCCACGTCCGCGAGGCCGTGAGCCGGGTCCGGGGTCACGCCACGAGGGTGTGACCCAGGCCGGGGGCACCTGGCACCTGGACGTGATCCCGTCGGGGGCCCGCCCCGAGCGCGAGGTGAGGGGCGCGGAGGTCGGCCGGGGTGCCGTCCGCCGCGCCCCGGGTCACTCGGAGGCCTCGCGGGCCCGGCGCTCGCTCTCGCGTGCTTCCTGGAGGTGGGCGTCGACGCGCTGTGCCCTCCGGGGCAGCAGCGAGTCCGTGACGCGCTGGAGCGTCTTCGTCAGCGGATGCCTGTCCTGCCCCTGCGCGGACCCGCGCGCGGCGGACGCGGCGTCGCGGTACTCCGCCATCTCGGCGAGCGCCGCGTGCGCGAGCTCGGTCGCCTCCCGGTACAGGTCCCGCGACTTCGTCATCGCCTCCAGGGCCTCGGAGTACGAGGCCACCAGGGCCCGCGCGTGGGTGACCTCCTCTTCGAGGGTCAGCAGGCTCCACTCCTCGCGCAACGCCGTGAAGGCCGCCGCCGCGTCGTCCGGCAGCGGCCAGGGCAGCGCCGCGAACTGCACGACCTTGTCGAGGAGTTCGGTGGGCTCGGAGCCGTCGAGGAAGACGCTGCGCACCCTGAACGCCTGCTCGTCGAACCCGATCCGGGCGGGTGTCCCGGACAGGATGACGGCACCGCCCCGCGGCACGGATGTCCCGAGGTCGCCGAGCGCCCAGTTGACGGCGTGGAACTGCTCGGGTGTGGCCCGGTGTTCGACCACTCGGTGCCGCAGCGCGGGCGGCAGCAGCCGTACCAAGGGGAGGCGGCCCTCGGCGTCGGGAGTCATGGCCTCGTGCACGACGACGTTGATGCTCCAACTGTGCCGGGCGATGTCCTTGAGCAGCCGGCGCAGCGCCGCGTCGTCCTTCGGCAGCGGGTTGACGTCCTGGAAGAGCAGCCCGCCCGCGGCGTCACGGTCCCAGGAGAGGCCGCTCCGCTCGGGCCAGAGCAGCGCGGCGGGGGAGGACCACCCGGGATCCCAGGGCCGCTCCGCCTCGGCCGCCAGCGTCCAGCGCCGCTCGCCGTCCACGTGCGCACGTCCGTCGGTGGTGAGCCGTGCCCGCACGGTCACCTCGTCCTCGACGAACCAGCGGGCCTCGAAGACATACCCGTCCGGCGTCGTGGAGTTCTCCTTCTCCAGGAAGTCCTGGATCCTTTCGCTGTTCTTCAGTGCCCGCAGGTGCTCCCGGATTGCCGCCTGCGGGGCGGGACCTGTGTGGCGCCCGGCGGCCAGCCAGACCGTTTCCGGGGCGGTGAGACGCTCTGTGGAGGACTTCGGCATGAGTCACTTTGCTGGTGGGGTGTGGTGTGCCCTCCCAGTATGGTCACCTTTGGCCAAGAGCCGGGAGGCGAGGCCCCTCGGGATCACGGACCTCCGCCATCGGGTGACTATGGACTTTTCGTTGACGATTGACCGTATTGGGGTGATCGCGAAGAATCCGAGCCGCCCCCCGACTCCCGGTTCCGGCATGCCGGCGAGGTCCGAGCGGCCGGGGGTGGAGGTCCGCGCGACAAGAGCGGTGGCGGCGCGGGTCCGGCCCGCCGAGGGCGCGGACCTGCGTGGATGCGAGGCGGTTGGCGACCGGGCAGAAGCTCGCCGACGGTCGGGCGCCGGTAGGGTTGCGGTCGAAGAAGGGGCGGACGCGGATGCGGCAGCGGGTGACCATGAGCGATGTGGCGCGGGCCGCGGGAGTCTCGTCCGCCACCGTCTCCTATGTCCTGAGCGGAAAACGCCCGGTCACGGAGGAAACGCGCAAAGCGGTCGAATCGGCCATCGAGCGGCTCGGGTTCACCCTCAACCCCGTCGCCCGCAGTCTCCGTACGGGCAAGTCCACCATGGTCGCCCTGGTCGTGCCGGACATCGCCAACCCGTTCTACGCGCTGCTCGCCCGCTCCATCCAGGACGAGCTGCGCGGCCGGGGCTACCACGTGCTGGTGAGCAGTACGGGAGCCCGGCGGGACGAGGAGGAGGCGCTGCTGCGCGAAGTGGTGCACCAGCGGTTCGCCGGTGTGGTGATGACGCCGTTCCGGCTCCCCACCGACTCCTTCGACGTGCTGCGCGCGGCCGGAATCCCGGCGGTGGTCAGCGCCGACGTCTCGTTCGGTGACGTCGATCTGGTGACCCCCGACGCCGACGGCGCGGTCCGTGAGGCGCTGGCGCACGTGGCGGCCACCGGCCGGCGCCGCATCGGTGTCATCGCCGGGCCGCTGGACGCGGCGGGCGGTGATCCGCGCCTGGAGCGCGTCCGGCGGCACGCGGCCGAGGCGGGGCTGCGCATCGCGCGGGAGCACATCGTCCACGGCGAGCACACGCGCGAGGCGGGGGCGGAGGGCTTCGAACGGCTGATGCGCGCGCCGCTGCGGCCCGAGGCGGTGCTGTGCGGCAACGACATCACAGCCGTCGGCGCCATGGACACGGCCGAGCGTCTCGGGCTCGACATTCCCGGAGACGTGTCGCTGGTGGGGCACGACGACATCGAGTTCGCCTCGCTGGTCCGGCCGCGCCTGACGACCATCCGCTACCCGGCGCGCGAGGTCGGCCGCGTCGCGGCGGGACTCCTGCTGGAGCAGATCGACGGCCGGACGGCGCGAAGGACCGTGCGGGTCGCCACGACGTTCGTGACGCGCGCGTCGGTCTGACGGCCCGGCCACTTCGCCCGAGCGCGGCGGTCCGAGTTGGCGCGCGGCCACCGGGACCGTGCACGCAGCGGCCCCTGGCCATGCACTCCTGCCCGTCAGCCGAGCCCCCCTGACGGTCAGCGGTGAACCCCCGACCGTCAGTGGCCGCGCGCGGGCGCCCCCGGCCGGGCACTCCTGCCCGCCAGTCGAGCATCCCCGACGGTCAGCGGTGAACCCCGACCGTCAGCGGCCGCACGCGGCGGCCCCCGGCCGGGCACTCCTGCCCGTCAGCCGCGCATCCCCGACCGTCAGCGGTGAGCCCCGCCAGACCGCCGTGAACCCCCGACCCTCAGCGGTGAACTCCCTCCAGGCAGCCGTGAACCCCCGACCGTCAGCGGTGAACCCCCTCCAGACCGCCGTGAACCCCCGACCCTCAGCGGTGAACCCCCTCCAGGCAGCCGTGAACCCCCGCCAGGCGGGCTCGTTCCTCCCGTCCGGCACCCATAACCCCCGCC
Organism: Streptomyces sp. NPDC056738; assembly: GCF_042790435.1. NCBI lineage: Bacteria > Bacillati > Actinomycetota > Actinomycetes > Kitasatosporales > Streptomycetaceae > Streptomyces > Streptomyces sp. NPDC056738. The sequence continues at coordinate 531,490 of NZ_JBHTZF010000002.1, forward strand.
CCCGGCGCGCCCGTTACCGGCCCGCCTTTGCCGGATCGATAGTCGAAGGACCGTAGCGTAATCGATTACGTTGCGCTTGACTGAGTCGCGGACAAACGCCGACCGGGGTTCCGCAGCCCCCTGACCCGCCATCAGTCTGCCGGATTTGGCAGGAATCGCCCGCTCGCCGATTTGCGCTGCCTGTAAACAAATTCGATCAGTGGTTGTTTGCTTTTGGGTGTCCACGTCGCGAAAGCCAACATCGTCGATCCGGTCGCACGGCCGGTCGCCGGCGGGTTCGCGGATCGGGCGAGGTGACGGGCCCGCCGGTCCGTGTTGGTCGTGCTCGCCCCTTTTTCGAGGCCCATGAGGGTGGTCCGTGACGTGTCGGTCACGTTTCGGGTAAGGAGAGCGCGAGGTCTTGACGCATTGACGACATGAGGCTGTCATTACGCCCACGTTGTTCGGTCGAGTTGGTTTCTGATCGATTTCCGGCCTCCCCGCCGTCCAACTCGACCGAACCCTGCCCTCAGGAGCCGTCATGCACCTTCCCCTCTCGGGTCTGTCCGCCCCAACGCCCAGCCGTCGCACCCTCATCCGTGGAATCGGCGGCGCGGTCGCCCTCGGCGCGGGCATACCCCTGCTGAGCGCCTGCGGCGACAGCGGCACGGCCTCGGACCCCAAGACGGTCACCGTCGGCTCCAACGCGTCCGACGCCGTGCCGAAGAAGGCCTTCGCCGACGTCTACGCGGACTTCAAGAAGCAGTCCGGCATCACGGTCGACGTCAACACGAAGGACCACAACACCTTCCAGGAGCAGATCAACTCGTATCTGCAGGGCACGCCGGACGACGTCTTCAACTGGTTCGCCGGGTACCGCATGCAGTTCTTCGCGGCCAAGAAGCTCGCCTCGCCGATCGACGACGTGTGGGCGAAGATCGGGGACAACTTCCCCGAGGCGATGAAGAAGCTCAGCAAGGGCGAGGACGGCAAGTACTACTTCGTGCCGATGACGACGTACCCGTGGGCGGTCTTCTACCGCAAGAGCGTCTTCCGGCAGCACGGCTACAAGGTCCCCACCACCTGGGACGAACTCATCGCCCTGTGTAAGCAGATGAAGAAGGACAAGCTCGTGCCGATCGCCTTCGGCGACAAGGACGCCTGGCCCGCGATGGGCACCTTCGACCAGATCAACTTCCGCCTCAACGGCTACGACTTCCACGTCCAGCTCATGGCCGGCAAGGCCTCCTGGACCGACGCCAAGGTCAAGGCCACCTTCGACCACTGGGCCGAACTCCTCCCGTACCACCAGGACGGCTTCATGGGCCGCACCTGGCAGGACGCGGCACAGACGCTGGTGGCCAAGAAGGCCGGCATGTACCTCCTCGGCACCTTCGTGGCCCAGCAGTTCACCAACAAGGAAGACCTGGACGACCTGGACTTCTTCCCCTTCCCGGAGATCGACTCCGCGTACGGCCAGGACACCGTGGAGGCCCCCACCGACGGCCTCATGGTCAGCAAGGCCCCCAAGAACCACGCCGGCGTCCTCAAGCTGCTGGAGTACATGGGCAGCCCGGCCGCCGAGGAGCTCTACCTCAAGGGGGACCCCAGCGTGGTGGCCGCCTCCGCCAAGGCCGACACCTCCGCGTACTCGGCGCTCCAGAAGAAGGCGTTCGACATGATCGCGGGCGCCAAGACCCTCACCCAGTTCATGGACCGCGACTCCCGGCCCGACTTCACCTCGACGGTGATGCAGCCCGGACTCCAGAAGTTCCTCCAGAACCCCAAGGGCGTGGACGGCTTGCTGTCGTCGATCGAACGCCAGAAGAAGCAGATCTTCGCGACCGCGTGAGCGACATCATGAGCACCGACACGACGACGGACTCCCCGGAGACGGCCACCGTGCCGCCTCCGGGCGCCGCCTCCGCACCGAAGCGGGCAGCACGGGGCCGAAGGCGCCTGCTGACCCGCCGAGACCGGATCACGCTCGCCCTCATGGCGGGCGTGCCCACGGTCCTGCACGTGGCCCTGGTCTGGGTCACCGCCCTCGCCTCCATCGCGCTCGCCTTCACCACCTGGGACGGCATCGGGTTCGACTCGATCAAGTGGGTGGGCCTCCAGAACTTCCGGCAACTCTTCGCCGACAACCCGCAGTTCTGGCCCGCCGTCCAGCACAACGTCATCTGGTTCGTCGTGCTCATCCTGATCCCGACACCACTGGGCCTCTTCCTCGCCGTCCAGTTGGACAAGAGGATCCGCTTCAGCCGCGTCTACCAGACCGCGTTCTTCCTGCCGGTCGTCATCTCGATGGCCTGCATCGGCTTCGTCTGGCAGCTCGTCTACAACCCGGACACCGGCCTCATCAACAGCCTCATCGGCGCCAACACGCCCGGCCACTACATCGACTGGATCGGCGACCCCGACCTCAATCTGTGGGCCGTCCTCGTCGCCGCCTCCTGGCGGCACACCGGCTACATGATGATCCTGTACCTGGCAGGCCTCAAGGGCGTCGACCCCTCCCTCAGGGAAGCCTCCGCCCTGGACGGCGCCAACGAATGGCAGACGTTCAGGAACGTCATCTTCCCGACGCTGCGCCCCACCAACACCGTCGTGCTGGTCGTCACCATCATCGAGGCGCTGCGCGCCTTCGACCTGGTCTTCGTCTTCAACAAGGGCGCCCAGGGCACCGAGTTGCTCTCGATCCTGGTGACCAACAACATCATCGGCGAGTCGAGCCGCATCGGTTACGGCTCGGCCATCGCCGTGGTCCTGCTGGTCATCTCGCTCGTGGTGATCGTCCCGTACCTCGTGGCCACCTTCCGGAAGGAGCGGCGACCGTGAGCGCCCCCACCCTCGCGTCCGGCGGGCGGGGGCGGCGCGCGCCCGTCCGCCCCGCCCGCGTACTGCTGCACGTGTTCCTCGCCGGCACCGCCCTGGCCTGGCTCGCCCCCCTGCTCTGGGCGGTCTTCTCGGCCCTGCGCCCGTACGGCGAGACCAGCGACAAGGGCTATGTGTCCTGGCCGGACACGCTGAACCTCGACAACTTCAAGAACGCGTTCGAGCAGTCGGACATGACGCACTACTTCGTCAACACCCTGGTGATCGCGGTGCCGGCCGTGCTGCTCACCCTGTTCCTGTCCTCGATGGTCGCGTTCTACGTCAGCCGCTTCGACTTCCGGCTCAACCTCGCGCTGCTGCTGGTCTTCACGGCCGGCAACCTGCTCCCGCAGCAGGTCATCATCACCCCGCTGTACCGGATGTACCTGCTCACCGACCTGCCGGGCATCACCGCGAGCGGCAAGCTGTACGACTCGGCGCTCGGCCTCGTGCTGATCCACGTGGCCTTCCAGTCCGGGTTCTGCGCGTTCGTGCTCAGCAACTACATGCGCTCCCTGCCGGACGAGCTGACCGAGGCCGCGCTCGTGGACGGAGCCTCCGTCTGGCGGCTCTACTGGCAGATCACCCTTCCCCTGTGCAAGCCCGCGATGGCGGCCCTGGCGACCCTGCTGTCGATCTGGATCTACAACGACTTCTTCTGGGCCCTCGTGCTGATCTCCACCGGCGAGAACATGCCGATCACCTCCGCCCTGAACAACCTCTCCGGCCAGTACTTCACGGACCCCAACCTGGTCGCCGCCGGCGCCCTGCTCACCGCGATCCCCACGCTCGTCGTGTACTTCGCGCTCCAGCGGCAGTTCGTCAGCGGTCTGACCCTCGGTGCCAACAAGAGCTGAGACGACACCACCCGAAAGACTCAGGCGGCTCCAGTGAAAGAGAACGACGTGCCCCAGGCCTTCACCCCCGCAGCCTCCGTACCCGTGGACCCGCGCACCGCACGGGTCCACGAGGAGGGCTGGCAGTCCTGGAGCCCCAGCGGCTCCTACGCCCTCGACGACACCCCGTACCGCCCGACGAACGACAACTGGGCGACCGTCTGCTACCGCCCCGGCCGCACCGCGCCGCCCGGGACCTTCCAGGGCGAGGGACTGCTCGCGCTGGACCCGGGCGACGGCTCCCCGGTGCGGCTGTGGGCGGCGCCCGCCCCGACCGCCTCGGTGCCCTCCATCCGGCTGACCGTCCACGACGGCCGTGCCGAGATCGTCGCCGACGGCCCGGTCACCGAGTCCTCGTACTCGGGACCGGACGGCATCCAGGGCGCCCTCGCCGCCTGGGCCGACACCCTCGCGAGCCCCGCACCGCGGCCCGCGCCCACCGTCTGGTGCTCCTGGTACGAGTACTTCACCGCCGTCACCGAGGACGACGTCCACGAGAACCTCCGCGCCATGGACACCCTCGGCCTCCCCGTCGACGTCGTCCAGATCGACGACGGCTACCAGAACGCGCTCGGCGACTGGCTCACCCTCTCCGGACGCTTCCGCTCCCGCGCGGCCCTCGCCGACGCCGTCCGCGCCCGCGGCCGCCGAGCGGGGATCTGGACCGCGCCGTTCCTCGTGGCCCCACACAGCGAACTCGCCGGCCTGCACCCCGACTGGCTGGTCCGCGACACCGCGGGCACGCCCCTGCACGCCGGCCACAACTGGAACCACGACCTGTACACCCTCGACATCACCCACCCCGAGGCCCGCTCCTACCTCACCGACGTCTACGCCACCCTGCGCGCCGAGGGCTACGACTACTTCAAGACCGACTTCCTCTACGCGGGCGCCCTGGACGGCGTCCGGCACTCCGGCGCCGACGCGCTGAGCGCCTACCGCGACGGCATCGCCCTGATCCGCGAGGCCATCGGCCCAGACGCCTACCTCCTCGGCTGCGGAGCGCCGGTCCTCCCGTCCATCGGCCTGTTCGACGCCATGCGGGTCAGCCCCGACACCGCCCCGCACCGGCGCCCCGAAGCCGGCGACCACAGCCAACCCGGCCAGGACGCCGCCGAGTTCACCGGCGTCGGCCGCCAATGGCAGCACCGGCGCCTGTGGATCAACGACCCCGACTGCCTGATGGCCCGCCCAGCCGTCGAGACCCGGGAACGATGGGCCGCGCACGTCGAGGCCACCGGCGGCCTCATGGCCTCCAGCGACCGGCTGCTGTCCCTCGACGACTGGGGTGTGGCCACCACCCGCCGGCTGCTGTCCTCCGGACACGCGCCGGCCTCGGGAGGTGCGGCATGACCCCCGAACGCACCCTGTCCGTCCCCGGCATCGCCTACGGCGGCGACTACAACCCCGAACAGTGGCCCGAGGAGATCTGGGCCGAGGACATGCGCCTGATGCGCGAGGCCGGTGTCACCATGGTCAGCGTCGGCATCTTCTCCTGGGCCCTCATGGAGCCCTCCGAGGGGCGGTTCGACTTCACCCGCATGGACCGGCTCCTGGACCTCCTCCACGAGAACGGCATCGCCGCCGACCTCGCCACCCCGACGGCCGCTCCGCCCGCCTGGTTCTTCCGCGCGCACCCCGAGGCGCTGCCGGTCGACCGGGACGGCCGAACACAGACGTACGGCAGCAGACAGACGTTCTGCCCGAGCAGCCCCGCCTACCGCGCCGCGGCCCTGCGTGTCACGAGCGCCCTCGCCGAACGCTATGCCGCCCACCCGGCCGTCGTGATGTGGCACATCCACAACGAGTACGGCTGCCACAACGCGGCCTGCTACTGCGACACCAGCGCCGCGTCCTTCCGCCGCTGGCTGCGCGCCCGCTACGGCGACGACCTGGCGGCGCTCAACCACGCCTGGGGCACCACGTTCTGGAGCCAGTGGTACTACGACTGGGAGGAGATCCTGCCGCCCCGCGCCACCGGCGCCGTCCCCAACCCCACGCACCAGCTCGACTGGCGCCGCTTCTGCTCCGACGAACTCCTGTCGCTGTACACCGCGGAGCGGGACGTCCTGCGCACGGCCGCCCCCTCGACACCGGCGACCACCAACTTCATGGTGATGGACGTCTTCGACGCGCTGGACTACTGGCGGTGGGCGCCGGAACTCGACATCGTCTCCAACGACCACTACCTCATGTCCGCCGACCCGGCCTCCGAGGTCGACGTCGCGCTCTGCGGCGACCTGACCCGGTCGCTGGCCGGAGGGCCCTGGCTGCTCATGGAACACTCCACGGGCGCCGTGAACTGGCAGCCCGTCAACCGGGCCAAGGTCCCCGGCGAGATGCGCCGCAACGCCCTCGCCCATGTGGCCCACGGCGCCGACGGCATCGCCTACTTCCAGTGGCGGGCCGCGAAGGCGGGCGCCGAACAGTGGCACTCGGCGATGCTCCCGCACGCGGGCACGGATAGCCGCATCTGGCAGGACGTCGTGCGCCTCGGCGCCGATCTCAAGGCCCTGGCCGAGGTGCGCGGCAGCACCGGCACCGCCGAGGTCGCCGTCGTCTGGGACTGGAACGCCCGCTGGGCACTGGAGCTGCCCTCCCAGCCCAGCGGCGAACTCCGGTACCAGGATCTCGTCCGTGCCTGGTACGAGCCCCTGTGGCGGTCCGGCGTGGCCGTCGACTTCGTCCGCCCCGACGCGGACCTGTCGGCCTACCGCCTCGTCCTCGCCCCGAGTCTCTACCTCGTGGACGAGGCGGGCGCGGCGAACCTGACCGGCCATGTGGAGCGCGGCGGCACCCTCGCGATCGGCTTCCACAGCGGAGCCGTCGACGAGAACTGCCACATCCGGCTGGGCGGTTACCCGGGCGCCTTCCGCGACACCCTCGGCATCCGCGGCGACGAACTCTTCCCGCTCCTGCCCGGCGAGTCGGCCGGACTGACCGGTCAGGTGCCCCCGGGCGCCACGGCCACGCTGTGGTCGGAACGGCTGCGCCTGAACGGCGCCGAGCCGGTCGCCACTTACACGGACGGACCCCTGGCGGGCGTCCCGGCGGTGACGAGACACGCCCGGGGAGCGGGTGCCGCCTGGTACCTGGCGACCCTTCCCGACCCGGACACCCTCGGCGCCCTGCTGGACCGCATCCGCGCCGAGGCCGGGGTCACCGACGGCGGCGGCCTGCCCCCGGGAGTGGAGACGGTCCGCCGCCGGGGCCGCGACGCCGACTACGTGTTCGTCATCGACCACGCGGGCCGGGGCGCGGACATCCCGGTCCCCCCGGGCACCACCGAACTCCTCACCGGCAAAACCCTGTCGGGCTCCCTGCGGGTCGATCCGGGGGAGGTAGCGGTACTGAAGGAGCCGCGGGCGACGGGCGGGTAGCCGCCGGCTCACTCGGGAGGCGGGAGCAGGGGGCCCAGCGGGCCGAGGTCGAGGTTGAGGTCCTCCATGGTGAGGCCGTGGGTCGCGCACAGGTCGCGCATCCGGTCGTGCAGGACCATGAGCGTCGTGCCCAGCCGTTCCTCGTCCTCCTCGCTCAGATCACCCTGGTCGACCCGGCGCAGCGCCTGACGTTCCATGACCTGCCGCAGCAGTTCGACCAGCGTCAGGACCAGCCGCATGAGATCACGCTCGACCGTGTCGGGGTCGGTGTTGATCCGCCCGGCCGCGGCGCGCCCCCGCGTGCCGGGTCGCGGCCTGTCCGTGGGCGCGGCCGGCAGCAGCCGGAAGGCCCGGGCCGCGGCCTCCGCCGCCTCTTCCAGAGGGTCCGCGGCGCCCTGGAATCCGTCGTCCTCAGCCGGCATGGCCGCCTCGCGGGGGAGCGGACCGGTCCCAGGGCGACGGATTCTCCGCGCTGACGGAGACGATCAGCGCGCGCAGCGAGATCCGTACGAGATCGATGTCGGCGATGGACAGCATCACGTCACCCGTCAGGACCACCCCTCCGGCGAGCAGACGGTCCAGCAGGTCGACCAGCGCGACCTGACGGTCCGGCAGCGGCTCCAGGGAGGCCGAGGCCGAGGGGCCGGGCACGGTCATGGCGCGACACCCCGTACGTCGCCGCCGGTTCCGCCGGTGCCCTCCTCGTCGTCCGTGGCCTCCTGGGGTGGCATCGCGAAGGAGTACGGGGCCCACGGGCCGGTGACCTCCACGCGGACCCCCGGCAGGCCCCGGCCCGCTCGGGCGGCCTCCTCGCGGAAGGCCTCGCCGTGCCCGCGGGGCACCAGGAACGCGTCGTTGAAGACGTTCTCGCCCGCGTCGTCGCCGGCCAGGGGGCCCTGCTGGGGACGGTGGGCCGCCCGGTCGGTGGCGTACGCACGTGCCACCTCCGCCACACGCTCGGCCGCCTCCTGGGCCGCCCGATAGACGGCCTCCCGGTCGCCGCGCTGCCGTCTTCGGGCGCTGAGGTAGGCCCGCCCCGGAGTCATGTCCGCCGACGCGGTGGACTCCGGCGCGGACTCGGCGGTGGCCGCAGCCGCCTCGACGTAGATCTTCACTCCCCATTCGACCTGGTCCGCCAGGTGATCCAGACGCTCGGCGAACACCCGGATCGCGGAGCGCAGCATGTCGCGTGCGCTGTCGTCGTCGACGTAGACGGTGGCCAGCCGCAGCGGCAGCGCGGGGGTCAGCGCCGTGACCTCCTCCACGATCGCGTGGTGGGCCCGGGCGACCGCCTCCAGCCAGTCCAGGTCCTCCAGGTGCCGTCTGAGCCCTTCCTCGCGGAAGTCGGCGGACGGCGCCGGGCTCACCACGAGGACGATGTTCGGGGCGTCGCCGTTCTCCTCGCCCTCGGCGATCAGGTGGACCGGGGCGCCGACGACTCCCGCGTGTCCGGCCAGCGTCCGGGCCAGGTCCGGGTGCGCGCGTGCCACGGCGTACGCGTAGGTGACCGGTTCACTCGTTCTCGTCGTCATCGCGATCAGCCCTTCGGCGGGTGGTGCCGCGCGGCTCCGGCTCCACCTCGGGGATGCCCCGGTCCCGGCGCAGGGCGTTCAACTCGGCACGCAGCCGGCGGTTCTGCGCGGCCAGCGACCGCTCGTCCCCGGCCCCCGACGTGAGCGAGGGGTCGTGTTCCCACCAGTCGATGCCCATCTCCCTGGCCTTGTCGACCGAGGCGACCAGCAACCGGATCTTGATCGTGAGCAGTTCGATGTCGAGGAGGTTGATCCTGATGTCGCCCGCGATGACGATGCCCTTGTCGAGGACGCGTTCCAGGATGTCGGCCAGGTTGGCGGACGAGCCCTGCGCGTACTGCGGTGTGGCCCGGGACGGATAGTCGCCCAGGCGGTTGGAGAGCGGTTGACTCACGACGGTGTCCTCGAGTTCTCCCGGGTCGGGGCCGGGACGCGCGGGATGCGATCGGGATCGGGCCGGTCAGGGTGCTCCGCCCTGTTGGTACGCCCTGATCTCGTCCAGTCGGTCGAGCAGTTGGTCCTCGGCCCGGTCGAATGTCTCCTCGTCGATCTCACCGGCGTTCAACTGCCTTTCCAGCTCGGCGAGTTGGAGCCGTATCGGGGCGGGGTCGTAGTACTCGTCCTCCGCGGCCTCCAGCACCCTGTCCATCACCCAGGCGACTCCGCGCACGGGTGCCAGGGGAAGCGTGACGAGTTGTGTGAACAGGCCCATGACGTCTCCATCAGCTGAAGCTGTACGGAGGGAGGGGGCCGTTGAGCCGGAACTCGAACCCCTCGCCCATCTGGTGCGCCAGGCTCAGCTCCGTGGCGAGGAAGAGTTCGTCCTGCTCGTCGCTCACCAGGAACGAGACGTTGAGGAAGTCCGTGCCGGTGGGCGGAGCGGAGTCGATCTCCCGGGCGAACGGGCGCAGCGCCTCGATCACGCCCGAGGCCAGTGCCTCCTGGCGGGCCCGGACCTCGTTGGCGACCATCTCACCGAGCCGTACGGCCGTGTCGGGGGCCGCCGTGCCGGCGCGGATGTCGTCGTTGAGCTGCCGGGCCTGCTCCGAATCCGTGAGGATCTCCCGCAGCAGCATCTCCTCGTCCTGCGACGCCTTCAGGTTGTACTCGACGCAGCCCTCCAGCAGGCGCAGTCGGTCGGCGTACTCGTCGCCGCGCTCCTCCAGTGTCTGCTTGACCGTGTCCTCGTCCGGGGCGGTGTAGCCGAACCTGAGCGGCAGCAAGGTGCCGTCCGCCAGCAGGCGCTGCTGCACCTCCTGGTGACGGCCGATGTCTCTGCGTTTGGGGCGCAGTTCCTCCGGCGCGTCGCTCACGACCGCGCAGAGCGGCCCCGCGGTCACCGTGCGCAGCGGGGAGGCCGCAGCGCCGACCCCTTCGAGCCCGTCGAGGCGCAGCGGATGGTCCTTGAACGTGATCGAGTAGATGTATACGGCCATGGCTCACTCCTCCGCGCGGGACGTGCTGCGCTCCCGCCGGGAGGATCGCTTGGCAGGCCGCCGCCGTCGTTCCACCGTCTCCTCCTCTTCTTCCTCGTCGTCGCCCTTGCCCGTCACTCCCCGGAGGGTGTCGGTGACAGCCTCGGCCGCGCCGCTCAGGGCTCCCTTGGACTTGCCCTTCGCGCCGGATTCCAGGGTGTCGCCGACGATGTCGGTGAGCTTGGACGGGGCCTTGTTGCCCGACTCCAGGTCGAGGCGGTTGCACGCCTCGGCGAAGCGGAGGTAGGTGTCGACGCTGGCCACGACGATGCGTATGTCGATCTTCAGGATCTCGATGCCCACGAGGGACACACGGATGAAGACGTCGATGACCAGCCCGCGGTCGAGAATGAGCTCCAGAACGTCGTAGAGGGTGCCGGATCCGCCGCTCCGGGCCGGACTGCCGCTGCTCTGCGGCACCATGGTCATGGTGCCTCCCTTCACCGGCTGTGCTGTGTCAGCGCCGGTCGATCTGTCCACGCGTATAGCGGCGCTTCCTTTCGTAGGCCACCAGGTCGCCCTTCTTGTCCAGGGTCACTCGGTAGGTGGCCATCACGCTGGTGGTCTCGGGGACGCGCTCCAGTTCGAGTACCTCCACATCCGCCTCCCAACCGTCGTCCGTGGGTCTGATCGCGGAAACCGACTCGGGGGTCCGGCCGAGCAGCGTGTCGAGCTGTTCCACCGCCGAACGGATGGCCCGGGCCGCGCCTCCGGAGCGTGAGGGGGCCGCACGCTCCGCCGCGGGCCGCCGGCGCGGGGCACCGCCCTCGGCGCTCGGTCGCCGTTTGGCGGGCTCTGCTGCGGCCATGGTGTCTCCGGTCGTCGTGACGGACGCCGTACTTGGACGAAAGCGTGCAATCTCATCATATAGGGGTACTTGGGGCGTCAGGTGAGGATGACGTGCCCTGAGGCCGCCCCGTCGAGCGCGTGGCCCAGGGGGAGGTAGCGCGCGGCCCAGGGGAGGTGCGGGCCGCGCGGTCCGAAGGGAAAAGGTTCATGGATGACACAACCAAGATCGCTCTGGCCGCGGCTGTCGCCGGGGGCTATCTGCTCGGACGTACGAAGAAGGGCCGCCTCGCGTTCGCCGCGGCCACCTACATCGCCGGGCGCCGATTCGCGCTCGATCCGAAGCAGTTGGCCACGGAAGGGCTGAAGCGGCTTTCGGACGTTCCGGGCGTCGCGGAGCTCCAGGAGCAGGTGCGGGGCGAACTGATGGATGCCGGCCGCCAGGCTCTGAAGGCCGCGGCCGACCGTCGCCTCGGTGACCTGGCCGAGAGCCTCCATGAGCGGACACTGCGTGTCGGCGAGAAGCCCGCCAAGGAAGAGGACGAGGAAGAGGGCGAGGACGAGTACGACGAGGACGCGTACGACGAGGACGCGTACGACGAGGGCGAGCCGCAGGGCGAGGTAGAGGAGCCGGAGGAGGAGGAAGAGGAAGAGCTGGAGGAAGAGGAAGAGGAGGAGCCCGAGGACGAGGAGGGGGAGCCGGAGGCAGAGGAAGAGGAGGAGGAAGAAGAGGAGCCGGAGGAAGAAGAAGAGGAGGAAGAAGAGGAAGAGAAGGAGCCGGAGCGACCGCGAAGGCAGCGGCGGAGCGCCGGAGGCACCGAGGGCAGACGTGCCGCGGAACCCGCTGCCCGGAAGCGGACCGCGAAGAAGCCGGCCCAGAAGCCCGCGGCGAAGAAGGCGCCCGCCAAGAAGTCTGCTCCTGCCAAGAAGGCCGCCGCCAAGAAGAGCTCGCCCCCGGCGAAGAAGGCCGCGGCGAAGAAGGCGCCCGCCAAGAAGGCGGCTCCGGCCAAGAAGACCGCGGCCAAGCGGTCCCCGGCGAAGAAGACCGCTCCGGCGAAGAAGACCGCCGCGAAGAAGGCGCCCGCCAAGAAGACCGCCGCGAAGAGTTCTTCGTCCAAGACGGCCAAGAGCGCTTCCGGACGACGGAGGTAGGGCCATGGCCACCAAACAGAGCGAGAAGGACAATGCCGCACCCTCGGGCCTCGACGCGCTGCGCGAGGAGTTCACCGGGTTCCTGGGCGCCCAACTGCAGAACCTCGTGGAGAAGGCCGGTGACAAGATCGCGGACGTCACCGACGACCTCGCCGACTCCGCCGAGAACGGCGGCCCCCTCCTCGCGGCCGGGTCGCGCGTCCTCAAAGGGGAATCGCCGCTGAAGGCGTTCGTGTCGGAGAAGGCCAAGAGCGCCAAGGACAGCGTCGTGGGCAAGGTGAAGGACGCCTTCGGCGGCGGAGGCGGCAAGGCGAAGTCCGGCAGCACCAAGGTCATGAACATCATCGAGGTGCTGGACGTCGGTGTCCCGGTCCGGAAGGCTTACGACCACTGGACCCAGTTCGAGAAGTTCAGCAGCTTCACCAAGGGGGTGCGCAGCGCCTCCCAGGACGGCGAGGGCGGCAGCGACTGGAAGGTGAAGGTCGGCCCGTCCACCCGGGGTTGGAAGGCGACCGTCCAGGAACAGGTCCCGGACGAGCGGATCGAATGGACCTCGGAAGGCGCCAAGGGCAGTACACGCGGCTGCGTCAGCTTCCACGAACTCACGCCCGACCTCACCCGCATCGTGCTCGTCGTCGAGTACTACCCGTCCGGCTTCTTCGAGAAGACCGGCAACATCTGGCGCGCCCAAGGCCGCCGCCTGCGGCTGGATTTCAAGCACTTCCAGCGCTACGTCACGCTCACCGACGAGGAGGCCGAGGGCTGGCGCGGCGAGATACGCGGCGGCGAGGTCGTCCGCACCCACGAGGAGGCGCTGGAGGAGGAGGAAGCGGCAGCGGGCGAAGAGGACGAGGAAGGCGCGGAGGACTACGAGGACGAGGAGATCCCCGAGGAGGAGGACGAAGAGCTCCCCGAGGAGGACGAAGAGCTTCCGGAGGACGAAGAGCTCCCCGAGGAGGACGACGAAGCGGGGGCCGAGTACGACGAGGAGGACGCGGAGTACGAGGACGAGGACGAGGAGCAATGAGGGACGAGGAGCGATGAGGAACGGGCACCCGGGCGCGCCGCGCGGGTGTGCCGCCAGGGCGCCGACCCCCACGTGCCGCCCCACCCGGTAGGGCACCGTCCCCGCCACCCGGCCGGGGGCGGTGGGCGCCGGCCCCGCGGCGACGCGCGGCTGGTTTCCTCCCGCCCCTGCGGGGGACCCGTGGCAACAGCCCGGAGTCGACCGAACACCGGACCCACGGGACCGGAGACAGCCGAACTGGGGACCGACCACCGAAAGGACGACAAGAAGTCATGACCGCCTACAGCGGGACCAAGACCACCTCGCGACCGGAGACGGGATGGGCCAAGGCCCGCCGCCGGCGCGGGACCGGCCCGCGGACCTGCCTTCCGGCGACGGCCGCCACCTCGGCCCGCGAGGACCGGACCGCCCCGGACTGGAACATCGTCAGGGGTGAGGACTGACCGGACGTCACCCCTTCCCCGTACGGCCTGAGCCGTCGTGGCGGGGCCTCAGGAGGCGGAGTCCGTCTTCGAGCGCAGCCGGCGGATCTCGTCCGCCGGAGGCCGGCGCACGTCCTCGTCCACCAGGCGCTCGGGCATGTCGTCGTCCGGGATCAGGTGCGCCTCCGCCTGCTCGGCGGGGTCCGCGTCCCCGTCGCCCCCCACGTCCTCGGCGATCATGTCGTGCTCGGCGTCGTCGTGGGCACCCACGTCGAGCGCCAGGAACTTCTCCTCGGGATCCGGGCCCACGTCGTCGTCCAAGGGCTCGCCGCCCTCGCCCGTGAGGTCGTCCTCGTCGTCCTCGTCGGAGTCCCGGAGGGCCGGATCCGTCCGCTCCTCGGCCAGCTTCTCGTCCAGACTCTCCCCCTGACGCTGTTCACGCGCCGTGGTGCCCAGGTGGTCCACGGCGAGCGGACGCTCGGGTGGCGACCACCCGTCGTCGAAGGGGTCCGAGCCCCGGTATTCGAGAGTGTCCTCCGGATCGAGGATGCCTTCGTCCTCGCGGATGTCGGGACCTCCCGGCTGGTAGACCTCATCACCCATGACGTCGTCCTCGCTCTGCTGGCCGAGACGGGCGCGACCTTCCGGACGGATCCGGGTGGCACCGGCCCATGTCTCCAGGCTCACCCAGCACACCGGTTCCGGCATGCCGGAACCGCGCGCGATCACGGAGAGTGACCGAACGGGGGTGATGATTCTCGATCTCCACGTTTGGCTCCCGCGGGACGGGTCACCCGTCTCCCGACACTCGAAGCCGATCGTGATGGGAAGTGAGACATCGTGAGTGGCGAGCAGAAGGCCAAGGCCAAGATGGAACAGGCCAAGGGCAAGACGAAGGAAGCGGCCGGGCGCGCCGTGGGCAACGAGCGCATGGCCGCCGAGGGCCGGGCCGAGAAGGCCAAGGGCGACGCACGGCAGGCCAAGGAGAAGACGAAGGACGTCTTCAAGGGCTGAACAGGCCGAAGGGCAGGAAGCGGACTCCCGGTCACCGGGTAGTCGGCGCGGCCGCCGGACCGACCACGTGGGGCCCGTTCCGAGGAACGGGCCCCACGGCCGTGCACCCGCAGAATCCGGGGAGCCCGGCACCGCCGGCATCTGTTTGAGAGCCCGGCGCCGTCAGACGCCCGGTGCGGCGACGCCACCGGCGCCGGGAGAGACACGTCCGCCCGCCCCACCCGCGGCCGCCCCCGGCCCCGTGTTGCCCCGCGCCCCCGCGGGCCGAAGATGGTGGGGGTGGCGGAGAGGAGTCCCCGGCGTGGAACCGGACGCGCAGGCAGACGGACGAGGGGACCGGGCGCGGGGACCGGCCGAGGGAGCCGATCCGAGGCGTTGGCGGGCCCTGTGGGTCACCCTGACGGCCGGGTTCATGAGCCTGCTCGACGTCACCATCGTCGCCGTCGCGCTGCCCTCCATGCAGCGCGCCCTGCACGCCTCCGCCCCGTCGATCCAGTGGGTCGTCTCCGGTTACGCCCTCACCTTCGCCCTGGTCCTCGTGACCGCCGGACGACTGGGCGACGCGATCGGCCGACGGCGGATCTTCCTCCTGGCCCTCGCCGCCTTCGTCCTGTGCAGCGCGGCGGCCGGCGCCGCGCCGACGATCACCCTTCTCGTCGTCGCGCGACTCGCCCAGGGCGTGGCGGCCGGGTGCCTGGCACCGCAGAACTCCGCCCTCATCCAGCAGATGTTCCGGGGAGCCGAGCGGGGCAGGGCGTTCGGACTCTTCGGCGCGACCGTCGGCGTCTCCAGCGCGGTGGGCCCCGTCATCGGCGGCCTGATCCTGATGCTCGCCGACGGGCCCCAGGGCTGGCGCTGGATCTTCTACGTCAACGTGCCGGTCGGCGCCGTCGCCTTCCTGCTGGGCCTGCGCCTGCTGCCCAAGGTCGCTCCCCGTCGCCGGGAACGGCTCGATCTGCGGGGCGTCCTGCTGCTCGGCACCGGGGTGCTGGCGCTGATGCTTCCCCTGATCCTGGCCGAGTCCGGCGGCGTACGAAGGCTGTGGTGGCTCTTCCTGGTGGGGCCGGCCCTGCTCGCGGTGTTCGCCTGGTGGGAGCGCCGGCTGACGGCCGCCCACGGTCAGCCGCTCCTCGATCCGCGCCTGGTGACGAGCACACGCGGCTACGCCGCCGGAGCCGTCATCGCCGCCCTCTACTTCGTGGGGTTCAGCGGCGTCTGGCTGGTGTTCGCGCTGTACTTCCAGAACGGCCAGGGCTTCACCCCGCTGCGCTCGGGTCTCGCGGTGACACCCTTCGCCCTCGGTTCGGCCGCGGCGGCCGTCGTGGCCGGACGGCTCGTCGAGCGGCTGGGCCGGCTGCTGACCGTCTGCGGCCTCACCGCCGTCGCCCTGGGGCTCGGCGGTGCCGTGCTGATCCTGCGCCTCGCTCCCGGGGACCAGGCCGTGTGGTACGCGGCGCCGGCGCTGTTCGCCGGCGGGCTGGGCAGCGGATGCGTCATCTCGCCGAACGTCACGATGACGCTCCGGGACGTGCCGGTGCGGATGGCGGGCGCGGCCGGCGGCGCCCTGCAGACGGCCCAGCGGCTCGGCGGTGCCGTCGGTACGGCGGCGCTGCCCGGACTCTTCTACGTGGTGCTCGGCACCGGACGGCACGACTTCGGCTCGGCCCTGTCGATCGCCGTCGGCTCCGGGATCGTGGCGATCCTGTGCGCCCTCGCGCTCGCGGTCCACGACTGGCTGCGCGACCACCGGCCCCGGTCGCCGCGCCGTCCTTCGGAGACGCCGCACGAACACACCCCCATGAGCCGGCCCTGAGGAGCATGCGGGAAAACCGGCCGCGCGGAGGCCGGGGCCGTCGGCCGTTTTCACAGGCACCGCACAGCGGCCGAAAAGCTGTGACGGGCGGATGAATTCGCAGTAGGTCATGGTCAGTTCAAGCCGAAGTCTTGTCCGCTCCATGACAAGGTCATCGGACGGGTGTCACTCTGCTGTCGACCGTGCACGCCTCGTACACACCCCCGTTCCCTGACCCCCTCCGGCTCACCCCCTCCACATCGTCCCCTTCCAGCGCACCCGCACCCTGACGAATCACGCGCCGCAGACTCCGCGAGCGCCTTCGTGCGGCACTCGCTGCGGCGCTGCTTCCCGCCCGGCTCTCCACGGACCGGCCGTACCCGACGGCCGGTCCGCCCCGGGCCACCCCCCTCGCAGATGGAGATGACCTTGAACCGGCAACCCCTCTCCGCCCGGCGGCGCAGACACGCCGCCGTCCTCGCCCTCACCGCCGCGAGCTCCTTACTGGCGCTCGCCGTCCGTCCGGCCCCCGCGTCCGCCGCCCCCGCCGATCCTCGGCCCACCAGGACCGTCGCCCGTATCGCCGCCGAACCCCGGTCCGGCGCCCTCCAGGTCCCGCTGTCGCCCGCCCGGCATGCCGCACTGCTCAAGGGCGCGGGAGCGGCCGCCGGGTCCACCGCCGAGCGGATCGGCCTCGGCGCCCGCGAGAAACTCGTCGTCAAGGACGTCACCCGGGACGCCGACGGTACGACCCACACGCGCTACGAGCGCACCTACGCGGGACTTCCGGTGCTCGGCGGCGACCTGGTCGTGCATCTGAAGAACGGCCGCAGCGCCGTGTCCGAGGCGCGCCGGGCCGGCGTCGCCGTGCCGAGCCTCAGGCCGGGGATCCCCGCCCGCGTCGCCGCGGCGAAGGCCCTCGCGGTGAGCCGGAAGGCGGCCGTCACGCGATCCCGCGCCGACGGAGCGCCCCGGCTCGTCGTCTGGGCCGCGGGCACCCGCCCGGTCCTCGCCTGGGAATCGGTCGTCGACGGCGTCCAGCGCGACGGCACGCCCAGCGAACTGCACGTCATCACCGACGCGTCCTCGGGCAAGGTCGCCTCCCGCTACGAGGCAGTCGAGACGGGCACGGGGACCGGCCAGTACGTGGGTACGGTGCCGCTCTCCACCACGCCGTCCGGATCGTCGTACCAACTCGTCGACGGCGACCGTGCGGGCCACCGCACCTACGACCTCAACCAGGGAACCTCGGGCACGGGAACCCTGTTCACGGACGACAACGATGTCTGGGGCAGCGGCGCCCAGAGCGACCGGCAGACCGCGGGCGTCGACGTCGCCTACGGCGCGGCGGCGACCTGGGACTACTACAAGCAGGTCTTCGGCCGCAACGGGATCCGCAACGACGGCGTCGCCGCCTACAGCCGGGCCCACTACGGCAACAACTACGTCAACGCCTTCTGGCAGGACAGTTGCTTCTGCATGACCTACGGCGACGGCGCGAGCAACACGCACCCCCTGACCGCTCTCGACGTCGCCGCCCACGAGATGAGCCACGGCGTCACCGCGGCCACCGCGGGTCTCACCTACGCGGGGGAGTCGGGCGGTCTCAACGAGGCGACCTCGGACATCTTCGCCGCGGCCGTGGAGTTCCACGAGAACCTCGCGGCCGACGTACCCGACTACCTGGTCGGCGAGAAGATCGACATCCGCGGCACCGGCGCCCCGCTGCGCTACATGGACAAGCCCTCCAAGGACGGCTCCTCCCGCGACTACTGGGACTCCTCGCTGGGCGGCATCGACGTCCACTACTCCTCGGGACCGGCGAACCACTTCTTCTACCTGCTCTCCGAGGGGAGCGGCGCCAAGACCGTCAACGGCGTGTCGTACGACAGCCCGACCCACGACGGTCTGCCGGTGACCGGCATCGGCATCGAGAACGCCGCCGGGATCTGGTACCGCGCGCTGACGACCTACATGACGTCCTCGACCGACTACGCCGGTGCCAGGGCCGCCACGCTGCGGGCCGCGGGTGACCTCTACGGCGCCTACAGCCCCACGTATCTCGCCGTCGCCGACGCCTGGGCGGCCATCAACGTCGGCGACCGGATCGCCCTCGGGGTCAACATAGCCCCGCTCGCCGACCAGACGTCCGGGGTCGGCCAGGAGGTCTCCCTCCAGGTCGACGCGTACACCACCAACACCGGCGCGAGCCTGACGTACACGGCCACCGGGCTGCCCGAGGGTCTGTCCATCAGTGACACCGGACTGATCTCCGGGACCCCCGTCACACCGGGGACCAGCGACACGACGGTCACGGTGACCGACAGCACCGGCGCGGCCGTGTCGGTGGCCTTCCACTGGCGGATCGCGTACGTCTACGCCAACAGCACCCGCGTGGACATCCCCGACCTGGGCCCCGCGGTCGAGTCGCCCATCACGATCACGGGCCGGCCGGGCAACGCCTCACCGACCACCGAGGTCTACGTCAACATCGTCCACACCTACCGCGGCGATCTGACGGTCGATCTGGTCGGCCCCGACGGGACCGTGTACTCGCTGCTGAACCGCAGCGGCGGCTCGGCCGACAACGTGGACCAGACGTTCACGGTGGACGCCTCCGCGCAGCCGGTCGACGGCACCTGGAAGCTGCGTGTCCGCGACCTCGCGTCGATCGACGTCGGCTACATCCAGCAGTGGAGGATCACGCCCTGATCGAGGCCTGACCCGATCCCGTCCGGACCGCCCCAGCGGTCCGGACGGTCTGCTGTCCGCGCCGAACGGCCGCGGGCGTCCCGCCTCAGGGCGGCGACGCCCGCGGCCGTTCGGCGTCTTCAAGCCTTGACGGATCCGGACCGTCGCCTGCCCCTCGGTGACGCCCGCCGCCCAGGTCGCAGCCCCGGAGCGCCCCGCCAACGTGGGGCCCGCGCACACGAGTTGAAGAAACTCGCGTCACGGGACTTGCCACCCTGATGGTTCATTACTTAAATCAAAGCGTGAACTAAGAGAGCCGGTAGGTCAGTTCACAGTTCTCCCCTCGTAAGCGGCTGTTTCCTCAGTCGCTCAACAAGTGTGTCCGCTCCGCTCGTCACCCCACCCGCATGGAGTCACGGCATGAAACTCAGAACCCTGGGTGTCGCGCTGGCCGCAATGGCCGCGCTCGTCACCCTGCCCTTGCAGAGACCGGCCGCCGCGGCCGAACTCCCGCTGTCCCAGGGCAAGACGGCCACGTCCTCGTCCGACGAGAACGGGGGCACTCCCGCCGCCTACGCCGTCGACGGCGACACGGCCACGCGCTGGTCCTCGGCCGCCACGGACACCCAGTGGCTCCAGGTCGACCTCGGCGCCTCGGCCACCATCACCAAGGTCGTCCTCAACTGGGAGGCCGCGTACGGCAGCGACTACCGCATCCAGACGTCACCGGACGGCAGCACCTGGACCGACGTCAAGACGGTGACCGGCGGCGACGGCGGCACCGACACCCTCGACGTCTCGGGCCAGGGCCGCTACGTACGCATGTACGGCGTCCACCGCGCGACCCAGTACGGCTACTCCCTCTGGGAGTTCCAGGTCTTCGGCACCGGTGGCACCACCACCCCGGCGACCTGTGACACGGCCAACGCCGCGCAGGGCAAGACGGCCACCGCCTCCTCCACCGAGAACGCGGCGAGCCCCGCCTCGGCCGCCTTCGACGGCAACACCGGAACCCGCTGGTCCAGCACCTTCGCCGACCCGCAGTGGGTCCAGGTCGACCTGGGCGCCTCCAGCGACCTGTGCCGCGTCGACCTCAACTGGGAGGCCGCGTACGGCAAGGCCTTCCAGATCCAGTCCTCCACCGACGGCCAGAACTGGACCGTCCTCAAGTCGGTCACCGACGGCACCGGGGGCACCGCCTCCTACGACGTCTCCGGCAAGGGCCGTTACGTACGGATCTACGGGACGACCCGGGGCACCGCGTACGGCTACTCACTGTGGGAGGTCGCCGTCCACACCGGTACGGGGAGCAGCACCCCGCCCGTGCAGGGCGGCGGGGACCTCGGGCCCAACGTCATCGTCGTGGACCCCTCGACGCCCGGACTGCAGGCCAAGTTCGACCAGGTCTTCGCCCAGCAGGAGTCGAACCAGTTCGGCTCCGCCCGCTACCAGTTCCTGATGAAGCCCGGCACCTACAACAACATCAACGCCCAGGTCGGCTTCTACACCTCGGTCTCCGGCCTCGGCCTGAACCCCGACGACGTCCACATCAACGGCGACATCACCGTGGACGCGGGCTGGTTCAACGGCAACGCCACCCAGAACTTCTGGCGTTCGGCGGAGAACCTGTCGATCACCCCCTCCAACGGCACCGACCGCTGGGCCGTCGCCCAGGCCGCGCCCTTCCGCCGTATCCACGTACAGGGCGGCCTCAACCTGGCCCCGAACGGCTACGGCTGGGCCTCCGGCGGCTACATCGCCGACTCCAAGATCGACGGTACGGTCGGCCCGTACTCCCAGCAGCAGTGGTACACCCGTGACAGCTCCGTCGGAGGCTGGACCAACGGCGTCTGGAACATGACCTTCACGGGCGTCCAGGGCGCGCCGGCGACGAACTTCGACTCCGGCCCGTACACCACCCTGGACACCACCCCGGTCTCCCGCGAGAAGCCCTATCTCTACCTGGACGGCAGCACCTACAAGGTGTTCGTCCCCTCCAAGCGCACCAACGCCCGCGGCGTCTCGTGGCCGAACACGGCCGGTTCGTCGATCCCGCTCGACCAGTTCTACGTCGTCAAGGCCGGCGCGACCGCCGAGACCATCAACGCGGCTCTCGCCCAGGGCCTCAACCTGCTGTTCACGCCGGGTGTCTACCACCTCGACCAGACGATCAACGTCACCCGCGCCAACACCGTCGTCCTGGGCCTCGGCCTCGCGACGATCGTGCCGGACAACGGCGTCGACGCGATGCACGTCGCCGACGTCGACGGGGTCAGGCTCGCCGGATTCCTGATCGACGCGGGCCGCTCCAACTCCGCGAATCTGCTCCAGATCGGTCCCTCGGGCTCCTCGGCCGACCACTCCGCCAACCCCACGACCATGCAGGACGTGTTCGTGCGGATCGGCGGCGCGGGCCCCGGCCTCGCCACCAACTCGGTCGTGGTCAACAGCGACGACGTCGTGATCGACCACACCTGGCTGTGGCGCGCCGACCACGGTGACGGGGTGGGCTGGGACACCAACCGCGCCGACTACGGCCTCGTGGTCAACGGCGACGACGTGCTGGCGACCGGCCTGTTCGTCGAACACTTCAACAAGTACGACGTGCTGTGGAACGGCGAGAACGGGCGCACGATCTTCTTCCAGAACGAGAAGGCGTACGACGTGCCCAACGCCGCCGCCGTCACCCATGACGGCATCGTCGGATACGCGGCCTACAAGGTCGCCGACTCCGTCTCCACGCACGAGGCATGGGGTCTGGGAAGCTACTGCAACTTCACCTCGGACCCGTCGATCGTCCAGGCGCACGGCTTCCAGGTCCCGGTGAAGACCGGGGTGAAGATGCACGACATCCTGGTGATCTCGCTCGGTGGCAAGGGTCAGTACGCCCACGTCATCAACAACACCGGCGCGCCCACCTCGGGGACGGACACCGTGCCGTCCAAGGTCACGCAGTTCCCGTGATCCCGCACCGCGCCGTCTGAACGGCACATGGGTGCCGGTGCTCCACCCCGGTAGGTCCGGGGGAGCGCCGGCACCCTCACCTTGCTCGCGTCGTGCCGCGCGGCGCGTCGAGCCTCAGGTCGTGCGGCCGGGCCGTCTCCTGGTCGGGCGGCCCCGCCGGTTCCACCCCGGCGGCGTGCGCCAGGAGACGGCGGGCCAGTTCACGGGCCTCGGCGGGCGTGAGCGAGGCCCACACCCCGTGCTCGTCGCCCTGGTCCGGGCCCACGTCCAGCGTCACGCGGCCGATCTGCCGGTCCGGTGTCGGCAGCAGCAGCTCCTTCACGGAGATCCTGCGGCCGCACGAAGTCACCAAGGGCAACTCGCCCGCCCCGGCCGCCCGTAGTCGCCGCTGCCCGGACTCCGTCATCGCTCTCACGCCTTTCCACGAGCAGATCCGCCGGTGGGTCCACCGCACCGGGTGGAACTCCGCGCTCCGGCCATCCGCCGGACTGTTCAGGTCAGCGTCGAGTGGTACCGGTTTGTTCCCGGCGGCCGGGCAGGGCGCTCCCGTGCGACCCGGCGCGCGCAATCGCCCGTCGGCCTCAAGGGGCCCGAACGCGGGGCGCTGTCCGTGCTCTTGACGGATGCCCGCCGGATCGGCGGAAGGGGCGTGCGAGGCGACCGGCCGCCCGGCGGCCGGTCCGTGTCAGCGCCGGGTGGAGTTCTTGGTGCGCAGTGCCCCGAGACGCTCCAGGAGCAGGCCCTCCCGGGTGGACCAGGGGGAGATCTCCACGCTCGTGGCCCGGCAGGCCTCCATCAGTGCCTCCGCCACCAGCGCCCCGGCCAGGGACTGGCCGGCCCGGTGACGTGAGATGCCGGGCAGACGGCCGCGGCCGGCCGAGCCGTTCTTCGCGAGGACGCCCACCGCGGCCCGTACCTCGTCGAGCGTCAGCCGCTGCGGAGCGCGCGAGCGGTCACTGCCCGCGGTGGTGTAGCGGGCGAGCTGGGTGAAGGTCTTGGAACACGCGAGCACCCGCCCGTCCGGGTCGGCGTGCGGCAGGTCGGCGTCGGCGAGGCGGTCGCTCAGGTGGTCGCGCACCTCGGCGAGCCGTCGCTTCGAGGACACGGCCTCGTCGAGCTTCCACGTGCGGGTGACCGTGCGGGCGCCGAGCGGCAGGGAGTGGGCCGTTCGCGGCTGTCTGGACGTGCCGGACGCCACCTCGACCGTCCCGCCGCCGATGTCGAGCACCAGCAGGGAGCCGGGCCGTTCGCCCGCCCAGTGGCGTGCCGCCACATAGGCCAGCCGTGCCTCCTCCTCGCCGGACAGCACCCGCAGCCGGGTGCCGGTGGCGCTGGCCACCTGGGCGAGGACCTCGTCGCGATTGGGCGCGTCGCGGATCACCGACGTGGCGAACGCGTAGACCTCCGGCAGCGCTTCCCGGTTCTCGGCGAGCGTCTCGGCCACGGCCCGCTGCACGCTGCGGACACCCGACTTGTCCAGCCGTCCCGTGGCGTCCAGCGTCTCGTGCAACTGGAGTCGTACCTTTCGGGACAGCACCTCTTCCATGGCGACCCCGGCGCGGCGCCGCGCCACGGTGAGCAGAGCGCTGTGACACCCGACGTCTAGTACACCTGCCTGCCGCACTGTGTTAACCACCCGTTTTCCTGTCGAAGGGGATCCGTGAACTCACCATTGTCCCGCACACAGGCCGTGGTGACGCGACACGATTTCGTTTCGGCTCGTCAGGAGCCCGTCAAGGGTTCGCGAGGGTGTCGCGGCGGCATCGAGAGGCCGCCCAAGGGGATTTCGCACGCGCCGTCTTGTGACGGCCGGCGCACCGGTGACGCGGGGGCGCGTCAGGGGGTGGAGTGACTCATGTCACTGTCCGGCGTGTCGGCCAACGTCACCACGGCGGTGATCCGTTTGCCGACGGGCTCCCGGCGCACCTCGAAGGCATGGCACACGGCCATGACGATCTCCAGCCCGTGCTGGCCGACGCGGCCCGCCTCGGCGGCGCGGGCCACCGGCAGCGTCGGGTCGGAATCCCAGACGGTGGCCTTGACGGCGCCCTGGTCGACCTCGAGCGTCAACAGGCAGGGGCCGCCCGCGTACTTGACCGCGTTGGTCACGAGTTCGCTGACCACCAGCGGGACCATGCCCATCACCCGTCCGGACACGGGCAGCCCGGCGACCGCCTGCACCTGCGTCAGGAATTCACGGGTGAACGCCCGCGCCTGGGCGATGCACGCGGAATCACCGTCGTACGCGACTGAGGCCTCGATCAGTGCACCCCGCTGTCCCTGCTGTCCTGCTTCGCTCACCTGCTGGCCCATACGATCCGTCCCGCGTCCACCTCTTCGACGTTCGCCGTCTGCCCCGGAAATCCGGCTTCACTCCATCCGGCCGCGCATTCGTCCGCGGAGCCGGAAAGGGATGCTGAACGGGGTGCCCGAAAGCGGTCGCGGTCAGGGGTCTCCGGAAGCGGTCCCGGAGCCGACCGGCATCAGGGTCGGGCACCCGGCCCGGCGCGGTCGGGAGGCTCAGGCCTCGTCGACCGTCACGGAGACGGGAGTGCCGGCCTCGATCGTGCGGCTGACCGTGCAGAGCCGGTCGTGCGAGGTCTTGACGGCGCGGGGCAGGATGGCGCGGGCGCGGTCGCCCTCCTCGCCGTCCGGGAACGCCACCGAGAACGTGACCGCGAGACCGGTCATCCGGTTCCCGAGCTCGTCGCTGATCTTGTCGCCGGTCACGGTCAGGGTGAACTGCGTGGGCTCGACGTGGCGGGCGGTCGCGACATCGACGTCGGCCGCGGTGCAGCCCCCGATGGCGGCGAGCAGCAGTTCGACCGGGGTGAACCGCTCCTCCCCGCCGTCTCCCGAGCCGGTGCCGAAGTCGATCGTCCCGCCCCGCGCGTTCGTCGCGGTGAAGTGCCCGGTGCCGGTCCGCTCGACGGTGACGCGGCGCAGAGTGTCGTCAGTCATACCGCCGACCCTAATGTCGCGCCGCGCCGTCCGCCTCGGATGGGCCCCGGGTCAGTCGGGCGGATTCGGCCGGACGACACCGAAGTCGTAGGCGAGGATGACCGCCTGGACGCGGTCGCGGACGCCCACCTTCGACAGGACGCGGCCGACGTGCGTCTTGACCGTCGACTCCGCCACGACGAGCCGCTCGGCGATCTCGCTGTTGCTCCACCCCTCGCCGATCGCCACGAAGATCTCGTACTCGCGCTCGGTCAGGGCCTGGAGGCGCGGGTCGTCCTGCGGCCTGGCGTTGCCCGATGGATCGTGCGGGAGATGCCGGGCGTACGCGTCCAGGAGACGCCGGGTCAGGGCGGGGGCGATCACCGCGTCGCCCCCGGCCACCGCCCGGATCCCGGCGAGCAGTTCCTCCGGGTGGGCGTCCTTGAGGAGGAACCCGCTGGCACCGGCGCGCAGCGCGGCGTAGGCGTACTCGTCCAGGTCGAACGTGGTAAGGATCAGCACCCGGGAGCGGCCGCCGGAGGCGACGATCCGGCGGGTGGCCTCGATGCCGTCCATGCCGGGCATTCGTACGTCCATGAGGATCACGTCCGGGCGCAGTTCGGCGGCCCTGCGGACGGCCTCGCCGCCGTGGGACGCCTCGCCGACGACATCGGTGTCCGGAGTGCTCTCCAGGAGCATGCGGAAGCCGAGGCGCTGCAGCGGCTGGTCGTCGACGATGAGCACGCTGGTCACGCGGCACCGCCCGTGACGGCCGGGGGAGCGAGGTCGGTCCCGTCCGGAGGGGTGAGATCGAGGGTGGCCCGCAGGGTCCATCCGCCGTCGGGGGCCGGTCCCGCGACGACCGTCCCGTCGTAAAGGGCCGCGCGTTCTCTCATTCCGGGGATCCCGTGTCCTTCGTCGTCGTGCGGCCCGGAGCGCACGGTGCCGGGGCCCGGGCCGGTGTCGTGGACGTCGATGTGCAGGAGCGTCTCCTCGACGCTCACCCTGAGATCGACGCGTGTCTCGGGCCCTGCGTGCTTGAGGGCGTTGGTGAGGGCCTCCTGGACGATGCGGTACACGGCGAGCTGGACGCCGCGGTCCAGGCCGCCCAGTTCGCCGCTGCTGCGCAGGACCACGACCGGCCCGGCCGCCCGGATCCGCTCGCAGAGTGCATCGAGGTCCCCGATCCCCGGCTGCGGACTCAGCTCGGGCGCGCTGGGCGCCACGGTCTGCTCGCGCAGGACCCCGAGCATGCGGCGCAGTTCGCCGAGCGCCTGCCGCCCGGTGTCCCCGATGAGCAGCAGGGCCTGCTTGCCGCGTTCCGGCGCGAGGTCGCTCGCGTACGCGCCGCCGTCGGCCAGGGTGATGATGACGGAGAGGTTGTGGCCGACGATGTCGTGCATCTCGCGGGCCACGCGGGTGCGTTCGGCGGCCGCGGCCAGTCTGCTGCGCTGGTCGCGTTCGACCTCCAGCCGGGTCGCGCGGTCCCGCAGGACGGCGAGCTGGCCGCGCCGGATCCGGACGGCGAGACCGAGCGCGACCGCCGCGGTTATGGTGCTGAAGAGGAAGAAGAGCGCGTCGAGCACGTGCACGCCGGACGGCAGGCGCACGGCGACCAGTCCCATCGCGCCGGCGGTGACCGCGCAGGCCAGGGGCAGCCGCCGCAGTTCTCCGTGCAGGACCAGGCTGTACAGGGCGATGAGGACGGCGACGTCGGCGCGCAGCCAGACGCCCAGCGCGAGCTGGAGGATGAGCACCCCGGTGATCACCGCGAAGGCGAGGAAGGGCCTCCTGCGCCGCCACAGCAGCGGGAGCACCAGCCCGGCCTGGAGCGCGAGCGTCCCCGGCAGGGTCAGGTGGGTGAACTCGGTGTCGAACGGATGGTGCCTGCCGTCGCCGTCGCCGTCGTGCACGAGGTCCGGCAGGCAGAACAGCAGCGCCACGACAGCCGTCACGACCGCGTCGAGGATCCAGGGGTGCCGGCGGTCGCCCCGCTTGAGCCGGCGGCCGACACGGGACAGAGCACGGGCCAGCGGGTGGTTCCACGGCAGTTCCGCCTCCGCGAAGGGCGGGTCCTCCGCCGGCTCGCGCGGGGTGGTGTCGTCGATGTTCATGGGAGTCACTGGTCCGCGCTCATGGGTGTCACCTGTTCATTGTGGGTCCGGCCGCGTCCTCGTACGCGCCTCCCTGTCGTCTCGTACGGGCGCCACCGCGGGTTCTTCGCGGTGGCGCCCGGGGTGCGGGTGCTGTGCCGGTGCGGGGCATCAGGCGTCCGTGCGGACCAGCCGGTAGGCGGCGCCCGCCAGCGCCAGCACGGTCCAGCCGAGGAAGACCACCAGTCCGGCGGTGGGGGACAGCGAGGTCGCGTCGTGGGTCAGCGCGAACATCGACTCGCCCGCGTTGCTGGGCAGGTACGGGCTGATGTTGTCCTGCCACGAGCTGGGCAGCAGCGAGATCAGACCGGGCACCAGCATGAGGGAGGCGACCAGGACGGAGATGCCGCCGGCGACCGAGCGGAGCAGCGCGCCCAGGGCCGTGCCGATCACACCGACCAGGCCGAGGTAGAGGCCCGCGCCCAGGAGACTGCGGACCACGCCCGAGTGGGACAGGGTCAGGGCCGCGGGCGTGCCCGAGACGATCCCGCTGTCGATCGTGAAGGCGACGAAGACGCCGACGGTCGCGACGACCAGCGCGACCAGCCCGAACACCGAGGCCTTGGACCACAGCACCGGCAGGCGGCGCGGCACGGCGGCCAGGGTGGAGCGGATCATGCCGGTCGAGTACTCGCCCGCGGTGATCAGCACGCCCAGCACGCCGAGCGCCAGTTGGGCGAAGTTCGTGCCGAACACGGAGAGGCTGAGCGCGGTGGCCGCGACGTCGTCCCGGTGCAGCGGGCGCCCGGAATTGAGCTCGGACTTGTAGTGCGCGGCGGCGATGACACCGAACGCGACGAGGAACAGCAGTCCGAGGCCGAGGGTGATCCACGTGGAACGCAGGGACCACAGCTTCGCCCACTCGGAGCGCAGCACCCGGCGTCCGGTGACCTTGTACTCCGGACGGGCCGCCCGTACGGGGACGGGCGCGGGGCTGTCGGTGACGGTGACGGTGCTCATGCCGCCCTCCCGGGGGCCTCGACGGTGGCGCTGGCGTGGTACTCGACGGCGTCGCGGGTCAGGTCCATGAACGCCTCCTCCAGGGAGACGGTCCGGGAGCTGAGCTGGAACAGCGCGATGCCGTGCTCGGCGGCCTTGAGCCCGATGGCCCGTGCGGACAGACCCGTCACCAGGAGCTCCTCGGACCCGGCCGTACCGGTGATCTCGACGCCGGGACCGGCCAGTACGTCGCGCAGCCGGGACGCCTGGTCGGACGCCACGGTGACGGTGTCGCCGCCGGCCTGCTGGACGAGCTCACGCACGGTGGTGTCCGCCAGCAGACGCCCTCGCCCGACGACGATCAGGTGGTCGGCGACGAGTGCCATCTCGCTCATCAGGTGCGAGGAGACGAAGACCGTACGGCCGTCCGCCGCGAGTCCGGTCAGCAGGTTGCGGATCCACAGCACGCCCTCGGGGTCCAGTCCGTTGACCGGCTCGTCGAGCATGATCGTGGCCGGGTCGCCGAGGAGGGCCGCGGCGATGCCGAGGCGCTGGCCCATGCCGAGGGAGAAGGCGCCCGCGCGCTTCTTGGCCACGGACTGAAGGCCGGTCAGTTCGATGACCTCCTCCACCCGGCGGCGCGGAATGCCGTGGGTGTAGGCCTGAGCCATGAGGTGGTCGAAAGCGGAACGGCCCGGGTGGATGGACTTGGCCTCCAGCAGCGCGCCGACCTCCTGGAGCGGGGCGCTGTGCTGCGCGTAGTGCTTGCCGTTGACCGTGACGCTGCCGCCGGACGGTGCGTCCAGTCCGACGATCATGCGCATGGTGGTCGACTTGCCCGCGCCGTTCGGGCCCAGGAAGCCGGTGACGGTGCCGGGCTTCACGACGAAGTCCAGTTGGTCCACCGCCGTCTTCTCCCCGTACCGCTTCGTCAGCTGTTGTGCCTCGATCATCGAAGTTCCCTTGCTTTCGGGGGCAGGCCCCCCACCTGACTGCTCACCCACAACGCTAGGAGACGTCCGCGCCGGAACCGTGGTACCGGAGAGCTCGGTTGGGGTGGGGCGCGTAGTACCGCGGTATCACCCCGCTACGGCGTTCGGATGACCGGACCGGTCAAGGGGCTGCTCCCTCAACCACGCGCCGACGGTGCGGGAACCCTGTGCGCCGAAATGGCAGGGGTGACAATTGACAGGCCCGGCGCCGGTGGTGAGGGTGTCACCATGCCAGAGAGAACCGAGAAGCCAGGTCTGCGCGAGCGCAAGAAGGAAGAGACCCGGCGCGGGCTGCGCGAGGCCGCCGGCCGGCTCTTCGCCGAGCACGGTTTCGCGCAGACCACGGTGGCCGACATCGCCGCCGAGGCGAACGTGTCGGAGCGGACCTTCTTCCGCTACTTCGACAGCAAGGAAGCCCTCCTCCTCCCGGACGGGATCGAGCTCTTCGCCCGCATAGAGGAGGCGTTCCTGGCCCGGCCGGACAGCGACACGCCGCTCGAAGCGGCCTGCGGCGCCATCACGGACGCGGTCTCCTACTTCGCCACCAGCAGCCTGACCGCCCTCGCCCATCCGCTCGGCGAGATCCGCGAACAGGCGCGCGAGGGTCTGTCCCGTCAGTTCCAGCAGTTCGAGGCACGTCTGACCGCGCTCGTCCTGGAGCGCCTCCCCGCGGAGGAGCCGGACGCCGACCTGCGGGCCGCCGTCATCGCCAACTGTGCGCTGGGCGCCGCGCGGGCCGTCCTGCGGACCCTGCGCGACCGCCGTACGGCCGGAGTTCCCGTCGAACCCGACCGGCTGCTCCCGCAGGCCTTCACCTTCCTGACCATGATCGGAGCCACTCCCTCGTGAACCGTCGCCGTCGTTACGCCGTCACCGCCATAGGTCTGACCGTGGTGGTCGCGGCAGCCGTGACCACCGATCTCTTCGTGGAGCACAAGGTGCGGGGCCGGGTCGCGGAGACCGCCGCGTGCCGCCTCGGCACGACCAAGGGGGTGCGGGTCGACCTCGACGACACCCTGGCCGGACTCAAGGCGCTCACCGGCACGGTCGGCGCCGTCCACGTCAGCGCCGAGGGCGTGCGCCGCCAGGGCACCGACATGGACGTCGACGCGCACCTGCGCGACGTGTCGACCGGCGGTGCCACCTCCGGCGGGACCGCGACCGCCACCATCGCCTACGCCGCGCTCGACCACACTGCCGGTCTCCGGGGCGGCGCCGGCACCGAGGGGCTGAAGACGGGCACGGACGGCACCCGTCTCACCCTCACGGGCTCCGCGGGCGCCACCGGTCTGCCCGTCACGGTGGCCACCACCCTGTCCACCACGTCCCACGGCCTCACCATCACCCCGAAGAGCGTCCTGGTCCTCGGCCGTGAGGTCCCGGTGTCGGAGCTGTCCGCGCTGCCGGGCGCCGGGGGACTCGCGGCCCGGCTCAAGCCGCGCACCGTCGAGATCAAGGAGCTGCCCCGGGGCACCGCGCTCGTCGGCGCCCACGCCGAAGGCGCCGGTCTCGTCCTGGACTTCACCGTGGCACCCGCCCGTGCGGGGCAGGCGGTGAACGCGGCGGGCGTAACCGGTTCGGCTTCCGCGTGTGCGTCGGCGAAGGGGCAGGCCGAGAGCTGACGATAAAAGTGGCAGGGATGACAATTGACGGCACTGTCATCTTCCCGGTTAAGTTGTGGCAGCCCTGTCACTTCTTCTGGAGGCGCGGTGTCCCTTCCCCCTGCCCCGCTGTCCCTGGCGCCGCTTCCCGTCGCGCCCCGGCCGTCCGCCCTGCACCGCACGGGCGCCTTCTGCGCGCGGCACGCCGTGTGGGTGATCGCCGCCTGGCTGGTGGTGCTGGCGGCGGCGTTCGCCGGCCGGCACGCGGTCGGCGCGACCTTCGGTGACGAGGTCACCCTCCCCGGCAGCCAGGCGAGCAGCGGCGCCGATCTGCTGGCGAGGTCCGACCCCGCGGCGGGTGCGGCCGGCGGAAAGGTCGTCCTGCACGTCGACTCGGGCACGGTGTCCGACCACGCCACAGCGGTGGAGGAGACGCTCGGCCGTCTGAAGGGTCTGCCCCATGTCACCGCCGTCGCCGCACCGGTGACCAGCACCGACGGCGCGACCGCCTACACGGCGGTGTCCTTCGACCGGAAGCTGAAGTCCCTCGGCCACGCCTACACCGAGCGGCTCGACGAGGCGACGGCTCCCGCCAGGGACGCGGGAATCGGCGTCGGCTACGGAGGCGACCTGCACGACATCGTGCGCGCCCCCGCCGACGACGCCCTCGCCGAGGCGACCGGCGTCGGCGCCGCGCTGATCGTGCTGCTGCTCGCCTTCGGCAGTGTCGCCGCCGCCCTCATGCCGCTGGTCACCGCCCTGATCAGCGTCGGCGTCGGCCTCGGGGTGGTCGGCATCGTGGCCGGCACGCTCACCTTCGCCACCTCGGCCCCCACCCTGGCCACGATGATCGGGCTCGGCGTGGGCATCGACTACGCGCTCTTCCTGATCACGCGGTTCCGTCAGTACGTGATCGACGGGGACGATCCCCGTACGGCGGTCGGCCGCACGACCGCCGTGAGCGGCAAGGCGGTTCTGGTGGCCGCCGGCACGGTCGCCGTGGCCCTGCTCAGCCTGTACGCCTGCGGTCTGACCATGATCGGGCGGCTGGGGCTGGCCGCCACCGTCGCGGTGGTCGTCACGGCGGCCGCGGCGCTCACCCTGGTGCCCGCGGCCATGGGACTCGTGGGCCGCCGCGTCGACGTACTCCGTGTCCGCCGCAGGCCGGTCGCCGAGAGCTCCGGTGACCACGACGGATGGCACCGCTACGCGCGCCTGGTCGCCCGGCACCCGTGGCGGTTCCTCACCGCCGGACTCGCCGTCGTCGTCCTCTGCTCGGTACCGCTGTTCTCCATGCGCCTCGGACACATCGACGACGGCGCGGACCCGGCGGGCAGCACCACCCGCGACGCCTACGACTGGATCGCCGACGCCGACGGTCCCGGCTTCGGGCCGGGTGCCAACGGACCCTTCACCCTGGTCGTCGACCTCACCCACGCGACCGTGTCCGCCGACCGGGTCGCGGACCTGGTCACCGACGGGCTGACGGGGACGGACGGCGTCGCCCGCGTGACACCCCCGCGCACCAGCCCGGACGGCAGGATCCTCGTCACCACCGTCGTCCCCGCCACCGGCCCCCAGTCGGCCGACACGGGGACCCTGTTCGCCACCCTCACCGACACCGCCCTGCCCCGGACCCTCGAAGGCACCGGCGCGACGGGGCACCTGACCGGGAGCACCGCGGGCCAGCTCGAGTTCCGCGACACGGTCACCGAACGCCTGCCCCTGATCATCGGCATCGTGCTCGTCGCCGCGTTCCTGCTCCTGGCGGTCGTCTTCCGGAGCCTGGTGATCCCCCTCAAGGCGGTCGCCCTGAACCTGCTCACGACCGGCGCGTCGTACGGCGTCCTGGTCGCCGTCTTCCAATGGGGCTGGGGCGACGGCCTGCTCGGCCTGGGCGAGCCCGTGCCGATCGAGTCCTACGTCCCCATGATGATGTTCGCCATCGTCTTCGGCCTGTCGATGGACTACGAGATCTTCCTGCTCTCGCGCATCGCCGAGGAGTGGCACGCGACCGGTGACAACGAGCGCTCGGTCGGCACCGGCCTCTCGCTCACCGGGCGGGTCATCACCTGCGCCGCGCTCATCATGACGGCCGTGTTCCTGTCCTTCACCGGCTCACCGGCCGTCGTGGTGAAGATGCTCGCCCTCGGCCTCGCCATCAGTGTCGTCCTCGACGCCACCGTCGTACGCCTCGTCCTCGTACCGTCGCTCATGTTCCTGATGGGGCGGGCCAACTGGTGGCTGCCGGAATGGCTGGACCGCCGGCTGCCGAACTGGACCGTCTGACGCAGGGGACGCGGCTCCCGCTCGGGGAGCCGCCGAGCGAGGTCGATGCGGGGTCGAGCCGCCACGGTCGCTATCATCCGATAGTGGCGATTTGTTGACATTTCTCTCATGTGTGGTCTTTCCTCCGGGGTGGTCGATGACCCGCAAGCTGCCGACCGACGACGACGAGCTGCTCACCAGGCTCGGATCGCTGACGGCCCAGGCACGTGAACGCGCGGAGTTCCAGCGCTCACAGGTCGAACTGGCCATCGCGCTGCAACGCGGCATGCTTCCGGGCGACATGCCCTCCGCCCCGGGATTCGACGTGGCCGTCCAGTACGCGCCCGCCTGCTACGGCCTCAACGTGGGCGGCGACTGGTACGACGCCTTCCGGCTGTCCGACGGACGCATCGGTCTGTCCATCGGCGACGTGCAGGGACACAACATCGAGGCCGCCGCGTTCATGGGGCAGGTCAGGGTCGGCCTGAGGGCCCTGGCCTCCGTCGCCGGGGACCCGGGGGAGCTGCTCACCCGGACCAACGACCTCCTCCTGTCCATCGGCTCCGACCTCTTCGCCACCTGCACCTTCATGCGCCTCGACCCCGCCACCGGCATGCTGGAGAGCGCGCGGGCCGGGCACATACCCTGCGTCTGGGCGTCGGCGGACGGAAAGGCCGGCATCACCCAGGACGAGGGCGGCCCACCGCTCGGCATCGAGGCCGGGATGCGCTACCCGGTGACTCGGCACCGCCTCACCACCGGCGGCGTCTTCGTCCTGTTGACCGACGGTGTCGTCGAGGGTCCCTCGATGCACGTGGACGAAGGACTCGACCAGGTCGTACGGCTCGCCGGAGTCGCCGCCGTCGCGGGCCTGTCGGCCGGTTCCCTGGCCGCCCGCGTCATCAAGGGCGCCGAACGCGTGGGGCACGAGGACGACGCGGCCGTCCTCGTGGTCCGCCACGGCGCGCCCACCGTCCCGCTCCGGTGACGCGACAGGCCGTCCGGCTTCCCTGACGGGACCTCCTTGGGACCGCGTGGGCCGCGCCCGCCGTCACGGGCGACCACCGCGGCCTCGCCTCGCCGACAGGGCCCCGGCGGTGTCTGATGGCTCTGTGGTGGCTACACAGGAGATGCGCCGACCGGCCGTCTTCGCCCTTCAGACACTGGTGATCGCCGCCTGCTACTACGGAGCAGGACGGCTGGGACTCATGCGGCGGCTCACGGTCGAAGGCGCTGTGTTCACACCCATCTGGCCGCCCAGCGGCGTCGCGGTGGCCGCCCTGCTGCTCCTCGGGATCCGGGCGTGGCTCGGGATCGCGATCGGGGCGCTCCTGGTCGTCCTGTCCCTCTCCTCGTTCTCCACGCTCCAGCCCTCCGCGGCGGGCATCGTCGCGGGCAACACGATCGCGCCGGTCTGCGCCTACCTCCTGCTGCTCGCCGTGCACTTCCGCACGGATCTGAGCCGGTTCCGCGACGGTCTCGCCCTGGTCTTCCTGGCCGCGCTGGGCGCCATGACGATCAGCGCGACCGCGGACGTCGGCGTGCTGGTGGTGACGGACAAACTGGCCCTGGGCGACTTCTGGCCGGTCTGGCTGGCCTGGTGGGTGGGCGACGCGATGGGCGTCCTCATCGTCACCCCGGTCATCCTGATGCTGTACGCCATACGAGCGCCGGTGGGCCTGTCACGGTGGAAGGAGGCCGCCCTCATCCTCGTCGCGGCCGCGGTCCTGGTGCCGGTCGCCACCCGCAGCTCCATCAGCATGCTGTTCCTGGTCTATCCGCTGCTGATCTGGGCGGCCCTGCGGTTCGAACTCGCGGGCAGCCTGGTGTGCGCCCTCTTCGCCTCCGTCATGGCCACCGTCGCGGCGACGCAGGAGGTGGGTCCCTTCCACCGGCTGAGCCATGTCGAAGTCATGATCAAACTCCAGGCCTTCAACGGAACCATGGCGCTGACGGCCCTCCTCCTGTCCGCCGTCATCACCGAACAGCGCAACACCAGACGCTCCGTCGAACTGGCCTGCCAAGAACTGGTGGAGGTCCTCGAACATCTGACGGCCGGGAATCCCACGCCCAGACCGCCTCCCGTGGAGGAGGACGGCCACGCTTGACGGCGGGACACCAGCGCCGCTGCCGCCCTGTTCCGCGGGCGCCCGACCGCACTCCCGAGGGACGCGGTCCGGCGCCCCTTCCGGCTGCCCCGACGGCACCGTGCCGTCGTACGGCCCGGTGGGGAAGGATGAGACCACCAGCGAAGAACCACCGACGTGGAGGTGCGGGTACATGCAGCACGAGCGAGCGGGCCGTCCGGCCGGCCCCGAGGACCTCGTCGACGTAGCCCGGTTGGTCACCGCGTACTACGCGCTCCACCCCGACCCGGCCGAACCCGGCCAGCGCGTCGCCTTCGGCACGTCCGGACACCGCGGCTCGTCCCTGGCGACCGCGTTCAACGAGGACCACATCGCCGCGACGAGCCAGGCCATCTGCGAGTACCGGGACGGCCAGGGCATCGACGGCCCGCTCTTCCTGGGCGCCGACAGCCACGCGCTCTCGGAACCCGCGAAGGTCACCGCCCTGGAGGTGTTCGCGGCCAACGACGTGTCCGTGCTCCTCGACAGCGCGGACGGCTACACGCCCACACCGGCGGTCTCGCACGCCATCCTCACGTACAACCGGGGACGCTCCGCGGGCCTCGCCGACGGTGTGGTCGTCACCCCCTCCCACAATCCGCCCGCCGACGGCGGGTTCAAGTACAACCCCCCGAACGGCGGCCCGGCGGGCTCCGAGGCGACCTCCTGGATCCAGGACCGGGCCAACGAACTCATCAGGGACGGCCTCAAGGACGTACGGCGTATCCCCTACGCCCGCGCGCTCGCCGCGCCCGGCACCGGCCGTCACGACTTCCTCGGCACCTACGTGGCCGATCTCCCGCAGGTGCTGGACCTGGACGCGATCCGGGCGGCCGGAGTCCGCATCGGTGCCGACCCGCTGGGCGGGGCGTCGGTCGCCTACTGGGGGCGCATCGCCGAGCAGCACGCGCTGGACCTGACCGTGGTCAACCCGCTCACCGACCCCACCTGGCGTTTCATGACGCTCGACTGGGACGGCAAGATCCGGATGGACTGCTCGTCGCCCTACGCGATGGCCTCGCTCATCGAACAGCGGGATCGCTTCCAGATCTCCACGGGCAACGACGCCGACGCCGACCGGCACGGGATCGTCACCCCGGACGGCGGCCTCATGAACCCCAACCACTATCTCGCCGCCGCCATCGCCTACCTCTACTCCCACCGGGAGCAGTGGCCCGCCGGGACGGGGATCGGCAAGACCCTGGTGTCGTCCGGCATGATCGACCGGGTCGCCGCCGACCTCGGTCGCCGACTGGTCGAGGTGCCCGTCGGATTCAAGTGGTTCGTGGACGGGCTGGTCGACGGCTCCCTCGGCTTCGGCGGAGAGGAGTCGGCGGGCGCCTCCTTCCTGCGCCGCGACGGCTCGGTCTGGACCACCGACAAGGACGGCATCATCCTCGCCCTGCTCGCCTCCGAGATCACCGGAGTCACCGGGAAGACGCCCTCCGAGCACTACGCCGGGCTCACCTCGCGCTTCGGTGAGCCGGCCTACGAGCGCATCGACGCCCCGGCCTCGCGCGAGGAGAAGGCCCTCCTGGCCAAGCTGTCACCCGCGCAGATCACCACCGACACCCTCGCCGGGGAGACGGTCACCGCGGTCCTCACCGAGGCGCCGGGCAACGGCGCGCCCATCGGCGGCATCAAGGTGACCACCGAGAGCGCCTGGTTCGCCGCCCGCCCGTCGGGGACCGAGGACGTGTACAAGATCTACGCGGAGTCGTTCCTCGGGACCGATCACCTGCGCCGGGTGCAGGACGAGGCGAAGGCGGTGGTCTCCGCGGCCCTGTCCGGCTGACCCGGCCGGACACGACGGAGTCGCGGGGCGGTTCGATCATGCCGAACCGCGCTTCGTAGAGCCGGATCCGGAAGCCCCGGCCGACGGCGGGTGCCGGGGCCTGTCCGGCCGGTTCGCGTCGTCGCCGGCCGTCCCGGCGGACGGAGAGGGCCGGGTGGGCGTGGACGGGGAGGGCCGGGTGGGCGGAACGGGCAGGCGGACGGGACGGTCGGGCAAGGCCTGGGGGCGCGCCGTCTGTCCGTCGGCGGTTCGGCGGCATGATGGCCCGTATGCGCATCCGTATCGACGCCCACGACCTGCCCGGCCGCACCTGTCCCGTCCCCGACGGCCGTGGCACCGTCCCGGTGTACGACAACATCCATGTGGCTGTGCAACGCCGTGACCGTCCGGCCGAACTGCTCGACCCCCAGCCCGGCGACGCCGCCCGCGCGACCTGGACGCTCGACTGCACGGTCGCGCCCTCGCCGACGGGGCCGGAACTGAAGGGGCCCTACCTCCAGCACCGCCTGGGGCACCGGTTCATCTATCTGTCGTGGGGCACCGTCGACGAGGCGGGGGTCTTCAGCATGTTCCGCCGCGCCAAGCTGATGCTCGACGCCGTCCCCGCCGACGTGCTCGCCGAGGCCGCGCGCGAGGGGCTCCTCGTCGCGCGGCTGGGTCTGACCGACGCGCACGGCCATCCGCGCTGCGCCCGCGTCGTGCCCCCGGACATCGCGTGGACGGCCGAAGCCGCCGCCTAGTCCCACCGAGAGTTAGAACCTCTAACGAAAGCTCTTGACGCTCACGCTTGCCGGTTATATCTTCTAACTAAAGCGATAGCAGATAACTCGCGGAACGCAGTGGAGGTCGTCATGAACGCCGAAGGGCTCGTCGAGGTCGTCCTGCCGGGCCAGGTGGAGCCGGAGGGGCTGGAGATCCGGCACGGCGCCGTGCCCGTCGCGGGCCCCGGTCAGGTCGTCGTCCGGATGGAGGCGACCGGCGTCTCCTTCGCCGAGCAGCAGATGCGCCGCGGGCGGTACTACGACCAGCCGCCGTTCCCCTTCGTGCCCGGCTACGACCTCGTCGGCACGGTTCTCACCACCGGACCCGGAGTGGACCCGGGGCTGGCCGGCACCCGGGTCGCCGCCCTCCTCAAGGTCGGCGGCTGGGCCAGCCACGTATGCGTGGACGCGGCCGACGTCGTACCGGTGCCCGACGGGATCGGGGCCGCCGAGGCGGAGACCGTGGTCGTCAACGGCATCACCGCCTGGCAGATGCTGCACCGCAAGGCGCGGATCCGCGCGGGCCGGACCGTTCTCGTCCACGGCGCCAACGGCGGCGTCGGTTCGGTCCTGGTCCAGCTCGCGCGCGCCGCGGGCGCCGAGGTGATCGGTACCGCGTCGGCGCGCCACCACGACGCCCTGCGGGAGCAGGGTGTGATCCCCGTCGACTACCGCGCCGGGAACGTCGCGGCACGCGTACGTGAACTCGCGCCCGGCGGGGTCGACGCCGTGTTCGACCACGTCGGAGGCCGCAGCGCCGTCGACTCCTGGCGCCTGCTCGCCCCCGGCGGCACGCTCGTGGCCTACGGCAGCGCCTCCACCCGGGACGACACGGGGTCCAAGCAGTGGCCCGTGCTCAAGCTGCTCGGCCGGGTCTGGCTGTGGAACGCCCTGCCCAACGGCCGCCACGCGTACTTCTTCAACATCTGGGCCGGCCGCGCCCTGTCCCGGAGCCGCTTCCGGGCCCGGCTGCGCGCCGACCTCACCCAGGTCTTCGGCGCCCTCCAGCGCGGTGACGTCACCGCCCGGATCGCCGCCCGGCTGCCGCTGACCGAGGCGGCCGAGGCCCTGCGGCTGGCCGAGTCCGGCACGGTCGCCGGAAAGGTCGTCCTCAATCCGTAGGGCGCCGGACCGTCGTACGGGGTCGCGGTGTCCTCGGGGGAGAGGCGCGCTGTCCTCCGGAGCTAGGGCTGCTCCTCCACGACCATCTCGCCCAGCAGGGACCAGTCGTCCTGGGGGATCTTCATGTTCACGATGCGCGGTGTCGCGGTCAGGTGCCGGGGCAGGGCCTGCTGGGCGGCCTTGAAGTGCGCGGACTGGACGTGGGACGCGCCGGCCTCGTCGTCCCGGAAGGCCTCGACCAGGACGTACTCCGTCGGGTCGTCCAGGCTCCGGGACCAGTCGAACCACAGACAGCCGGCCTCGGCGCGGGTGGCCGCCGTGAAGTCGGCGGTGATCTCGGGCCACTTCTCCGCGTCCTCGGGGCGGACGCTGAACTTGACGGTGATGAAGATCATGAGGGCTCCTCGCGTCGGTGTCGAGCCATTCTGTGCCGCCCGCGGCAGGGGAACGCCAGGGGCCTGTAGGCCGATCGGGGGAACCTCCGCGACCGGATCGCTCCTGTCCGGGGCCCGTTCTCGAACGGCCTTGCGGAGCCCTGTCGGCCTCTGTATCGTTTTTCGATAACATCGATAATCGATATGGGGGAGTCATGGCGAGGGTACGCAATCCACTGGAGCCGATGTCGAGCGCGGTCACGATGATCGTGACGCTGTTCGCGGCGGTGACCGTCCTTGGCGTGTTCGGTTCGATGTTCATGGACGGAGTCAGCGTCCTTCGCATCGGGGACACGACGGTCTGCGTCACGGACACGACGACTACGGTGGGCGCCGGCGACGAGCCGTCCCCCATGGGGTTCAGGGCGGCGCCGGGGGCCTCGATGAGCCTGGACGCCCATCCGAGCTTCTGCACGCGCGATCCCAGCACGGTCCAGGGCCTGCTCAACACCGCGACCCAGCTTCCCTCGTTCGTCTTCACCGTCGGGGCGCTCCTGCTCGTCCTCCGGCTGATCAGGGGAGCCGAGGGTGACGGCCTCTACACCGCGCGGACGGCGCGTCGGCTGCGCGGCGTGGGCTGGTGGCTGCTGGCGGGCAGTGTGCTCGCCGCGATCGCGGAGTCCTTGAGCGAGAAGGCGCTGATCCATTCGCTGAGCCGAGGCGGCGACGTCAGCGCCCTGTCCGGGCTCGTCTCGTGGGACGCTCCGTACATGGCGATACTCACCGGCCTCGGCGTCCTCTCCTTCGCACGGATCATGCGCGTCGGCGTCGCCATGCGAGAAGACCTCGACGGAACGGTCTGATGCCCGAGGACAAGGAGGAGCACGCGATCGAGGTCCACCTCGACCGTCTGCTCGAAGAACGCGGGATGACGCTGGCGGAGCTCGCGGACCGGGTCGGTGTCACCCATGTGAACCTGTCGATCCTGAAGAACGGCCGGGCCAGAGCCGTACGGTTCACCACGCTGACCCGGCTCTGCGAGGTGCTGGAGTGCCAGCCGGGCGACCTTCTCAGCTACCGCCCGCCCGGGCAGGGGACCGGACGGACCGTCATGTGACGGCCCGTTCCCCCGGTCCGGGGGCGTCGGCTTCGGGCTGCTCGTCGGTGAGTTCGGGCTCCAGGCCTTCACCGACGTCGGCGTGAGGCCTCCCGGTGTCGGCCCGCCAGGCCTCGAACGCCCAGGCGGTGAGGGCGACGACGGTCAGGCCGAGCAGCCAGCCGCCCAGCACGTCACTGAACCAGTGGACGCCCAGCGCGACCCGGGTGAACCCGACGCCGACGACGGAGAACACCGCGGCGCCCCAGCACAGCGCGCGCCAGGAACGCGGCACGAGCGGCAGCAGGACCAGCAGCAGGATGGCGAAGGACGTCGTGGCCGTCATCGCGTGACCCGAGGGGAAGGAGAACCCCGGCGCCCGAGCCACCGGATCCTCCAGCGACGGACGTGCCCGCTCGACGACCGTCTTCACCAGGAGCCCGATGAACCCGCCGGCCACCGCCGTCACCGCGGACCACGCGGCCAGACGCCAGGCCCGGCGGTACAGGAGCCACGCCGTCAGCAACGCGACAGCCGTACGCAAGGTGACCGGATCCCAGACCCGGTCGGAGAGGAAACGCAGCGTACTGGTCCAGGAGGGATGCTCCAGGGCGATCTCGTGCAGCCGGCGGGCGGCGCCCGCGTCCAGTCGGCGCAGGGGCTGCCATCTGCCCTCGACCAGCACGAGGAGCAGACCGAACGGCACCGCGGTGATCGCGGCCACCGCGGCCGAGCCGAGCAGCCGGGCGCCGAAGCGGCGGTCGGCCGTCCGTCGGCGCTCCCGCAGTTCCCGCAGCTTCCGGACCGTTGTGCGCGTCGGCATTCAGACTCCCGGGTCGGGTTCGACCGGACCGGGGCGCCGTGCGCGCGAGGCTTCGAGCTGGGCGGCGAAGGACAGTCCGAGGAACAGGGCGATGGAGGTCAGATAGGCCCAGAGGAGGAGGGACATGAAGGCACTCAGGGGGCCGTAGACCGTGTCG
The DNA here is from genome assembly GCF_042790435.1 of Streptomyces sp. NPDC056738. NCBI lineage: Bacteria > Bacillati > Actinomycetota > Actinomycetes > Kitasatosporales > Streptomycetaceae > Streptomyces > Streptomyces sp. NPDC056738. The sequence goes on from NZ_JBHTZF010000002.1 coordinate 572,624, forward strand.
AAGGTGCCGCTGATCCCGAGGTAGAGACTCAGCAGCCAGGTCAGCGCCGTCCACAGCACCAGGTACACGGCGGCGCCGAAGACCAGCCAGGTGTAGCCGGGCTGGCGGCGGCGTGGGGAGCGGCGGAAGATCGCGCTGGCCGAGATGAGGGCGAGGAGCAGACCGGAGGGCCAACGCAGGAGATCCCAGGCGGTCTTGGCGGCTCCGTCGAGGTGGTAGACGGTCACGACCGCGGACGCCAGGTCGCCGCCGGCCACCATCAGGATGAATCCGAGGCCCAGCGGGATGCCCGCGCTCAGGGACATGACCAGGCCGCGCAGGTACTTCCGGTGGAAGACGCGGTCGCGTTCGTTCCCGTAGATCCGGTTGGCACCCCGCTCGATCTGGCACATGGCGGTGGTCACGTTGACCAGGGAGAAGGCCAGTCCGAACCACAGGGCGACCTGCGCCCCGTCGCCCGCGGTGTGCCGGCTGCGGCGCAGCGCGTCGTCGACGACGTCGGCGCTCGGGCCCGCGGCGATCCGGCGGATCGTCAGTTCGGCGACCCTGCCGAAGTTCTCGGTGTGCAGGACCGAGGACAGACCCACGAACGCGATGGCGAGCGGGATCAGGGCCAGCACCGTCTGAAGGGCGAGCGCGCGGGAATGGCTGAACCCGTCGGCGTAGCGGAACCGGATGAACGCGTCGCGCAGCAGGGGCCAGCCGCCGTAGCGGCGCAGCGACGCGAGGGCTTCGTCGGCGGAGAGCTCGTCGCCGGACATGGCGTGGGTCTCCGGGACCTTGGTCGCGGTACCCATTCACTTCTCCCTGGAGGGGAGCAGGACGGTCAGGGCGCCGGGGCGGACCTCGGCGGTGAGACGTCGGCCGGGGCCCACCGGATCACCGTCGAGTTCCCTGGACTGCGGTGTGTCGAAGGTGAGTTCGGCGCGCCGGAAGGTGAAGAACTCCACGGGGACGCCGTGGTGGTCCTCGCCCTCCGCCGCGAGGGTCTGCACGGTGGACGGCCGGGGAGGCGTGGCGCGCCCGCGCAGCAGTGTGCCGATGGCGCGGATCCAGCCGCCCGGTCCGCGCGGGTCGAGGACGAGGAGGTCGAGCTGTCCGTCGTCGGGGCGGGCGGCGGGCAGCAGCGTGACCCCGCCCTGCACGGTTCCGACGTTGGCGACGAGCACCATGCGGGCCGTGCGGCGGAACGCGGGGGCTCCGTCGAGCCGGATCGTCACCCGCATCCGGGGCGTGCGCAGGGTCCCGATGCCGGCCAGGGCGTAGGCGGGCCAGCCGAGGGCCGACTTGGCACGTGGATCGGTGTGCTCCATCATCGCGGCGTCGAGTCCGGCCCCGGCCATCGCGGTGAACCGGGTGGCGGGCAGGCCGTCGCCCTCGACGGCGGCGAGGTCGAGCGGGTGCGGACCGCCGGTCAGCGCGGCTTCGAGCGCGTCCACGGGGGAGAGCGGCAGACCGAGGTTGCGGGCCAGCAGATTGCCGGTGCCGCAGGGGACGACGGCCAGGGGGACGCCGCTGTCGGCCAGGGCGTCGGCGACCGCGCGGACCGTTCCGTCACCGCCGCAGACCACCACGAGGGTCGCGCCCTCGCGGACCGCGCGGGCCGTCTGTCCCGCCCCGGGATCGTCCGCGGTGGTCTCCAGGAACACGGGGTCGCGGTGGCCGTGCCGTTCGAGGGTTTGCCGCAGTTCGTCGCGCTGGGCCTCGTCGGTCACCGTGGGATTGAGGATCACGGCGGTCGTGCCGGGCGCACGCTCCTCGACGGCCGGTGCGGCCGGAGTGCCGCCGGTGGAGGGCGCCGCGGTCACGGACGGGTCGACCAGCAGGGCGCGCCCCACGATCAGCAGGGACAGCCCGCCGTTGGTGAGGCCGCCCAGGACGTCGGTGGGGTGGTGCATGCCCCGGTAGAGCCGGGCGGCAGCCACGAGCAGCGGCAGGAGCAGCAGCAGAGCGGCCACGATCCTGCGCCACGGCCCGCGGACGCGGGAGAGCACGAGAACCGCCAGACCCGCGTAGAGCGCGGTCGCCGCGCCGGTGTGCCCGGAGGTGTAACTCGACGTGGGCGGCGACGCGTCGAGGCGGTCCACCTCCGGCCGGTGGCGGTCCACCGACTCGGTGATGGCCAGGAACACCAGCGACTGCAGCGAGACGGCGACGGCGAGGAAGACCGCCTGGCGCCACATCGGGAGGCGGGGTATCAGGAGCAGCCCCAGACAGACCGCGAGCGTGATGGTCACGACCGTGAGGGTGTTGCCGGCCTCGGAGGCGATGGACGACAGCGTGGTGAGGGTGCCGGTGCGGGCCTGTTCGAGCCGCTCGTTCACGGTGTCCTCGGCCGTCAGCGGCCACAGCCCGTGGGCGGGTCCGGTGATCAGCAGTCCGAGGCCCACCATCGTGGCCGCCTGGCACGCCGTCAGCGCGGCGATGCGGGCGGCGGTGCGGCCGGTGCCCCGGGGCAGTGCGAACGACCGGGGGGAGCCGGAGGCTTCGGTGCGGCTGCCGGCTGGTCCGGCGGCTCTGTCCGGTAGGGCGGTCGGCATCGGTTCTCCCAGGGGCAGCGCGGTGGGCCGTTGTCCGCCCGGGACGCGCTTCCTCCCGGGTCCACGGCCGTCTGCCCCGGATCGCCTCGGACAGACCTGCTACGACGTGCGCCCGGACGGAAACAGGTCCGCCCCGGGGACGCGACCTTGAGGTCGCGTCCCCGGGGCGGACGTGTGTCGGCTCTGTGTCGGCTCAGCCGTGGTAGGTGATGTAGCCGTTGCCGTCACGGTCGTTGGCGGACTTGGTGTACGAGTGGACGTCGGCACGGGCGCCGGACGACTTGTACAGGTAGATGCTGTCCTTGTCGTTGTTCCAGATGAAGTTGCAGTTCTGGCGGTAGACGACGTTGCCGGCGTCCGAGTCGGTGCCGTGGCCGCCGCGCAGCTTCACCGAGTCCCCGGGCTCCAGGTAGTGGTTCGCCGGGAAGGTGAACTTGTTGCCCGTCGCGTCCTTGACGACGTACCCCTTGAGGTTCACGGTCGTACCGGACGAGTAGTTCTTGATGACCAGGTACTCGCTCTTGGTGTTGCCGCTGGAGCAACTGTTGGAGTCACGGCCGGGCGCGTCGTACTGGACGCCCTTGATCTTCAGCGCGGACGAATACTCCGTGGCCTGGGCCGGAGCCGTGGCGATGGCGGCGAGCGTGCCGGCAGCGGCGGCGGTGACGGCCAGGGCAGTGCGGATACGCATGAGGAATCCCCCCTCAGTGGTGCGGATGAAGCCCCGTGAGCATACCGATGATGTGATCAATAAATGACGGAGTTGTGTGGGACTCGTAAGACTCTCCGGTCAGGGGCCCGCTGTGACTTCGCTTACCTTCTCTTGTCCGACAAGAAAGGCATACCTAAGTTCTCTCCCATGGCTCCACGAATTCCCCCGCTCCCCAGCGGCCCCGACCCCGAGCTGGTCGAGTTCTCCGTCGACCTCACCGCCCAGGAGGTCCAGCGACAGGCCCAGGTCCTGTCCGTCCTCGGCCCCGACTGGGACCCGATGGAGGTCATGCGCCAGGAGGAGGCCGCGTACGCCCTCCTGTACTCCGGGCTCGACGAGGAGCAGCGGCGCGTGTACGACGACCTCGTCGCGGCCGGCGTACTTCCCCGTCGCGGAGACGGCCGTGCTGCCGCTTGACCCGCAGGCGGACGTCGGCCGGCGGGCGTGGGTGACCTGCCCGAACTGCGCGGACAGTCACGGATGCGCCTCCTGCGCACAGCGGCGGTCGTGCTCCGACCACTGGCGCTACCTGCTCTCCACCACCGGAAGCCTGCTCCACCTGCAGTGCCCGTCGTGCACCCACGTCTGGGTCCACGAGACCGGATTCGGCGCCACCCGATCCGTGTGGAGCCGCATCACGGGCCGCCGCCCGGGACGCTGACCCGGTGGGTCGGCGGCGCGGGCACAGGATCCGCGCACCCCTGATGACCAGCAGGTCATGCCGGGGTTATCCTCAGGGCCCTAGGCGGGTCGAACTCGTCCGACGCGCCCCTGTGGGAAGATCACAGCCCCGCACGACAGCAGTCCGGGCCCGCGCACGCCATCGCTCGTAGATTCGAAGACGCTCGCGGCCCACCGGTGGATGACGGACCGGCCCGCGCGGGTAAAGAAACTGCATGCGCATCTGCGCGAACATCCCACTGCCGAAGGACTGCCGGTCTTGGACCTCCCACACTCAGAATCCCCTGCCGCGCGGCGTCCTGGGCGCACCTGGACCGTCCGCATCTCCGGCCACAGCGACCGCACCGCGTCGGTCACGTGCTCCTCTCCCTGCGCGATGCCGCCGCGGTCCCGTGACCTCGCCGCGCTGCGCCGCTTCGCCGAGGCCCACATCGGCGCGCACGCCCGCGCGGCCACCGTGCACGCGGACGCCGCCTGCGCCTGCCGGCAGGCGCAGTGCGCCGCGCACGAGGGCACCCAGGTGCACTGCATGGGCAGCGTGCTGCTGGTGCTGCGCCATGATCCGGCCATTGCCCAGGTGTGGAACCTGATGGAAGTGTGCGCCGCCTGCGCCCCGTTGATGACGCACACCCGCGTCCTGGGCCGCGCCCTGCCGCGCACCCGCACGCCGTCCGCGCCCTCCGCTCCGGCGGCCACCGCCGCCGCCCCCGCGGTCGCTCCCGCGGTTCCCGGCGGCTTCAGCGCCCCGAGCGGACCCGGCTTCAACAGCGCGGACGCGCCCCCGGCACCGTCGCGCCGCCGCTCCGGCGGACCCGGCCGCCCCCAGTCGCGGCAGGGCCGGCGCGACCAGGGCAGATCGCGCGGCTGACCGCGATCCCGCCCGCTCCCGGCCGGTCGCGGTCCGGCCCGCACCGGGCCGGCCCCGCGGACATGGCGCGCCGGAGGCGGGCGCGAGGCCCGGATCGGGGCATTTCGTGAACGGCACCTGTTCGGTTGAGGGTTCACCATCGACTGAAAGGTGTTGCATGACTTTGCGCAATTCTTGCAGGCGTTGCAAGGTGGCTCGCGCCGCGGCTCCACGGCCGCCGCATCCGCCGACCTGAAGGACGCCTCCATGCTCACCATCAGCCGCTTCGTACCTCCGCGCGGGCTCAGGGCGGCTCTGGGCCTGTCCGTCGCCGTGCTGGGCCTGCTGGGTGCCGCCGGCGCGCCCGCCATCGCGCGCGACGCCGGACCGGACGTCCTCATGGGAGAGGCCGTCGACACGACCCCCGTCCCGGACTGCGTCCACTACTACAGCGACTGGCGCTACACGACCGTCGTCAACGACTGCGACACCACCGTGGACGTCACCGTCCGGTACACCGAGTACCAGGACGCGCCGTGCCGCACCCTGCTGCCCCGGGCGATCGCCACCTTCGCCGGCTACGGCCCCCAGCTCAACTACGTCACCGGGCTGAGCGGCTGCACACCGCCCGGCGTGTGACGGCGCCGCGCGTCGCGCCGGCCCGGGCGGGGGTCTCCCCGCGCCCGGGCCTCCGGCCGGCGCCGGCCGTACGCCGTCGCGCCGTCACGCTGCCGGGCTGTCCAGGGGCCTCAGTTCGTCGGCGTACGAGACGGAGACACGGCGCATCAGACCGTCCTCGGTGATGTCGTACTGCCCGAGGCGCCACAGCGGCGGCGAGTAGGCGTGCAGGGAGACCGCGTCGTCGGTGGCGCCGGTGAGACGGTGGATGTGGTCGGGGCCGAAGCAGAACGAGTGGCCCGCACCGACACCGACGGACAGATGGCGGCCGCCGATACGGGGGTTGGACTCGGTCAGCACGCCCTGCACCACCCGCACCGCGCCCGAGGAGATGTCGTGGTCGTGCCAGCCGGTGTCGTTCCGCCGGGTCCAGCACAGCAGCCAGACGTCGACGTACGCGTCGCGGTGCAGCGAGACGTAGTGCCGTTCGTCGTGGGAGAAGGCGATCAGGTCCAGCCACAGCCCGGGTCGGGCGGCGAGGTCGTCGACGAGTTCCCGCAGCTCGTGCTTGTCGAGCGTGCGGTCCGGCAGGGACGAGTACGTCACGGCGGGACTCCCTTCCAGAGGTGGTCCGCGGGGCGGCTCAGGTGTGGCCGTGCAGCAGACGGGCGGGGTTGACGGTGCGCAGGGCGTGGACGGCGGCGTCCGCTCCCAGGTCGGGGACGACGGGCGACGCGTAGGGGCGGTCGCTTCCGCTGACGACGCCGTCGACACCGACGGCCCGGACGAGGGCGTCCACGGCTCGGGTGCCGTACGAGGACGTGTCGTAGAAGACGTCGAAGTCGACCTCGCCCCGGCCGCCGCCCCGCGCCGCGAGCCGTTCGCCGTGCAAGGGGGCCAGGCCGGCGAGTGCGGCGAAGCAGACGCGCAGTCCCGGATGGCGGGCGCGGCCGAAGGCCCGGAACGCGAACCACGCCGCGTGGAGCTGTGCTTGGTAGGGGACGAGGGCCGCCCACCAGGGCGGGGCCGCGGGAGCGGGTGGCGCCTTGCCGGGGTGGACGAACAAGGGCTTGCCCAGGCGGTTGAGGACGTCGAGCAACGGAGCGCAGGTGTGCCAGCCCGCCGCGTCCAGGAGCGCGGTGGCCGGGAGGTGGAGTCCCACGCAGCCCCGGCGCAGTTCGCGCTCCACCGCCTCGGGGTCCGGTTCGCTCAGACAGGCGGAGGCCCACACGCCGAACGGCGCGGGCAGGGCGAGCGCCCCGTCGTGGAAGGCGCTCAGCAGCGGCACGGCTTCCGCCGCGGGCAGATGCTCGATGCCCAGGGGTCCGGAGAGGGAGACCAGGGCGAGGTCCAGACCGTCGGCGAGGGCCAGACGTGTCCGGGTGCCGAGGTCGTGGTCGGCCGGGTCCACCTCGTAGGGCGGCTCGCCCTCCAGGCGCAGCGTCCAGCCGTCGAGGTGCGGCGGCGCGGTGCGCGCACGCAGCAGTTCGACGAGATCCGGCGGCCAGAGGTGCTGGTGGACGTCGACGGGCATCCTGAAGTCCTCGATGGGTCCGAAGTCCTTGATGAATCCGTGCCGTTGTCGCTGAGGAGCGAAGGTTAACCGCTTCAGTGATGCGCTTAACTTAAGCGGTTAACAACGCGCCCTGTCAATCACTCGCCCCTGCACTCGTTCCTGCTCTCGCCCGCGCCGAGGGCACGGCCCGGTAGGCTTTCCGGCATGGTCAGGCCTCAGAAGCGCACCACCCTCAGGGAGGTGGCCGAGGCCACCGGCCTCTCCACCGCCGCCGTCTCCTACGCCCTGCGCGGCAAGCATGTCTCCAAGGAGACCGAGGAACGGGTGCGCAAGGCCGCGGCCGAACTCGGCTACGAGGCCCACCCCATCGCCCGTGCCCTCGCGAGCGGCCGCACCAGCATGGTCGGCGTGCTCGCCGGCGACCTCCAGGACCTGTGGCAGCAGCAGCTCATGGCGGCGATCGGCCGGGAGCTCCTGGCGGGCGACCGCTACGCCCTGATCCTGGACGCGGGCGGCGACCCCGACCGCGAGCTCGTCCTCGCCAAGCAACTGCGCGACCAGCGGGTCGACGCCCTCGTGGTGTCCCCGGTGAACCCCGCGGCGAAGCAGTGGTCGGCGATCGCCGACGCGCTGCCGGTCGTCGCCGTCGGCGACTCGCTGAGCCGGGCGCGCACGGCCGGACAGGTCATCTTCGACAACCGGGCCGGCATCGACGCCGTCCTGGAGTATCTCCACGGTCTCGGCCACCGCCGGGTGACCGTCCTGACCCCGACCCGGCCGAGTACGCCCGACCGGCCCGCCGACGTCTATGTGCGCGAGGCGGCGGACCGCATCGGCCTGCGGGCCGAACTCGTGCCCTGCCCGCAGGAGTTGGGTGCGGCGACCGTCGTCGCGCGGCGGGTCCTGGACGGGGAGCGGCGCGCCACGGCCGTCTTCTGCTTCTCCGACTCCCTGGCCTACGGGGTGTACGCGGCCGCGGCCGAGGCGTCACTCGTCGTGGGGCGCGACGTCTCCGTGGTCGGCTTCGACGACCACCCCGTCTCCCGGGTCCTCGCGCCGCCGCTGACCACGGTCGGCTGGGGACTGACGCAGATCGCCGCGGAGGCCGCCCGGTTGACCGCGTCCGCGATCGAGGGGAAGCGGGCGCGCCGAAAGGCGATCCTGTGCGCCCCCTCCATGTGCGTGCGCGGCTCGGCCGTGGCCGTCTGACGGCCGCACCGGCACCGTCGGGCGGTGCCCGGCCCGGTCAGGGGCAGTGGTACGCGAGCTTCGTCGACACGGTGCGACGCACGGGGGAGAGCAGGTGCAGCTCGGCACGTGCCGCGTACCGGCCGTCGCCCTGGAAGGTCCACAACAGGTGCATGCGGGCCTGCTTCTGATCACGCGTCAGGTCCTCGCGCAGGACGCCCGAGGAGGTGCCGTCGCTGCGGACCCAGCGGTACGTCAGCTCACCGGCCCTGCCGTTGGTGCTCACCGTGGCCGTGATGTCGGTGGTCTCGCCGCAGCCGGGGGAGGGTGACGCGGCGGAGACCGTGACGTCGTGCACCCCGAGGGACGGGGTGGCGCGGTGCCACAGGAGGAAGGCGACGACGGCCAGCAGCACCACGCCGGGCAGCGCGTGCCGGCGCCAGGTCCGGCGTCGTACCGGCGCGGCCGGAGCGACGTGGCCCATCCGGCGCATGGTGTCGGCGGTCACGCCGGGGCCGAAGCGCAGCAGCGTGCCCTCGACCCGGTCGGGCCGGACCTCCCCGGCCCCGCCGCCGGACAGCTCGACCGTCGCCGGACTCCCGGTGAGGGCAAGGGTGTCGGAGGAGTCCGGCCGCTGGATCCAATGGCTGGCCAGTGCGGTCGCGCTGTAGTCGTCGTCGGGGGAGGAGGCGCCCGAGGCGCTCTGGTTCTGGTTCATCCGATCGAGCACCGCCGGGTGAGAAGCTGCTGCCATCCGCCGCCGTCGGCGGAGGCGGGCTGGGTCCTGCCCTGCACACCCCAGTAGCAGCCCGTTCCCTGGAACGTGTGGTCGAGGGCGATGGTGTACTGGGTCGAACCGCTGCGCCGGTACGTCTCCGCCGCCCCGTCCTGCGTTCCGGCCTGGCCGCTGACCTCACCGGTGAACCAGGCGACCGTGAGTGTGACCGGCCCGGTGCCGTCGGTCGTGACGGTGACCGTCGCCGCCGCCGTCGAGGTTCCCGTCTGCCGGAAACCGCTGAACACGACGGACTTGACGCCGACGCTGGGGGACGGCGACGGGGAGGCGGTGGTGGGCGAGGCCGTCGGCGTGGCGGGTGTCGTCGGCGGCGCGAGCGTGGCCGACGCGGAGGCGTCGGGGGTCGCGGACGCCGACGCGGTCGGCCCGGCGGTGGCGTCCGTGGCCGAGCCGGACGGAGTGGGCGAGGCCGACGTGGACGACGAGGACGACGGCGACGGGGAGCCGGAGTCCGCGGTCGCGGTGGGGCCGCCGTCACCGGTCGGCTGCGCGCTGGTGGTGGCCAGTGCCTCGGCGGCCCTGCGGGGTGTGCCGAAGTCCGGGGCGTGCCGGTCGATGCCGTACGTCAGCAGCAGGGCCGCGACGAGCGCGGCGACGGACACCAGCAGGGAGCGGAGGCTCGGCCGCCAGGCCCGGAGCCGGTCCGAAGTCCTGGCGAGGATCGTGCGCGCGGTGTCCGTGGCGTGACGCGGCACGGAGGGGGCGGAGGGAAGCAGCAGGAGGAACAGGGCCACGAGCGCCGCGAGTTGCCGGCGGCCGCGCTCCTCCCAGTCCGGGCCGTACGCTCCGCCAGCCGTCGCCTCCAGCTCCGCGACGAAGTCCTCGGCGTGGGCGGGCCGTTGCTCGGGTGCCTTGGCGAGCCCCCGCTGGACCAGCGAGCGGACCGGTTCGGGGACCTCGTCGGCGGGGATGGCCCCGTCCACGTGCTGAAGGGCGAGTTCGGCGAGGTTCTCGCCCGTGTAGGGCTTGCGGCCGGTCAGACACTCGAAGAACGTCGCGGTCGCCGCGTAGACGTCGGCGGCGGGCGAGGCGGGCGCGCCGGTCCACTGCTCGGGAGCCATGTACGACGGTGTGCCCGCGATGCCGGCCGTCGTGCCGTCGGTGGCGGCGATCCCGAAGTCGACGAGCTTCGACGTGCCGTCCGGGCGGACGAGCACGTTCTCCGGCTTGTAGTCACGGTGGACGACGCCGACGCGGTGGGCATCGGCGAGGCCGAGCAGCGAGCCCTTGAGGAGGACGAGGGCGGCCTCGGGATCGAGGGGCGCCTGCTGGGCGAGCAGGACCCGCAGGCACACGCCGTCCACCAGCTCCATGACGATGGCCGCGCCCTCGGGTCCCTCCACGTACTCGTAGAGGCCGGCCACGTGGTCGCTGCGCAGCCCGCCGAGCAGCCGCGCCTCCGCCCGGAACTCCTGGACGAAGCCCGGACGGGTGCGCAGCGACTCGCTGAGGTACTTCACCGCGACCGGATGACCGGTCTCCTCGTGCACGGCCAGCGCGACCCGACCGCTCGCCCCCGAACCGAGCTCGCGGGACTCGCTGTAGCCCGGTACCGCCCATGTGCTCATGACTCATGCCTCCCCGAGACGTGGGGCCCGTGCGGCAGTCCGGTCCCCACGCGCTCCAGTCCTGTGCTGAGACACGATCGGGGCCGCTTCGGTTGCAGGGCGGCGGTCACGGGATCGCCGGGTGTCCGTCAGCCCAGTTCGGCGAGGTCCTCGGCGGTCAGTTCGAGTGCTCCCGCGGCGATGTTCTCCTCCAGATGCGCCAGGGAGCCGGTGCCGGGGATGAGCAGGATGCTCGGAGATCGGGCCAGCAGCCAGGCCAGGGCCACCTGGGGCGTGGTCGCCCGGTGGCGTGCCGCCACGGCCTCCAGGTGCTCGGCGGTGACCGGCTGGAAGCCGCCGACCGGGAAGAAGGGCACGTAGGCGACACCGGCCTCGGCGCAGGCGTCGACGAGGGGATCGTCATCGCGCTGCGACAGGTTGTAGAGGTTCTGGACGCAGGCGATCGGTGCGATCTTGCGGGCCTCGGCGAACTGATCGGCGGAGACGTTGGAGATGCCCAGGTGCCGGATCAGCCCCTCGTCGCGCAGCGCCAGCAGCGCTTCCAGCGGCTCGGCCAGGGAGGTCGCGTCCGCCTCGCCGACATCACCCATCCGGAGGTTCACCACGTCCATCCGGTCCAGGCCGAGCGAGCGGAGGTTCGCCTCGACGCCCCGGCGCAGATTGTCGGCCGTCAGGCCCGTCTTCTGCTCCGCGGGCAGCGCGATGTCGGCCCCCTCGACCAGGGCGCCCACCTTGGTCACGATCACCAGGTCGTCCGGGTAGGGGTGCAGCGCCTCCCGGATCAGCTCGTTCGCCGACACCCCGTCCCGCGCGTAGTAGTACGAGGTGTCGATGTGGTTCACCCCGAGCTCCACGGCGCGCCGCAGAATGGCCAGCGAGGTTTCCCGGTCCGGCCGCTCGCCCCGGGGCCAGCCGGTCAGTTTCATCGCGCCGTAGCCGATGCGCGCGACACCCAAGTCGCCGCCGATTTGCCATCGTTCAGTGGTCACGGCCACCACCCTAGGTCCTGCCGAGCCGGGCCGGTATCGGAGACGAGGGACGGGTCCGGGGCGGAGGCGGCCCGGAAAGCGGCTGGGGTGTATCGCCGAGTCGTTCGAAGACAAACCGGGACACACGCGAGACGCTGCTCCCGGGCAACCAGTCGGACCCGGTCTCCGGGTCACCCCGTTCCCGGCCCTCGCCGCCGCGGCCCCGTACGAAGGAGTCATCCGTGACCGAGTCACCGTCCACCCCGGCGACCGACGACGCGTACCGCTTCGAAGACCTGCGCGCGCTGTTCATCAACTGCACCCTCAAGCCCGCACCCGCCCTGAGCCACACCGAGGGGCTGGTCGACAAGAGCAGCGCGATCATGGAGGCGCAGGGAGTCACGACCGAGGTCGTGCGCGCCGTCGACCACGACATCGCCCCGGGCGTCTACCCGGACATGACCGAACACGGCTTCGCCACGGACGACTGGCCCGCGATCCAGGAGCGGGTGATGGCCGCCGACATCCTCGTCCTCGCGGGGCCGATCTGGCTCGGGGACAACAGCTCGGTCACCAAGCAGGTGGTCGAGCGGCTCTACAGCTGCTCGGGGCTGCTCAACTCCGCGGGCCAGTACGCGTACTACGGCCGCGTCGGCGGCTGTCTGATCACCGGCAACGAGGACGGCGTGAAGCACTGCGCGATGAACCTCCTCTACAGCCTCCAGCACCTCGGCTACACCATCCCGCCACAGGCCGACGCCGGCTGGATCGGGCCGGCGGGACCCGGCCCGTCCTATCTCGACCCGGGGTCGGGCGGTCCCGAGAACGACTTCACCAATCGCAACACCACGTTCATGACCTGGAACCTGATGCACATGGCGGCCCTGCTGAAGCGGTCCGGCGGCATCCCCGCCCACGGCAACCAGCGTTCGCTGTGGGACGCGGGCTGCCGTGCGGACGCACCCAACCCCGACTACCGCTGAGTCACGGACCGCGTGCGGGCCGGTCGAGCAACCGGGCGCCGATGGCGGCGCCCGGTGACGGTCTATTGACGCTGTCCGGCACCCAGAGCGTGGGCAACACTGCCGGGAACCGGCAATGCGCATGTCACGCACCGCGTCACATGATGTCGGCACGGGGCACGGGGGCACGGGGGACGGTTCCGTGCCGGACATCGGCAGAGTCGACGGTGTCCGGCACAGGCCGACTAGGGGTGCGGTGGCCTGAGGGCGTGGCTGAGGCGGCCGACCTAGGGCGCGGGCCAGTTGCTCAGGAGGGCGTCGAGGGCGTCCAGGATGCGGGCCCAGCTCTCGGAGGAGTCGGGGGCGCTGTGGCTGAAGCCTCCACTCGACTCCAGGCTCACATAGCCGTGGAACACACTGCCCAGCAGACGGACCGCATGGGTCTCGTCCGGTTCCGTGAGGTCGTAGCCCCGCAGGATCGCCCGCATCATCCGCGCGTGCTTGACGCCCGCGCTCGCCGCCGCGGTCTCGGGGTCGAGCCTCAGCCGCGCGGCGTCGTAGCGTCCGGGGTGTTCTCGGGCGTAGTCGCGGTAGACGTTCGCGAAGGCGGTCAGGGCGTCCCGGCCGGCCCGTCCGGCCAGCGCGGCGGCGCCCCGCTCCGCGAGTTCGTCCAGGGCGAGCAGGGCGATACGGGTCTTGAGGTCCTGCGAGCTCTTCACGTGCGAGTACAGACTCGCGACCTTGACGTCGAACCGCCTGGCCAGGGCCGAGACGGTCACCTGATCGAAGCCGACCTCGTCGGCCAGCTCCGCTCCCGCCCGTGTCAGGCGCTCGGTGTTCAGTCCCGCTCGGCCCATGTCCTCCCTCTCCCTCGCGCTCGCCCTCGGCGTAACCGATTATGCATTTGCCTAAAGCTTTTAGGCAAATTACCGTGAGTCTTATGAAGCCGTTGACCGAGCAAGAGATCCGTACCGCGTTCGTGAACTGCACCAAGGGTGAGGCGAAGCGTCTGTCCGTCCCGCGCGACCTGGCCGAGCGGCCCTGGGACGACCTGGACTACCTCGGCTGGCGGGACCCTCAGGCGCCCGATCGCGCCTACGTCGTGGCCGAACTGGGCGACGGACTGAAGGGCCTCATGCTGCGCTGTCCCAGCGCGACGGTGGGGCAGCTACGGCGCAGCATGTGCTCGATGTGTGTGACCACCCACACCGGTGGCGTCTCCCTGATGGTCGCGCCCAAGGCGGGGAAGGCCGGGCAGCAGGGCAACTCGGTCGGCGCCTACATCTGCAGCGACCTCGCCTGTTCGCTGTATGTGCGGGGGAAGAGGGACGCGGGCGTCGGAGGGCGGCTGCACGAGTCGCTGACGCTGGAGGAGAAGATCCAGCGGACCGTGGCGAACCTCGCGGCGTTCATCGCCAAGGTGACGGCCTGACCGGTGCGGTGCGGTTCGGTGCGGTTCGGTGCGGTTCGGTGTGGCGTGGTGGGGTGAGGTACGGCTGGGTGGTGCGGCACGGTGCGGTGCGGCCGGGTTCCGCACAGCGCGGTAGGGGTGTGGCGCGGTCGGGTACAGCGCGGTGCGGCGGCGGGCCGCGGCGCGAACGCCGCGGCCGTGACACCGGACTTCACCGACGCCCCTGGGCCCCGCGAGGCCGCATGGCTGCGCAAGCCCCGTACGGCGAACGGGTCCGACCGCTTCAGTCGCTGTCCGTCTTCGCCTCCGCCTTGACCTTGGCCTCCGCCTTAACGGGCTGTTCCGAGACCGTCGCCGGCGCCGGGGCCTCTTCGCCCTCGACGGCCGTGTAGAACACGGACGTGCCCTGCTTGGCGCGGTGGGCATGGCTCTTGGCCACGAGGTTCTCGAGGGTGGTCCGGACGACGTTGGTCTGGATGCGACGCTCGGGATGCGTCTGGCCCAGTGCCGTCGACACCTCCGCGGCGGAGCGGGGTTCCCGCTGCTCCGTGAGGTACCGGCGGATGAGTTCGATGAGGGTGGGCTGCGTCGAGGCGTCCTTGGCCGCGGCCTTCTTGGCCGCCGCCGTCCGCACCGCCGTGGCCTTCCCGCTGTCGGCCTTCTTGACCTCGGCCTTCTTGCTCTCGGCCCTCTTGCTCTCGGTCTTCCTGACCCGGACGCGCTTGCCCTCGGCTGCCTTGGCCGGGGTCTTCTGGCGGGGGACCGAGGCGGCCGCCGTCGGCTCGGGGGCGGGCACGACGGGAGCGGGCGCGACGGGCGCGGCCGCGGCCTCCAGCGCCTGCTGAAGGTTGGTGAGCACGGTGTGGTCGTGCCGCAGGGCGTTCAACTGCTCCTGCAGCGCCTCCATTTCCGCACCGATGCGCTCCTGGTCCTTGGCGTTGCGCTCCAGGTCGGCGACCACCTGGGCCTTGTACTGCGATGTCAGTTCGGTGGGAGTCTTGGTGTCGGGCACGATGGGACCTCTCTTCGGAGCGCGGTCGCCACATGAGCACCCCGGGAAGATGCCGTGGGGCAAGGCATGTTGGTGTCGGACCGGGCTGCATGGCTGGGCGACCGCGCTTGGCGCGTATGCCCCGGCTTACAGATAGTACGGACAGTGTTGGCCCGTTGTTCCCTTCGCGTGCGGGTTCGCCCCAAAGGGGAGTTCGGGTCGTACCACGGAATTGACTCCCCCTCGGTCCCGCGCGGGCACCGGGGCGGGCACATGAACCCCGGCCCCAACTCGTCCGTGGGGCAGGTGCGGAGGGCGGTGACGCCGTGTCGGGGGCATCGGCCGTGTGCCGACTGTACCGGCGCCGCGCGGGTACACGAACCGTACGACGAGGCACGGACGGAACGAACGGAAGCGAGGTCGGGCCATGGCGGTCAAGGCGATGGGCTGGGCACACTCGTTCCCGGTCTCCGGAGGGGTGAGTGCCGGGCGACGCTGGACCCGTCGGCACCTGGAGTCCCTGCCGTGGACGGCCGAGGAACCCGACACGGTGGACGCCGTCGTGCTGTCGGTCTCCGAGTTGCTCACCAACGCCCACATCCACGCCCACAGCGACGCGCATCTCGTCCTCACGTGGGACGGCGACTGCCTGCACGTGAGTGTCCACGACGAGGACTCCACCCTGCCGCTCCAGCGTGACCCGGAGCCGGGAGCGGTGTCGGGCCGCGGGGTGGGCATCGTGCGGATGCTCGCCGACGAGTGGGGCATGAAGTGCCAGCGCCACGGAAAGACGGTCACGGCGTGCTTCCGCCCGGCCGGCGCCCGGCAGGGCGGAGACGGCACCGGGCACGGTGAGGATGGCACCTGACACGGCGAAGCCGGCACCTGACAGGGTTACGGCACTTGACACTGGGGTGACGGCACGCGCCTGACAAGGCGGTGTCGGAGCCCGGCAGGTCCGACACCGTGCGGGGAACGCCGAAGCCCCGTTTCATCTACGGACCGGCGCCCCCCGGTCCGGCACCCCCGGACGGCCCACCCGCCGGGCGTGGCCCTGCCCCGCCGCCTACCGTGAACGGGTGAGCGGCTCCAGCGTTCCGACCGAGGGCGAGGACGGCGCAGACCGGTCGGGCGGCCACCGAACCGACTACGCGGGCGCCATCTACGGCTCGATCCTGGCCGCCTCCGTCGTGGCCACGGCCGGAACGACGGGGGAGTTCCCGCGTCTCCAGGCCGTCGTGCTGCTGGTGGTCACCGGGCTGGTCTTCTGGGCGACCCATGTGTACGCGCAGATCGCCGGCGAACGCATCGTCGGCCAGCGGTGGTCCCTGCGCCAGGTCCGCCGGATCGGCACGCACGAGTGGTCCATCGTCGAGGCGGCCACCCTGCCCGCCGTCGCGGTGGCCGGCAGCGCGCTCCTCGACATGAGTGTGAACACCGGCCTGTGGATCGCTCTGGGCATCGCGGTGGGCCAGCAGGTCATGTGGGCGTGCCTCGGAGCCGTCCGCGCCGGCGCCTCCCGGGGGCTCGTCGTGGCCGAGGGCTTCGTGAACCTGGCCCTCGGACTGATCATCGTCGCCGCCAAGGTCGTCCTGAAGCACTGAGGACCCACGACCGCCCCGGACCTCGGACGACTGGTTAGCCTGGAGCGGAGGGGGAGGCTCGGGTGACGGCCCAGAGGAGGCCGGTATGGCCGGTACGGCAGACACGAATTCCGGGGTCGGCGCCGACGCCGAGACACGGGGCGAACCCACCGCCTCGTGCGGCACGGACGGCGCTGCAAGGAGCGCGTCCGGCGCCTCGCACAGCGGGGACGGGCCGCACGACGTAACCGGTGCCTCGGCGGGCGATGACAGCGGGCCCCACGGCGCGTCCGGTGCCTCGGCGGGCGATGACAGCGGGCCGCACGACGCATCCGGCGCCTCGCACGGCGATGACAGCGGCCCACACGACGCATCCGGCACCCCATACGGCGCGGACGGCGCGCCGGATGACGCGTCCGGCGCCGGGATCGGCACGGCTGGCGCTGCGCAGGGCGCGTCCGGCGCCTCGTACGGCGCGGGAAGCGCGGACGGGGGGAGACCTGGCGCCCCCGGTCCCGGGTACGGCGCGGGCACCCCCCGCTACCTGTCGATCGCCGACCACGGCCTGATCGGCGACCTGCGCAGCGCGGCCCTGGTCGGCACCGACGGCACCATCGACTGGTACTGCTGCCCCCGCTTCGACGCGCCCAGCGTCTTCGCCTCGATCCTGGACGCCGACAAGGGCGGCTGCTTCGAACTCGCCGCGGACGTCCCCGCGCGCACGAAGCAGTTCTACTTCCCCGACACGAACGTGCTGATCACCCGGTTCTTCGCGGACGACGGGGTCGGGGAGATCCAGGACTTCATGCCGGTCGTCGACGACTCGCGCGAGACCGACCGGCACCGCCTGATCCGCCGTGTGGTGTGCGTCCGGGGAACCCTGCCCTTCCGCGCGCGGGTCGCCCCCCGCTTCGACTACGGGACGACCCCGCACACCGTGCACATCGACTCCGGCCAGGCCGTCTTCACCACACCCGCGCTGAGGCTGGCCCTGACGGCCACGGTGCCCATCGAGGCGGCGGGGAACGACGTGTGGTCGCTGTTCAAACTGCGCGAAGGGGAGACCGCGGTCTTCGCGCTCGACCAGGTGACCGACGAGGTGGCTCCCCGGTTCTGCGCCGTGACGGAGGCCGAGCGGCAGTTCGAGGCCACCGTGCGCTACTGGCGGCGCTGGCTGTCGCAGTCGCGCTACCGGGGCCGCTGGCGGGAGATGGTGCACCGCTCCGCCCTCACCCTGAAGCTGCTCACGTACGCCCCGACCGGCGCCATCATCGCCGCGCCGACCACCAGCCTGCCCGAACGGATCGGCGGCGAGCGCAACTGGGACTACCGCTACGTGTGGGTCCGCGACGCCGCGTTCTGCCTGTACGCGCTGCTGCGTCTCGGCTTCAAGGACGAGGCCGAGGCGTTCATGTGCTTCGTGTGCGAGCACGTCCAGTGCGAGGTGCCCGCGGACGTCGGCCCGGACGGCCCCCTGCAGATCATGTACGGCATCGACGGGCGTCGTGACCTGCCCGAACGCGAGCTGACCCACCTGGAGGGCCATCGCGGGTCGTCCCCCGTACGCGTCGGCAACGGTGCCGTCGGCCAGCTCCAGCTCGACATCTACGGCGCCCTGATCGACTCGCTCTACCTCTACGACAAGTGGGGACAGCCCCTCTCCAGCGCGCACTGGGACAGCGTCAGCGGGATCGTCGACTGGGTGTGCGACAACTGGGACCAGCCGGACGAGGGGGTGTGGGAGACCCGCGGCGGCCGCAAGGACTTCCTGTACTCCCGCGTCATGTGCTGGGTGGCGATCGAACGTGCCATGCGACTGGCCCGGCACCGCGGCCTGCCGGCCGACCTGAACCGCTGGGGCGCGGCCCGCGACGCGATCTACCGGCGGATCATGAGCCGCGGCTGGTCCCCGGCACGCAACGCCTTCACCCAGACGGAGGACAGCGACATCCTCGACGCGTCGCTGCTGATGATGCCGCTGGGGAAGTTCATCTCCCCGACCGACCCGAAGTGGCTCGCCACCCTCGACGCCCTGGGCGAGGAACTGGTCTCCGACTCGCTGGTCTACCGCTACGACCCGCTGGCCAGTCCCGACGGCCTCAGCGGGGAGGAGGGCACCTTCTCGATCTGCTCGTTCTGGTACGTCGAGGCGCTCACCAGGGCGGGCCGCCTGGACGAGGCCCGGCTCGCCTTCGAGAAGATGCTCACCTACGCCAACCACCTCGGCCTCTACGCGGAGGAGATCGGCCACACCGGAGAACAGTGCGGCAACTTCCCCCAGGCCTTCACTCACCTCGCCCTGATCAGCGCCGCCTTCAACCTCGACCGCAGGCTCGGCTGACCCTCGCGGCCGGCCCCCGGCGGGGCCGCGTGCTCAGGGGGCGGTGAAGAGGCCCGGGAAGCGGGGCGCGAGCCAGGGCTTGCGGCCCCGGACGAGGATGCGGCCGCGCAGGATGGGGCTCACCTGTCCCAGTCGGCCGAGGCCCATCAGCAGGAAGGTGACCGGTTCGATGGAGATGGTGCAGTCCGGTCCGGCGGGCGGCTGCGCGTCGACGGTCAGCACACCGTCGGTCAGGGTCACCCCGAACTCGCCGCCGCCCCACAGGCGTATGGCGTAGCGGGCGTTCATCCCGGCGGTGCGCCGCGGGTCGGTGACCCGTGGCATGGCCGTGAGCATGAACGGCAGGGTCAGCCGGACCCGGGCCCGGTCGAGCATGTGCGGCCGTCCCAGCGCGCGGGCGAGGTCGTAGCCGTGGCCGAGCATGTGCGTGAGCAGATACGACCCCAGCTCCGGCGGGCTCATCGAGCCGAGCGGGCTGACCACGGGCCCCTCGAAGGTCTCGTCCTCCAGCGCCTTCACGCAGGCGTCGGCGTGCTCGACGATCATCGCGGCCAGGGGCTCGGCGTCCCGCTCCCCGAACTCCTCCAGCGACCGCTCGTTGGCTCCGGCGAGACTCTGCGGTGTGCCGTCCCCGTAGGGGCGCGCGTGTCCCGCCGCGAGCCCGGCCATCAGCTCGTTCGCCAGCGCCAGATGCGCGGCCGCCTCGCCGACGCTCCACTCGGCCCCGGGGATCCGGCGTGCCATGTCGGCGTCGGCCCGCAGCAGTGCGGCGATCTCCTCGGCGGTCTCGCGTATCGCCGTGGCCAGCCCTTCGGGCAGCCCCCTTCGCACGTCCTGCCCAGCCACTGCGTCCACGCCGTCGCCCATCCTGTCTCCTGCCGCTGCCGCCTCCTCCGGGCCGCGGGCGGACCGGGGGAGGCGACGGGATTACCGGTCACCGGGCGTACAGAAGACCAGGCAACCGGAGCGGCGACAAGACCCTGAGCAGCGAGAACGCGCCGCCGGGGCGGACTTCGGGGGCAATACGGGCATTCGCGTCAGGAATGCGCCGACGTCGGGTGACCGTTGTACGCCTCCACCTCCAGCGAGGGGCGGCCGGAGGGCAGCGCGGCGGCCGGCCAGGACAGCGTGACCTTCCGGGACTCGCCGGGCAGCAGCCACAGATAGTTGTCGCTGTACAGCGTCGGCAGGACGCGGTCCCCGGTGGCGCGGTCCACGAGGGAGAGCCTGGTCATCGCGGCGACGGCCTTGCCCCGGTTGCGTACGGTCGCCGTCATCTCGTGGCGCGCCCCGGTCCGGGTGAGGCGGGTGACCGAGGCGGACAGCCGGACCCGTTCGGCCTCCGTGAGCGCCTTCATGGCCGCCGGGGTGCGGTAGCGCCAGTAGGTGTTGTGCGACAGCGGGCGGCCCGCGGCGTCCTCCAGCGTCAGCCGGAGCAGGTGCAGGTCGGGCAGACCGTCGGTCCACGCGAGGGTGAACGCCCGGGTGGTGGCCGCGGCCGGGACGTCGACGTCGGTCGTCCGCGCGGCGCCGAGC
This sequence comes from Streptomyces sp. NPDC056738, assembly GCF_042790435.1. Taxonomy (NCBI): domain Bacteria; kingdom Bacillati; phylum Actinomycetota; class Actinomycetes; order Kitasatosporales; family Streptomycetaceae; genus Streptomyces; species Streptomyces sp. NPDC056738. Next base: position 592,882 of record NZ_JBHTZF010000002.1, read on the forward strand.
TGCCGGCCGGAGAGGTCGTGGAGGCGGGCGGTGACCCTCGCCCCCTTCACCGCGGCGCGGGTGTGATTGACGGCGATGACCTGTCCCGTCCTCGGGTCCGCCTGCACATGCAGGGGCTCGCAGGCCGAACGGGCCCCGTAGTAGGTGCCGTTGACGTCAAAGTCGTAGTCGTAGGTCTGCCAGACCGTGCTGTGCCAGGCGGGGTGGGACATCCACAGCATGAGGCCACTGGCGTCGTCCCACAGGTTCGCGTTCCAGGCCTCGAACATGGCCCGGGTGTTCTCGTAGTTGACGAACTGGGCCTTGCGGGCGAAGTCGTCGAGGTCCGTCGCGGTGCCGAGGCGCGCCTCGATGGCCGCCTTGTAGTTCTGCGGCGCCTGATTGCCGCGCTCGCTCCAGTCGTGGTAGTACCACGCACCCCGGATCGGCCACTCGGGCTCGTCGCCGGTCATGTTCCGCAGGCTCGCCGCGGTGGAGACGACCGGCATACCGATTTCCGTGTGGAATCCGAAGCTGTCACTGCCGTACGTCGACGCCTCGTAGTACTTCTCCGGCTCCACCCAGCCGTAGGGGCCGCCGCCGGTGATGATCCCGCCCGCCGAGTTGTTCTGGTAGAGGATGCCGGGCGCCTGCTGTTTGACCGCCTCGCGCATGCCCTTGTCGATCGCCGCCGGTGGATTGCCCTCGTTGGCGCCGCACCAGACGACCACGCACGGGTGGATGCGGTAGCGCAGCACGGTGTCCCGCGCGGTGGAGTTGAACGCGTCGTGGTCCGGCGGGTCCATGCCCCAGGCATTGGGGAAGTCGTTCCACACCAGGATTCCGTGCTCGTCGCAACGGGCGTAGAACTCCTCCCGGTTGATGCTGCCGACCCAGTTGCGGATCATGGTGAAGTTCATGTCGCGGTGCATGCGTACCGCCGTGTCCATGCGGGCGGCGGGCATCCGGCGCAGCAGTTCGTCCCAGCCCCAGTTGCCGCCGCGGGCCAGCACCCGTACGCCGTTCACGCTGATCTTCAGCGGTTCGGGGGTGTTGGTCACCGACTTGACGTCGGTCCACGCGTCACCGTCGTCGGACACCTGGATCGTGTACGTCTTCGGGTAGGCCGCCTCCCAGACGATGGCGACCCGGTCGAAGCGTCGCGCGGCGCCGAGGTCGACCCGGAGCCACTGGTCGTCCGCGTACTGCGAGGACCAGCGAGTGCCGGCGTCGCCGTCGGTGGCGGCGGACGCCGGGTGGCCGTCGTCCTCGGTGGAGGCGGTGACCGACGTGCGTAGCGCGAGGTCGGTACCGGGCTCGGCGCTGTCGAGCACCGAGAGGGACCACAGCGAGTTGCCCCAACTGGTGTTCCGCTTGCCGCATTTGATGCGCACATAGCGAGCGGTGCGCGGCTCGAAGTCCTCCACCTGGAGGCTCGCGTCGCCGTCGTTGAAGGGCAGCGGGACCGCGGTGTTGTCGACGGCTCGCGCGTCCTGCCAGTCGGAACCGTCGGCGGAGACCTGCACGACGAAGGTCCGGGCGTACGCCTTCTCCCAGACCAGGTCGACCCGGTCGAACGACTGGGCGGAGCCCAGGTCCACCTGGATCCACTGGTCGTCCCGGTAGGCCGACGACCAACGGGTGGCCGGGTCGCCGTCCGTGACGTTGCCGGCTCCGTGGCCGTCCTCGTCCACCGACGAGGCGGTGGCGTCGGCGTGCAGGGCGAGGTCCGTGCCGGGCCGTGCACCGTCGAGGACCGAGAGGGTCCACAGCGAGCTGCCCCAATCGGTGGCCCGGGTCAGGCACTTGATCCTGACGTGCCGGGCCCGCTGGGCTCCGAGGTCCAGGGACTGCGTGCAGGCGTCGCCGGTGGCGACGAAGGGGAGCGGTACGTCGTACTCGTAGCCGAACTGGCGTATGCCGAAGCGGGTGGTGCGCCGGTCGCTCTCGGTGCCGTCCACCCGGGCGGACAGAGTGAGGTCGTGCAGTCGGGGCTCTCCGAGCCCGTTGGGCCACCAGAGTTCGGGATCGCGCAGCCGCAGCCGGCTGAAGGCGTCGGGGGCGAACACGACGTCGACGCTCCGGCCGGCGGGGACGGTGACGGTCTTCGAGACCCGCACGTCGCCGAACGCGGCGGTGACGGTGGCCTCGTGGTCGGTGCTGTCGGCGTTGCGCACCGGGACGAGGACGGTCAGTTCGGCGGTCGAGGTGTCGGGCAGGTCCGGCAGCACGGTGTCCACCCGCGGGTCGCCGATGACGACGTGCCCGGTCGATCTCAGGCGAACGTGGTTCCAGATCCCGGCCACCCGGTCACGTACGGCGGGCATCCAGTCCCAGCCCGAAGAGGCCAGGTACGTCGGGGAGTTGAGGTTCATCTGGCCTGCTCCGGCGTCGACCCAGGCCTCACCGGCCGGGCCCTTGTCCCCGGGGCTGCCGGGGACGGGCATCGGCGTGATCCGCACGGCCAGCGCGTTCTCGTCCTTCACCTTCAGGAGGTCCGTGACGTCGTGAGCCGAGCGGGCGAAGGGATACAGCAGGCCGCCCACGTCGTGCCCGTTGAGCCAGATGTCGGCCTTGTGGTTGATGCCGTCGAACTCGAGCCAGACCCGGCGACCGGCGCCGGTCCGCAGGCCGCGCGGCACCGTGAAGTCCCGCTTGTACCACCAGGCGTGTCGGGAGAGCGCCTCCGGGACGCGCAGATTGTTCAGGCCGGCGACAGGGTCGGGCAGCTTGCCCTGGTCGACGAGGGACGCGAGGACTGTTCCGGGCACGGTGGCGGGCAGCCAGCCCCGGGTGTCCACGTCGGTCCGCGACAGCGCGGCGCCGTCGCCCCCGACCCAGTCGTCCATGGTCAGGGTCCAGCCGGACTCCAGCGGTACGGTGCCGTCCTCGGCCACCTTCAGAGCGGGGGCGTGGCCGTCGTGCGTGCCCCAGTCGGTCCAGCCGGTGGCTGTGGGCCGGTGCCCCGGGGCCGTGCCGAAGACCTCGAACCCGTTCAGCCCGAGCGGGTTGGCACTGGAGCGCTTGCGGGAGGTCAGGCGTACCCAGCGGGCCGTGGTCGCCTTGGGGAGCTGGATCTCCACGACACCACCGGTTCCGGCGGTCGTTCGGTAGACGCTCGACCAGGACGTGTGGTCGCGCGAGGTCTCGACCACGAAGTCGACCGCGTAGCTCGACAGGATCTCCCTGCCCGTGGTGCCGTCGGCCCAGTTCCCGCTCGCCGGAGGGGTGAACACCGGGTCGCCCGCGTCGGCCTCGAAGGTGAGCCGGATCCAGGTGACCTGGCAGTCCGCCTGAAGATCCACCGAGATCCACTGCGGGTCGCCGCCCGCGGCACGCCATCCGGTGCCGCGCACGCCGGGGGAGTGGACGCGGTCCACCACGAACTCGCCCGGCGTGGGGGCGTAGTCGGTGGAGGAGACGGTCACCGGCCGGTACACGGCCAGTTCTTCGGCGGACGCCGGCGTGCCGTCAGGGCCCGGCCGCTCGGACGCCGAGGCGGTGCCCGGGAGTGTCGTACCCAGGCCGAATCCGGCCAGCAGGGTCGAGCCGGTGAAGACGACCGATCGTCGGGAAGGGGAGTGCGCAGGATTCGGCTGAGCCATCAGCGGGTTGTCCAATCACACGGTGGTGCTTGCCGAGCACGGGGTATGGCAACGTTGTCAGGGCGATTGACAACGTTGCCAAAGATCTGACGCGCGATCGATCCTGTCAAGGGTTCCGTCGTCGATCGCGCTCCGGCCGAAGAGCGGGAACCGGACGAAGTCGACTCCCGGCGACCGCTGTTCCGGATCCGTCGTGACACCGGTTCAGGGAGCTCGGCGGGGATCCGAGCAGGCGCGGGGCCCTTACCTCCTGGGTAATCGACTCCCCTGGGCGCGGCGGGCAGGGTGGTCCGTGTACGGAGCCCCGACGGCCGGAGGATGACATGACCGCGTACGCCATCGCCCACCTGCGGGAGGCCGCGCCGCACCCGGAGATCGCCGACTACATCGAGCGGATCGGCGCCACCTTCGCGCCCTACGGCGGCCGGTTCCTCGTGCACGCCGCGCAGCACGAGGTGGTGGAGGGCGACTGGCCGGGCCATGTCGTGGTGATCGGTTTCCCGGCGATCGCGGAGGCGCGGGCCTGGTGGGACTCGCCCGCCTACCGGGAGATCGCCCCGCTCCGCTCGCGGCACATCGAGGGGGACATCGTCCTGGTCCCGGGTGTCCCCGAGGCCTACGACCCGACGGCGACGGCGCGGCTGATGCGGGAGGCGCTCGCGGCCGACGCGCCCGTGCCGGGTGCGGGCGGCTGACGGGAGGGGCGGTCGTGGCTGAAGCTGTAGAACTTCGCCCATCCCTCGGGCGCGAACGGTCGGCTGACGTGCCGAGGGGGATCGTGGCACCCGGTGCCGGGTGCCGCGATCCCCCTCAGCGGTGCGGCTCGGCGGGGAGGCCTTGAGCCGAAGGCCCCGGACGGCACGCCTCTCGGGGGCGCGCCGTCCGGAGCCGAGCGGGCGTCAGCAGGCGCCCTCGTCCTGCCACGGACCCCAGTCGGCGCCGGTCGGCGTCTCGTTCTGGGTCCACCACTTGGCCTTCCAGTTGTGGTGGTTGTACGAGGCCTCGTTGCCGGCGGTGTAGACCGTCGCCGCGTTCCAGGCCGGCTTGCAGCCGCCTCCCGGCGTGGGAGTCGGCGTCGGGGTGGGGGTGCCGGTGGGCGGGGTGGCGCCGGCGAACTTCACCGAGTACTTCGCGAAGTCCCAGGAGTTCTGGGTCACGCTGGAGCAAGTGCCCGACGTACGGCCGCCGTTGTCGGCGGGGGAGCACTGGCGGTCGCGGTTCAGGGACCAGAAGGTGAAGCGGTCCATGTTGTGGCCGGTGGCGAAGTCCAGCACCGTCTGGAAGTCGGCCTGGGAGAAGTACTCGCCGGTGTCACTGCGGCCGTTCATGCCCGAGAAGCCCTCGTGGGCGTACGCGGTCGCCTGGTCCCAGCCGAAGGTCGACTGGAGGATCGTGTTGAAGTTGGCGAGCGCGCTGGTCTGGGACGCGGCGCCGTTGAAGCCGCCGTCGAAGGGCATGATGGAGAAGTTGTTCGGGGTGAACCCCTGCGACTTCGCCTCCAGTAGCATCTGCTTGCCGAACCAGCCGGTTCCGTCGGCCGTTCCGGCCGTGGTGACGGACACGTACAGGCCCGGGTTGTTCTGCTGGAGGATCTTGGCGGCGCCGATCTCGTTCCTGACGGCCGCCGTGTTCTCGTACTCCGGCTCCTCGAGGTCGAAGTCGATCGCGTGCAGTCCGTACTTGGTGACGACCTGCTGGTACGCGGCGGCGGTGGCGGCCGGGTCCGAGCAGGCCTGGCCGAGCTTGGTGCCGCCGTAACCGCCGATCGAGACGGAGACGTCGCCGCCCTTGGCGCGGATGGTGTTGATGACCGACTGCACGGCGGTGTCCGAGGAGACCGCCGCCGTTCCGTCCCACGTGGGCGTGCAGCCACCACCGTTGGGGGCGAGGATGAACGCGAGCTGGAAGGCCTTGAGGCCGGTCGCGTCCATGATGGCGCCCGCGTCCGGCGGGTCGTTGTCCAGCGGCATCAGATAGGGGGCGGCGGCGTACCACCGGTTGCTGAGCGCGGTGGTCGCGCCCGAGGCGCTGCCCGCGACGAGAGCGGTCGTGCCGACCGCGGCCAGGCTCACGGCGGCCGCCGCGCCCAGACATGCGCGAAGACGTCTCACTGTGCCTCCAGAGGGGTGGGGGAGGCTTCAGCTTCCGGGCTGTGTCGCGATCACGTCAATATGTTGGACTAGACCAAATGAGGCTTTGGACTAGACCAGGTGAATTCTTTACCCGGGCGCCGCACCCACGCCGCGCACCCTCGGCCTCCCTCTCCAACTGACCTGTCCCGAAGCGCCGTTGTCGGCGTCAGTACGGCAGGCCCTCCGAGGCCGCGTGGAGGGCGGCGTGCAGGCACGCGGCGAGGTCCTCCTCCGAGGCGTGCGCCGCGTCGGCGAAACGTACGGCGAAGTCCTCCGCGGCCGCGCGCAGGGCGCCGTTGACGGTGGCCGCGTGCACCTTCACCCGCAGATCGTCCGCGCTCCTGCCGGAACGCCGGGCGAGGGCTTCGGTGAGGACGGGCAGCGCGTCGTCGTGGGCCTGGAGCCAGACGGCGCGCAGTGCGGGCTCGGTGGGGGTCATCCGGATCAGGTCGAGCACCGCGGGGTCGGCGGACGGCAGCGTCCCGCGGCGGCAGGAGCGGGTGAGGAAGTCCAGCAGGCCCGTCTCGGGCGGCCAGTGCCGCAGTTGGTCCGTGGCGGCGTCGAGGCCCGCCGTGAGCAGCGGGCGTACGCAGCTCTCCTTGGTGGGGAAATGGCGCCACAGCGTGCGGGTCGAGACGCCCACCGCCTCCGCGATCTGGTCCCCCGTGGTGCTCGTGACGCCCTGTGAGACGAACAGGCGCACGGCCTCACGGGCTATGTCCAGCCGGAGAGCCTCCTTGCGTCGCTCGCCCAGTGACGGCCGCGCGGCCGTCGTGGTCCGGTCTGCGGGTGCCGCTTCGCGCACCGTCGCCCCACCACCCCTGTCTCATCGACCGGAGCAGCATAGCGAGCCGCGCAGAACTGACGCGCGCAGACATCTTGTCACTGAGTGACATCCGCTCCTACTCTCCTGATGTGACTCGGGAGTAACTAGCGGGCACCGAACGGGACTTCGGTGTCCGTCCCTTCCGTGAGCAGCGACAGGAGCGTTGCCGCACCACGCGCCGCCCGGCCGACGGCGCGCGGGCGGCCCGTTCGTCCTGTCCACCTCCGCGACGCGGCTGGGCGTGGTCCCGTCCTGCCCAAGTCCACGTCCGGGCGCCGCCTTTCCCCCCTCACCGACCCGTCACCGCCACCGCCGGTCCAGCGGTGGCGGCCGGTCGGCACCCCCAGCCCGAACCGGCGTCACGCCATTGACGCCGTCGGCCGCCCGCACGACCCCCACGTCTTGACGAAGCAGGGAGTGAGCCGCATGCAACGACCCCACAGCACCCCTCGGCCGCAACTGGTGGCCGGCCGACGCCCGCGCGCGGAGCGGGCCCTGCCCTCCGGCCGCCCCGGACCCGCCGCGCGCAACCGCGGACGCCTCCTCGCCACCGCCCTCGCGGTCCTCGCCTGCCTGAGCGTCCAGGCGCTCCCCGCGGCGGCCGCCGACGGGGACACGGTGGTGTCCCGGGGCGTGACCATCCCCGCGTTCTACACCCCGCCCGCGAACCTTCCCGCGGCCGACGGCGCGCTGATCCGCAGCGAACCCCTTCCCCTCGCGCTCAGCCTGCCCGGTCTCGACGGTCCGCTCCCCGGCACCGCGACCCGCCTGATGTACAAGTCGACCGACTCCAACGGGCAGCCCGTCGCCGTGACCGGCGCCTACATCGAGCCCTCGGCCGCCTGGAAGGGCGGCGGCGCCCGCCCCCTGGTGGCCGTGGCACCCGGCACCATGGGGCAGGGCGACCAGTGCGCGGCCTCCATGGGCCTCGAACACCCCATCACCTTCAACGGTGAGACGGTCTCGGTCGGTTACGAGGACCTCGCGATCTACCGGCTCCTGGCCAAGGGCGTCGCGGTGGTCGTCACCGACTACGTCGGGCTCGGCGCGACCGACCGGCTCCACACCTACGTCGACCGGCTCGACGGCGGACACGCCCTGCTCGACGCCGTCCGCGCCGCCCGCGGGCTCACCGGCGCCTCGGTCGCCGCCGCCTCGCCCGTCGGCCTCTTCGGCTACAGCCAGGGCGGCGGCGCCAGCGCGTCGGCGGCCGAACTCCAGCCCACCTACGCCCCGGACATCACCCTGGCCGGCACCTACTCCGGCGCACCGCCCGCCGACCTCACCGAGGTGATCAAGGGCATCGACGGCAGCGCCCTCGCCGGCGCACTGGGCTGGTCCCTCAACGGCTTCCTGCAGTCCGACCCCGCACTCAAGGACTTCGCCGACGCCCACATCAACGCCGCGGGGAAGGCCGCGCTCAAGGACCTCTCCACGATGTGCGTCGGAGACGCCATCCTCGGCTACGCGTTCAAGAAGAGCACCTCCTGGACGACCGACGGCAAGTCCGTCAGCCAACTCGTGGCGAGCACACCGGCCCTGCAGGCCACCCTCGCCGACCAGCGCATCGGCAACCTGAAGCCGACCAGTCCGGTACGCCTGGTCACCGGAGTCCAGGACGACATCGTGCCGCACGCCCAGGCACGTCAACTCGCCGTCGACTGGTGCCGCAAGGGCGCCGACGTCACCTACGACGCCATCGTCCTGCCGAACCTCGGCGACGGGCTGCTCCTCAACCACGTCGCACCCCTCATCACCGACCAGGGCGACGCCATCTCCTGGCTGACCGACCGTCTCTCCGGCAGGCGCGCCTCCTCCAACTGCTGGACGATGCCCCTCCAGCCCTGACCCCCGGCACGGGCTCCGACGTCCCCCCACGGCGCCGGAGCCCGCGCGTGTCCCATCCGAAAGACAAGCGGTCGTCATCGTTCAAGGAGTGCCTTTTCGCGGCAAAGCGTCCTGAAACCCTCCGAACGTTCCTAGGCTCGCCTCCTCTTGCCCAGCATCCGGGAGGACCCGCGTGCCGCAGCCCCATCGGACGAACGAGAACGATCTCGTCCTCCCCAGCGGTTTCGACGACATCGTCCGAGTGATCGACCGGTACGTGGTCGACCGCCGCAACGGTGTCCCGCACCGGCGGCAGAGTCCGGGACACCGGCTGCCCGCCCTGCTGTTCACCCGCGAGCCCGCGCACGACGCGAGCACCGAGGGCACCACCCCGGCCGGCGCCGCGACGGCGGACACGGGACAGGGCGAGCCCGATCCCGCGCTGTCGGCCCTGGTGCACGCCTACCACCACCGCCTCGTACGCCTGAGCACCGGCGAGACGGGCCACCTGGCCAGCCTCGCGCCCCACGCGCTCGTCGACGAGGAACTGCTGGCCTGCGAGCACCCCGGCGAGGACACCGACCGGCCCGAAGGCCCCCACGTACGACTCCTCGACCGGGTGGCCCGGCAGTTGCGCGTCACCATGCCGGACGGCTCCGGCACCTTGCGGCTGACCGAGTTCGACGCCTGTCTGTCGGTGCTGCGCGCCGACATCCCCGACGGGGACGTGAGGGACGAACGGCGGGCGGTGCGCGACCGGATCTACGACAAGTACGCCTGGAAGTTCGGCTTCGCGGCCGAGGTCGGCGCCCTCGGCGAGGAACTCGGCGCGCGGCACTGGTCGGCGATCACGAGACTGGTGACCACACCACTGGCCTGGCTGTGGCGCTGGTCGTACGGCGTACGGATCGACCGCGGCGCACGCTTCCGGTGGGTCGGCGGGATGCTGGACGAGCCCGGCCGCAGCTTCCTCAACGCCGCCCTGTCCCTGCGCGACGCCCATCTGCGGTCCCGGGCCCAGGACCGGGCCGACCGGGAGGCGCGGGCCGACGCCGGGGATCCCGCCGCCGCGGCCGCCAGGTCCGCCGCGTCCGCCGTGTCGGCCCGCGACGAGGCCGTGGTCCGGCAGATCCTGCTGACCGCGCTCCTCCACGACCTCGCCCGGGCGGCCCGTCCGCCGGTGTGGAGCGCGCGCAGACCACGGCGGCGATGGCCCTTCGTCCTGCTGCTGCCGACGGTCGGCGGCGACGGCTCCCCGAGCCGCAAACTCCTGAACTCCTTCTCCGCCGTGTCCGAGGAGACCGGGACCTGCCCGCTGCTCGTCCTGGGCGCCGCCACGGCGGACATCCCGCCCTACGCCGCCGCCCTGCCCCGGCCCGGCGTGCCGGGCCAGAACGCCCGGCCCGGCACCTACGGCGCGACGGCACGGGCCGTGGCCTCGGTGCTCGCCGCGGGCGCCGCCGGCCAGTCGGCCGAAGCGGTCCGTGCGGTGCCGCTGTCCCGCGTGCCCGACAACGGGACGAGCGCCGAACGGCCCGCGGTGCAGCGGACCGTGCGCTCCCGCGAGCGGCGTCGGAGCGACTGGCTGCGCCCCGCGGTGGCCGGCGTGGCCGTCCTCGCGGTCATGGCGGTGGTCGCCGCCGGACTCGCGCGGGTGCCGGGATTCGGCGGGACACGACACCGTGCAGAGACCCCGCCCGTGTCCCGTGCCACCGACACCTGGTGTCCTCGGGTGGGCACGGGCGAGCGCGTGGGGCTCACCGACGGCAGCGACGGATGCGAGCTCGCCCACGGCCTGTACGCGCCCGAACTGCGCTCCCTCGAAGACCGGTTGGGCCGCCAGAACGCGGAGGTCGACCGGTCGGAGCCCTATCGCACCCTGGTCTTCTTCGCTCCGCTGAGCGTCGGCTCCACATCACGCCGCACGGTGCCCACGGGCTTCCAGATGCTGCGGGGAGCACTGCTCGCCCAGGACCGGATGAACCACCTGAACCTCAAGTCCCAGATGCCGATCCGGCTACTCGTCGCCAACGCGGGGGAGTACTTCACCTTCGGCTCGCACGGCGGACTCAACACACGGAACGACAGCCGGGTCGATGTGGCCCACATGATCGTGCGGCGCATTCACCGGGATCACATCGCCGGTGTCATCGGCCTCACCCAGAGCCGTCCGGAGTCCCTCCAGGCCGCGATCGAACTCGACGCCCAGGGCGTCACGGTCCTCGGCACCGGAGTCTCGGGCCAGCCCATGGTCGAGGGCGACTCCCCGGTGTCGTACTTCCAGCTCTCGGCCCCGGACGAGCGGGTCGCGCGCGTCATGGCCTCCTTCGCCCGGCGCTCGCCCCGGCTTCAGGCCCTGACCCGGGCCGCGCCGGGCCACACCGCGCCCGCCGCCGTCCTGGTCTTCGACCCGCACGACGCCTACTTCAGCGTGGACCTCAAGAAGCGGTTCACCCGGGCCTACGGTTCGGCCGGGCCGGTCTACCCGGTGCCGTACGGCGAATCGAGCAAGGACAGCCGGACGGCCGCCGTGGCGGCCAGCGTGTGTGCGCTGATCCGCAGGACCAACGGCTTCGTCGTCTACGCGGGCCGGTCCAGCGTCATGTACGACCTCTTCTACTACCTGCAGAGCGACAAGCAGTGCCGTACGCGCCAGGGCCGCGTCGCCGTGCTGGCCGAGAGCCCCGCCCCCGGACTCGTGCAGCATCCGGAGACGATGCCCAGGGAGTTCGGCTCGCTGCGCCTCTTCTACAACCAGTTCAGCCTGCCCGACGCCAAGGGCCCCTTCGCCACGGGCTTCAAGGAGTCCTACGACGTCTCCGCCGACAGCGACGCCGCCGCGGGCTACGACGCGGTGCGTGTCTTCTTCCGCGTGATGAACGACATGCTGGACACCGACCCGCAGTTCACCCCCAGTGCCGTCGTCACGTATCTCCAGTCGACGGGGGTCACCGACTTCGTCGGCGAGTCGGGGATCATGACCTTCGGGAAGGGCCGCAAGTACCCGGTGGACAAAGAGGTCGACATCCGGGAGATCACCGCGGACGGCGCCGTCGTCGACGACCTGACGTGCGGTGCGGTGGACGTGAAGGCGGCTCCGGTGACGCGCTGGGGACCCTCCGGCACCTTCATCTGTCCCGAGGACGACTGAGCACCTTCCTCCGGCACGTGTCCGGGCACGGCTGCGGGGCCACCGGCCCCGCACCGGCCACCCTCCTCACCGGACCGCCCGACTCCGCTTTCCTGTGCCGGAGTTGAGGCCGCGAAAGGCCGACGGCACGAGGCAACCCTCCGCCTCCCTCCTCCGTCCTCGTGGGACGGGGGAGCGCTTCGGGACCAACGGGGCGACGGGGGCGAATGCCGACCAGGAGGAGAAGAACCTTGTTCCGTGTCCGGCGCACAGGGGTCGTGGCCGCGGTGTTACTCGCGGCGCTCGCGGGCTCGCCAGGATCGATCCAGGCACACCAGAACACAGCGGGTTCCGCACGGTCCGCGGGGCTCGCTGCCACCGCGGCCGACGACCCCGGCGGTCTTCCCGCCGGATGGCGTCTCACCGGTGAGGGAGCGGCACGGCAACTGGTCTGGCGCTCGGACGAGCCGGTGCCCATCAGTGACGCGGGGGTCACCTTCCACTCCGGGGACCGCTTCCTCGGCCGCCCCGTCGGCTCGCCCGACGGCCGCACCTTCCGGCTCGCACTGGGCCCGGCACCCCTCGGGAAACCCTCCGGCCTCCAGGCGCGGACCGGCCAACGGCGCCTGGACGCCACGGGCGCCGGAAGCGACCGGCCCGCCGCGCCGGACGGACCCGCGGCACCTCCCGGACTGTCGGCCCGGCCTTCGACCCGCCTTCCGGTGAACGCCGTCGACCCGGGGAAGCCGGGTCCCTACCGGACGGCCACCGGCGACTACGAGCTCCCCTCGGTCCGTCTGCCCGGCCTGCCCGCGCGCGTGGAGATGCGCGCCGTCGTGGTCGCGCCCGCGAACGCCCCGGGACACCGGCCGCTGGCCCTGTTCCTGCACGGCCGTCACGCCACTTGCTACACCGGCCACGGCGACGACACCGGCGGTGAATGGCCCTGCCCCGCGGGCAGCAGACCCATCCCGAGCCACCGGGGATACCTGGCCGACCAGAAGCTGCTGGCCTCGCAGGGATACGTGACCGTGTCCATCGCCGCCAACGGCATCAACGGTCAGGACTACGCGGCCGAGGACGGCGGCGCCCAGGCCCGGTCCTCCCTGGTGCGGCAGCACCTGGCCCGCTGGGCGGCCTGGTCCGCCCACCCGGACTCCGCGCCGCCGATCGTACGGCGGTCGGCCCCCGCAGACCTGTCGCGCGTCCTGCTCGTCGGCCACTCGCGCGGCGGCGAGGGCGTGAACCGGGCCGCCATGGACAGCCTCTACCCCGCCCCGGCCGACCAGGACGGCTACCGCGGTCCGGTGCGCTGGCACATCCGCGGCACCGTCCTCATAGGCCCCACCGTCTTCGGGCAGAACCCGGCGCCCGACGTGCCCTCCGCGACGATCCTGCCCGGCTGCGACGGCGATGTGTCCGACCTCCAGGGTCAGATGTACGTGGACGCCACCCGCGGGGTCAGCCGCGGCGCCGCCCTGCACAGCGCCGTCTACATGGTCGGAGCCGACCACAACTTCTTCAACAGCGAATGGACCCCGGGCCAGGCCCAGGCCCCCGCGGAGGACGACTTCTGGAGCGGCGACACCCCCGACCGGGTGTGCTCGCCGGGAACCGCCACGCGCTTGACGGCGCGTCAGCAGCAGACCGCGGGCGCGACCTACATAGCCGCCGCCGCACGGCTGTTCGTCGCCGGTGACGACCGTGTGCGGCCCCTGCTCGACGGTTCGGGGCGGCGCGCGCCCTCCGCCGGTCCCGCGCGGGTCCTCACCCACGCGGTCGGCGGACACCGCAGTCCGGCGTTCCTGCCCGACGGGCAGGTCTCGGTCGAGGGCGGAACCCTGTGCGACCAGGTCACCGAGGTCGTGTCCGCGGCCTGCCTCGGCTCCGGCAGGAGCGGTGTCTCGCCGCACTTCGCCCCGTGGGCGCCGTCGAAGGAACCGGGCCGGCGTGCCGTGGCCCTGCGATGGACGGCGGCCGGCTCCACGGTCCGGGTCCGCTCGGCGCGGCCCGTCTCGATCGTGGGCTCCCGGGCTCTGGCGATGCGACTGATCGTGCCGCCGAACACCGGAACCACCACGTTCGACATCCGGCTGGCCGACGCCGCCGGCCACCGGGCGACGCTGGGGAGCGCCCGCGTCGACGGCCTGCCCGGCACCGACCGCACCGCCTCCTACTGGGGACAGGAGGTCCGGCTGCCGCTGACCGCGGCGATCCGCGCGGGAGTCGACCTGCACCGGCTGACGTCCCTGGAGATCGTCCCGCGCACCCGCTCCGGGCGGGCATGGCTGCTCGACTCGTGGGGATGGCGCCCCGGCACCCCCGCGGTGCGGGCCGCGGACCTCGCCCGCGTCGACGTCGGCCGGCTGACCGTCGAGGAGGGCGACACGGGCGTGCGGACCTACCACGTGCCGGTGAGCGTCACCGGGCACGGGAACGGCACGGTCCGGCTGTTCGTCGCCGATCCGGGCACGGGCCGGACCACCTCGCGTGAGGTGACCGTACGGCCCGGTGCCCCGGCCCCCGACGTGGACGTCGAGGTCCGCGGCGACAAGCGCTACGGCTACGACGTGTCCCACGACGTCTACGTGAAGGCCGTCCACGGCGCGGTGATCGGCGCCTACCGGGGCGGCGTCACCGCGCGCAACGACGATCCGATGCCCACCCTCAAGGTGACCCCGCCCTCCGCCCGCGCGGCCGAGGGCCGGAAGCTGACCTGGCGGATCGACCTCTCCGCGCCGGCCGACGTGGACGTGCAGTCCGACATCTCCGTCCTCCGCGTCACCGGCGGACACGAACTGTCCACCACCGACGTGGATCCGCAGTGGCTGCGGAACATGTCCGGCAAGGAACCGCTGCCGTCACGGCCGCTCTCCCAGGTGAGCGGATTCTTCCTGTTCGCCGGCATACCCGCGGGCCGGACGAGCACCGAGTTCTCCGTCCCCACGGTCGGGGACCGGCTCGCCGAGCCGGAGGAGACGGTACGGCTGCGTCTGACCGTCCACGACGAGACGGGCCGGCCGCACGACGGACCGGAGTTCACCGGCACGGTGCACGACCCGGCGTAGTGCGCACCGGCCCGCGTGCCGGCCGGCCCCGGACCTCGGGACCGGGCTTCGGCCGGCACGCGGGGCCCGCGCACCGGCCGGAGCCCGTGGACGCCTACTTCTCGTCGAAGACGAGGTCCTCCGGAGGGAGGTCGAGCCGCACGGTGTCGCCGTTCGTGACGTCCACGATCGTGTCGAAGCCGGTCCACTGGCCGGTGGACAGGACGAGCAGCCGGTCCTCGCGCTGCTCCAGATACGGACGGAAGCCCTCCAGGGACGGGTCGCCGTCGTTGAGCTGCAGATAGTCCGCCAGCCGCCGGAAGAGCTTGGGCAGCAGCACCGCGGAATCGGTGAGCGACGCCGGGCCCTCCACCTTCGCCCCGCTCAGCGTCTGGTCGGACGGCCACAGTCCGAGCCCGTCCTCGCGGGCCCGCCGCGCCGCCCGGGACAGCTCCCGCCGCAGGTCCACGTAGAGGTTGCGGTAGAAGGTGGGGTAGGCCAGGCCCGCGGCGAGCTGATGGTGGTTGGCGGTCAGGCGAAGGTGTTCGGCGGTGACGGTGACGAGCGTCCCACTGGCACCCGGAGCCTCGGTTCCGCGGCCCGCGAGCGCCACACAGCGCCCGTGGACGTCCGCGCTGCGCGTCAGGATGTAGCCGGGGACGGACTCGGGCGTACTGCTCCTGACGATTCCGTTCGCACCCCGCTCCACCGCCTCGAAACCCAGCCAGTCGAGCAGGGCCTCCGCGGCCTGGCCGGCGTACGGCGCGGGCTGATGGAGTTCGGGCCCGTGCGGCGGCCGGTAGTGGGTCTCCAGGGTGTCGATGCCGTCCAGCCGGAGCTGGGCCCCGCCGGCCAGATTGCGGCGCACCTTCCGCCCGCGCAGCAGGTCCCACTCCGCGGGATCGTCCGGGACGAAACGAACCGAGTCGCCGTCGGGACTGGCCCCGACGATTCTGTACGACCCCTTGATCAGCAGCATCGGCATGCCGGTTCCCCCATCAGTCGCAAGACCCCTCCACGATGACCCGCACGGCGTCGCACGGCACCTCCGCGGAGCGCGATGGGTACCCGAAGTCATGCAATGAGCGGACGGCGGCACCGCGTCCGGCAGCACGCGGCGTACGCCGCACGCCGCCCTACCCGGCGCCGCCGGCCGCCCCGCTCGCCGGGACCGGCGGCGCCAGACCGGAGAGGTCGCGGACGGTGACGCTGTTGCGGTCGCGGACGGACCGCCCGAAGGCGTACTGGGGCCACAGCCCGGCCGCGAGCCGTCTGCCCCGCTCGCTCCACTCCCGGGCCGGTTCGCTGTTGCTCCTGTAGTAGTTGAGCGCGTAGCCGCCGGTGTGGACGCGTAGGAGGACGAAGCCGCCGGGGAAGTCCTTGGCCGCGCCCACCTCCTGCAGGGTGACATGCCCGGCCTGCGGAAGAACGGTGCGCTTGTTGCGGTGGGTGTGCCCCGAGTGATGCAGGAAGACGCCGGGGGCGGCGGCGTAGGCGTCGAGAATGCTCCGGGCCTGGCGACGGTCGAGCCGCTGCCCGCTCGTCACCGGGAACAGCGAGTGGCGCACGGTCAGCGGATGATGCCCGAAGACCACGGTGGGCCGCTCGCGATCCTCCCTCAACCGCGCGCGGAACCAGCGCAGTTGGTCGCGGGAGAGTTCTCCCGCGTCGCCGCCGTGGCCGCGCTTGTCGTAGGTGTCGAGGCCGATGATCCGCAGCCCGCCGAGCTGACGGGCGAAGTAGGAGGGACCGTCGCTCCCGAGGAAGCCGTCGCGGAAACCGTCGTCCGGCACCCCGGGGCCGTGGGACCGGGGCCGGTCGTGGTTTCCCCGTACGACGAAGTAGTCCCGTCCGTGCCTGCCGAAGCCGTCCAGGATCCGTCTGGCCGTCAGCAGATCCCGCGGCGCGCCCCCGGCGGAGATGTCGCCCGCGGCCAGCAGGCGGTCGGCGCCGCGCCGGCGCGCCTCGTCGACCAGGGCCCGGGCCATGATCTCCGGGTACGGGGCGAGGCCGCGCTCCTGCGAGACGCCGCGCAGCAGCGGGACGCCCGCCACCAGACCCGCGGTGGTCTCACCGAGGTGCAGGTCGTTGCACAGCGCGATCGACATCACATGACGGCCCGGTGGCGCCTCCGGTGTCGTGAAGCAGTACGGGCCGCCGGACGAGCCGAGCCCGTGCGGGGAGGTTCCGACCGCGTTGCCCCGCACGAGATGCAGCGGAGCGGGGACGGCGGCCGAACCCCGGGAGTGCGCCCGGTAGTAGTAGGTCTGGCCGGGTTCGAGATCGCTCAGCTCCACGGTGTGGTGGGCGGTGCGACGGCCTTCGGAGGCCGAGCGGTTGAGCCGCGCCGGGTGGGTCCCGTAGACGACCTCGCCCTCGGTGACGGCCGGGAGCAGCGGGCCTCGCCCGTTCCCGGTGGCGGGTGTTCCGGTGAACCAGGTGATGACGGCGCGGTCCTCGCGGAGGGTGACCAGTTCCAGACGCACGGCGGACACGGTGCCGGGTGCGCGCGGAGTGCGGGCGGGGGCCGTACGGCGTGGGGCGACGGCGGGAAAGCGTCGGCGTTCCATGCCGGTTGGGTGCCCGCGCGCGATGAACGGCGACGGTTCCGGCGGGGGCGGGAACCTGAAGTGAGGCCGTGGGAAGGATGTCGCGTCCCGGTGCCGGGCGACCGGGAGAGTCCGTCGCCGCGGAGCCCCGCCGTGCGGAACCGGCACGAGCGGGGCTCCGGGGCTCCGGCGCTCAGAACTCCTCGTGCGTCGTGGGATCCCCGCCGAGGCGCCGTCGCGGGTGGTCGCCGACGGCCGCCATCTCGGCGGGCGACAGCTCGAACCCGAAGAGGTCGAGGTTCTCCCGCTGGCGCCCGGCGTCGGCGGACTTGGGGATGGGCACCGCGCCGAGCTGCGTGTGCCAGCGCAGCACGACCTGACCGGGCGTCACTCCGTGGACCTCGGCGATCTTTCCGATCCCGGGGTCGTCGAGGAGCCGGGAGCCGCGGCCCAGGGGGCTCCAGCTCTCCGTGACGATGCCCTTGTCGGCGTGGAAGGCGCGCAACTCGTCCTGGGGGAGCAGGGGATGGAGTTCGATCTGGTTCACCGAGGGGAGCACTCCGGTCTCGGCCTCCAGGCGGCCGAGGTGTTCGGCAGTGAAGTTCGAGACGCCGATCGCACGGACCAGGCCCGCCTCGCGCAGCTCGATCATCGCCCTCCACGAGTCCACGTACTTGTCCACGCGGGGCAGGGGCCAGTGGATCAGGTAGAGATCGACGTACGAGAGTCCGAGACGGCCGCGCGACTCCTCGAACGAGGCGAGCGTCTCCTCGTAACCGTGGTGCCTGCCCGGCAGTTTGGTGGTGACGACGATCTCCTCGCGCGGGACGCCGGAGCGGGTGACGCCCCGTCCGGTGCCGGTCTCGTTGCGGTAGTTGGTCGCCGTGTCGACGAGCCGGTACCCCATGCCGAGCGCTCGGCTCACGGCCTCCTCTGCCTGTGCGTCGTCCATCGGCCAGGTGCCGAGGCCGACGGCCGGGATCTTCGTACCGTCATGGGCCGTGCGGTCCGGGATGCTGATCACGAGGAACCCTTCCGAAGCTGCGAGAGAGGTACCCGCCCATCGTGCACGGCGACCGCCTCGACGGCGACGCGGGCACGCCGACCCGCTCGGCGAGCGAGCGGGTCGGCGCGGTCGGTTCAGGCGGTGTGCAGGGTGAGCCCGTAGCGGTTGAGGATCTCGTTCACGGGCTGGTACCAGGTCTCGCCTCCGCTGGTGCAGTTGCCCCAGCCGCCGGAGGTGACGCCCTGTGCCTGGTCGCCGCTGATGAACGAGCCGCCCGAGTCGCCGGGTTCGGCGCAGACACTCGTCTTGGTCATCTGGTGCACGGCGCCCTGGCTGTAGTTGACGGTCTCGTTCTTGGCGAGGACGGTGCCGCAGTGCCAGTGGGAGGTCGAGCCGGAGCGGCAGATCGACGCTCCGACGGGTGCCTCGCCCGAGCCCCGGACGAGCTGGTCGGAGACGGTGCCCCAGCCGAGGACGACGGGGACGGTCCACCAGCCGCTGCCGACGTTGACCCAGGCGTAGTCGTTGTCCGGGAACGAGGAGCCCTGGAAGGTGCCGATGTAGCTGTGGTCCCAGCCGCTGACGCCCGCGCCCGGCTGGGCACAGTGCCCGGCGGTGACGAAGCCGCCGTACACCGAGAAGCCGATGGAGCAGCGGACGTTGCCGGTGTAGTACGGGTCTCCGCCCACCGTGCCGGCCGCGTACGTCCTCGGGGTCCGTCCGGTCTGCCGCACGACCACGGGACCGGACGCGCGGGCGCGGGCGACGAAGGCCCGGACATCGTTGTCATTCTTGTGTGCGGAGACCACGTCGACGACGACGGAGCCGGCCCGCGGGTCGACGTGCCAACCGCTCACGCCGGCCGGTGCGTCGAGCGCGTCGAGGCGTGCCATCGTGCTGTCGAGCCGGCGCTCGCTGTACTTGGCCAGGGTGACCCGCGCGCCGGTCGCCTCCACGGCACCGCGTGACGCGGCCTTGGTGACGGCGACGACGAGTCTGCCGCTCCCGGCGTCGAACCAGGAGCCCCCGTAGGAGGCGCCGGCCGCACGCCGGGCGTCCCGCTCGACGGCGCGTGCGGCGGTCTCCTGGGCGAGCCGGGTGGTCGCCTGCTGCCGGGTGAGGCCGAGGTCGTGCTGCATGGCCGAGAGGACGGCCGAGGAGGCCGGCGCCCGGGTCGCCGTGGCGGTGAGGGGGGCTTCACCGGCTGCGGCCTGGGTGAGTCCGAGGGTGGCGGTTGCGGCGAGTAAGCCGGTGGTCAGCGCGATGCGCAGAACTGTGGTGCGTCTCACGGTGGTTGCCTTTCGTCGATCCGAAGGTCGGTGAGTGGGGCGAAGGGCAGGAGAGAGCGCTCTCAGAGTTGCGTGGACGAGGATAGTGCGAGGTTCTTGTCAGGTCCATACCAATGCGTGGGCCTGTTCGCCCGCGCTGCCCGCGCGCACACCTCGTGCGGTCCGTTCGCACACGCCTCGTGCGGTCCGTTCCCTCGCGCGATTCCCCCGGTCCGTTCCCCTGATCCGTTCCCCGCGCCGTTCCCCCGGTCCGTTCGCTCGGGCCGCCCGGAGTGCGCCGGCTTCGGGTGTTCCAGGCCGCTGTGACCGCTACCTCGCGTTGTGGTCCATGTGGCCCTGAGGTGCTTTCGGAGTCACTTTCCGTCAGGGTCCGACGGCACATCGAACGGTTCTTCGCGATCTTGAGGCCGAGGGTGAACAGCGTCTGATCACCCTCGTGTTGGCAGTAGGCTCAACCTGCTGCGGCGCCCCGATGATCACTCATGCTCGGGAGGGAATCGACCCGTGGCGATCGACGAGATCCCAACGGCGTGAGGATGAAGCACAAGTGCTGATAGCGGGACGGTATCGGCTGCAGACGGCCCTCGGGCGGGGCGCGATGGGGGAGGTGTGGCGGGCCTACGACGAGATGATCGGCAGGTCCGTGGCCGTGAAGCTGCTCCTCTCCCAGGACGCCGACCCGACGGCCGCGGCCCGGTTCCGTCTGGAGGCCCAGACCGCGGGCCTGCTCAACCATCGTCACGTGGTGGGTGTGCTGGACTTCGGGGCCTACGAGAACCGGCTGTTCCTCGTGATGGAGCTGGTCGAGGGCGACAGTCTCGCCGGCGTCCTCACCGGCGCCGGGCGGCTGCCCGCCGACCGGGTCGCGCGGATCGCCGCCGAGGCCGCCGCGGGTCTGGCCGCCGCCCATCAACAGGGCATCGTGCACCGGGACATCAAACCGGGCAATCTGCTCCTGGACGCCGAGGGGAGCGTCAAGATCGGCGACTTCGGGATCGCCCGCTTCATGGACGATCCGGCGGGCGGTCTGACCGCGACCGGGCAGATCGTCGGCACCAGTCTGTACCTCGCTCCCGAGCGGGCCCTGGGCAAGACCGCCGGGCCGCCCTCCGACATGTACTCGCTGGGCTGCGTCCTGTACCAACTCCTCACCGGACGGCCGCCGTTCCAGGCGGGCAGCCCCGTCGCCGTCCTCCACCACCACCTCGACACCGCTCCCACTCCGCCGCGGGAGCTGGGCGCCGATCTGCCGCCCGCCTTCGAGAACCACCTGCTCGGCCTGCTCGCGAAGAAGCCCGAGGACAGGCCCACCGCGCTCCAGGCGGCCGCCTGGTACGGCTCGGGCTCCTGGCAGGGGCGCGCCGAGCCGCTCCCGGCCGCGCTGCCGGAGCCGGGGCGTCACCGGCAGCCCGTCAGAGCCGCGGGCCCCGCGACCACGTACGCCCTGCCCTCGGTCATGAGGGACACCGCGGGCGGCGGCCACCGGTCGCGCCGGCGCCAGCGTTCGGGGGTCGGCGACCTCCTCGCGGACCGGCGGCGAGTCGTCGGCGCGGCCGCCGGAGCCGTCGTCTTCCTGCTGGCCGTGCTCGTGGGCGTGGCGGCGTTCTCGCCCGACAGCAGCTCCGCCGACACCCCGGAGCCCGGCGCGACCACCGGGGTCGAGTCGTCCGCCCCCGCCGCCACGTCGCCCGGGGGCTCGTCCACCGGCTCGTAAGGGCCGGGAGGGCGAGGGGGCCCGGCCGGTGACCGGCGGGGTGGGTCCACGGGGCGCCGGGCGGCGGCAAGGGTGCGGTGAATGAGACAACTCCCCTGCGTTTGTGGGGAGTTCGCCGATCTGGCACATGTGAGACGTGGCGCTTTCGTGCCAGCGTCCGCTGTTCCCTCCGCCGGTCCGGGGCCGATAGAAAACGCGTCATGATCTCCCGCATACCTCCCCGTCCCAGCGGCCGAAGAGCGCTCGCGGCAGCGGTCGGCGCCCTCGCGGTCCTGACCTCCCTGGCCTCGCCGCCCGGTCTCGCCCTGGCCGACGCACCGACACGGACCGACGCGGCCCCACCCGTCGCGGACTCGGGCACGGGGCAGCACACCGTGACCCTCCTGACCGGCGACGTCGTGCGCGTCACCGGCAACGGCGACGGAAAGCAGACCGCGGACATCACGCGCGCGCCCGGCGCCACCGGCGGCGTGCGCACCGAGACCGTCGACGGCGACCTCTACGTCTACCCGGACGAGGTGCTGCCCTACCTGGCCGCGAACCGCCTCGACAAGCGGCTGTTCGACGTCACCTCCCTCATCGAGCAGGGCTACGACGACGCCCACAGCACCGGCATCCCGCTGATCCTGGGCTACGCCGCCGGCACCGCGCCCGCCGACCGGACCGCGCCGGCCGGCACCACCCGGGTGCGGTCCCTGCCCACGATCCGCGCCACCGCCGTCCGGGCCGCGAAAAAGCAGGCCCGGAAGACGTGGAAGTCCGTCGCCCCCGCCACGACCTCCGCCGCGCCCAGGCTCGGTGACGGACTGTCCAGGATCTGGCTGGACGGCAGGGCCGAGGCCACCCTCAAGGACAGCACCGCACAGATCGGCGCGGCCACCGCGTGGAGCAAGGGCCTCGACGGCAAGGGCGTCAAGGTCGCCGTCCTCGACACCGGCGCCGACCTCGGCCACCCCGACCTGAACGGCCGGATCGCCGCCTCGCGGAGCTTCGTGCCCGACGAGACCGTGCAGGACGGCCACGGCCACGGCACCCACACCGCCTCCACCGTCGGCGGCAGCGGAGCCGCCTCCGACGGCGCCGAGAAGGGCGTGGCGCCCGGCGCCGACCTGCTGATCGGCAAGGTCCTTGCCGACGGCGGCTACGGCCAGGACTCCTGGATCATCGCGGGCATGGAGTGGGCCGTCGACCAGGGCGCCCGCGTCATCAGCATGAGCCTCGGCTCGTCCGACCCGTCCGACGGCACCGACCCGATGAGCCGGACGGTCAACGAGCTGACCGAGAAGAGCGGCGCGCTCTTCGTGATCGCGGCCGGCAACTACAGCAGCGAAGCGAGCATGGGCACCCCCGGCGTCGCCGACGAGGCGCTGACGGTCGCCGCCGTGGACTCCGCCGACAAGCGGGCGTCGTTCTCCTCGCAGGGCCCGCGGCTGAACGACTACGCCCTCAAGCCCGACATCTCCGCGCCCGGCGTGAACGTCCTCGCGGCCAAGGCGGGCGGCAGCGCCGCGACCGGCTGGTACCAGACGATGAGCGGCACCTCCATGGCGACGCCGCACGTCGCCGGTGCCGCCGCGATCCTCGCCCAGGAGCACCCGGACTGGAAGGCGCGCCAGCTCAAGGACGCGCTGATGAGCACGTCCAAGGAGCTGCCGAACTACACCGCCTACCAGGTGGGCGCCGGCCGCGCCGACCTCGCCGCCGCGACCTCCGCCACCGTCACCGCGACCGGCTCGGCCTACTTCGGCATCGACTCCTGGCCGCACGACGACCCCACGCCGCGCCGCCGCACCGTGACGTACACCAACACCGGTGACGCCGACACCGAGCTGCACCTGGCGCTGAACGCCTCCGTCGGCGGTGGCCCGTACGACACCGACCCGACCGCGGGCAAGGGCACTCCGGCTCCCGAGGGGATGTTCACCCTCTCCGCCGACACGGTGACCGTGCCGGCGCACGGCACCGCGACGGTCACCGCGACCGCCGAGCCGGGCTTGGCCGCCGACGGCCGCCGCTACCTGGGCCGGATCACCGCGACGGACACCTCCGGCGCGACGGTCACCCGCACCCAGGTGGGCCTCTACCGGGAGGACGCCCGCCACACCCTGCACGTCACCCTGAAGGACCGTTCCGGCAAGCCGGCCGCGGGCTGGGTCGAGATCCAGCGCCTCGGCAGCACCGAGGACCCGTACAGCGCGACCATCGACGACGACGGCAAGCTCGACCTGCGCCTGCGCGAGGGCACCTACAGCCTCCTGACGTACCAGGACGTGGCCGGCAGCCACGGCCCCGACTCGCTCGGCATGGCGGTGATGGGCGACCCGGAGGTCGTCCTCGACCAGGACCGGACCGTCGATCTCGACGCGAGCCGCACCCGTGAGGTCACCGCCGAGGTCCCGCGCCGGACCGAGGACCGGGCGCTGTCCATGAACTGGTACCGGGCGGACGGCCAGGCGGCCAACTCCTACGGCGTGGGCGTCGTGGAGGTGCAGTACCTGCTCGCCTCCGCCTACGACAGCATGTTCGTGCTGCCCACCCGCAAGGTGACCCAGGGCAGCTTCGAGTACGAGACCCGCTGGCGCAAGGCCCTCCCGCTGCTCACCGTCACCGACGACGGCAGGCCGGTGCAGGTCATGGCCCAGGCCAACTCCTCGCGGTACGACGGGCACAAGCGCCTGCAAGCGGTGTACGCCGGCACCGGCACTCCCGCCGAGTACGCCGGGCTGAACGTCAAAGGCAAGGTCGTGCTGGTGACCCGTGCGGACGCGCTCACCGGCGCGCAGCGGGCGCAGGCCGCGGCCGACGCCGGGGCGGCCCTGCTGCTCGTCGTCGACGACCGGCCGGGCAAGCTGATCCAGTCCGTCGGCACCTCCGCCGACAGCGCCGTGCCCGTGTTCTCCGTGACCGCCCGGAACGGAGCCTCGCTGATCGCCGACGCCCGGCGCGGCCGGCTGCGGCTTGACGTCGAGGGCGTGCCCGACTCCCCTTACGTGTACGACCTGTCCGACCCGCACCCCGGCCAGATCCCGTCCAGCGGGCTGACCTACCGTCCCCGCGCGTCCGAACTGGCCACGGTGGAGATGCGGTTCCACGGCGCCACCACGACGCCGAGCGGCGAGTGGCGGTCCGGCTTCCGTCCGTACCGCAAGTACGGATCCGGGTACCTGCTGCGCCAGGACATGCCCGGCACCCGCACCGACCACGTCTCGGCTCAGGAGGGGACGCGGTGGGTGGAGAGCATGGGCACCGGGCCGGGGGTGCTCCTGTCGAGCCAGAGCACGCGCACCGCGTACGCGCCCGGCTCGTTCCAGGTCCACGAATGGTTCAAGCCGGTGACCCACCCCGCCAACGGCGGCACCTACTGGTGGTCGCAGCGGCAGAAGACCTCGCTCGCGTTCAACATCCAGCCCTGGTCCGACAGCGGTGACGGCCACGGCGGCGTCATCCAGAGCAATGGTCCGGCGAAGACTAGCCTGAAGGTCTACCAGGACGGCACCCTGATCAAGACCTCCAGCTCGTCGGCCACCACCATCACCAGGCCGCCGACCGTCCCCTCGGTCTACACCCTCGACCTGACCGCCGAACGCGACGCGGACACCTACCGGCTGTCCCCCCGCACCCACACGGTGTGGCAGGTCAGGTCCGACCCGGTCACCGACCCGGCGGTGATCGACCGGGTGGCGGTCCTGCAGATGGACTACGACGTCGACACCGACCTGGCGGGCGACGCCCGTGGCGGCCGCCAGACGCTCCGGCTCACCCCGCGTCACCTGGACGGCGCGGCGGGCGCCGGGAAGATCGAGGGCGCGACGCTGTCGGTCTCCTACGACGACGGCGCGACCTGGACCCCGGTCCGGACGAACGGCAAGTCCGGTACCTGGACCGCCTGTTACGACGCGCCGCGCCACGGCTACGTGTCACTGAAGGCCGAAGGCTGGGACGACGCCGGCAACCGCGTCACCCAGGAAGTGATCCGCGCCTACGGCCTGAAGTAGTCCCGCACGCGGAGGCCGTCGCCCCGAACCGTCCGGCCGCCCCCTCCGGCGGCCGACAGGGCGACGGCCTCCGTCCGCGGGGCGGAACCAGGACCGTTCCGTCACGGTGGGCGGCGACCCGATTTCGCGCGGTCCGGGCAACCAATCCGGGCGCCCGGCGGTCCTTTGGACGAGGATCCCCGACGGGAGGGCGCCGATGGGCCTGGTGCGTGCACTGCTGCCGTTGTCGCGGGCGGCGGCCCGGCTGAGCCCCGGTCCGGGGCGGCGGCTGCTCGGTGCCCTGCTGACACGCTGCGTGTCCCCGTACTGGGTACTGCTGCGGCCGCCCCCGTCGCTGCGCAGGCTGGCCTGGGCCGAAGAGGCCGTGGCCGTGTACCGCGCACTCGCCGGGGCGGAGGGCGCGCGCCCGCGGGACCGGGACCTCCTGGCCCGCAGTCTTGTCCAGCACGCCTACACGCTGGTGCTCGTCGGTCGCTGCGAAGAGGCGTACGCGACGCTGGACGCCTCCTCGGACGTGCCGGGCGCGCCATGGCCCGCGGCGCAGCGCGCCCTCCGGCTTCATCTCCGGGCGCAGGCGGAGTTCGGCCTGGCCCGGCTGGACGACGCGCTGGGCTCGGCGCGGGAGTGCGTGGCGGAGTACCGGAGTCTCGTCCCCTCCCGGCGGGACCGGTCGCTGGGGGCTCTCCCGGGTGCGTTGCGTACCCACGCGCTGGTGCTGGCGGCCCTGCGCCGCAGGGAGGAGTCGGTGGCTGCCTACGAGGAGTGCGTCGCCCTGTTGCGGAGCATGCCCTTGCGGGAGTTGAGCCACGCGCTCCTGGTCCGCGTGCGGGCACTGTGCGAACTCATCTCGGGACTGGTGGCGTTGGGCCGGTACGAACAGGCGCTGTCCGTCGGCCGGGAGGCCCGGGACGCCGCCGACCCGATCATGCTGCGGGCCGTGCCCGAGACCGTCGGGCCGTTGAGGGTGACGCTCTTCGCGGATCTGGCCCGCTGCCTTCAGGTGACGGGAGACCTGCCGGCGGCCCGGGCGACCGCCGCGGAGGCCGTGGCCGAGGCGCGTACCCTGGCGGCCCGGAATCCGGCGGCGGTCGAACCGCTGCTCATCATGGCGCTCGACCGCCTCGGCGACCAGCTCGATGAACCGGAGCACCGACCGGCTGAGTTGGCCGCTCGGCGGGAGGCGGCCGACCTGGCCGCCGCCCTCGCCTCCGAACAGCCGGAGGTCCACGACCCCCTCCTCGCCGTCTGTCTCGACCGGCTGGCCGCCTGTCACACGGACGCGGGCGACCACCGTGGCGCGGTCCGGGCCGGTGAACGCGCCGTCGCCGCGTACCGGCGTGCGGCAGACCGCGACCCCAGAGCACATGAGCCGCAACTCGCGCGTGTGCTCGCCGACTTGAGTGAGTCACGACTGGACGACGGAGACCCCGAGGGGGCGATCGGGGCGGCACGGGAGGCGGTCGCCCGCACCCGCCGTCTGGCCGAGTCCGACCGGTCCGCCGACCACGCGCTGACGGCCCGCCGGCTACGGGTTCTCGGTCGGGCCCTGCGCGGTGCCGGCGAGCACGGGGCGGCCGTCGCCTGCTACACGGAGTCCGAGTCCATCCTCGTCGACGCGTCGGCAGGTCCCGAGGCCGGCCCGTACGCGCTCTCCCTGGACGCCGCGCGGCGCGGTCTCGCCCGCACCCTCGACGCGGAGGCCCAAGCCCGCCTGGCCGACGGCCGGGCCGACGACGCCGTCGCCGCGCTGCGCTCGCTGCTCGCGCTCACCCGCCGCACCGACCAGCCGGACGTCCACGGCCGTTGTGTCGCCGCCTTCGCCGAGGCCCGCGAGCGGTACCCGGACACGGTCGTCCCCGCCTGGACGCGGGCGAGCGGGCAGGGCTTCCCCACGTTCGTGTACCGCCTGTCGGGGACCGTGAGCGAGGAGCGACCGCCCGGCGGGAGTTGAGCTCCGGAGGCCGATCGGGCGGATCCGCGACAGACCGGGCGGATCGCGCGCCGAAAGCGGAACGCTCCTTCTTAAGTGCGGGTTAAACGCGTCTTAAGCAACCGTGGGCGGAGCCTGACTCTTCAAGTAACCGCTGGTCAGGGCGATTTGGGGTCCGCCGGAGTCAGTTGGCCTCTCAACGACTCGTGCGTAGCATCGGGGCCCACCGGTGCCGTCCACCGTCGGACGGAGAGCGCTCTCAAGCAGTGCTCCGGCTCGGCGGAAGTGGACCGGGCACGGGTGCCAACTCCCCACAGACGCACAGACAAGGGGTGCTCAGCCATGGCTGTTCATCGCGCACGCCGATGGTCCCTCGGAGGCCTGGCGCTGCTGCTCGCCACCGGGGCCGCCGGCGGTGTCCTGTTCACCACCACGGGGCCCGCCGCGAACCCGGCCCACGCCGCCGCGGCCGCGCAGACCTGGTCCGACGAGTTCGACGGAGCCGCCAGGAGCGCGCCGGACCCGTCCAAGTGGACGCTGGAGACGGGTGGTTCGGGCAACGGCAACCACGAGCTGCAGTACTACACGAAGAGCACCGACAACGCCGCCCTCGACGGGAACGGCCATCTGGTCATCACCGCGCGCAAGAACGGCGACAGCGGGCTCCAGTGCTGGAACGGGACCTGCCAGTACACCTCGGCCCGGCTCAACACCGCGAAGTCCTTCACCCAGGCCTACGGCCACTTCGAGGCCCGGACCAAGGTGCCGCGCGGACAGGGTGTGTGGCCCGCCTTCTGGATGCTGGGCGACAACCTGGGCAGCGTGGGCTGGCCCGACAGCGGCGAGATCGACGCCATGGAGAACGTCGGCAACGAACCCGGC
This sequence comes from Streptomyces sp. NPDC056738, assembly GCF_042790435.1. Lineage (NCBI taxonomy): Bacteria > Bacillati > Actinomycetota > Actinomycetes > Kitasatosporales > Streptomycetaceae > Streptomyces > Streptomyces sp. NPDC056738. The sequence continues at coordinate 620,793 of NZ_JBHTZF010000002.1, forward strand.
ACGGTGCACGGGACGATCCACGGCCCGGGCTACTCCGGGGCCGGCGGCATCGGGGCCGCGTACACGCTGCCGGACGGCAAGGCCTTCGCGGACGACTTCCATGTCTTCGCCGTCGACTGGAGCCCGAACGCCATCACCTGGTCCGTGGACGGGCAGAAGTACGAGACCCGCACCCCGGCCGACGTGAACGGCAAGAAGTGGGTCTACGACCACCCGTTCTTCCTCATCCTGAACTTCGCGGTGGGCGGTGACTGGCCCGGCAGCCCCACCTCCGCCACCTCGTTCCCGCAGACCATGACCGTCGACTACGTGCGGGTCACCGCCGCGGACAACGCCCCGCCGGCCACCGGCACCGGGAGCGGCACCACCGGCGCCGTCAAGGGCATCGGCGGCATGTGCGTCGACGTGGCGGGCGCCTCCGCCGCGGACGAGACCCCGATCCAGCTCCACGACTGCAACGGGGCCGACGCCCAGAAGTGGACCGTGGGCACCGACGGCACCGTACGGGCCCTGGGCAAGTGTCTCGACGTACGCGCCGCCTCCACCGACAACGGCGCCGCCGTGCAGCTCTACACCTGCAACGGCACGAAGGCGCAGCAGTGGAACCTCGGCTCCGCCGGTGATCTGACGAACACCGGCTCGGGCAAGTGCCTCGACGCCAAGGACAACTCCTCGGCCGACGGCACCCGTCTGCAGATCTGGACCTGCGCCGGAACGGCCAACCAGAAGTGGACGCTCGCCTGACCGGCCCCCATCCGGCCCGGCACCAACGACTCGCCCCCACCGGTACGGGCTCGGCCGTCCCCCGGCGTCCCTGCCCCGTCCCCATCCCCCCACCGCCTCTCCGAGGCACCGAGCACCAAGGAGCACACCTGATATGACGCCTCGTCACCAGCGGAACCTGACCCGTCGCAAGGCCCTCTTCGCCCTCGGCGGCGCCGCCGTCGCCGCACCCGCCATCGCGGCGATCGCCCCGTACGCCATGGCCGGCCAGACGGACCCCTCCACCAAGGCGGCCGCGGGCTCGCTCCCGCTGACGATCGTCAACAACAGCGGCTCGTTCGGCAACGGGTCGGTGTACGTGTACATCGTCGGCAACCAGGACGGCAAGCAGGTCCGCGTCACCCAGGACGGCACACTGGCGCCGATCTCCCTCTCGGACAACGGCGCGGACGGGTTCACCGACTACGCGCTCACGCTGGCCGCGAGCGGCGAGACCCGGATCGGCCTCCCGTTCATGTCGGGCCGCATCTACGTGTCGCTGGGCGCGAAGCTGAAGTTCAAGGCGGTCCAGGACGGCAACGGCGACGCGGCCCTCCAGTTCCCGGCCGGCTGGGTGGAATCCGACCCCAGCTTCGGGGTGCTGCACGACTGCGCGGAGTTCACCTTCAACTCCGCGGGCATGTTCTGCAACACGACCATGGTCGACATGTTCAGCGTGCCCATGAACATCCGGCTGACCGGGGCCAAGGAGCAGACCACCGGCACCATCCGCGACGGCGGACGTGCCGCGGCCTTCGCCGCGATCAAGCAGAACGAGGACTTCGCCCCCCTGGTGGTGGACGACCTGCGCATCATCGCGCCCGGCCACGGCCTGGACTCCGGCGTGTTCGCCAAGGACTACCTCGCCCCGTACATCGACGAGGTGTGGAGCACGTACACCGGCAAGGACCTGACCGTCACCACCAACGCCGGCACGTTCACGGGCCGGGTGCGCGCGGACAGGTTCACCTTCGACGGACCCGCCTCCGTCTCGTTCGCCAAGCCCTCCACCCGTGACGTCCTCTTCTGCGACGGCAACCTCGCCGCGCCCAACGACGGCACGACCGGCCCCGTGGCCGCCGTGCTCGGCGCCGGGTTCAACCGCTCCACCCTGCTCTCCGCCCCGGCACAGCCGACCACGTCCGCCGCCGACTTCTACCGGACCGAGCTCACCAACCACTACTCCAAGGCCGTTCACGCGGCCACCGAGGACGGCAAGGCCTACGGTTTCGCCTTCGACGACGTCGCCGACTTCGCCTCCTTCATCCAGGACGGCGCCCCCACGGCCATCCGCCTGACCCTGTCGCCCTTCTAGACCCTCCCGGCGCCCTGCCGGCCGGGGCGGGGCGCCGCACACGGGCGGTGAGCGCCGGTGTGCGGACGCGGGACTCCGGTCGCGCGTCACGGGTGAGCGAATATGGTGGAACTCCGACGATCCGGAATGTCCAGGTGGTCAACGGTCTACGGAAGTGTCATGGATGCATTGACGGGCGGACATGGCGAACATCGCGGATCGGGGTGGGAGCTGGACAAGGCCGTTCTCGGAGCGCTCTTCTCCGAGTCGCCCATAGGCCTCCACGTCCTGGACACACAGCTCCGGCTGGTGCGTTTCAACACCGCGGCCCGCTTCGTCAAGGCGTTCGCCCTGGACGAGGCCGTCGGCCGGCACCCGCGGGAGTGGGCCGGTGACTTCTACACCGGGTCCTACGAGGCCACGGTGCTGGAGGTGCTGGAGACCGGTGTGCCGTCTCTCGACGTGGAGGTGCGGGGCCATCTGACCCCGGGGTCGCCCGAGATCGTGCTCTCGGTCTCCTGCTTCCGCCTGGAGGACGCGACCGGCGGCGTCCTGGGAGTGGCGACGGCCGTCCTGGACATCACGGAGCGGAAGCGGGCGGCGGCCCGGCTGGCCTTCCTGGAACGGTCGAGCGGGCGCATCGGCACGACCCTGGACATCTTCCGCACCGCACAGGAATTCGCCGACGAGATGGTGCCCGCCCTGGCCGACACCGTGGTCGTCGAGGTCCTGGACTCCGTCCTGCGGGGCGAGGCCTCCGCGCCCGGCACGTTCATGGAGTTCGGGGCCCTGCGGTGCGCGGGCCGGCGTTCCGCCGCCCCGGACGCCGAGCGGCACCTTCCCTCCATCGGGGAGGCGATCGGCCTGTCCTCGGGCACGCCCCTCGACCAGTGCCTGTCCGACCTCAGACCACGCATCTTCGAGCACCTGGACCCGGGTGCCCAGTGGCTCCAGCGGGAACGGGTCCGCGGGCGCCGCCTGACCGAGGCCGGGGCGCACTCGCTGCTCGTGCTGCCACTCGCCGCCCGCGGCTCCGTGGTGGGCGTGGCGCACTGCTACCGGCACCCCACACCGCAGCCCTTCGACGAGGGCGAACTCGCGCTCGCGGCCGAGCTCGCCGACCGCGTGGCCCTGTGCCTGGACAACGCCCGGCTGTACGCCAGGGAGCGATCGGCCGCTCGTGTCCTCCAGCTCAGCCTGCGGCCGGCCAGGGTCGTCGGTCACACCGCCGTGGAGACCGCGTACAGCTACCATCCGCTCGGCGCCGGCGGAGACTGGTTCGACGTCATTCCCCTGTCCGGGGCGCGGGTGGCCCTGGTGACGGGCGACACGGCGGGGCGGGGCCTCCGGGCGGCCGCCACCATGGGCGAGGTACGGGCCGCGATCAGCGCGCTGGCCGACCTCGACCTGACCCCCGACGAGGTCCTGGAGAGACTGCACGCCCTGGTGACCCGCCTGGGTGGAGAACGGCCCCGGCCGCCGGACATCGTGACCGAGGACGAGAACCAGGACACCACCTGCCTCTACATCGTCTACAGCCCCATCACCCGCCGCTGCGCCGTCGCGAGCGCGGGCCATCCGCCCCCGGTGGTGGCGCTGCCCGACGGGACGGTCGAGTACGCCATGGTGTCCGCGGGGTCCCCGCTCGGCCGTGGCCTGGCCAAGTACGGCACGGCCGAGTTCGAGCTCCCCGAGGGCAGCCTGCTCCTGCTGTCCAACACGGCCATGCTGCGCGCCGTCTCGGACGACCCGCAGCACCAGTTGGCCCGCATCGGCGACGCGCTGCTGCCGGCCGACCGGCCGTTGCAGAAGATCTGCGACGACGTGGTCTACCAGCTCACACCGGAACAGGTGGAGAACGACGCGGTCCTGCTCCTCGCCCGCACCCGTGCCCTGGGGCCGGACCAGGTCGCCTCGTGGACCCTGCCCAACGACCCCGCGGCCGTCGCCGAGGCGCGCGCGAAGGCGGAGCGCGCGCTGACGGACTGGGGACTTGAACCGCTCGCCTTCACCGTCACCCTGGTCGTCAGTGAACTCGTCACCAACGCGGTCCGCTACTCGGACGGTCCCATCGACGTGCGGCTCATCCTCGACAGCCCGGTCGTCGTCTGCGAGGTGACCGACGACAGCAGCAGCGTGCCCCACCTGCGGCACGCCGAAGAGGTCGACGAGGGCGGCCGGGGCCTCTACCTCACCTGGCAGGTCAGCCGCCGCTGGGGGACCCGGCCCGAATCCCGCGGCAAGACGATCTGGGCGGAGGTCGCCCTGTCCGAGGAGGAATGAGCGCCCCGGCCACCCGCCCCGCCGACCCCGTCCCGTCCGGCCGACGGCCGACCGGGTGGCCCCGCGCGGGCGGCCGGACCGGACCCTGACGGCGGGCCGTGTCGGCCGCCCCGACCCCGACGGCCGTCCGTTACGCTCGCAGCGCCATACCGGGCCCGAGGATACGGAGGACAGGACGGCGGGGATCAACCGCGAGCGCCTCGTCCGGACGCTGACGTTCTGGCTGCGTCCCGCGTTCGCGCTGCGCGTCGTCAACCGGTTCCAGAAGATCGTCGGCTTCGACCGCTCGATGGCCCTGGCGTCCAGCGCGCTCACCGCGCTCATCCCGCTCACGATCCTCATCGGCACCGTACTGAGCAGCTTCTCCGACTACGACGCCGCCGACCGGATCATCAAGCGCTACGGCCTCACCGGACAGGGCGCCGAGGCGGTCAAGTCGCTCCTCGCGCCCGCCGAGGGCGCCGGCGCGAGCGTGGGTGTCTTCGGCAGCCTCTTCCTGATCATCTCCATGCTGAGCTTCTCGCGCGCCTCGCAGCGACTGTTCGAACAGGCATGGCAATTGCCTCCGCTCAGTGTCCGCAACACGAAGAACGGTCTGTGGTGGATCCTCGGGCTCGGCGGCTACGCGGCGGTCACCGGGTGGCTCCACGCGATCCTCGGGGGCAGCAGGTTCGGGCTGGTGGCTTCGGTGTGCGAGATTCCGGTGAGTGCCGCCTTCCTCGTCTGGAGCGGCTGGGACCTGTCCGCGAAACGGATCCCCTGGCGCGACCTGCTGCCGTTCGGCATCACGGCGGCTGTCCTGACCGCGCTCTACTCGGTGGGCGCGACCGTGTATCTGCCGCGCCTGTTCAACTCCTACGCCGCACGCTACGGGGCGGTGGGCGCGGTCTTCGCGATGATCTCGGCGCTCTTCGCCGCGATGTTCGTCATCGTCGCGTCGGCGGCCCTCGGACACGAGATGCGGGACGAACTCGTCCGGATCCGCGCGGGCGACCGTCCCTCCGACGACGAGGTCCGCCGCGAGTGGGACAGCGTCGTCGAACAGGCCCGGTTGCGCTGGCGCACCACCCGGGAGCAGGTCTCCACGCGCAGGCGCTCGAAGGACGCCAAGGACGCCAAGGACAAGGAGCGGTAGGGCTACTGCGCGCGGGCGATGAGCAGGGCGACGTCGTCGTGGTCGTCGGAGTTGCGCAGTCCGTACAGGAGGAGGTCGCAGATCTCCTCGAGCGGCCTGCCCGGCTCGTCGAGGAAGGAGAGCAGCACGTTCAGACGGTCGTCGATGGGATGCAGCCGGGTCTCCACGAGACCGTCCGTGTACAGGACGAGCAGATCGCCCGCCTCGAACGCGACCGTCGTGGTCTCGAACGGGACGCCGCCCACCCCGAGGGGAGCGCCCGAGGGAAGGTCCAGCAGCGCGGGGGAGGTGCCAGGGCGGACCAGAGCGGGCGGCATGTGCCCGGCGTTGGCGATGCGCACGTGCCCGCTGTGGGGGTCGTACACCGCGTAGAGACACGTGACGATGTAGTGCTCCAGATCGCAGGTGATCTTGTCGAGGTGCTGGAGCACCTCGCCGGGGTCGAGGTCGAGGTCGGCGTAGGCGCAGGTGGCGGTACGCAGCCGGCCCATGGTGGCGGCCGCGTCGATGCCGTTGCCCATGACGTCGCCCACGACCAGCGCGGTGCGGTCGCCGGCCAGCGGAATCACGTCGTACCAGTCGCCGCCGACCTCGCTCGTGGACTGGGCCGGCTGGTAGCGGGAGGCGACCTCCAGACCGGAGAGATGCGGCGGATGCTCGGGCAGCAGGCTGCGCTGGAGCGTGACGGCGGTGTTGCGCACGCTCTGGAACCAGCGCGCGTTGTCGATGGCCACGGCGGCGCGGGTGGCCAGCTCACCGGCGAGCACCACGTCGTCGTCGTCGAAGGGGAGCGGATTGCGGGTGCGCTTGAGGTCGAGGGCGCCGAGCACCTCACCGTGCGCGATCAGCGGCACCGCGAGATACGAGTGGACACCTGCCTGCGCCAGGAGGGCGGTGCCCTCGGCGTCGCGGGCGATGCGCGGCAGATCGCGTTCGCCGACGTGCCGCACGAGGACCGGTCTGCCGGTGTGCACGCACAGGGTCACCAGCCGGTCGCCGTCGTACGTCGCGAGGTCGCCCGGAGGGTCGGCGGCGCGCAGGGCCACGGTGGGGTGGGACGCCTTGAGGGCGAGCGCGCGGAAGAACTCCGGGCCGTTGTCCGGCCTGCGCCTCGGGCGGCAGGCGAGCACGGAGTCGAGAACGTCCACGGCGACCACGTCGGCCAGTTCGGGCGCCGCGATGTCGGCCAGCTCGCGGGCCGTCTGCTCCACCTCCAGGGTGGTGCCGACGCGGGTGGAGGCGCTGGCGACGAGCGCGAGCCGGCGCCGCGCGCGGTCGGCCTCGGCGGCCGCGCGATGGCGTTCGGTGACGTCGACGACCGAGGCGGCCGCGCCCAGGACGCGTCCGCCGGGATCCTCCAGCCGGTAGAAGGACAGCGACCAGGCGTGTTCGTGGTCGGGATCGGCGGGCGGGCGGCCCACGTGGTACTGGTCGAGCAGCGGGGTGCCGGTGGTCAGGACCTGGCGCAGCGCCGACTCGACCGTGTCCACGTCGGGGAACGGCAGGGTCTCCCGCAGATGCCGTCCGACGTGGTCCTCGGCGGGGATGCCGTCGATCCGTTCCAGCGCCGGGTTGACCATGAGATAGCGCAGGTCCGGGTCCATCAGGGCCAGTCCGATGGGGGACTGGTTGATGAGCTGCTCGCTCAGCGCCAGATCGGTCTCGACGCGCTGGAGCAGCGTGTGGTCGGCCGCGATGCCCAGGGCGTAGACGTCCCCGAGATCGTCCAGGAGCCGCATGTTGCGGAACTCCATGACACGGGTGCTGCCGTCCTTGTGCCGGATGGGGAACGCGCCCGCCCAACTGCGTCCCGTCGCCAGGACGTCGGCGAACAGCTCGGTGACGGCCTGCATGTGCTCGGGGTGGATGATCAGACGCGCCGCGTACTTGCCGAGGGCCTCTTCCGCCGTGTACCCGATCAGCTCCTGGGCCTGCGGGGTCCAGAACACGATGCGCCCCTCGGCGTCCAGGACCAGCGCGCCCACGTTCAGGACGTCCAGCAGGCCGGTCGGGCGGGACGGTTCGGGATCGCGGCTGTCCGCACTGTCGGACTGCGTGGACTCGGCTGTCATCCCTGGCCCTCCTCCACCGGCCGGCGCGGTGTGCCGGGCTCCGTGGCCGCCGCGGGCACCTGAGTACCCGACCTCGGCCCTTCCATGCTGCGCCCTGCCCCGGGCCTTGCCCACTCCAGGGCCTGTTTTGGCATGCCCAGGCCCGGAGGTCGAGGTGCTCCGCGGTGCCGTTCCGCGCTGATCGCCCGCCGGTCCTGCACATCGGGCGGACAAGCAGGAACATGGTCGTGTAGAGGATGAGAGCTTCATGGATTCTGCGCGGGAAGGTTCCGACGCGCCCGTGTCCGAAGGGCCGGGCGGTTCTCTCGACGCGTCCACCGACGCGGCGGCGGTGGTGTCCGGCGACGGAGTGGTGGTGGGCTGGACCAGGGGGGCCGAAGCGCTCCTCGGCCATCGGGCGGCCGAGCTGGTCGGCTCCTCGGCCGCTCGTCTGCTCGCCCTGCGGGACCCCTCGCGGGTGGCCGCGGTCGCGGAGCGCTGCCGCGGCGGAATGGGCTGGAGCGGACACATCCCGCTGCTGCACCGCGACGGCCGGCGCGTCGACGTGGACCTGCGGGTCTCCGCGTCGTTCCGCATGGGCGAGGACGAGTGCTTCCTGATCTCGGCACGGGACCGCAAGCAGCCGTGGACGGTCGGCCCGGCCTTCCTCGACGGGTTCCTGACGCACTCCCCGGTCGGCATGGCGGTGCTCGATCTGCAACTGCGCTACGTCTGGATGAACGACACCCTGGAGCACCTGGGCGGCGTCCCCCGCGAGCAGCGGCTCGGACGCCGGCTGACCGAACTGCTGCCGGGGCTCCAGGCGGAGACCATCGAGGGACTGATGCGCAAGGTCCTGGCGACCGGCGAGCCGATGGTCGACTACGAGTACCTGGGATGGAGCTGGGCCGACCCGCACCGCCGGCACGCCTATTCCACCTCGTTCTTCCCGCTGCTCGGCGTCGACAACTCCTACACCGGCGTCTGCTACATGGTCCTGGACGTCACCGACCGGTGGAACGCCCGGCAGATCCTGTCGCTGGTCAACGAAGCCGGGACCACCATCGGCGGGACCCTCGACGTCATGCGCACGGCCCAGGAGATCGCCGACTTCGCCGTTCCGCGCTTCGCGGACTTCGTCATCGTCGACCTCCTCGAATCCGTCCTCAGCACCGAGGGACACGGAGCCTGGCTGTCCGACGCCGGACCCGCGCCCGCCAAGCCGATGATGCGGCGCGCCGGCATGGCCTCGGTGCGCGAGGGATGCCCGGAGGCCGTGGCCCGGATCGGCGACCGGGCGGACTTCCTGCCGCCGCCCCACGACGTCAACCTGCTCACCAACGGGGAGCCGGTCCTCATGCAGGTCCTCGACCCGGACGACGACCTGTGGATCGCCGAGGAGCCCGAGCGGGCGGCCAGCATCCGCCGGTACGGACTGCACTCCCTCATCTCCGTGCCCATGCGGGCACGGAACACCGCCCTCGGACTCACCACGTTCCTGCGCTCGCTCAACCCCGTCTCGTTCCAGCCCGACGACGTCCTGCTGGCACGCGAGGTGGTGGCGCGCGCGGCGCTGTGCGTCGACAACGCCCGCCGCTACACCCGTGAACACACGGCCGCGGTCACCCTCCAGCGCAGTCTGCTGCCGCACGCCCTGTCCGGCGGGACGGCCCTGGAGGTGGCCTCCAGCTACCTGCCGGCGGACCCGAGCGGTGGGGTCGGCGGCGACTGGTTCGACGTCATCCCGCTGTCCGGAGGACGGATCGGCCTCGTCGTCGGTGACGTGGTCGGCCACGGCATCACCGCGGCCGCCACCATGGGCCGGCTGCGCACCGCCGTGCAGACCCTCGCCGACATGGAGCTGCCCCCCGACGAACTGCTGGCCCACCTCGACGACCTCGTGCTGCGCCTCAGCGAGGAGCGCACCCAGGAACAGCGGGCCGACCGGAGTACCTCGGAAGAGGAGTCCGACCGCAACACCACCGCCTCCTTCCTCGGCGCGACCTGCCTCTACGCCGTCTACGATCCCGTCACCAGGCGCTGCACGATGGCCAGGGCCGGACATCCGCCGCCCGTGTTCGTCGCCCCCGACGGGCGCGTCTCCTACCCCGACCTGCCCGCCGGGCCCCCGCTCGGCCTCGGCGGGATGGCCTTCGAGAGCCAGGAGGCCGAACTGGCGGAGAACAGCCTGATCGGCCTCTTCACCGACGGCCTCGTGGCGGGAGCGCACTACGACATGGAGCTCGGCATGCAGCAGCTCGGAGAGCTGCTCGCCCGGCCCGACCCCGACCTGGACGCGCTGTGCGCGGACGCCGTACGGCAGCTCGTGCCCGTACCGCAGCCCGACGACATCGCCCTGCTCCTGGCCCGCACCCACACCCTGGGGGACGACCACGTCGTCTCCTGGGAGGTGCCGGTGGACCCGGCCGCCGTCTCCGAGATGCGGGCCCGCGCCACCCGCGTGATCGAGGGATGGGGGCTCGGGGAACTGACCATGACCACCGAGCTCGTCGTGAGCGAGCTCGTCACCAACGCGATCCGCTACGCCGTACCGCCCATCCGGCTGCGGCTGCTCTGCGACACCCGCCTGACCTGCGAGGTGTCCGACGCCAGCAGCACCGCCCCGCGGCTCCGGCACGCCCGCAGCACGGACGAGGGAGGCCGGGGGCTGTTCCTGGTGGCCCAGCTCTCCCATCGCTGGGGGGCCCGGTACACGGCGGAGGGAAAGATCATCTGGGCCGAGCAGGAGATCCCCTGAGGATCACGGACCCACCTCAGTCCAGGTCACCGCACCAGGCACGGTAGGCGGCCACCGCCGTGGGCAGGGTGGGGAAGATCCGGTCCTCGCCGACGGAGGCGCTCAGCCCGTACGCGTCCAGGTCGTCGCGCAGATCCTGCTTGACCCGGGCCATCGCGAACTCGATGCCCCGCCCCCCGAGTTCCCGGCGCAGCTCGTCCAGCGAGTCCAGGGCCGTGATGTCCACCTCGACATTGGCCTCCGCGTTCAGGACGAACCACCTGACCGGCAGCTCCTGTTCGGCCACCGCGTCCAGGGCGCTGCGCCGGAAGTCCTCCGCGTTGGCGAAGAACAGCGGGGAGTCGTAGCGGTAGACCAGCAGACCGGGGATCACCCGCGCGTCGGGGTAGTCGTCGACGTCGTGCATGCCCGCTAGTCCCGGCACGAGACCCTGGACCGCGTCGTGCGGGCGCGCCACCCTGCTCAGCAGTTCCACGACCGACAGACCCACGGCCACCAGCACCCCGTAGAGGATGTCGAGGGCGAGGACGCCCACGAGACAGCCGAGGGCCAGCAGGAGTTCCCGGAGCCGGAAGGACGCCAGCCGCCGGAAGCCGGCCAGGTCGATCATCCGGATCGCGGCGTAGACGACCAGCGCGCCGAGGACGGCCTTGGGGGTGTCGGTGAGCAGGGGACTCAGGAACAGCAGGACGGCCAGCACGGACACCCCGGCCGTGAGCCCGTACGCCTGGGTGTGCGCGCCCCCGGACTGCGCGAGGGCCGTACGGCTGGCGCTGCTGCTCACCGGGAACCCCTGGAGGGCGCCCGCGCCGAGGTTCGCGGCGCCCAGGGCCAGCAGCTCCTGGTTCGCGTCCATCGCCGTACCGCCGTCCTCGGTCGTGAAGGCGCGCGCCGTGAGGATGAAGTCGGTGTAGCCGACGAGCAGGACGCCGACCGCGGGCAGCAGGAGCTGGGGCAGCGTGTCGAGAGGAGGGAAGGCCGGGTGGGGCAGCCCGGCGGGGATCTTCCCGATCACCGCGAGACCGTGGTCCTGGAGGTCGAAGGCCGCGGACACCGCGGTGCCCGCGACCAGGACCAGCAGCGGCCCGGGGACACGCCAGCGGAGACGCGTGGCCAGATACAGGACGACGAGCGTCGCGGCGCTGAAGACCACCGTGGCGGGATGGATCTCGTCGAGGTTGCCGAAGAAGGAGGCCAGTTTCGGGAAGAACCCCGAACCGTCCGTCGGCACACCGGTGAGCTTCGTGAGCTGATCCACCATCATGATCAGCGCCACGCCCGCCAGATACCCGATCAGTACGGGCCGGGAGAGCAGGTCGGCCACGAAGCCCAGCCGCGCCGCCCAGGCCACCACACACATCAGCCCCACGGCGACGGCGAGCGCCGAGGCCAGCACCGCGTAGCGCTCCGGATCGCCGCCGGCGAGCGGCCCCACGACCGTGGCGGTCATCAGCGCCGTCGTCGACTCGGGCCCCACCGACAGCAGCCGGGACGAACCCAGCAGCGCGTACATCACGATGGCGGGCAGGATCGCCCACAGACCCACGACGGGCGGCAGCCCCGCGACACTGGCGTACGCCATCACCTGCGGCACCAGATAGGCCGCCACCGTCACTCCGGCCAGCAGGTCTCCGCGCAGCCAGCTCCGCCGGTAGTGCCGGAGCACCGGGAGACCGGGCAGCACCGGAACAGGGGGGCGCCACCCTCCGCTCGGGGTGCCGTGGTGCTTCGACACGGGCCAGTCCTTCGGATCGCGCCGGCGGTTTCATGGACAAGGGCCCGCGTGGTTCAGTCGGCGCGCCGCGCCCTTCGGGCCAGGAGCTTACCCACCTCCCACACGACGAGGAGGGCCACGGCGGACAGCAGCGCCCAGCCGAACTGCCGCAGGTCGATCTCGGTGGTGCCCAGGATGCGGCGGAACCCGTCCATCTGTGTCACCGCGACCGCGAGGACGAACTGCGCGAGCGCCGTCCAGTTCATCTGCTTGCTGTCGAAGGTGCTCGGGGTCAGGATCGATTCCGTCTCGCTGCGGCATTCGAACGCGGCCACGATCAGACAGAGCGCGAACGCCGTGAACGCGATGGAACTGCCGATCTCGACACTGTCGTACCGGGATTCGCCCAGCTTGATCAGCCCGAGCAGGATCAGCGTGATCGCCAGACCGCTGAGACCGACGGTCACCATCACCGGCCGGGTCAGCACCGACTCGCCCCGAGGACGCGGTCTGCGCCGCATGAGCCCCGCGCTCTCCTTGTCGAAGCCGAGCGCGAAGCCGAACGAGGCGTTGACCACGAAGTGGATCCACAGCACCTGCGGCGGGGTGAAGGGCTCCCCGGCCGCGATGTTGAAGATGGTCGCCCCGAGGAAGGTCAGGACGAACGTGACGAGCAACAGGAGCACGAAACGGATGTACTTGGTGAGGTTGTCGTAGAGCTTGCGGCCCTGTTCCACCGCGTAGACGATCGTCGTGAAGTTGTCGTCGGACAGGATCATCCGCGCCGCGTTCTTCGCCACGTCCGTGCCGCTGCCCATGGCGATGCCGATGTCGGCGGCCTTGATGGCGGGGGCGTCGTTGACACCGTCGCCGGTCATCGCGACGACGGCACCCTTCTTCTTGAGCGTGTCCGCGAGCATCACCTTGTGCTCGGGCGCGACCCGTCCCACCACACCGATGCCGTCGATACGCGCCAGCCGCTCGCTCTCGGGCAGCGCGGCGAAGTCGGCGCCGAGGACGGCCTCGCCGGGAATGCCGAGCTGCCGGGCGATGGCGGCACCCGTGGTGACGTCGTCCCCGGTCACCATGCGGACCCGGATGTGAGCCGCCTGGGCGCTGGCCACGGCGGCCTTGGACTCCTCACGCGGCGGGTCGACCATCCCGACCAGACTCGTCATGCGCAGTCCGGTGACGTAACCCAGCAGGTCCCCGTCCGGATCGAAGTCGGCCGGGTCGAGATCCCGGGTGGCCGCCGCCATCACCCGGCGCCCCTCCCCGCCCATGCGCTCGCCCTGTTCGTCGGCGCGTCGGCTGAGCTCCGCGTCCCACGGGACGGTCGCCCCACCCGACAGCGCGCTCGTCGCGCGGGCCTGCACCGCCGGGGCCGCGCCCTTGACGAAGCAGCGCACCACCGGGCGCCCGGACGGGTCGACAGCGGAGTTGAAGGTGGCCATCAGCTTGTAGCCGGGGTCGAAGGGCAGGGTGGCGAGCCGGGGCAGCCGTTCCCGGGTGGCCTCGATGTCCAGCCCGGCCTTGTGGGCCAGCACCAGGAAGGCGCCCTCGGTGGGATCGCCCACGACCTCGCCGTCCACCAGCTTGCCGTCGTTCGCCACGAGGTACGGCAGGATCGCCTCCTCGATGCCGGCGGAGGTTCCCGCGGCGTGGTGGATCCGCCCTTCGAGTCCGTAGCCCGTGCCCGAGACGGTGTAGCGGTCGGTGGGTGTCACCACCTCCACCGCCGTCATCTGGTTCATGGTCAGGGTGCCGGTCTTGTCCGAGTTGATCGCCGACGTGAACGCCAGGGTCTCGACGGACGGCAGCTCCTTCACGATCGCGTTGCGCTTCGCCAGACTGAGGCTGCCGACGGACAGGATCGCCTGGGTCACCGTGGGCAGGGCCTCGGGGATGGCGGCGATGGCCAGCGAGACCGCGCTGACGAACAGGGCGTCCCACGCCTGGTCGCGGCGGTAACCGAGCGCGAACATCACGATCATGGTCAGGCCCGCGGCGGCCGTGATCCACAGCGTCAGCGTGTCCAGCTCCTTGGTGAGCGGCGCCTCCTCCCTCTCGGTCGCCGACAGCATCTCCGAGATCTTTCCGAGCTCGGTGCCCTCACCCGTGCCGGTCACGATCACGAGACCGCTGCCGTGGGTGACCGGAGTGTGCATGAAGGCCATGTTCGACTGATCGCCCGGCCCCAGCAGGACCTTCGGCAGGGTCGTGGCGTCCTTCGACGCGGGGACGCTCTCACCGGTGAGGGCCGACTCGTCGATCTGCAGCGCGTGGGCCTCGATGATCCGCCCGTCCGCCGGCACCTGGTCCCCGGCGGAGATGTGCAGGACATCGCCGACGACCACCTGCTCCGCCGGGATCTCCGACTCGCTCCCGTCACGCCTCACCCGGGCGGTCGCCGTGAGCATGGACTGGAGCGCGTTCATCGCACTCTCGGCCTTCCCCTCCTGCCGCAGGCCCACGACCGCGTTCAGCAGGGTCAGCAGCACGAGCAGGATCGCGGTGCTCCACTCGGCGATCGCCAGCGAGACGATCGCGGCCACCAGGAGGACGACCTGCATGTAGCTGCGGTACTGGTCGACGAACCGCCGCCACGCCGGCTTCTGCTTCTCCTCGGGCAGCGTGTTCGGCCCGTTCTCGGCCAGCAGTTCCGCGACCCGGGCCGCGGTGAGTCCGGAGGCGGGGTCGACGTCGAAGGCCGACGCGACGTCCTGTGGCTCACGCGCGTACCAGAGCTCCGGAGCAACACGCTCCGGAGCCTTCGGGCCGTTCGACTGCATCGCCATCTCAGCTCTCCGATCCGGATCCGGTCCGCCCTCGGCGCCGGGCCGCGTACGGATCGGCCGGCGCGCCCTTGGGAGCGTCGGCCTCCAGTTCCCGCCGGGCGGCCCGGAGCTCCTTGCGCGCCTTCTTGCCGACCACCGGGAAGGCGGGGTCGATGTCCATGAGCGTGTGCACCAGTACGGCCGCCGTGGCGATCCGCGCGAACCACTTGCGGTCCGCCGGGACGACGTACCAGGGCGCCCACGGCGTACTCGTGTGCGAGAGCATCTCGGAGAAGGCGTGCTGGTACGCGTCCCAGTACCGGCGCTCCCGGACGTCGGCCGCGGAGAACTTCCAGTTCCGCTCGGGCACGTCGAGCCGCTTCATGAACCGGGTGCGCTGCTCTTCCTTGGACAGGTTCAGGAAGATCTTCACGACCTTGAACCCGTTGTCGGTCAGATAGCGCTCCCAGTCGTTGACGGCACGGTAGCGGCGCTTCCAGATGTCCGGTCCGCGCACGTCCGCCGGCAGCCGCTGCCGGTCGAGGACCTCCGGATGGACCCGGACGACCAGCACCTCCTCGTAGTGCGAACGGTTGAAGATCGCGATGTCACCGCGGGCGGGCAGCCTCGCGGCGTACCGCCACAGATAGTCGTGGTCGAGCTCCTCCGTGGAGGGCTGCTTGAAGCTGCTGACCTTGACGCCCTGGGGGTTCACCCCGCTCATGACGTGCCGGATCGTGCCGTCCTTGCCTCCCGCGTCGAGCGCCTGGAGACACAGCAGGACGCCGTACGTGTCCTGGGCCGCCAGCCGTTCCTGGTACTCGGCGAGCAGCGACACGCCCGTGCGCAGCAACTCCACCCCCTGCTTCTTCTTCAGACCGCCCTTGTAACGGGGGTCGAAGTCCTCGGCCAGGTTCACCCGTGACCCCGGCTCGACCCGCAGCGGCTCGATGAGCCTCGCGACGCGCGCGGCCCTGGCATCCGTCATGACGACCCGCCCCTTCTTCTGTCACGGTGAACGCAGCCCGGTCACCGGCCCTCACCGACACCGCCCAGGTCGGACGCGGACGCGGGCGCGGGACGCAGCCTCGCGGGCAGCCACCGGCCGAGCAGGGGGGAGCGGCGCGGACTCCCGGCGGACCGCTCCACCGTTCCCGCCGCCCGCGGCTCGCCACCGCCCGGGTCGCCCACGGACGCGGGCGCCGAGGCGGTCCCTTCGCCTGCGGACTCGGCGAGCCGGGCGCGGACCCGGCGCTCGACCAGAATGGGGACGTACGTCCTGACCTTCGCCTGCTGGAAGGAACCCCGGGCCGCCGCGATCACCTGGTCCACCACGGACGGGGCGACGGAGGGGTAGGCGGCCTTCATGCGCGCGGTCAGGTGACGGAGGGCGGCCGCCTCGTCCTGGCGGACGTCCTCGGGAGCCGCGGGGTCCGCCGTCGCGAGGGGGTCCGCGGGCGGGTCGGGAGAGCGGCTCGCTCCCTCGGGTGCGCCGCTCCCGTCGGCCGTGGCTTCCGGCTCGTCCGTCTTCATAGTTCGACCACCCGCGCGCTCGCAAGTCCCGAGCCACAAGGGGCGGAGACCGCAAGGCCAACGGTCACGATCCGGCTGCCCCGAGACGGCTCGACGGCCGGGTTACGAGGCCGTCCCCCTCATTCTGGGTCCGCCCGCTCGAAACCGCCTCACGGACCGGGCCGACCGGTGCGACGAGCCGTGCCACCCGACCCGCGCCCACGGCCGTGCCGCCCCGAGTGTGTCCGGTGGACGGGACGGGGGAGGGCATGCCGGGGGACGGCGGGGCGGGTGGCGGGGTGTGCTCCGGCGACCGGGCGGGCGTCGATCACCCTGACGGACCGGGGGAACGGCGATCCGTCATCAACACTCGGGAGGCCGGGAGTCTGCTGTGCGCCACAGCGAGGTGCGGCGGACACATGTCATCAACCACGCGCACGTCGCGCGGTGTTGGTCACGCGAGGGGCGAGCCTCAGCCGAAGGCCTTGACCGCCTGGTAGTAGGTCCACGCGGTGCTGTCGCAGGAGACCTTCGTCGCGCCGCTGTAGTTGGCGCAGACTCGGCCCAGGTCCGCGTAGAGCATGCTGTCGAGCCGGGACTTGTTGGCATCGAAGGTGCCGGCGGCCTTGTAGTTGCGATAGCCGAAGTCGTGGCGGGCACATGAAGTGGCGAAGGGGAAGCCGAACGGGTTGTCCGGCGACGAGGAGCAGTAGTCGGTGGACCAGTCGAACGCGTACGACGACCAGGCGGACTGGTTGGCGCGTGCGGCGACCCACGAGTTGTAGCTCGACGCGCTGGTCTGGGTCCAGTTGGACAGGACTTGGGGCTTGTCGGCAGGGGCGGCGCTAGCGGCTGTAGCGGTCGCCGTGACGGCCACCAGGGCCATGGCCGAGGCGGCGAGGCCGGTGGCCAGTCTTCGGTGCATCCCAACACCTCCATGAGGCTGCGACCCGCCCATCGGGTTGCAGGTTCATGACAGGAATGATCGGCATCGCGACCTCCTTTGACTAGTGCTTGGACCCCAACAATCAATTAACTCAGTGGAGTTGGGAGGACATGTTTCATGCCTGCGACCATCATGGCCGCCTATGGCTGGATGTGTTCCTTGGGGTTGGGGGTGGCCCGGTCGGATCCCATTGGCGCCCGCGACGTGCAACCGCAGGGTTGCGATGAATGGAGTGATGTGCAACCCTGGAGTTGCATCATTGATGGCTTCGAAGGAGTACGTCATGACCGAGGACCGGATCGAACGCGAAACCCTGATCGAAGCGCCCCTGGAGCGGGTCTGGTCGCTGGTGGCCGTGCCCGGGTTCTGGGTCGCTGACGAGGAGAGCCTGCCCACCACCGAGGGCAGGGTGGGCGAGTCGACCGTGGTGAGGAACGCCCGGTACGGCGAGTTCCCGGTACGGGTGGAGAAGGTCGAGCCGCCCACCTATGTCGCCTACCGCTGGACCAGCGCGTTCCCCGGGGCCCCGCTGAGCGACGCCAACAGCACGCTGGTCGAGTTCACCCTCGTCCCGGAGGGCGCGAGCACGCGGCTGAGGGTCGTCGAGAGCGGATTCGCCGCGCTGTCCGGCTCTCCGGAACTGCGGCACAAGGCCCACGAGGACAACACCAACGGCTGGCCCCAGGTTCTGGAGGCGTTCAAGAAGCGCGCCGCCCAGCCGTCGGTGTGACCGAGGAACAGGGCGAGCACGAGGAGGTCGACGGCGTCCTCGCCGCGCTCGCCGACCCGACCAGGCGGCGCCTGCTCGATCTGCTGGCGGCCCGGGGCGAGGTCACGGCCACGAAGCTGGCCGAGGAACTGCCCGTCTCGCGGCAGGCGGTGGTCAAGCACCTCGCCGTGCTGGACGCGGCCGGGCTCGTCACCGGAAGCCGCGTGGGGCGCGAAGTGCGGTACGCGGTACGGCCGGCCGCGCTGAACGCCACCGCCCGATGGATGTCCGCGCTCGCCGCCGACTGGGACCGGCGCCTCGCGGACGTCAAGCGCGTGGCCGAGGCCGCGGAGCGGGCTTCGCGCGGGTGATCATTCCGAAGCGGTGACCGTTCCCCGCCGCCCGACTCCGGGCGGCGGGGAACGGCCGCATGTCCTCTGTCCATGGGCCGTGTTCTCGGGTGTTCATGGCCGCCCCACGTACATGGGTCAGGCGAGGTCCTGTTCATGTGCCGGGCGACATCAGGGTCATGTGCCGGGCGACGTCCCGTTCATGGGTCGGGCGACGCCCTGTTCATGTGTCGGGTCACATCAGGTTCATGTGTCGGGTGGCCTCATGTTCATGTGTCCGGTTCATCCGTCCGGTCATGCCTCCCTTCACCCGTCCCGCCACGTCTCCCTTCACCCGTCCCGCCATGTGTCCGGTCCCGCGTCCGCCCTCGCCCTCCGGCGGGCATGACCGGATCGGTCCGCACCCGGACCCGATGAGGTCTGTCCCCCGGACACACGCCCCGGTCAGAGTGGGGACATGACCCGAGCACTGATCGTCATCGACGTCCAGGAATCCTTCCGCGCACACCCCCTGTGGGAGACCATCTCCGACCCGAAGATCACCGAGCGGGTGGACCGGCTCGTCCGCCTCGCCCGCCGAGCCGGTGACACGGTGGTGTGGGTGCTGCACTCGGAACCCGGCAGCGGCGACGTCTTCGACCCCGCCCTCGGCCACGTCCGGCTGATGGACGAGCTGCGGCGCGAGGACGGCGAGCCACTGATCCACAAGACCTCGCACAACGCCTTCACCACCACCAACCTGCAGCAGCTCCTCACGGAACGCGGCGTCCGCGAGCTCACGGTCTGCGGTATCCGGACCGAGCAGTGCGTGGAGACCACCACCCGGCTCGCCAGTGACCTCGGCTACCAGGTCACCTTCGTCACCGACGCCACGGCCACCAACCCCGTCCCGCACCGGGACGCCCCCGCCGGGCGGAGTGTGGCGGAACTGCTCGCGGACCCCCGCACCCTCGGGGCCGAAGAGGTCATCCGGCGTACCGAGTACGCCCTCGCCGGGCGCTTCGCCACCATCGCCACCGTCGATGAACTGGAGACCGCCGCCGCGTCTCGGGCATGATGACCGGATCGTGAGCCACATCGTCTTCTTCCTGGTGCCCGGAGTGCATCTGCTGGACCTGGCCGGCCCCGCGCAGGTCTTCTCCACGGCCGCCGACTTCGGGCACCCCTACACCCTCGGCTACGTCGCCGAGCGGCCGCAGGTCGTCACCGCCCAGGGGCTGCCGCTGACGGCCGGCACCGAGTGGCCCGAGCTCGGCCCCGAGGACCTGATCGTCGTGCCCGGCTGGCGCGCGCTCACCCTCGCCGACGCCCCGTCCATCGGAGAGGCGGCGCTGCGGGCCCTCCGGGACCACCACGCCCGGGGCGGCACCGTCGCCAGTGTCTGCGCCGGAGCCGACGCGCTCGGCCGGGCCGGACTGCTCGACGGACGACGGTGCACCACCCACCACGACGTCCAGGACGAACTCGCCCGCCGCTACCCCCGGGCGGCCGTGGTCCGCGACGTCCTCTACACGCAGGACGACCGGGTCGTCACGTCGGCCGGCATCGCCAGCGGGATCGACCTCGCGCTGCACCTGATCGCCGGCCGGCACGGCCCGGCGGTGGGCGCCCAGGTCGCCCGGGACATGGTGGTCTACGCACGGCGCAACGGCCATGAACCCCAGGCCAGCGCGATGCTCCGGCACCGGTCCCACCTCGACGACACCGTGCACCGCGCCCAGGACCTGCTCGACGCCCGCTTCGACCGGCCGGTGCCCCTGCCGGAACTCGCCGCCGCCGTGGGCGTCAGCGAGCGCACCCTCACCCGGCTCTTCACCCGGGCCACCCAGGGCCTCACCCCGCTGCGCTATCAGCAGGCCCTGCGGCTGGAGCGCGCCGAGCACCTGATCAGCCACGGCGTCACCGTCGACGCCGCCGCCCGCGCCGTGGGCTTCGAGGACGCCCGGATGCTCCGCCGCCTGCGGGCCCGCGCCACCTGAGCCCGCGGCGAGCGGTCAGGGCTCCTGTCCCGCGCCCGTGAGCGTCGACCGCTGCCGCGCGGCACGGACGGCCGCCGTCAGGGAGGCGATGTCGTACGCGCCGTAGTGACGGCGGCCGTTGACGAAGAACGTCGGCGTGCCCGAGACACCGCTGAGGTCCGCCGACTCGACGTCCATGGCCACCCGGGCCGCGCTCGCGCCGCCCCGCAGGTCCTCGCGGAAGCGGCCGCTGTCGAGGCCGAGCCGGGCGGCGTACCGGAACAGGTCCTTCGGCCCCAGTTCGCCCTGGTGACCCATGAGCAGGTCGTGCATCTCCCAGTAGCGGTCCTGGCGTGCCGCGGCCTCCGCGGCCTGCGCGGCGAGCTGGGCGTTGGGGTGCACATCGGTGAGCGGCAGATGGCGCCACACGTAGCGGACGTCCCCGAAGTCGGCGAGCAGTTCACGCACCACCGATTCGGCCAGACCGCAGTACGGACACTCGAAATCGCCGTACTCGACGAGCGTCACCGGCGCGTCGAGCCGCCCGCGCACGTGGTCGCGCTCCACGTCGACGGGATCGCTCAGATCGACGATCGTCTGGCCGGTGCCGAGCAGGGCCCGCGCGCGGGAGCGCCCGTCGAGGGCACCGATCACCAGGGTGACGATCCAGGTGAGGAGGAAGGAGCAGGCAACCGCGGCCAGAATGCCGATCTTCGCCTGCTCCAGCCGGGCGCCGTCGAAGGCCAGCGACGCGATCAGCAGCGCCACGGTGAAGCCGACGCCCGCCAGCGTGCCGCCCGCCGTGATCGCGCCCCAGCCGACGGGCGGGTGCAGACGTCCCCGGCCCAGGCGCGTGGCCAGCCAGGTGCCGCCGATGACACCGACCGGCTTGCCGAGCAGATAGCCGAAGAGGATGCCGAGGGTGACCGGTGAGGTGAAGGCGTCGGCGAGCTGACCGCCGCTCAGGGTGATGCCGGCGTTGGCCAGGGCGAACAGCGGCACGATCACGTAACTGGTCCAGGGATGGAACATCTGCTGGAGCCGCTCGTTCGGCGAGAGCGTCGAGGCGAGGCCGCGGCGCACCGTGCGCTCCAGCTCCGGCGTCGGCTGTTCGCGAAAGCGCCGGAACAGCTTGCTCGCGTGCTCCAGATCGCTGCGTTCGGCCGTGTACGCGTAGGTCAGCATGCCCATCGCGAGCCCCGTCACCACGGGGTCGACGCCCGACTTCAGCAGCGCCACCCAGATCGCCACGCCGAGGAGGCCGTACAGCGAAGGGATCCGGGCGCCGATCGTGCGCCGCAGCAGCACGACGACCGCGAACAGGGCGAGCGCCGTGATCAGCGCGGGCGGCTCGATCGTGTCGCTGTAGGCGAAGACGACGACGGCAAGGGCCAGGAAGTCGTCCACCACGGCGATGGTGAGCATGAAGACACGGAGGCTGTTGGGTAGACGGTGGCCGAAGACGGCGAGCATGCCCAGGGCGAAGGCGGTGTCCGTCGACATGGCGGCACCCCAGCCGTGCGCCGCGGAGCCGTTGCCCGAGGTGATGACCAGATACACGACGACGGGGACGACCATGCCGCTGAGGCCCGCCAGCAGCGGCAGCGTGACCCGGCGCCGCTCGCGCAGTTCGCCCAGGTCGAACTCCCGCCGCGCCTCCAGGCCGACGACGAAGAAGAACAGCGTCATCAGCCCGCTGTTCACCCACTCGCGCAGGTCCAGCGACACCCCGGCCGACCCGACGCGGATCGACAGCTCGGTGCCCCACACCGTCTCGTACGAGCCGGGACCGATGTTGGCCCAGGCCAGTGCCAGCAGGGCGGCGGCGAGCAGGACGGCGGCGCTGCCGGTCTCCGTGCGCAGGAACGCGCGCAACGGGCTGCGGGCGCGCAGATCGCACTGGGTCTGGCCGGACAGGGGCGATGCGTCGGACGGCATGGTCATCCTCCGATTCTCGCTCCGGACCCGGTCAGGATTCGAGAAGCCCCGACGGCCGCGCCTCCCCTAGCGTGGCGCATGAACATTGTTCTCCCCCGCGAAGCTGGTTGGATCGAGTCAGGCGATGACGGCGGGGACCGCGAAGGCTGCCCCGCCCGACAGATGGAGACACGATGAGCAAGGCCACGAGGACGGACCCGGAGCCGTCCGCGCCGCATGGTGCCGACAGCCACGATCTGATCCGCGTGCTGGGCGCGCGCGAGAACAACCTCAAGGACGTCAGCATCGAGATCCCCAAGCGCCGGCTGACGGTGTTCACCGGCGTGTCCGGCTCGGGCAAGAGCTCGCTGGTGTTCAACACGATCGCCGCCGAGTCGCAGCGGCTGATCAACGAGACCTACAGCAGCTTCGTGCAGGGTTTCATGCCCACGCTCGCCCGGCCCGAGGTCGACGTCCTCGAAGGCCTGACCACCGCGATCATCGTCGACCAGCAGCGGATGGGCGCCGACCCCCGGTCCACGGTCGGTACCGCCACCGACGCCAACGCGATGCTGCGCATCCTCTTCAGCCGGCTCGGCAAGCCCCACATCGGCCCGCCCAGCGCGTACGCGTTCAACGTCCCCTCGGTCAGCGCGAGCGGTGCCATCACCGTGGAGCGCGGCGCCAAGAAGGCCGTGAAGGCGACCTTCAACCGCACCGGCGGCATGTGCGTGCGCTGCGAGGGCCGGGGCACCGTCTCCGACATCGACCTCACCCAGCTCTACGACGACTCCAAGTCGCTCAACGAGGGTGCGATCACGATCCCCGGCTACGGCTCGGACGGCTGGAACATGCGGCTCTACAAGGAGTCGGGCTTCGTCGACCCGGACAAGCCGATCCGCAAGTACACGAAGAGGGAACTGCACGACTTCCTCCACCACGAGCCCACCCGCATGAAGATCGCGGGCATCAACATGACGTACGAAGGGCTCGTCCCGCGGATCCAGAAGTCGATGCTCTCCAAGGACAAGGAGGCGATGCAGCCGCACATCCGGGCGTTCGTGGACCGGGCCGTCGCCTTCACGGTCTGCCCCGAGTGCGAGGGCACCCGGCTCAGCGAGGGCGCCCGTGCGTCGAAGATCAAGCGGATCAGCATCGCGGACGCCTGCGCGATGCAGATCAGCGACCTGGCCGAATGGGTCCGCGGCCTCGACGAGCCCTCGGTGGCGCCGCTGCTCGCCGCGCTCCGCCAGACCCTCGACTCGTTCGTCGAGATCGGCCTCGGCTACCTCGCCCTGAACCGCCCGGCGGGCACCCTGTCCGGAGGCGAGGCGCAGCGCGTGAAGATGATCCGCCACCTCGGCTCCTCGCTCACCGACGTCACCTACGTCTTCGACGAGCCCACCGCCGGTCTGCACCCCCATGACATCCAGCGGATGAACGACCTCCTGCTGCGCCTGCGGGACAAGGGCAACACCGTGCTCGTCGTGGAGCACAAGCCGGAGACCATCGTGATCGCCGACCACGTCGTCGACCTCGGCCCCGGCGCCGGTACGGGCGGCGGCTCCGTCTGCTTCGAGGGCACGGTCGAGGAACTGCGCAAGGGCGGCACCGTCACCGGCCGCCACTTCGACGACCGGGCCAAGGTCAAGGAGACACCGCGCGAGCCCACCGGGGCACTGGAGATCCGCGGCGCGTCGGCGAACAACCTGCGGGACGTGGACGTCGACATCCCGCTCGGGGTGCTCGTCGTCGTCACCGGGGTCGCCGGCTCCGGGAAGAGCTCGCTGGTGCACGGGTCCATCCCCGGCGACGAGGTCGTGGTGTCGGTCGACCAGGCTCCGATCCGCGGTTCGCGGCGCAGCAACCCGGCGACGTACACCGGTCTGCTCGACCCGATCCGCAAGGCCTTCGCGAAGGCCAACGACGTCAAGCCGGCGCTGTTCAGCGCCAACTCCGAGGGCGCCTGCCCCACCTGCAACGGCGCCGGCGTCATCTACACGGACCTCGCCATGATGGCCGGAGTCGCCACCACCTGCGAGGACTGCGAGGGCAAGCGGTTCGACGCCTCGGTCCTGGAGTACCACCTCGGCGGCCGTGACATCAGCGAGGTCCTGGCGATGTCGGTGGACGAGGCCGTGGAGTTCTTCGGCTCGGGCGAGGCGCAGACGCCGGCCGCGCAGCGCGTCCTCGCGCGGCTCGCCGACGTCGGACTGGGCTATCTCACCCTCGGCCAGCCGCTCACCACGCTCTCCGGCGGCGAGCGGCAGCGGCTCAAGCTCGCCACGCACATGGCCGACAAGGGCGGTGTGTACGTCCTCGACGAGCCGACCACCGGCCTGCACCTCGCCGACGTGGAGCAGTTGCTCGGGCTCCTCGACCGGCTCGTCGACTCGGGGAAGTCGGTCATCGTTGTCGAGCACCACCAGGCCGTCATGGCCCACGCCGACTGGATCATCGACCTCGGCCCCGGGGCCGGCCACGACGGCGGCCGGCTCGTCTTCGAGGGCACCCCGGCCGACCTCGTCGCCGCCCGTTCCACCCTCACCGGCGAACATCTGGCGGCGTACGTCGGCGCCTGAGCGAAGCCGAGGCCGAGGCATCGGGCTCCGATTCCGGGCCTCCTCGCGACGGATCACCCGTCGTACGGAGGCCCGGTGCCGCCCGCGCCCGGCTCCGGCGCGTTCTGCTGGAGTCTGCCCCGCTGCACCGCAGACACCAGGAGCCGGGCGGCCACACCGATGAGCAGGACGTTCACCGCCATCTGCCCCGTGACCAGCACGCGAGCCGCTTCGGTGTGCGGGGTGATGTCCCCGAAGCCGACCGTGCTGAAGACCGTCACGGTGAAGTACAGGGAGTCGGTCCGCGAGAGGGTCTCGCTGAAGGTGCCCGTCGAGCTGCGCCCCATCAGGTAGTACGTCGTCGCGAACAGGAGGATGTACAGCGGGGCGGTGGTCGCCAGCGCCTCCATGGCCCGCAGTTCGGGCCGCGGGGCCAGCGTGATCTCGCGGATCTGCCAGGCCAGGAGCAGTGCCACCGCCACGATGCCGCCGACGAGTACGAGGATCGTGGCCAGGTTGAAGACCCTGTCGAGCGGGAGCAGGTAGTAGGCGGCCACGAGAATGGCCGAAGTGAGAAGGGAGCGCAGCCCGGAGCGGATCGCGTCCCGATGCCGCCTCCACCCACCGCTGCCCACCGCTGTGCCCCGCCGCCTTCTGCCGTGACCGTGCGACCGCGCCGGCTCGTGGACCCACCCTTGCCCGTACGGGTGCCCCCACGCCGCAGACACACCACGCGGTCACCGGGATGGCGGTGCCCTCCTCGGGAACGCCGACCGCGCCGCGTCGCCCGAGGGGTACGGGCGCCGCGGCGCGACGTGAACGGCGCGCGATCCGCTAGATGTCCCTTGCCTCGACCTGCGGCAGCCCGTACCGCAGCGCGATGGGATTCCACAGGTCGACGAAGTCCCGCTTGGCCTCGGTCGCCTCGTCGTCGTGGGTCCTGGGCAAGTCGTCGGTGATGCGCGTCTCGCTGTGCCCGCACGCCGTGACGCCGAACTCGTCGAGCCAGTCGGCGGTTTGCGACACCCACGAGGCGTAGCCCCGGTCCGCCTTCGCCGATGCCGTCCAGGCCCGCGACAGGTCGCCCAGTGCCTCGGCGAGATCGCCGTCCGCCCGGGGCGTGAGCAGGTCGACCCGCCGGGCGAGGTCGTCGCGCTTCAGGGCCACGTCCAGCAGCTCGTCATGCGCGTCCTCGACGGGCTTCTTGCCGTGCGAGCAGCTACCGCCCGCGGTGAGGGCCTTGGCCACCCGTCCGCGCTGCGGCGCGTTCTCCTCCAGGAGGGACTGCACCTGCGTGGCGATGTCCGCCTCCGCCTGATCCGAGGCGGAGGGGGACCCACCGGCGTCGGACGGGCCGGTCGGCGCGACCGAGGCCGGTGCGGACGACGGAGACGGCGCGCCGGCCGCAGGCGGCGCGGCGTCGTCGGTGGCGCGAGCCGTGTGCGAGGAGGGTGCCGACCGGTCGGAGGTCAGCCAGATCGCCGCCGCCGAGGCGCCGCCGGCGAGCACCGCGCTCGCCACGAGGGTCGCCGTGATGACACCCCAGCCGATCCGCCGCCGTACCGGCCGGGGCTGCTCCTGGGTGTGGACGACCTGATGCGGGGATCCGGGGTACGCCATGCTGCCGGTCGGCAGTCCGGCGAAGACGGCCGCGCGCGGTCCCGCTCCGGCGGGCACGGCCTGGGGCCGCGCGCCGGGCGCCTTGGAGAGACTTGCGGGGGTGAGCGCCGGGGGCGCCGGGGGAGCAGCCGGAGGCGCGTCGACCGGGACACCGACCGCGGTGGGCGTCGGCACGGCCGCCTTGGCGGCGGGCTGGTCCTCGGGTTCACCTGCGGGCTCGGCCTCGGACTCGGCCGCGGAATCGACGGCGGGTTCGTCCGTCGGTTCCCCCGGTGTTGCGGCCGACTCGGTGGGCTCGACGGTGGGCACGGCCTCGGGTTCGATGGCGAGTTGGCCCTCGGCTTCGGCGGCGGGCTCGTCCGTCGGCTCCGCCGGTGTTTCGGCCGGCTCGGCACTGGGTTCCAGCGGCTCGACCGATTCCTGCTCAGTGCCCGCGGCCTTAGCGGCCGGCTCGGGAGCTTCGGCCTGGTCGGCCGTCGGCTCCGGTCGGCTGAGGGCGTCCGCGTCCGCGGTCGCCTCCGAACGCCGGTCGTCCGCGGCTTCAATGGGTTCGGACTCCGCGTCCGCGGGGATTCCGGCGACACCCCCGTCCGCTGCGGGAGTCGGCTCGTCGGCCGCCCGCGGTGCCACGCCGACGGGGGAGACGTCCGGGACCTGCGGCGACACCGGCGAGGCGACGGGCCCCGCCGGGGCGGCGGAGACAAAGACGGGGGACGAGACGGGAGAGGCAGGCACGGGGACGGTGTGCAGGGCGGCCGCCATGTGCCCGGACCGACCGGTGGGGCGCAGGCGCCCGACGAGGGCGGCGGCTCCAGGCAGGTCCTCGACACGAGTGACGCCGAGCCGACGGGCCACCGCCGGTACCGCGAACGCGCCGAGGGCGGCCCACACCGTCGCCGCGAACAGCACGCCGGGGACGGACGGCCCGACCGTGAGCGCGCTGCCGTCCGTCGGGGAGATGTCCAGCGACCTGCTGAGCATCATGGCCAGGTACGACGAATCGTCGATGTCCGAGGACAGTTCGAGCCCGACGCCCGCCATGACGGCCGTCAGCAGGAAGCCCGCGACGAAGCACACCACGGCGCGCACGGCGGCGGCCGGGCGGGCCGACTCGCGCAGGACGCCGGCGCCCAGCAGCACCGCGGCCACCACGCCCAGCAGCACGGACGCCCAGAGCCAGCCGCTGAGGTCGTGCAGCTCGAACAGGGAGACAGCCGTCGACGAGTCCGAGCCGTCGCCGCCTTCGCTCCAGGACGAGGAGTCGAACGTGAGCGTGTCGGTGAACTCGACCGACGCTCCGCAGGCCAGGCTCAGGACGGTCGCACCCAGGTTGGGAGCGAGCAACAGCGCCGGTATCAGCGCGGACATCCCCGCCTGGGACACGACGAAGACCACGGCGCCGAGGCCGGCCAGCGCGAGGGGCACGGCCAGCGCCACGCCCGCCCGGCGGGCCGCGCGGAGCCAGTCGCCCAGCGCGGGCCGGTGGGCGGCCCAGGCCGACATCGCTGTGCGGCCCAGCGTGGGGAAGAGCACCAGCGACGCCAGCAGCAAGGTCCACCAGGCCGCGCGCAACGGGGAGCAGGTCACGGACAGAGTGACGTCCGACAGGCCGAGGAGACGAGCCACGTAGGCGGCGGACGAGTCAGAGGCGTCCGACGACCCGAGCGCGACGGAGGTACCGGCCGTCCAGGCCAGCAGTACGGACCCGAGCACGGCCGACAGCACGCTGCGCACGCCCAGGAACACGGTCTCCGCGGTGTCGAGTCGGCGGCCGGCGGCGGCCGCGCCGCGGAGATGCAGGCGGGCACCGAACCACAGCGCGGCCGCCCACAGCAGCGTCAGTCCGAGGGGCATGAAGGAGAGGTCGAGGGACGCGAGCGAGGCCGAGTCCCGCTCCGTCAGCTCGAGTCCCGGGTGGGCGCCGAGGGCCGACAGGACGACGGCGAGCGCCGTCAGGAAGGCGCCGCCGAAGGGGGCGTCGTCCGCGGCGGCGGTCGCCGCCAGGGCCAGGGACACGAGCAGCAGGAGAGCCGTCGGCAGGGCGGCGATGCGGGCGGGAGCGATCCAGTCGCCGGTCACCAGGCGGGTCAGCGCCGTGGCGGCGGACGGTGTCTCAGCGGTGCCCGGAACAGCGGGCGGCGACGCGGGAGGCGGCGGCAGCGCGGGCGACGGAGCGGGCGCCGGAGCGGCCGTGGGCCGACCGCACGAAGCGCAGTAACGGGCCTCGTCGGTCACAGCACCGCCGCAGTGCGGGCAGAAGGCAGGCATGCGTTCCCTTGTTCAAAGCAGGTGAAGAGATGTGAAGGTGATGAAAAGCCGGACCCGGCCTCCCGGTGGGGAGGCGGAGGCGGACGGGAGCCCGTCGGTGATGGGGCGGGCCTTCCCCCGTCGTGTCCGGCAGGGGTCTTCCGGACGGGACCGGCAGGGGTTTCCCGCTACGCGGAGGGAGTGGAGCGACCTGGAGCGGCCGCGGCCGGTGCTAACCGGGTCGCGCGGGAAAGGCAGGTCGTCAAGGGCTCTCTCTAGTCGTCCGCATGTGAAGATCGCGTGAGGAAGATGTGATCATGAATATCAGGCCGCGACGTGGTGATCAAGGGATTGGGGGCGACTGGTTGTAGACCGCATGAGTCGCCTGAGGCACCTTCGGTCGGCCGCCCCGCTTCCCTGCTCCGGCCCTCACGGCCGGATGAGCGTCACCTCGCGGTGGTGGGCGGTCTGGATCTCGGGGGACCAGTCGCCGGTGCAGTAGACGGACACCTCGCTCAGTGAGCCGTCGCGCACCTCGGCGCGGACCAGTTCACGGCAGTACCAGACGCCGTCGGCGTCCTCCCAGCGCTCCTCGAACTCGATGACCATCCCGGTCCCGGTGACATCGACACGGTGGCGCGGGACGCTGCCGAGGGCGGGATGGCTGCGGCGCCGCAGGGCCACGACCGCGTCGCGGCCGACGGTCTGGAGCCGCCACTGGGGCAGACTGAGGTCCAGGAACACGTCGTCCGTGAACAGTCCCTCGGGGGCGCTGTTCGTCCGCAGGAACTCCACGAAGAGATCCGCGAGTTCCTCGGCCCGGCGGGCGTCGAGGGTGTTCCGGCCCTCGGTCACCGGCCCGACCGTGATCGGCTCCATCTCTGCTTCTGCCGTGCTCGACATGACGTCCTGCCCTTCGTTCCGCGGCCGTACCCGGTTCCGTACGGCGCCTTCACCCCTCAGGCGTGAGGTCGGACGGCACGATGTGACACGGCGCCTCACCGGAGTCCGACCGGGGCGCGGCCCGGGGTCACAGACGCCAGGCGGGCGGGGTCTCGGGCTCGTAGACGCACAGGGTGCCCGTGCGTACGGCGGTCTCCAGATGGCGTCCGAGCTCCGGGTGGACCGCCGCGACACGGCGAACGGCCGCGCGGACGCGAGCCGTGACCGCCGTGCGGGCGCGTTCCGCGGGGGAACCGGCGCGGCGGACCCGGCCGCCGATGCCGTACGCGGCGGACAACTGGCCCACGAGCGCGTCCTTCTCCGCCGCGATCCGGCCCGACCGCACCGCGTCCCCGGCCGCGTCGGCGTCCGCGGCCTCCTCCTCCAGCTCTCGCAGTCGTCGCCGGTACGCGGCGCGCGCGGTGGCGTCCACGACCTCGCCCAGATCGCCGGGAGCGTGCAGGTCCGCGGAGCTCGGATCGCCGGTGGCGGCGCTGCCGCCGGGTGCCGCCAGATCGACCGCCGGGACCGGGGTGCCCGGCCGGCCCAGGAGCACCGCGATGTCGTGCAGGCCCTTGCTGTCCGGGAGCCGGGCGTCCCGTCCGGCGTACACCAGACGCCACAACGGCCCCTCGCGGCGGAACAGCGCCGCGGGGAGGGCAGGCTCCCGGGGGCCGTAACCGGCGGGGAGCGAGGCCTCGCCGGGTCCGGAACCGGCAGGGAACGCGGCCTCCACCGGTTCGGAACCGGACGGGCGGGTCGTGTGCTCGGATCCGGAACCGGCGGGGTGAGCCGTGCGCCCGGGTCCAGAACCTGCGGCGTGGGAACCGGCGGTGCCGGTCGCGTGCTCGGGCCCCGGACCCGCGGTGCCGGTCTCCTCCGGGCGGGTCTCCGCCGCGATGCGTTCGGCGAGTGCGATCGCGCCGGCCTCCTCGGCGGCCCGTACGGCACGGTCGCGGTGCCGGCGGGCCGTCCCGTCGTCGCCGAGGGAGCGGGACAGGAGCGCCAGATGGCGGTCGACCGGGCCCCGGACCGCGGCGCCGATGCCCTCCACGGCGAACAGGCCCGCGTACGGTGCCAGCGCGCCGTAGAGCGGGGACGCGGCGGGATGGGCGCCCACCATCCCGACGGTCTCCGCGGCCTGCGCCATCATCGGCAGCCACTCGCTGTCCCGGGGCGCCCGCAGGAGCGAGGGCATCACCCCGGCCAGACGCCGCGAGGCCTCCTCACGGTGGCCGAGCTGCGCGGCGATCAGGGCCAGGGTGACGCGCGGCCACACGCCCGGCATCCGATCCAACGGCGCCCGGTCGCGCAGCCGCCGCAGACCGTCCAGGTCGCCGGTGTCCGCGTACAGGCACCAGCGCTGCGTCTGTGCGAGGAGCACCGCGTTGGGGCTGCCCGCCGCCCCGCCCAGCGCCTCGGCCTCGTCGAGCGCGGCGGAGCAGTCGTCGTAACGCCCCTCCAACAGCGCCCGGGTGCCGCGCCACAGGGGCACGTACCACGCGTACAGCGGCTGTCGCAGCGGCCGGGCCGCGGCCTCGTACGCCGCCGCCTCGGAGTCCGCCCCGGCGAACGAGCCGGTCTCCATCAGCGCGACCAACCGCAGCCGCCGGCCGAGGAGTTCGAGCGGGAGGTCGTGCCGGGCCCGGGCCACGGCGACGATCTCCCGGGAACGGCCGAGGCGTTCGCGGCAGTGGTCGGGGCCGGAGCGGGCGTCGCACAATGCCGCGAGCGCCGGTCCGAGGGTCGCCGGGTCGTCGGCCGCACGGGCCGTGGCCACCGCCTCCTCCGCGAGAGCGACCCGGTGTTCCTCGGGTTCGAGGAAGGCCGCCGCGAGGGACAGCCGCGCGGTGACGGCGGCGCGCAGCGCGGTGTGCGCCGGATCGCCCGCGAGAGCGGTGCGCGCCTCGCCGAGCAGCTCGGCCTGTTCACGATCGGCCACGTCGACCTCGAAGCCGACGGGACCCGCGCCGAGGCCGAGCGCGGCGCGCGCCAGCAGATCGGGCCGGTCCGCCCGGCGGGCGCAAGAGGCGGCGTCCAGCAGCGTGGACCGGGCCGCCGTCCGGTCCCCGGACCCGAGCCGCGCCGCCCCGAGTCCGAGCAGCGCCTCGACGCGTTCCCCGGCGTCGTCGGGCTCAGGGGCGACCGGCCCGCCGTCCTCGGCGGTTCCGCGGCCGGTCGCGTGGGCCCGTACGGCCTTCTCGTACCAGCGGGCCGCCTCCTCGAAGGCGAGGAGCGCGGCGGCGCGTTCGCCGGCCCGACGGCAGTACGCGGCGGCCTCGTGCGCGTGTTCCGGGCCGGCGAGCAGGAGATGGTGGGCGACCTCGGCGGGACCGGTGCCGAGGCCGCGCCGGGCGCGGTCGGCCAGGACGGTCGCGAGCTCCCGGTGCAGCCGGGCCCGCTCGGCGGGCGCCGGTCTCCCGGACAGGGCCTCGCGCAGAAGGTCGTGCCGGAACCGGCCTTCGCCGGGGCCCGACTCAGCGAGCAGTCCGGCCCCCGCCGCCTCCCCGAGCAGCGCGCGGACCTCGTCGAGGGGGAGTGCGGCGGCCTCGGCGAGCACGTCGAGCCGGAACCGTGTTCCCAGCAGGGCGGCGAGATCCAGCAACCGCGCCGCCCCGGGCGGCAGTTCGGCCGTACGGGCCCGGACGGCGTCCCTGATCCGCACGGAGACGGCGGTCTCCTGGGCCTCGGAACCGGGCGCTTCGAGCCGGCCGCCGCCCGACCGGAGGAGCTCGGTCACGAAGAAGGCGTCGCCGCCCGTGTACCGGGCCAGAGCGCGTACGGCCGACCCTCCGGGGGTGCTGCCGGTCGCGGCGTCGAGCAGGGCGGCCACGTCCTCCTCCCGGAGCGGGCCCACCGGCAAGGCCTCTCCCCGGCGCAGCAGTTGGGCGCGCGCCCAGGTGCGGTCCCGCCAGGCGGTGTCGTCGTCGCGGGCGGTGGCCAGCAGCAGGACCCGGGCACCGCGCACGGCGTCCGCGGTCTCCAGGAGGAGCCGCAGCGAGGAGGCGTCGGCCGCGTGGACGTCGTCGAGGACCAGCAGCAGGGGCCGCCGCCGTGCCGCAGCCGTCAGGACCTCGGCGACGTCCCCGGCCAGTCGCAGCCGCGCGGCCTTCGGGTCCGCCTCCGCCCGCCCGCCCGGCGCGGACCCCGCGAGCACCGCCCGCAGCGAGGGCGACACGGTGACCGGCCGGCCGCGGCGCACGTCGTCGGCGACGAGTTCGCGCAGCAACCGCGACCAGGGCCTGAGCGCGTGCTCCACGGCGTCCGGCGGGCACCACGTCCACACCGTGCGAAAGCCCTCCGCGCGTGCGGCGGCCTCCTCCGCGACGCGGGTCTTGCCCGCTCCCGCAGCCCCCGTCAGGGTGACGAGGCCCCCGCGGCCGGCGGCGGCACGCTCCCGCGCCTCCCTCAGCTCACCGAGCACGTCCTCGCGTCCCACGAACGGGAAACCCGTCACCATCGCGTCCTCGTCGGTCGTTCCGCGCCGCGCCCTTGCGTAGAGCGTAGGCAGGGCGCGGGGAGGTCGCGAGGCACCGACACCCCCGGGTGTCCGGTCGTGGGGACCGGCAAGGCGAAGGCCCCGCCGCCGGTCGTCGCACCGGTGGCGGGGCCCTCGTCCCGCGCGGGGCGGGGTGTCCGATCGGGTCAGGCCGTCTTGATCGTGACCTCGATGTCGCCCCGGGTCACCTTGGAGTAGGGGCAGATCTCGTGCGCCTTCTCCACGAGGGTCTTGGCGGTGGCCTCGTCGACCGAGGGGATGCTGGCGGTGAGTTCGGCGACGATGCCGAACCCGGCGTCGTTGCGGCCGATGCCGACGCGGGCCGTCACGCTGGAACCGGTGATGTCGATCTTCTGCATCTGGGCGATGATCCCGATGGAGGCGTGGAAACACGCGCTGTAACAGGCCGCGAAGAGCTGCTCGGGGTTGGTGCCGGCGCCCGTGCCGCCCAGTTCCTTGGGCTGGCTGACGACCACGTCGAGCTTGCCGTCCTCAGTGGAGACACGGCCCTCTCGGCCGCCCTCGGCGGTCGCGACTGCGGTGTAGAGAGCTTCACTGGTCTTGATGGGCATGTCTTGCGTACCTTCCGTCGGTTTTATAAGTGCCTGGATCGGATGGACGGCGACCCGAACGGGCGGCGGCGGGTGCCCGCCGCCCCTCGGGGGTCAGTGGGAGCTCGGCTTCGCCTCGGCCGTCCGGGCGGCCTCGGCCGCGGCGCCCTGGGCGGCCTGCGCCTGGGCCGCGGCGGGCGGGGCCTTGATGACGAGCCCGAGGCCCGCCAGACCCGAGATGGCCGTGACGATGGAGCAGAAGAGCAGGACGTGTCCGTAGTCGGCCGCGTCGGTGCTCGCCTTGCTGAGGAGCGTGGCCAGCGTCGCGATACCGAAGGCGCCGCCGACCTGACGCGCCGTCTGGTTGAGCCCGGTCGCCGCCGCGAAGCGCAGCGGGGAGACCGAGAGCGCGGCGGCGGTCGACGTGCCCGTGGTGATCGCGCCCATGCCCGCGCCCGCCAGGATGCCGGTGGGCAGCCAGTAGCCCAGGAAGTTGGGCTCGTCGGGCAGGGTGAAGGCGAGGAAGAAGCCGGTGCCCGCGAGGATGACCGCGCCGGCCACGACCACGGCCCGCGGGCCGTACTTCGTCTGGATCTTGCCCGAGTACAGGGCCACCAGGGTCGCCGCGAAGGCGCCCGGAGTCACCGCGAGGCCCGCCTTCAGCTCCGACCAGTGCCAGACCGAGGTGACGTACAGGACGCCGACCAGGAGCCAGGCGAACAGGCAGGCACCGTAGAAGAACACGGACAGGTTCGCCAGGGCGAAGGTCCGGCTGCGCCAGAGGCTGGTCTCCACGGCGGGGGCCTCGTGGGTCCGCGAGCGCAGCAGGGTGACCGTCATGGCGATCACGCCGCCGGCCAGGCAGCCCACCGTGGCGGGGTCGCCCCAGCCCCAGTCCTCGCCCTTGGAGATGCCGAGGCTGAGGAGGCCGATGCCGAGCCCGAGCAGGGCGGTCCCGATCAGGTCGGGCACCTTGCTGCCCTCGGGGCGCGTGGTCCGGGGAATGATGTGCGCGCGCAGCAGGAGCAGCAGGCCGAACGGCACGTTGATCAGGAACAGGGACCGCCAGCCCAGAGTGTCGACCAGGACCCCGCCGATCGAGGGGCCGACCGCGGCGGCGAACGCGGAGGCGGCGCTCCACTTGCCGATCGCCGCCCGGCGCTCCTCGGGTGGCGTGTCCATCAGGACGATGGCGAGTGACGCCGGGATCATCGCCGCCGCTCCGGCGCCCTGGAAGGCCCGGGCGGTCAGCAGGACGGGCAGATTCGGGGCCAGCGCGCACATGAGGGACATCGCGGTGAAGACGGCGATCCCCGCGGTGAACAGGGAACGCCGGCCGATCACGTCCGCGAGCCGGCCCGCGGGCGCCAGCAGGGCGGCGAACACCGTGGCGTAGACGGTGATCACCCAGGACAGGTCCGCGAGGGCGGAACCCTCGAAGTCCTTGTGCAGATCCGGGATGGCCAGATTGACGATCGTCACGTCGAGGACGGCCAGGAAGGTCGCACTCGACGCGAGGAGCAGCAGGGGCATGTACCCCCGCTTGGCCGCCGCTTCAGCGGGCCCAGCGCTCATCGCTTAACACCTCCAACATACCGATGGTTGGAATGTATCCATGTGAGTGCGCAGCCGTCAATCGGGTTGTCACCGAGCGCAGCCGTCCCGTCGCGCGGACTCGCCGTGCGGCGCGCCGCCGAAAGGGCAAGTGCCCTGGTCGGAGGGGTGGTTGGGCGATGTGCGCGGCCCGGGGGCACGAGGAGGATCCCGGCCCCTCGGACGCGCGCGCCGCCTCAGGCCGCCCCGCCGACCCCCGGCCTGCCGTCGGTCAGTGGCGTACTCCCGGTATCCGAAGAGTCGTCGGCTCCCGCCGCGACGGCCGCGTCCACCTCGGCGACACGGTCCGCCAGCTCGCGGTCCTCGCGCTCGCGCTCCTCGCGGCGCTCCCGGTCCAGCAGCTCGGCCTGCGCCTCGTCCGAGGCCATCAGGGCGAGCAGGTCGCTCTTGGCCATGTCCAGGACACCCATGTCGGCGTAGGCCTTCTTGACCGCCGGCCCCCACAGCCCGATGTCCTTCACGCACGGGACGATCCGGGTGAACAGCCGCGAACGGAACGCCTGCATGCGGGGGCCCTTGTCCATGTACTCCATGCACTCGGCCATGTCGAAGCCCAGGTTCTCCCAGACCTCCTGCATCCGGAACCGGTCCCGCATGAGGTGGCAGCCTTCGACGACGAACTCCTCGCGTTCCGCCCGCTCCTTGGAGGTCAGCTCCGCGTAGTAGTCCCGCAGGGCGAGCCGCCCGAAGGCGACATGGCGGGCCTCGTCCTGCATGACGTACGCGAGGATCTGTTTCGGCAGCGGCTTGTTCGTCTTGTCCCGGAGAATTCCGAAGGCGGCGAGCGCCAGGCCCTCGATCAGCACCTGCATTCCGAGATACGGCATGTCCCAGCGTGAATCCGAGAGCGCGTCGCCGAGCAGGCTCTTCAAATGCGAGTTGATCGGATATTCCATGCCGATCTTCTCCTTGAGGAAACGGGAGAAGATCTCGGCGTGCCGCGCCTCGTCCATCACCTGGGTCGAGGCGTAGAACTTCGAATCGAGATCGGGGACCGATTCGACGATCCGCGCCGAGCAGATCATCGCCCCCTGTTCACCGTGCAGGAACTGGCTGAATTCCCAGGACGCCATGTGCCGGCGCATTTCGCGCCGCTCGCGTTCGTCGAGTTTCGCGTACTGCCTCGAGCCGTACAGGGCGAGCGTGTTCTCCGGAGTGCCCAGCGCGTCGTACGGGTCGACCTCGGTCTCCCACGCGATGCGCGCCGTGCTGTCCCACTGCTTGTCCTTGCCCTTCTGGTACAGGCTCAGCAGCCGGTCGCGGCCCTCGTCGTACTTCCAGGTGAAGTGGGTGTCGCCTGCCGTGGGCAGCACCCACCGGTCGTCGGCGGTCTGCTCGGCGCCGTGCATGGGGGTCTCCTCCGTATCCGGGGACCGCCGCGCCTTCCGGGCTCACGCCTGGTGCGGCGGTGCGAGAAACGGCAGGACGCCGGCCAGGAGGCCCACTGTGCAGCGGGACCGCCCCCCGGTGGCCATCTCGCCGTCGTACTCCAGGGACAGGGGCGCGCCGTCGGTGCGCTCCACGACGAAGTGCCGGCCCCGGGTGTAGATCACCCCGGGGCGTTCCACGTGCCGTCCCTCGCGGGTCAGGTTCAGCAGTTCGACCAGGTCGCAGGTGCCGTCGAAGACGCACAGGTCGAGCAGTCCGTCGTCGAGGACGGAACGCGGCATCAGCCGGAACTGCCCGGCGCGGTACCGGCCGCCGCCGATGTTGGTGAGCTGGACCGTGCCGTCGTGCACCACCTCGCCGTCCACCGTGATCCGCGTGGGGTACGGCCGGTGGGCCGCCACGACGTCGGCCACGGCCTGCCGGTAGCGGTCGCGGCCGGCCAGGCCGGTCAGGCGGTTCGCCGTCGCGAGCACCTCCGCGACGACTCCGGTGCCCGTGCCGAGCAGGGCGTACGTGTCGCTCTCCCGTATGTGCGCGACGTCGACGTGGCGCACTCGGCGGGCCGGCCCGGACAGCGCCTCGGTCAGCGTGAGCTGCCAGGGCCGGTCGGACCAGAGCTCGCGGTAGAAGGAGTTGGCGGTGCCGACCGGCACGCAGAACAGCGCGGGCAGGGCCGCCCGGGGCCGTTCCAGGGAGGCCCGGACGAGCGCCGAGGCCACCTCGCGGGTGGTGCCGTCGCCGCCGGCCACGATCACCAGGTCGGCGCCGTCGGCGACGGCCTTCGCCGCGATCTCCTCGGCGTGACCGCGGTGTCGGGTCCCGATCGCCGTGAGGCTCCCGACCAGGTCCGCGCACCGCCGGGTCAGGGTGTCGGCGTCGACGAGGTCGGCGCGTCCCGCCCCGGCGACCGGGTTGGTGATCAGTACACCGGAGTCCGCCCACCGGCCTGGCTGCATTGCTGCTCTCCTCGGATCTCGACGGGCAGACGACCGACCTGACAAGGAGTGGCGGAGAGAGCAGGATTCGAACCTGCGCGGGCGGTGAAGCCCGGATCCGGGATGCTTCCCGGATCCCCGTTGGGCCGCTACGGGAATCTCTCCTCGTGCACCGAAGCGCTTGCCTCGAAGGCTTGCGGTTCGGTGCACATCTCCAAGGTGACAGGGCGTTCTGAGATCTCTCTGACACGGCCCTCTCAGTGGCCGCGCCGCGCCGCCAGACGCGCGCCGAGCTGCTCGAACACCGCCGACGCCAGGACCGCGTGACCGCGCATCGAGGCGTGGAGCATGTCCGCGCTGAAGACGCTGCGGGAACCGCTGGTGGGGTGCGCCCACATGTCGATGACCAGGGCATCGTGCCGGTCGGCCACCCTGCGCACCTGGTCGTTGAAGATCTCGATCCGCCCGCTCAGCCCTCCGCCGCCGAGCTGTTCGGGGAAGACCTTGGTGATGTCCTGGATGGTGAAGACGAAGACGTCGGCACCGCCCTCGCGCAACGGCCGCACCATCGCGTCGAGTTCGGCCTCCACCGCCTCCGCCGAGAAGTCACGGGCGAGCATGTCGTTGCCGCCGCACACCACCGAGACGAGGTCGGGACGGAAGTCCAGCGCCTCCTTGAGCTGCCCCGTGCGGACCTCCGCCGCCTTGAGATGGCGTACCCCCAGGTTCAGGTACTCGATGCCGGGATCGACCCGCCGCAGCGCCTCCAGGACCCGCTCCGCCCAGGGCAGGTCCGCGTAGCCGGGCGAGGACTCCCCGAGCCCTTCGGCGAGGCTGTCCCCGATGACCGCGAAACGGGTCCAGGGGGCGTCCTTCAGCAGCCGGTCGGCGTCCTCGGGGGACAGGACGTGCGGGTCGGTCGCCTCCGCGGTGGGTCCTTCGGTCGTGGTCATGCTGCATCTCCGTTCTCCTGCGCGGCGCGCTCGGCCGCGATCAGGCCCATGAAGTCGTCGTCCTTGCAGTAGGGATCGGCGCCGCCGTAGCGCCGTACGAGTTCGGGGACCCGTACCTCCTCGGTGGGCCAGAAGCCCGCCTCGCGCACGGCCTCGGACGCCGTCTCCGGGGTCAGGCCGGTGACGTACGGCTCGCCCTGGGCGCCCACCTTGCGGGCCATCGACAGGGCGCCCTCGTAGCGGGTCGTACCGTCGACGACGCTCTCGTCCATGTAGTCGAAGACGAGGGCGCTGCCCGGCGCGCACAGGCCGGTGAGCTGGTGCAGGGTGCGCTCGAAGGCGTCGCGGCGCAGGAAGAACGTGACGCCCAGCCAGCCCACGACGCAGGGGCTGCCCGGCTGGAACCCGGCGCCGGCGAGGGCATCGGCGAGCGAGTCGCCCGCCTCGAAGTCGACGGGTACGTACGTGACCGACGGGGCGTCGACCGCCGCGTCGACCAGCGTCTCCAGCTTGGCGCGCTGCGTGGCCGGGTGGTCCACCTCGAAGTAGCGCAGCCCGTCGTAGCCGGGCATCCGCAGCGCGGTGGTGTCGTAGCCCGCGCCGAGGAGCACCACCTGGCGGATGCCGGTCGCGACCGCGCGTATGAGCTGGTCCTCGAAGAACCGCTGGCGCAGCAGGATCTCGGCGATGAAACCGCCGTGCGCGGCGTCCAGCGCGGTCAGCCGGGCGAGCGCCTCCTCGGACGTCCGGGGGAGCGGGGGCTCGGTGACGAACAGCGAGGCGAAACGGTCGTCGAGCAGCCGGCGCGCGGGTTCCACGACCGCGTCGGCGGCGCGGGCGCGCGCCGTGAGATAGGCGGTGTCGCTGGGCAGACCCGATTGCATTCGGGTGGGCTGGTGCGGTGTCAGCATGGTGATTCCTCTCCGGGAATTCGGCTCGCGGCCGGCTCGGCAAGAGACCGGCGAGCACGGACGGTTCGCGTGCCGACTGTCTTACGCGCCCACTCCGGCGCTCCCCTGAGTAAGAGCGCATTCCGTTTTCCCGGCCCGGGAATTCCCGTCGTTTGCGAGGGTTCCCGGCCCTCGCGGCGTAACCAGAAAGAAGCCGGGCGGCGCATGAGGACCGCCCTGGGTGCCGAATCGTGAAACGGCCGCCGTGAAGGAGACCGATGACCCTCACCGAAGAACTCGCGGAATGGGCCCACGCACTGCGGTTCGAGGACATACCGCCGGACGTCGTGGAGATCGCGAAGCTGCAGATACTGTCCCAGTGCGCCGCCATGCGCATCGGTGCGACGCATCCGCTGGGCCGGAAACTGACCGCGGCGTTCGGCCCGCCCCTCCAGCCCGATCCCCGGCGGGCGGCCTTCGTGCTCGCCGGACTCGGATCGTGGCTGCACTTCGACGACACCGCGTTCGCCGGGCATCTGTCCAACTCGACCGTGGCCGTGCCCATGGCGTACGCCCAGAGCCAGGAACTGGACGGGCGCGCGCTGCTGACCTCCGTCATCGTGGCCAACGAGTGCGCCGCGCGCGTCACCGCCTCGGCCACCCTGGGTCCCTTCCGCGGCCAGAGCGCCACCTTCACCCACGTCGTCGGCGCCGTCGCGGGCCGGCTGCGCGGTGAGAACGCGTCCGCCCGGCGCTGGGCCGACGCACTCGGTCTCGGCCTCGGGCTGCCACCGCGCACCGTGCCGATCGGGTTCCTCGGCGGCGACGCCAAGGTCTTCAGCGCCTCGACGCCCGTCTCCGTCGGACTCGACGCGTGCGACGCCGCGGCGGCGGGATTCGAGGGCAGCCGGGAGATCCTGGAGCACCCGGAGGGATTCCTGTCCCGCTTCGCGTCCGTACCGCTGCCCGGGGCGGTGACCGCCGGACTCGGACGCCGCTGGCACACCCACACGACGTCGTTCAAGGTGCACCCCGGCGGTCCCGGTATGGACGCGGCGGTCGACTGCGGCCTCGGACTTCACCGGGAGCTGGGGCCCGTACGGGCGCGGGAGGTCACCGGGATCACCGTGGACACCTCGCTCTACACGGTGCTGGTGGACGCCCAGGCCGGGGTGCATCTGCGGGGCGCCGACTCGCCGGTGAGCGCGCTCGTGTTCGCCCTGCCCTACCTGCTGGCGACCGTCCTGCTCACCGGTGACCTGACGACGGAGGACTTCGCCGCGCCCGGGGTCGCGGACGAGGAGCGGTGGCGCCTGGCCGAGCTGGTGAGTACGCGCCTCGACGACGCGATGACCTACGACCTGTTCCACAGCGAGGTTCCCTTCGGGGAGGCGCTACGCCAGGCCGGTCCCCGGGCGGCCGAGTGGCTGCGGCCCTTCGGCGCACGGCTGAAGGGCGACGGGCAGTGGCTCGTGGACCTGGTCGGCGAACTGGAGCCGCCCAGCGAGGACTTCCGGACCGCGCGGAAGGTGACGGGCGCCAGGGTGACCGTCCACTTCCGCGACGGCCGCTCCGTGAGCCGGCAGGTGGACATCCCCGTGGGAGCGGTGGGCGGACCGCCGGCCGCCGCCCTGGTGCGCGAGAAGTTCCTCGGCACCGGAGGGAGCCGGGACACGGCGGACGCGCTGGCCGCCCTGGAGTCGGCCTCCGCCCCGGAGGTCACGAAGCTGCTGAACGCCGCGCTGGAGCGGGCGGCCGCATGAGCCGCCCGCCGACCGGGGCACCCCGTGCCCCGGTCCCGCGTGCGCTGACCGGGGGTGCCCCGGTGCCGCGCGTCCTGGCCGGGGGTGCCCCGGTGCCGCGCGTCCTGGCCGGGGGTGCCCCGGTGCCGCGCGTCCTGGCCGGGGGTGCCCCGGTGCGGCAGGCCTCTACCCGGGCCGCCCCGGTCCCGCGTGCCTCGCGGCCGCCGGAGGCCGGATGCGGGGGAGGGCCGCCCGCCGGCGCCCGTCTGTCGGTTCGTGGCCATCGTTCCGCCGCCCCGCCTGTCGTGGTCGAGTCCGCCCCGGCCGGGCACACCGTGTGCCGGCGAGGTACCGGCGTGCCCGGCACCGCCGGGCGGGGCCCGAGTCCGGTCCGGTCGTCCCCTCAGCCCGCCAGCGCCTCCTCGTACCAGCGGCGCAGTCGGGCCCGGGCCTTGGTGAAGGCGCTCTCGGCCGCCTTGAGCGAGATGCCGCGCCGGCTCGCGAACTCGCGGGTGCTGATCCCGTTGAGGCGGGCCACGATCACCTGGTGCTCCCGCCCGGCGAGCCGGCCGACCTGCTCCAGTGCCCAGGCCTCCTCCTGCGCGGCGCAGATCAGCTCCTCCGGGCTCGCCATGACCTCGGTCCCGGGGCCGCGCAGCAGCCGCCGGGCGCGTTCGTCGCGTCGGTGGATGTCGGTGCAGAGCCGCAGGGTGACCGTGGTGAGGAAGGGGCCGACCCGGCTCTCGTCCAGGTCGCGGAAGGTCGCCGCGCGGATCAGGGCCTCCTGCGCGCAGTCCTCGGCTTCCTGGTCCCCGGACAGCCGGGACCTCGCGAGCCGGTGGATGCGCTCCCGGTGCGGGAGCAGCAGTTCCCACCGGTCCGCGGGGACCTGTACGCCGGGAAGTGCGGGGCTGTGCATGACTGATGACCTCCTTGCCGGATACGGCCAGAGGGGCGGGGACGTGCCGCGGGCCCGTACTCGGGGTTGGCGCCCTGCGGCCGTGATGTTACATTCCAACCGATGGTATGTCTATGAGATCCAGGTTCGGTGAACTCTCGGTACGAGGGGGAGACGCTAAGATCGAACGGTGGACGTTTTCGGGGGGTCAGGAGGGCGGGTCGGATCCATGGGCAGTCAGCAGCGCGTGCGCCGATCGCAGGAGGAGCGTTCGCGGACGACGACGAACGAACTCCTCGCGGCCGCTCGTAAGCTCTTCGCCAGAGACGGGTACACCGCTACCTCGCTCGACGCGATCTGCGAGGAGATCGGGGCGAGCAAGGGCGCGCTCTACCACCACTTCAAGAACAAGCGCGACCTGTTCCGTGCCGTCTACGAGGCGGAGGAGAACCGGCTGTCGAGCGCCATCGCGCAGACGTTCACCCTCCACGAGGATCCCTGGGACGGTCTGTACGAGGGCATGCGGGAATTCCTGGTCATGTCGATGGAGCCGAGCACGCAGCGCATCACCCTCGTCGACGCGCCGGGCGCGCTGGGCT
Organism: Streptomyces sp. NPDC056738; assembly: GCF_042790435.1. Classification (NCBI taxonomy): domain Bacteria; kingdom Bacillati; phylum Actinomycetota; class Actinomycetes; order Kitasatosporales; family Streptomycetaceae; genus Streptomyces; species Streptomyces sp. NPDC056738. The sequence continues at coordinate 663,399 of NZ_JBHTZF010000002.1, forward strand.
GGGCGGAGATGCGGGCGATCCGCTCGGACTGCCGGCGCATGATCGCCTACGGTCTCGGCCAGCTCCTCGGCAGGGAGCGTTCGCGCGCCGAGGTCACCGCCGTCGCCTCGATGGTGCACGGCGCCGCCTGCGAGAGCGCGATCGCGCTGGCTCACGCCGACGGCGACGCCGACGAACTCCTCGAAGCCACGCTGAGCCAGTTCCGCCGCCTCTTCTCCTCCTTCGCCAAGCCCTAGAGGTATCCCGTCCCACCGGGCCACCCGAGGAGACCTCCCGGTCCGTCGGCCCGGAGGGGACCACGGCCCGGTCCGTCGGCCCGGTTGGGGCCACCGCCCTGTCCGGCGGCCCGGAGGGAAACCCCGCCCTGTCCATCGAGCCGGGCGGGAGCCTCGGCCCGTTCGCGGGACCGGACGGGAGGGTCCGTCAGCTCGTGGGCCCGGGTGTGAAAGTCCGCCCGCCCGTCCGATCAGGGCGGCAGAACCTGCCGCCCGTCGGGCCGGGCGGGAACCGCGAGCCGCTCGGCGGTCTGGGGCGAACGACCCGTGGGCCGCCCGGCATCGGTGCCGGGTGCCTGTCTCCCGGGGAATCAGCCGAACGCTCACCGGCCCTCGTCCGCGCTGCCCGTGAGGTGGGCGCCGAGGCCCCGGATCACCGAGGCGGCGGCGATGGCGTGGCCGCGCATGGTGGGGGCGCTGCCGTCGGCGCCGTACACGTCCCGGTCCCCGGCCGCCGGGTGGCCGGCGAGGTTCACGTAGATCGCGCCGTGCCGGAGGGCCACCGCCTGCTTGCGCTCGGCCAGTTCACGCAGCCGCAGGCGCAGCCGCTCGGTCTCCTCGGCCGGCCGGGGGCCGAAACGGGTGATGTCGAACCAGTTCACCAGCAGCACATCACCCCCGCTGTCGCGCAGCGGCGCGACCACCCGGTCGAACTCCGCCTCCACGCTGTCGGCGTCGAACGGATCACGCACCAACTCGCCGCCGCAGCATGTCAGCGCCGTCAGGTCCGGCTTGAACTCCAGGACACGGCCGAGCTGCCGCGACCGTATCTCGGCCGCGAGCCGGCCCTTCCTGCCGAGGTTGAGGTACGCGAGACCGGGCTGGACCCGGCGCAGCGACGCCGCCACCCGGTCCGCCCAGCCGTGGCTGCCGTACCCCTCCGCGGGTTCACCCCGTCCGTCGGCCACCTCGTCGCCGATCACCAGGAAGCGCCGCCAGGGCGCCCCCGTCAGCAGCGCGTCCGCCTGCGTGGTGCTCAGACAGTACCGATCGCTTTCCTCGCGCCGCAGCGCCGTCTCCGTGCACATGTTTCCCCCGTGTGTCGCACTCTGTGGCTCGGCGAGTGCACACCGTACGCCCGGAATTCGAGCATCCGTCCGACACTTTCGCGTCGTACGGCCCGTCGTACGGCTGTCGTGATGCCGTTCCGCCTCACACCGACTTGGTGACCCGCAGGACCTGCCAGATGGCCCCGAAACTGGCGCCGCGCTCGAACGCCAGATATTCGGGAAGCACCACCTGCGGGCCCCACTTCTCCTTGTACGCGAGCTGGGTCGAGGCCGGGTAGACCGCGTGGCCGTGCTCGGCGAGCAGCCGCATGAAACGGCCCGTCAGCCTGCTCGCCCCGGCCGGCTCGTGCCGCGGGTCGAGGCCGGTGAACGGGGTGAAGCCGAAGTGCAGCCAGCCCGCGCCTTCCTTGATGAACGTCTCCGTCGCGTGGAGGTTGACGGCTTCCATCACCCCCGGCGGGGCGTCCGGCAGCCGCCTGCTGAGATCGTGCAGCCAGCCGGGCCTGCCGCCGTGCGCGGGACTGTACGAGATGTACGAGACCGGCCCGGAGTCCAGCCTGCCGACGAAGAGCCGGCGGTGCTTCTGCGCGGGACCGCCGAGCTGGCCCACCAGGAACTCGATCTCCTTGACGTGCCGCCCCTTGGAGCGCAGCCACGCCTTGTCGATGCGCTCGATGTCGCCCGCGCACGTCTCCCAGTCCGTCTCGGCGACCGTGAGGCCGCTGCGCCGCGCGCGCGAGATCTTGTTGCGCAGCTTCACGAACTTCGACCCGCGCAGACTGAACGCGGAGAGGTCGAGTGAGTACGACGAGCCGACCTGATTGATGGTGAAACCCTCCTCCTGGAACAGGTCGATGTCGTCCTGCTGCAGTTGGATCCCGACGATCGTGCGGCGCTGCTCACGCGCGAAGGAACGGAAGGCGCGCAGGAGGGAAGCCCGTTCCCCGGGAGCGGCGAACACCCCGCCGAACTGGACGAGATAGCGGCCGGAACGCCGGTAGACGACGAAACCGTCGCCGCCGTCCGCACGGAAGTACTGATTTCCCTCGTTGAGCGCCAGGAACGCGCTCGGATTGTCGGCGTGCTTCTCCACGGCCGACAGCACCTGAGGGAGCTCCTCACCGCTCGCGTCCGCCGTGGGCGTCGCCGTCCGCCGTGTCCGTGATCGATTCACCGCACCGCCCTCCAGAGATCTACAGGAACGCCCGGAACTCTTCCAGCGGGGTCGTGAAGCCGGCTGACACCACCGTCTCAGAACCGTCTCAGCGCTTTCTCAGAGGTCTTGGCGAAGGTTGCCGACGAATCGAAGTTGGTCTACAGAAGGCGGGGGACCTGGGGTGACCAGCGTTCAGTTGTCCGCTCCGGCCGGCCGGCGGCGCGGCGGGAGTTCCGCGCACCGGTTGCGTACGTACCGGTCCTATGTGAACGGAGAATGCCTGGACGGCGGCGAGTGGGTCTACGTCGTCGGCGCCGACGCGCTGCTCGACGACGCGTTCGCGAGCCTGAGCCTCAAACGGAAGCTGGAACGCGGACTGACGGAGCCCGCGGAACTGCCCGGCAGCATCGTGGCCAAGGTGGCCAAGGCCGACCGCGACACGGTGGAGATGGCCGTGGAGGCCGCCGCCGTGGCCGCGCCGCGCTGGGCGGCGTTCCCGCTCGACGTCCGGCTCACCCGGCTCGGCCGTCAGATCCACCGGCGCATCGTGGAGCACGCCCAGGAGATCGTCGACGTGCTGGTGCAGGAGGGGCATCCGCTCCCGCTGGCCCGCTGGCAGGTGTCGGGCATGCTCGACTGCTTCGGACCGCAGTCCCTGAGCTTCTACCGGTCGCAGATGCTCCAGGAGTTCCGGCAGGGCGACCGGCAACTGGCCGTGCGCAGGCTCCCGGACGGCGTGGTGTGTCTCAACCCGCCGCAGAACGCGCCGCTGTCCAGCGTGCTGCTGGGCGCCACCGCGATCATGGCGGGCAACGCCCTGGTCGTCCGCGCGCCGCGCAGCGCCCCGCTCGGCGCGATGTACGTCCTGCACGAGATCGTGGTCCCGGCACTGGAGGAGGTCGGCGCCCCGCCCGGCACGCTGAACGTGGTGTGCGGCGACCCGGCGCCCATGCTCGCCTCCTGGCTGCGGAGCCCGAAGGTCGACGACATCATGTACTTCGGGAGCAGCGAGAACGGCATCACCTTCGAGGAGAAGTGCGTCACCGCCGGCAAGAAGCCCATCCTCGAACTGGCCGGGAACGACGCCGTGGTGGTGTGGAAGGACGCCGATCTCGAACTGGCGGCCGAGGCCATCACGGAGAGCTTCTTCGGCTCGGGACAGCTCTGCATGATTCCGAACCAGGTGCTCGTCCACCCCGATGTCGCCGACCGGCTCATCGCGGAGATCGTCCGCCTGGCCGGCCACATCCGCCCCGGATACGCCTGGGAGGAGGACGTCCTCCTCACCCCGGTCCTGCGGAACGAGAAGTTCTTCTCCTGTCTGCGGGACGCCGTCGAGAACGGCGCGGAGATCGCCTGCGGCGGGCACGCCATGCAGATCGACGAGACCCGCGACGCGGCGGGCATCTTCCTGGAGCCGACGGTGGTGGTGGTCCGCGGCCTGAAGGACGCCCGGGAGATCGACGCCGTACGCGACGAGACGTTCTTCCCGCTGATCCCGGTCGTGGTCGCCGACCCCGCCCCGGACGCCGAACTCATGGACAGCTTCGTCGAGTTCGTCAACACGAACGCCTACGGCCTGAGGAATTCCGTGTGGGCGGGCGACAAGGCCGTCGTCGAGGAATTCGTCACCCGCATCACCGTCGGCGGAATCCTGAAGGTCAACGACTCGCACGTCGGATTCCTGCCCTATCTGCCGACGCACGGCGGTACGGGCCTGACCGGAGGCGTGTTCGGCGAGGCCAACTACCCGATCCTGCGCACCTCGCACGTCCAGGGGCTCAGCGTCAGCGGCGGATCGCGTCCCCGCGACGCGGTCTTCGGCGCCTGGCGCGCCATGGACCGGCGAGAGTCCTGAACACCCCGTCCGCGCACTACGAGAGAGCTGCCATGCGCCCATTGGATGCCGCGCGCGAGACGTGCGAGAAATTCATGCCCGGACTGCTCGCCGAACTGGGCGAGTTCAAGCTCACCGAACTGGAGTCCCCGGACTCTCCCTCCATCGCCCTGTTCCGCGGCCACGGAGGACCCCAACTGGTCATCCCCAAGACCTACGCCGGCTCCGGCGCGGGTCCCCGGGAGGCACTCCAGGTCACCCGCGCCCTGGGCGCGGCCGCGCCCTCGCTCGCCGTCGCCACGACCATGCACCACTTCTCCGTGGCCACCCTGTTCACCCTGGCCGAGAGCCTCCAGGCCAGCGGCGCCGAGTGGGCCCTGCTGGAGGGCATCGCGGAACAGAACCTGCTGGTCGCCTCCGGCTTCGCGGAGGGCCGCACCGGACAGGGCATCCTCACCCCCTCGATGCGCGCCACCGTCGTCGAGGGCGGCTACCGGATCAGCGGCGCGAAGAAGCCGTGCAGTCTCTCGCACTCCATGGACCTGCTCACCGCGAGCGTGGCCGTACCCGGTGACGCCAACTCGGCCGTCCTGCTGGTGCCCAAGGGCGTCGAGGGACTGAGCGTGCACCCCTTCTGGGGGAACCCGGTCCTCGCCGGAGCGGAGAGCGACGAACTCCGCCTGGAGGACGTGTTCATCAGCGAACAGCAGCTCATGCGGACCGAGGACGCCGAGCCCGGCGCCATGGACAGCCTCCAGACGGTCGGGTTCATCTGGTTCGAACTGCTCATCTCCGGGTCGTACCTCGGCATGGCGAGCGCGCTCGCCGAACGCGTCGTGGAGCGCGGCCGGGGCACCGAATCCGAGCGGGCGCGGCTGCTGTGCCGGCTGGAGGGCGCCGCCCTGCTGCTGGAAGGCATGGCCCGGATGATCGAGCAGGAGGAGACCGGCGACGAGGCCCTCGCGAAGTCCCTCATCGCGCGGTACGCGGCACAGGACGCGCTGGCGGAAGCGGTGCACCAGGCCGTCGAACTGCTCGGCGGGATGGCGTTCATCGGCTCGCCGGACGTCGCCTATCTCGCGGCGGCCTCGCACGGTCTGTCCTTCCACCCGCCGTCCAGGTCGAGCATCTCCGGGCCGCTCCTGGAGCACCTGGCCGGCAAGCCGCTGCGGATCGCGTGAGGCCCGCGATGACCTTCACCCCGGCCTCCGCCACCGCGAGCTCGCCGCTCACCCGCGAGGAGCTCGGCCGGCTCTACCGGCGCCGTCTCAACAAGGGCCGGGCCGTCCTGGGAGAGATGTTCGGCGGCCACGTCGAGACCGAGTCGCTCGGCCCCTGGGTGTTCACGGCCGAGGGCCGCAGGTTCCTCAACTGCGGTGGCTACGGCGTGCTGCTCATGGGCGCCCGGCACCCCACGGTGGTCCGGTACGTCACCGAGCAACTGAACCGGCACCCCGTCGCGACCCGGGTGTTCCTCGAACCTCAGGCCGCGCTGGCCGCCGAGGCACTCGTCGCGATCGCCCCGCCCGGACTGGAACGGGTGCACTTCGCGGGCTCGGGCGCCGAGGCCGTCGAGTGCGCGATCAAGATGGCCCGCACCCACGGCAAACGGCACCTCGTCGCCACCGTGAACGGCTACCACGGCAAGACCATGGGCGCCCTCAGCCTGACCGGCCGCGACGTCTTCCGCGACCCCTTCCGCCCGCTGCTGCCGGACGTCGAGCACGTCCCGTACGGCGACACCACCGCCCTGGAGCAGGCACTGCTCCGCCACCCGGGCGAGTGCTGTGTCGTGCTCGAACCCGTCCAGGGCGAGGCCGGCGTGATCCTCCCGCCGGACGGCTACCTCACCCGGGTCCAGGAACTGTGCCGCCGCCACGAGGCGTTCTTCGTGCTCGACGAGGTGCAGACCGGACTCGGCAGGCTCGGCTCCTGGTGGGGCGCCGACCGGGAGGGGATCACCCCGGACGCGCTGCTCGTGGGCAAGGGACTCAGCGGCGGGATCGTCCCGGTCTCGGCGGTGGTCGCCACCCCGGCGGCCTTCGCGGTCTTCGACCGGGACCCCTATCTGCACACGTCCACCTTCTCGGGGGCACCGCTGGCCATGGCGGCGGCCCAGGGCGCGCTCGCCGTGCTCCACGAGGACGGCCTCGTCGAACGGGCCCGCGTCCTCGGCGACGAACTGCTCCACAGGCTCGGGAAGATCGCCCGCGGCCACTACGGCGACGGACTGCGCGAGGTGCGCGGCCAGGGCCTGCTGATCGGCTTCGAGTTCGTCCGGCCCGGCGCGGCCGGAGACCTCCTGATCGAGCTCGCCGAACAGGGCGTCGTCGCCAACCACTCGCTCAACTCGGACCACGTCCTGCGGCTCACCCCGCCGGCCGTGCTGTCCCGCTCCGACACGGACTTCCTGTACGAGGCCTTCGACCGCGCGTGCGGCAGGCAGGCCTCCGCGTACGCACTCTCATCGGAAGGTGGCATCGGCCATGCGTAGTGCTCATGTGACGCTCGGCGTGGCGGGGGTGACCCCTCAGGCCGCCTTCGCCCGGGTCAGGGACTTCGCCGCCTACCCGGATCTCGTCGACGTCGTACGGTCGGTGACGGTCCGTCAGGTCGACGCGACGCACGAGTCCAGCGACTGGGAGGTGTACTTCCGCAACGGCATCCTGCGCTGGACGGAGACCGACCGGTTCGACACCGCGGACCTGACCATCGCATTCGCCCAGACCGACGGCGACTTCGAGGAGTTCTCCGGGACCTGGGCGATCACCGCCGACGGCGACGGCTGCCGGATCGCCTTCGACACCGCCTTCGACTTCGGCATCCCCTCGCTCGCCGGGATCCTCGACCCCGTGGCGGAACGGGTGTTCAAGGAGACCATCGCCCGCGTGGTCCGGGGACTGTTCCCGAACGCCGAGGTGATCGGCGACGAAGCCGTCGCCAAGGCGCTCGCCGCGGTCCTGGAAGCGGCCGCACCCGCGGGAGGAGCGCGCTGATGGACGCCAAGAACCTCTTCGAGACACCCGCCACCTCGAAGCTGCACCGCGCCGAGTACGCCCTGGGCCTCGTCGTCAGCAGCGTGCTGTTCTTCACGCACCTCGGGGACGTGTCCTGGCCGGCCTTCATCGGCCTGTTCCTCTACATCGACCTGATCGGCTACATCCCCGGCGCGATCGCCTACCACCGCAGTACGACCAAGGACATCTCCAAGGTCTACTACGTGCTCTACAACGTGATGCACAGCCTCGTCACCGAAGGCCTCGTGGCCCTGGCGTGGATATGGGCCTTCGGAGCCGAGTGGGCGCTGCTCGCCCTGCCCATCCACCTCTTCGGCGACCGGGCGCTGTTCGGGAACTTCCTGAAAACGTTCCGGCTGCCCTTCGAACCGGTCGAGGACCCCGCCTACCTCCGCTTCCGCGCCGAGTTCGAGGGCCGGGGCCCGCGGCCGGCCCCGGTGGCCGCACACCTGGATGCGAGGACCTCATGAGGGAGGCCCTCGCCACCGAGCGCCCCGGCGGCGGCCCGGCCGGCACGCAGCAGACCCGGTCCACCGTCCGCCGGCTGGCCACCGGCGTCGCGGTCCTCACCTGCGGCGCCCCCGAGACCGTCGAAGGCGTCACCGTGAGCACGGTCGCGCTCGCCTCGATGGAACCGCCGATCATCTCGGTGGCCCTGCGCGAGGACAGCCGGGGCCTGCGCACGCTCCTGGCCCACGACCGCTTCGTCGTCAACGGCCTCGCCGCCGGACAGGCCTTCCTCGCCGACCACTTCGCCTCCAGGAAGCGTGAGCGCGGCCTGGACCAGCTCCCCGCCGAGACCTGGGCGGACCCCAGCTCGCACGGGGTGCCCCGGCTCAAGGACGCCGTCGCCTGGCTGGAGTGCCACATCGTGCGCAGCACCGCCGTCGGCGACCACCGCGTCGTCTTCGCCGCCGTGTCGCACGGCTCCCAGGGCACCGGGACCCCCCTGGTCAACTTCGCCGACGAACTGCGCCCCGGCCGCGCCGCCATCCGACCGCAGCCCGTGGAAAGGGATCGATGACCGTGTCCACCACACCCTCCGAAGCCGACTGGGAACACGCCCCCTCGCTCGTCGACGGCGCCATGAACCTGGAACTGACCGCCGACGCCTGCGACCTGCGCTACTGGCTGCGCTCCGTCCCCCAGGGCACCCTGCGCGGTCACACCCTCGGCCACGCCGACGACGTACGCCCGCTGCCGGTGATGGCCGAGCCCGGCCCGCTCAACAGCGCGCTCAGCCAGGAACTGGCCTTCCGTTCCATCGCGGAGGAGAAGGCCACCCGCGCCATCGCCTACATGGTGGCGGTCGCCCCCGACAACGCCTCGCTGGAGTTCTACTCCACGCAACTCCTCGACGAGGCACGCCATGCCATGGTCTTCCGCCGCCACCTGCTGTCGCTCGGCATCGCCGAGGCCGACCTGTGGACGTCGATCGACCGGCTGGCCGCCGCCGACAGCGAGCGCATCCTCGTACCCCTGGAGGAGTTCGGCCTGCGCGCCCTGCGCGACCGGCGGGACTTCATCGGCGGCGTCGTGATCCTCACCGTCCTCGTCGAGGGCGTCCTCGCGCCCTCCGCGGAACTCAGCGAGCGCAAGTGGCGGATGTTCGACCCGGCCGCCGCCGACATCGAGCGCGGCGCGGGCATCGACGAGATCCGCCATCTCACCGTCGGCAGCTCCATCGCCCGCGAACACCTGCTGCGCCACCCCGAGGACAAGCCGCGGATCCTGGAACTGATCCAGGAGGGCTACGGCCTGTGGGAGAAGCTGCCCTCGCAGGATCTCGTGATGCGCCGCGAGGAACTGTTCCAGCAGGGTCTGGAGCGGCACGGCGACCTCGTCGGCGACTACGAGGTCTGGCCCGGACGCCGGCTGATCGACACCACGGCCGAGGAGCGGGCCGGCACGGCCCACGAGTGGGCCGACAAGATGCAGCGCGCCCGACTGGCGTACATGGGCCTCGAGGAAGCCCTGTGACCGCACGGGCCGCGGTCGTGTGCGGGCTCGGATCCTGGCTGCCGCCCAGGGCGGTCACCAACGACGAACTCGCCCTGGAACTCGACACCTCGGACGACTGGATCCGCAGCCGCACCGGCATCGGCGCCCGGCACATCCTCGACGACGGCCTCGCCACCTCGGACCTCGCCGTCGAGGCGGGGGCACGCGCCCTGAAGTCCGCCTCGGACCTCGCGGTCGACGCGGTCGTGCTGGCCACGGCGACCCCCGACCATCCCCTGCCGGCGACCGCGCCACGCGTCGCGGCCCGGCTCGGCCTCGGCCCGGTCCCCGCGTTCGACGTCGCCGCCGTGTGCACCGGCTTCCTCTACGGGCTCGCCACCGCGGCCGGGTTCATCGCCACCGGGTCGGCGGACTCCGTCCTCGTCATCGGGGCCGACGCGTTCTCCCGCATCCTCGACCCGGCGGACCGCTCCACCCGGTCCATCTTCGGCGACGGCGCCGGAGCGGTCGTGCTGCGGGCCGGCCGGCCGGACGAACCCGGCGCGCTCGGCCCGATCCGGCTGGGCTCCGACGGATCGGCGGACGACCTCATCCAGGTGCCCTCCGGAGGCTCCCGCGACCCACTGCGACCGGAGTCGGCCGGACCGGGCGACCCCTACTTCCGGATGGCCGGACAGGCTGTGTTCCGGCACGCCGTGGAATCCATGGCCGAGTCCTCCGAGCAGGCCCTGCGGGGCGCGGGCTGGTCGGTGGCCGACGTCGACCTGCTCGTCGCCCACCAGGCCAACGTACGGATCCTGCACGCCCTGGCCGACTGGATGGGCCTGGACCGGGAGCGCTGCGCGATCCATCTCGACCGGGTCGGCAACACCTCCGCCGCCTCCGTGCCGCTGGCCCTGGCCGACGCCGTCGCGAGCGGCACCCTGCGCCCCGGCCACCGGGTGCTCATGACCGCGTTCGGCGGCGGGCTGACCTGGGGCGCCTGCACGCTCCGCTGGCCGGCCGTCGAGGCCTGCTGACCCGCACCACCCGTACACCACCGACCATCTCGCACACCACGACGCGCACACCACGACGAACGACGAGGAGAGACATCCCATGAGTGACACCAGCGATCGACTGGTCGCCCTGCTGGTACGGGTCTGCGGCCTGGAGGCCGACGAGATCTCGCCCGACGTGAGCTTCCGCAAGCTCGAGGTGGACTCGCTCGCCCTGGTCGAACTCGGCCTGGCCGCCCAGCAGGAGTTCGGCGTCCCGGTCAAGGACGACGACCTGGAACTGGACGCCACCGTGGCCGACGCGACCCAGATGCTGGAGCGGAAGCTGGCCGAGGCGTCGGGAGTGGCGGGCCGATGAGGGAGCCCAGGCCCCCGTTCGCCGCCGCGGTCACCGGGATCGGCATGGTGACCGCGGCGGGCATCGGCACCGACGCCTCCTGGACCCGCATCCTGCGGGGCGAGACGACGGAAGCGAGCGAGGTGCCCGCGCTCGCGGGCACCCGTGCCTGCTTCGGCTGCCATGTGCCCGCCTTCGATCCCGCGAAAGCCATCGGCCGGCGCAAGGCGTTGCGCCTCGACCGCAGCAGCCAGCTCGCGCTGGCCGCCGCGGCCGAGGCACTGGCCGACTCGGGCCTGGACACCGCCACATGGGACGGCGCCCGGGTCGGTGTGGTCATCGGCAGCGGCATCGGGGGAGCGGCCACCTGGGAGAAGCAGCACCACGTGCTGCTCGACCAGGGCTTCGACCAGGTCTCCCCGATGCTGATCCCCATGCTGGCGGTCAACATGACGGCCGGCTACATCGCCATGGAGTGCGGGGCCAGGGGCCCCAACCTCGTGACCGCGACGGCCTGCGCCTCGGGCACCACCGCCATCGGCACGGCACGCGAACTGCTGCGTGCGGGAACCTGCGACGTCGTCATCACCGGAGGCACCGAAGCCTGTCTGATCCCCTCGATCGTCTCCGGGTTCAGCCAGATGGGCGCCCTCTCCGCCCGCCGCGACGCGCCGGCGAACGCCTCACGCCCCTTCGACGTGGACCGGGACGGATTCGTCCCCGCCGAGGGAGCGACCGTACTCGTGCTGGAGCGCCCCGAGCACGCCCGGGCGCGCGGCGGCTCGGTGCACGCGGTGATCAGCGGATACGGCGCCAGCGCCGACGCCCACCACGCCACGGCTCCCGACCCGGAGGGCCGCGGTGCCGAACTGGCGCTCCGCACGGCCCTGACGGACGCGGGAGTGGGCGCCGACGAGATCGACCACGTCAACGCCCACGGCACGTCCACGCCCCTCAACGACGTCACCGAGGCCCGGATGCTGCGCCGGGTGCTCGGCGACCGTCCCGCGGTCACGTCCGTGAAGGGCGTGGTGGGCCACTCCCTGGGGGCGGCCGGTGCCATCGAGGCCGCCGTCACCGCGCTCACCCTCGAACACCGGCTCGTGCCGCCCACCGCGAACCTGCAGAGCCTGGACCCCGAGGTCGAGATCGACGTCGTCTCCAAGGCTCCCCGCGACCTGACGGGCGAGCTGGCGGTGAGCACCTCGTTCGGGTTCGGCGGCCAGAACGCGGTGCTCGTCCTCGGGCGGGCCTGAGAGCGGGGCGCCCGCCCCGCCCGGCGGTCCGGTGGTCCGGCAGTCCGTCGGTCCATGGTCCACGGAATCGGAGGTCACGTCTGGGAGAGGATCTCGCGGAAGACCCTCCTGAGCTGGGGCGAGGGCTCGATGCCCAGTTCCCGCACCAGGCGTTGACGGGTACGGCTGTACACGTTGATCGCCTCGCCCTGACGGCCCGAGCGGCACAGCGCGGCCATGAGCTGACGGCAGAAGTGCTCGCGCAGCGGGTAGCGCATGTGAAGACGCTCGGCCTCGGGGATGACCGCCTGGTGCAGACCGAGGTCGAGCTGCGCGTCGATCTTGCGCTCGTGCGCGATCAGCCGGCTCTCCTCCAGGTGGGTGTAGGCCATGCGGCAGATCATCCCCTGACCCGTGTCGAACAGCGCGGGTCCCCGCCACAGGGCGAGCGCGCTGTTCAGGGTTCGGATGACCGCCCCGGGGTCCTCCTCGAGCAGCGGCGCCGCGGATTCCACGAGCGCGGTGAAGCGCAGGGCGTCGATGTGGTCGGCGGGAAGCTGGAGCCGGTATCCGGCGGGCGTGGTCTGCACGACCCCGCGCAGGTGTTCCCTGCCGATCCGGGTCACCAGAATGCGCCGCAGCCGCGCTATGTGCCCCTGCAGCGAGTTCACCGCGTCCCTGGGCGGCCTCTCCGCCCAGAGTTCGTCGATCAGTTCGTCCCGGGAGACGACTTTCCCGCCGGCCAGGGCGAGCGCCGCGACGATCGTGCGCAGTTTCTCGCCCGGAATACGAAAGCGGATCTCGTCCTCGTCGATGATTTCCAGCGGTCCCAGCAGTTCGATCCGCACGGCTCGTCCTTTCTCTGTGCAAGAGTTGGGATGGTTCAGGTGCGGTCCATCGCTTTGTTCGGAGTTCACCTCGGCCGGCCGCCGAGGTGAACACCCGGCTATTGCAGTTCGTCCTCCGTGGCGCGCACCGTCCATTCGGCGAACGTCTCGTCCGCGTCCTTCCGGCCCGCCAGGTAGGCGCGGGTCACGCGCTCGACGTAGTCGGGCAGTTCGGCCGCCGTGGTCTTCAGACCGCGCAGCTTCCTGCCGAAGCGGCCGTCCGCGCCCTCGCGCAGCGCGAGACCCCCGCCGAGGTGCACCTGGAATCCCTCGGTCTGGGTGCCGTCCGGCCCGGTGACGAGCTGCCCCTTGAGCCCGATGTCGGCGACCTGGGTCCGCGCGCACGCGTTGGGGCAGCCGTTGACGTTGACCTTGATGTCCAGCGCCTCACCGGCGAGCCGCCGTTCGAGCTCGCCGATCAGCGTGGCGGCGCGCTCCTTGGTCTCGACGATCGCCAGCTTGCAGTACTCGATACCGGTGCAGGCCATGGTGTCGCGCCGCCAGGAGGACGGCTCGGCCTCCAGACCGACGGCGCGCAGCGCCCCGACGAGCGAGGCGGGTTCGGCCACGTCGAGCACCACGATCTTCTGGTACGGGGTGAGCCGGACCCGCGCCGAGCCGTGGCCCTCGGCGAGGTCCGCGAGACGGGCCAGCGCTTCGCCGGAGAGCCGTCCGGCCACCGGGGCGGCACCCACGAAGTACCGTCCGTCGCGCTGCCGGTGGACCCCGATGTGGTCGAGCGGCGCGGCCGGCAGCACCGGGGGAGGGCCGTCGGGGAGCCGACGCTTCAGGTACTCGCCCTCCAGCACCTCGCGGAACCGCTCCACACCCCAGTCGGCCACCAGGTACTTCAGCCGGGCGCGGCCGCGCAGCCGCCGATAGCCGTAGTCCCGGAAGAGCCGGGTCACGGCCACCCAGACCTCGGGCACGTCGTCGAGCGCGACCCAGGCGCCCAGCCGCTCGGCGAGCCGCGGGGAGGTGGACAGGCCGCCGCCCACCCACGGGTCGAACCCCGGCCCGTGATCGGGGTGGACGCTGCCGAGGAACGCCAGATCGTTGATCTCGTACGGAATGTCGGGCAGCCAGCTCACCGCCGTCTTGTACTTGCGCGGCAGGTTGGACAGCGTGGGGTCGCCGATCCAGCGGGCGGTGATCTCCTCGATCGCCGGGGTGGCGTCCAGGAGTTCGTCCGCCGAGACCCCCGCGACCGGGCTGCCGACGACGACGCGCGGGCAGTCGCCGCACGCCTCCGTGGTCGACAGCCCCACCTCTTCGAGACGGCGCCAGATCTCGGGGACGTCCTCGATCCGCACCCAGTGGAACTGGATGTTCTGCCGGTCGGTGATGTCCGCGGTGCCCCGGGCCCAGCGGACCGAGATGTCCGCGACCGTACGGAGCTGACGCAGGTCCAGGCGCCCGCCGTCGATGCGGACGCGGAGCATGAAGTACTCGTCCTCCAGCTCCTCCGGCGCGAGAACGGCCGTGCGCCCCCCGTCGATGCCGGGGCGGCGCTGGGTGTACAGCCCCCACCAGCGCAGCCGGGAGCGCAGATCGTCCGGGTCGATGGAGGCGAAGCCGTGATGCGCGTAGACCTGCTCGACGCGTTCCCGCACCCGCAGCGGGTCCTCGTCCTTCTTGATCTCCTCGTTCGTGTTGAGGGGTTCGCGCCGCCCGAGGGCCCACTGGCCCTCGTCGCGCGGGCCCTCGCGCCTGGCCCGCGGTGCGGGCGACGCCGGCGCCGTGTCCGTCATGGTGTGCTGCCCTTCTCCGGCCTCGTGCCGGCCGCGGAGCGCGGGCCGGTCTCGGATCGTCATGGCTTGGGCTGTTGCAGCGGCCCCGATACGGCGGTGATCATTCCGCTGGTGAGCCAGTCCGCGCCCTCGTGCTCGTGGGCCGGCATGCCCGGGATGTACACCTCGGCCGCCGCGTACATCACGGCCGGGGCGAAGTCGCCGCCCAGCCGTTCCTGCCAGGCCTCGTATCCGGCGGCGCTCGGCACCTCGCCGGGGAAGCGTCTCGACAGCGCCGACAGATAGCGCTCGGCGGCGGGGCCCCGCGGGTCGTAGCGCAGTGGGATGATCTGGCCCGCGCTGGGACGGAGCACCGGTGGTGAGAGCAGCCAGGGCGCCAGGTAGGTGCCTTCCGCCTTGACGCGGCCCTTCTCGACCTCCTCGACCTGGGCCTGCGCGGCCGCCCAGCCGGTGACCACGATCAGCGGGGGCGCGCCCTCGCCGGGTGCCACCACGGTGACCTTCTCGCGGGCCGCGGCCGCGCGGACCACGGCCGCGGCGGCCCGGTCACGGGGCGAGCCGTCCGCGCGCAGGGCGACGGTCCGCGCCCCGCGCTTTGCCAGGAAGCGCACGGTGGACCGCAGCATGCCGGCGTCGGCGGCACGGAGCCGGTCGGCGGGGCAGGAGGACAAGGGCCGCTCGCCGCCCGCGAGCAGGGCGCCCAGAGCGGCGGACGCGCACTCGGGGCCGTCCGCGCCGCGCAGCGTGGCGGACACGGCGGACGCCTTGTCGCCGGTGTCGACGTCCAGCGAGGCCGGGGCGCCGTTGACCGAGAGGAACAGACGCTGGCCACCGGACTTGAGGGTGACGCCCACCCAGGTCCGCTCGGAACCGCCGTACCGCCGCCCGGCGGCGAGGCGAGCGGGGTCGGTGCCGGCGGACGCGGTGTCCGCGGCGATCCCGACGAGGTTGAACCCGGGCCGGTTCGGGACGACGAGGACCGGTACCCGCTGTGCCCCCGCCTCGGCGGTGCGCAGCAGGGGCGCACCGGGTGTGCCGACGGCCTCGGAACGGTCCGCGTCGTGCGACACCGTCATGCCCACCAGTACCGAGGTGATCACGATGACGGCGAAGGAGGCGAGCACGGTGCGCCTGCGGCGCAGCCGCCCGTACCGCAGTTGCAGCATGATCAGGCCGATCCCGCCCGCCAGGACGAGGGCGCCCAGCAGGACGCCGTACAACGGCCGGAAGTCCTGGGCGGCTTGGGCCAGGTGCCCGCGGCGGCCGGCGGCCGCCGCGGACAACTGGATCGAGAAGGTGTTGCTCACCGCAGCACGCCGTCGCTCACGACGAACAGCACACCGTGGGGCCGGGCGTCACCGGTGTCGCCGTGCGGCCACGACGTCCGGTTGAAGTTGACGCAGGGATCACCGGTGACCTCGTCACGGAACCGCTTGTCGAGGGAGATGCCCGCCGTCCCGCCCAGGTCGAACATGCACACCCGGTGGTCGCCGTCGCCGCCGAAGGCGCCGGCCAGGAAGTAGTTGGCGGTCGCGACCCGCTTGACCCGGGTGGCCTCGCGGTAGGTGCCGTCCTTCCCCTTGGTGAAGTTGTCCATCGCGCCCCAGTGCGGACCGCCGTCGGTCGTGTCCCGGATCGGGACGGTGCCGACCAGGCCGGGGCAGTCGCTCTCGGTGCCGCCCTTGTAGGCCTCGTCGAGGGTGTCGATGGAGCACCGCGGGTCGTCGCCCGACGCGAGCAGCTTCCGGATGTCCAGCACGTAGACCATGCCGGTCGTCCGGTCCAGCGGCTTCCCGTAGGGCTTCGACGCGCCCATCACCGTGTGGAACAGGTAGCGGTCGTCCGGACTGACCGCCAGCCAGCTCGAGTTGTCCCCGCCACCGGTCACCGAGCCGTCGGGGGCGAAGGTCTGGTACGGCGTCGTGTCGTCCAGCACCTCCTTCCACTTGGGCTTGGAGGAGGTGATGTCCGGCGTGTAGTAGACCGCGCCGCCGGTCATCGAGGAGACGAACGCGCCCTTGTGACCACGCCTGTTGGGCAGCGCCGTCTCCATGAGCACCCGGGACTCGCCGAAGATCGGATCCGACTCCTGGGCGGCCCTGGGGCCGTCCGCCATCCTGGACACGGACTTCATCTTCGGGTTGGCCCGGTCGGTGATGTCCCAGACGCGGACCGTCTGCCGGGCGAGGTCCTCGCGCAGTTCGACCTCGGGAGTCACGAAGTTGCGTGCCTCGACGAAGTCACTGGCGACCATGATGTTCATGTCCTCGCGGACCGCTATGCCGTGCGGGTTGGCGCAGCTCGCCTCCGTCAGCACCGGTACGTTGCCGCACTGGACCGGATCCTCGCCGCCCTTGACGGCCGCGGGGATCTCGGAGACGGTCTGCCCGTCCTTGCCGAAGTAGACGATCTCGCCGGGCGAGCCGGCCGCGCCGTTGCCCTCACGCACCTCACCGTTGGTGTACGTGCACGGCCCCGTGACGTTGGGACCGCCCATGTACGTGCCGTACGCGGTGCCGTCGCGCAGCACCTGGTAGGCGTCCGGCAGCGTGCCGCACGGGGTGTCCGTGGGGACGTTCACGCCGACGAGCTTGACGGCCGGCAGGGCCTTCGTGTCGAACACGAACGTCGTGTCGGTGAGGATGCCGCCCGCGAACAGCCGGGCGCCCTTGTGCCACAGATACTGCATGTGGTGCGGCTCGTTGCCCTTGCCCGGCCCCATCGTCACCGTGTTGACGACATCCCCGTAGTGCGGGGAGTCGGGCGTCGCGTCGATGACGGTGAGGAAGTCGGGCGTCGTGTGGTCCGCCGGCCCCGCCCAGGCGAGCAGCCACTCACGCCCGTGACCGCCCGCCTGGGGGAGCAGGTGGTTGGTGGCGGTGTAGGTGGTTCCGTTGGACGCCTTGAACTCGGAGGTCCACGCCTTGGCGGACTCCGGCGATGCCTGACCGGCTCCGCTGAGCAGGGCGGTGGTCAGTCCCAAGGTCAGGAGCACCACGGACGAACGCCGTGGGAACCCTGTTCTTCGGAGCCTGGATAGTCTCATCGTGCAAATGCCCCTCTTCTGGAACTTGCGGTTCGGGTCCCCCGGTCGCAGGCATGCGCAATGGCCCCGGACCGAGGGGCTCTGGGCAAGAGATTTCTCCGGATCGTCAAGGTCGCTGCCCGTGGTCCCGCAGCGGACCGCGAAATCCATTCGCGACTATCTCAAACACCGCTGACCGGGCGCTGACACGGCGCTTGCGAGACCGGATTCCGGAACGTATCAGCGCCGTGTCAGTGGACTGTACGCGGCCGTTGCTAGGGTGACCGCCACTGCCGAACTCCGGAAAAGGAAATTGCTCTCCGGGCCTTTTCACCGTCACCCGAAGAACCTTTTGCCAAAGTCTCCTTTTGCCACAGCACTTCCGGACAGGAGAAACAGATGAGTGAACGCGAGGTGCTCCACCCCTGCCCGTACTGCGAGTACAAAGGGCTCTTCCGGGCCGGTGAGGGGCCCGACACCTGGAAGTGCGGCGCCTGCGAGCGCGCTTTCAGTTTCTCGTTCCTCCGGCTGCTCGGTCTCGTGGCGCTGGGCGTCGGCGGCGTCGGCCGGGGAGCCGCACATGAAGGGCTCTGACACGGGCCGGTCCACCGGGCTCCGGCTGCTCGCCACGAAGGCGGAGCGCGAGCTGGAGGACGCCTCGGCCCTCGAGATCCTGCGCTGGGCCGCGGACACCTTCGGCGCGAGGTTCTGCGTGACCTCGTCCATGGAGGACGCGGTGGTCGCTCATCTCGCCTCGCGTGCCCGGCCGGGTGTGGACGTGGTGTTCCTCGACACCGGCTACCACTTCCCGGAGACGATCGGCACGCGGGACGCGGTCGAGGCCGTGATGGACGTCAACGTCATCACCCTGACCCCGCGTCAGAGCGTCGCGGAGCAGGACGCCGAGTACGGGCCGCGCCTGCACGACCGCGACCCGGACCTGTGCTGCAAGCTCCGCAAGGTCCAGCCGCTGGAGGAGGGCCTGACCGGGTACGACGCCTGGGCGACCGGGCTGCGCCGTGACGACTCCCCGTCCCGGGCGAACACCCCGGTCGTGGGATGGGACGAGAAGCGCCGCAAGGTGAAGGTGTCACCGATCGCCCGCTGGACGCGGGCGGATGTCGACGCCTATGTCACCGAACACGGGGTTCTCACCAACCCGTTGCTCATGGACGGGTACGCCTCCGTCGGCTGCGCCCCGTGCACCCGCCGGGTGCTGGAGGGCGAGGACGCCCGCGCCGGCCGCTGGGCGGGCCGCGCGAAGACCGAGTGCGGACTGCACGAATGACGGCCACGATTCCTCGGGAGCAGCCGGTGACGAGTGAAACCACGGTCAGGCTCACGGAACGGGGGCCGGTGTGAGCGCGCCCGTCACGGAAGTGACCCTGTTCCTCTCCCACTTGGACGCGCTGGAGTCGGAGGCCGTGCACATCTTTCGTGAGGTGGCGGGTGAGTTCGAGCGGCCGGTGATCCTGTTCTCCGGTGGCAAGGACTCCATCGTCATGCTGCATCTGGCGCTGAAGGCGTTCGCGCCGGCGGCGGTGCCCTTCACGCTGCTGCACGTGGACACCGGGCACAACTTCCCCGAGGTCCTGGACTACCGGGACCGGACGGTGGCCCGGCACGGGCTGCGGCTGCACGTGGCCTCGGTGCAGGACTACATCGACCGCGGTGTGCTGCGCGAGCGCCCGGACGGCACCCGCAACCCGCTCCAGACGCTGCCGCTGACGGAGAAGATCCAGGCGGAGCGCTTCGACGCGGTGTTCGGCGGCGGACGCCGTGACGAGGAGAAGGCCCGGGCCAAGGAGCGGGTGTTCTCGCTGCGCGACGAGTTCTCGCAGTGGGACCCGCGCCGTCAGCGCCCGGAGCTGTGGAACCTGTACAACGGCCGGCACGCTCCCGGTGAGCACGTGCGGGTGTTCCCGCTGTCCAACTGGACCGAGCTGGACGTGTGGCAGTACATCGCCCGCGAGGGCATCGAGCTGCCCGAGATCTACTTCGCCCACGAACGCGAGGTCTTCCAGCGGTCGAACATGTGGCTGACCGCCGGCGACTGGGGCGGGCCCAGAGGCGGCGAGCGGGTGGAGAAGCGGCGGATCCGGTACCGGACCGTCGGAGACATGTCCTGCACAGGCGCCGTCGACTCGGACGCGGTGACCCTGGAGCAGGTGATCTCCGAGATCGCCGCGTCCCGGCTCACCGAGCGCGGCGCGACCCGCGCCGACGACAAGATGTCCGAGGCCGCGATGGAAGACCGCAAGCGCGAGGGGTACTTCTAGACATGACCGGTACCACCGAAGCCGTGGCCGCGGTCGGCACCCTGCGTCTGGCGACAGCCGGTTCGGTCGACGACGGCAAGTCCACCCTGGTCGGACGGCTGCTGC
Organism: Streptomyces sp. NPDC056738; assembly: GCF_042790435.1. Lineage (NCBI taxonomy): Bacteria > Bacillati > Actinomycetota > Actinomycetes > Kitasatosporales > Streptomycetaceae > Streptomyces > Streptomyces sp. NPDC056738. Next base: position 683,273 of record NZ_JBHTZF010000002.1, read on the forward strand.
ACGACTCGAAGTCGATCCTGACCGACCAGTTGGAGGCCGTCGAGCACGCCTCCCGCAACCGCGGCCAGGACACCCCCGACCTCGCGCTGCTCACCGACGGCCTGAGGGCCGAGCGCGAGCAGGGCATCACCATCGACGTCGCCTACCGCTACTTCGCCACCGCCCGGCGCCGCTTCATCCTCGCCGACACCCCCGGCCATGTGCAGTACACCCGCAACATGGTCACCGGCGCCTCCACCGCCGACCTCGCCGTCGTCCTCGTCGACGCCCGCAACGGCGTCATCGAGCAGACCCGCCGGCACGCCGCCGTCGCCGCCCTGCTGCGCGTCCCGCACGTGGTCCTCGCCGTCAACAAGATGGACCTCGTCGGCTACCAGGAGTCCGTGTTCGCCGCGATCGCCGAGGAGTTCACCGCGTACCTCTCGGAACTCGGCGTCCCCGGCCGGGGGTCCGGGGGCCACCCCCGGGAGAACGGGTGCACCGCGATCCCGATCTCGGCGCTCGCCGGTGACAACGTGGTGGAACCCTCCGCGAACATGGACTGGTACGGCGGCCCCACCGTCCTGGAACACCTGGAGACCGTGCCGGTCACCCACGACCTGGCGCACTGCCACGCCCGGCTGCCCGTCCAGTACGTGATCCGCCCCCAGACCGCCGAACACCCCGACTACCGCGGCTACGCCGGCCAGATCGCCGCAGGCACCTTCCGCGTCGGCGAACAGGTGACCGTCCTGCCCTCCGGCCGCACCACCACGATCTCCGGCATCGACCTGCTCGGCAAACCCGTCGACGCCGCCTGGACCACCCAGTCCGTGACCGTCCTGCTCACCGACGACATCGACGTCTCCCGCGGCGACCTGCTCGTGCCGAGCAAGGACGCCCCCGCCACCACCCAGGACGTCGAGGCCACCGTCTGCCACGTCGCCGACGCACCCCTCACCGTCGGCCACCGCGTGCTCCTCAAGCACGGCACCCGCACGGTCAAGGCCATCGTCAAGGACATCCCCTCCCGCCTCACCCTCGACGACCTCTCGCTGCACCCGCACCCGGGCCGGCTGGTCGCCAACGACATCGGCCGCGTCAAGATCCGCACCGCCGAACCCCTCCCCGTCGACTCCTACGCCGACTCCCGCCGCACCGGCGCCTTCATCCTCATCGACCCCGCCGACGGCACCACCCTCACCGCGGGCATGGCGGGACCCGACCCCACCACCCGTCCGCACCGACCTCCGACGCGCCCCACCGGCCCGTGAGGAAAGGGAGTCGCCGTGCCAGCCCCTCTCACCATCCGCTCCGGCCGACGACGCGCCGTCGTCGTGCTGTCGGCCCTCTGCGTACTCGCCGCCGCGGGCTGCGGCTACGGATCCCAGGCCGAGGACACGGGCCGGCCGGCCGTCCTCGCGACCGGCGCGAAGACCGGCGGAGTGGACCGGATACGGATCGGATACTTCCCCAACGTCACCCATGCCACCGCCCTGGTCGGCCTGCAGGAAGGCTTCTTCCAGGAGGAGTTGGGCGGGACGAGGATCCGCACCCAGGCGTTCAACGCCGGACCGGCCGAGATCGAGGCGCTGAACGGCGGCGCGATCGACGTCGGCTGGATCGGGCCCTCGCCCGCCGTCAACGGCTACACGAAGTCCGACGGGACCAACCTGCGCATCATCTCGGGCTCCGCCTCGGGCGGTGTCTCCCTGGTGGTGAACCCCAAGAAGGTCGGCTCTCCGGCCGCGCTCAAGGGCAGGACGATCGCCTCGCCCCAGCTCGGCAACACCCAGGACGTCGCCCTTCTCCACTACCTGGCACGACAGGGCTACCAGGTCGACGCCAGGAGCGGCCGGGGCGACGTGAAGGTCCAGCGCGTCGACAACAAGGAGATCCCCACCCTCTTCGAACGCGGCGACCTCGACGGGGCATGGGTGCCCGAGCCCGTCGCCGCCCGGCTCGTCGCGGCCGGCGGCAAGGTCCTCGTGGACGAGAAGTCGCTCTGGAAAGACGGGCAGTTCGTCATCACGAACATGATCGTGTCCCAGCGGTTCCTCAAGGAGCACCCCGACGTCGTCGAGGCACTGCTGCGCGGCTCGGTGCGCACCAACGCCTGGATCAACGCCCATCCCCGGCAGGCGAAGGCCGCCGTCGACCGGAAACTGAAGGCCGACTCCGGCACACGACTGCCGCCGAAGGTGCTGGACATGGCCTTCGACCACGTCCGGATCCTCGACGATCCGCTCGCCGCGACCCTGCGCGACGAAGCGGCCCACGCGGTCGCGGCGGGGCTGCTCCAGGACCCGCTGCTCGACCGCATCTACGACCTCCGGCCTCTCAACAAGGTCCTCCAGGCCGCGGGACGGCCCGCGGTCGACGACGCCGGCCTCGGCGCCGGCTGACCGGAAGGCGACGCAATGGCCACCCACCTCGACCGACGGGCCCCCGAGTCCGCCCGTGACACGCCGCCGCCCGCCGCGCGCATCGACCATGTGTCGAAGACGTTCGGGCGGCCCGCGGGCCAGTCCGTGCTGGACGACATCACCCTGGACGTGGGGACCGGCGAGTTCGTCACCCTGCTGGGCGCCTCCGGGTGCGGCAAGTCGACGCTGCTCAACCTCGTCGCGGGGCTCGACGAGCCGACCCTCGGGACGATCGACGTGCCCGGGGGCCGCCCGGCCCTGATGTTCCAGGAACACGCCCTCTTCCCCTGGCTGACCGCGGGAAGGAACATCGAACTCGCCCTGCGCATGCGGGGGATGACCAGGGCGGAGCGGCGCCCCGAGGCGGAGCGGCTGCTCGAACTCGTCCGGCTCAAGGGCGCGTACGGCAAGCGGGTGCACGAGCTGTCCGGCGGTATGCGCCAGCGCGTGGCGCTCGCCCGCGCGCTCGCCCAGGACAGCAGGCTGCTCCTCATGGACGAGCCGTTCGCGGCACTCGACGCGATCACCCGGGACGTGCTCCACGACGAACTGACGCGCATCTGGGCGGAGACGGGGCTGTCGGTCCTGTTCGTCACCCACAACGTCCGCGAGGCCGTACGGCTCGCCCAGCGCGTGGTCCTGCTCACCTCCCGCCCCGGGCGCATCGCCCGCGAGTGGACGGTGGACATCCCGCAGCCACGGCGCATCGAGGACGCCGCGGTCGCCGAACTCTCCGTGGAGATCACCGAGGAACTGCGAGGGGAGATCCGCCGCCATGGCAGACAGTGACACCGAGGACGGGAGCGACCTGGCAGGACTCGAAGCGGGACTCGACGCGCTGGAGAGACCGGCCGCCGCCTCCCGTACGCCCGTCGCGGGCCGGATCCTGGCGATCGTGCTGCCTCCGCTGTGCACCGTCGTCCTGGTCGTCGGCGCGTGGCAGCTCGCCGCGGCCATGGACCTGAAGCCCGATCACGTCCTGCCCGGACCGCTCGACGTGGCCCGGTCCATCCGGCGGATGTGGCTGGAGGGCACGCTTTTCGGCTATGTGTGGACCAGCGTCTCCCGTGGCGCGTTCGGCTTCTGCCTGTCGATCGTCATCGGGACACCGCTGGGCCTCGCCGTCGCGCGGATCCGACTGGTCCGGGCGGCGATCGGGCCGATCCTGTCCGGGCTCCAGTCGCTGCCGTCGGTGGCCTGGGTGCCCGCGGCGATGATCTGGTTCGGGCTCACCGACGCGACCGTGTACGCGGTCGTCCTGCTCGGCGCGGTGCCCTCCATCGCCAACGGCCTGGTCGCGGGCGTCGACCAGACCCCGCCGCTGTACCTGCGCGCGGGCCGGGTCGTCGGTGCCACCGGGGCGGCCTCGGTCCGGCATGTGCTGCTGCCCGCCGCGCTCCCCGGCTTCCTCGCCGGGCTCAAGCAGGGCTGGGCGTTCGCCTGGCGCTCCTTGATGGCCGCGGAACTCATCGCCAGCTCACCCGATCTCGGGACCGGGCTCGGCCAGTTGCTGGAGAACTACCGCACCTACAGCGACATGTCGGGAGTCCTCGCCACGATCATCCTGATCCTGCTCGTCGGGATCGGCATCGACGTGCTGGTCTTCTCGCCCCTGGAACGGCGCGTCCTGCGCAGCCGCGGCCTGGTCGAGCGGGCGGGGTGATCCGGGTGCCGCCCGTGCTGCTCGCCGTCGCGCACGGCAGTCGCGATCCCCGGCACGCCGGGACACTGCGCGCGCTGGTACGACGCGTGCGGGCCCGGCGGCCGGAACTGCGGGTGGAGATCGGGTTCCTGGACTTCACCGGCCCCTCGGTGCCCGAGGTGCTGGCGGAGCTCGCGGCGGACGTACGGCGTGCGGGGCGGCCACGGCACGGGGAGACGGTCGCCGAGGTCGTCGCCGTACCGCTGCTGCTGAGCCGTGCCGTGCACGCCAGGACGGACGTCCCGGCGCTGCTGCGTCTCGCGCCGCCGGAACTGCGGATCGAGCCGGCCGCCGTCCTCGGACCCGCGCCACCGCTGGCGCGGGCCCTCGAACGACGGCTGTACGAGGCCGGGCTGACGCCCGGCGACAAGTCCTCGACCGGGGTCGTGCTGGCCTCGGCGGGAACCTCCGATCCGGAGGCGAACGCGGTGATCGCAGCCATCGCGCGGGAGTGGCGGCACACCGGTTGGTGCGCCGTGCGGCCCGCGTTCGCCTCCTTGCCCGCCGATGCGGCGCCCTCCGACGGCGTCCCCGGTCCGGCCGCTGCCGGTACGGCGTGGGCCGTTCGCCGGCTGCGTGCCTCGGGCTGTGCCCGCGTGGCCGTGGCCCCGTACGTCCTCGCGCCCGGATTCCTGGCCGACCGCATCGCGCGGGGCGCCGCACGGGCCGACGTCGTCGCGCCCGTGCTCGGCGACGCCCCCGAGGTGGTGGACGTCGTGCTCCACCGTTTCGATCAGGCCCGCACACGCCTGCGCGCCACGGCGACAGTGCCGTGACGCGGTGTGGCTCACATCCCCATCCGGCCGCCCTGTCCCACGGGCTCGCGCAGCAGCTCGGGGTCGTGGGTGAGGATGGCCTTCTCGTACCGGCGCAGCGCCGGCGTGGGCTCGACGCCCAGGTCGTCGACCAGGGTGCGCCGGCACTTGCGGTAGACGTCGAGCGCGTCGCGCTGGCGCCCGCAGCGGTAGAGCGCGCCCATGAGGAGCATGCAGAGCTTCTCGTTGGTGAGGTTCTGCTCGTACGCCTCGGCGAGTTCCGGAAGGATCCGGTCGGGCGGGCCGGTCCTCAGCTCCAGCTCGAAGAGCAGGGTGAGCGCCGCGTTCCTGGCCTCCACGTACCGGGCCGCGACGGCCTGGCACAGCGGTCCGACGCGAAGGCCCCCGAACACCGGGCCGCTCCAGAAGGAGAGCGCCCGGCGCAGTTCACGGATGTCCTGGGCCGGGTCTGCCGACGTCCCGTCCGCGACGCCGCGCCGGACACGGTCGACGGTGTCCATGAACACATGGGCGTCGAGTTCGTGCCTGCCCACCGAGAACAGATAGCCCGAGGGCGTCGTGATCACCCGTGATCCTGGCCGTTCGGGTTCGAGGAGCGCCAGGCTCCTGCGGATCCGGCTCACTTGTGCCTGGAGCGCGTTCTGCACCTTGGACGGCGGTTCGCCGCCCCACAGTTCGAGAATGAGCGAGTCGACGGTGACGAGTTCTCCCCTGGAGACGAGAAGCGCCGCGAGCAGGAGTTGCTGCATGGCGCCGGCGAGCTGGAACACCCGGTCACGGGCCCGTACTTCGACATGGCCTAGCACGGAGAAAAACAACACGGAATGCCCCTCGCCACGAAAAAACCGTTGTCTGCGACCTGCCCGCAGATCAAAGGACGGACATACCTGTGTCGGGCGTCCGGGAATTCTCCCGAAATGGAACGGGCCGGAAAAGGTCCGGCAGCCTCGATCACTGTTACCACGAATCCCCCGTTTGAGCAGTGACGTTCGATTGCCACGGCAAGGGGCCGGATCGACCCGGATTGCGAGACGTGCAGATCAACCGACCTCAAACCGAACTTCAGAACGATGATATTTAGCCACTGTTTGGCACGTCAACGGAGTAGGGGAACTTGGCGAGTTATGGCACCCCGCGTCCTCCGATTGTGAGGGTCGGCGGGTTCCCGCGCGTATTGAATCCGCAGGGTTCTTCCTCCCGGAGCCGCGAGGTCCGTCCCGGCGTGGGCGAGCGCCGACAGAATGGTGAACAATGCCAAGTCGTTGAATAGGTGAGTAATCCCGCGGGCGAGGCGGTCCGTGCGAGCGGGCCGCCTCGCCGGGCGGGGTGGGGCCGGTTCGTCAGGTGGACCGCGGCCGGCCCTCGGCCGCGGCCCGGTAAGGGCGGAAGAACGCGCGCAGTTCCTCCGCGTAGAGCTCGGGTTCCTCGAACGGGGCGAAATGCCCGCCGCGGTCCGGCTCGGTGAGGCGTGCGAGACGCGTCGTGCGCTCCAGCCACGACTTCGGCGGACGCACCAGGTCGCCGGGGAACAGCGAGAAGCCGGAGGGCACCTCGACCCGGCGGGCCAGTTGGGCGGGCGGGATCGCCGCGTTGGCCCGGTACATGCGCATCGAGGAGCCGATCGTCTCCGTGAGCCAGTACAGGGTCACGTTCGTGAGGATCTCGTCCTTGGTGAAGGAGCGCTCGACGTCACCGTCGCAGTCGCTCCAGGCCCGCAGCTTCTCGACGATCCAGGCGGCGAGCGCGGCCGGTGAGTCGCTGAGCCCCACGGCGGCCGTCTGGGGCTTCGTGCGGTGCATCGCGGCGTACGCGCCCTCCCCGGCGCCCCAGGCCGCCGCCTCCTTCATCCAGGCGCGCTCCTCGGGCGTGAGCAGCGCCGGGTCTCCGGCGAACACGGGCAGACCACCGTCCATGCGGTGGACCGCCACGACGCGGTCGGGATGATCGAGCGCCAGGTAACGGCTCACATGGCTGCCGATGTCGCCGCCGGCCGCGCCGAAACGCCCGTACCCGAGGACGTCCATGAGCTCGGCCCACAGACCGGCGACGGCGATCGAGTCCAGGGGCGGACCGGTCGGCCGGTCGGAGTGTCCGTAGCCGGGCATGTCGGGCACGATCACGTCGAAGGCGTCCGCCGGATCGCCGCCGTACGCGCCGGGATCGGTGAGCAGCGGGATCACCTTCGTGTACCGCCAGAACGAGTCCGGCCAGCCGTGGCTGAGCACCAGCGGCAGCACCGGCCCGGCCGGTGCGACGGCCCGGGCGTGCACGAAGTGGATCCCGAGCCCGCCGAGCCGGACACGGAAGCGGGGGAGCCGGGCCAGCTCCGCCTCCCGCGCCGGCCAGTCGAACCCGTCGGCCCAGTACGCGACGAGCTCGCGCAGGTATCCGAGGTCCGTCCCCAGCGACCACCCGGCGTCCTCGGGGGCGTCCGGCCAGCGTGTCGCGCGCAGCCGCCGCCGGAGGTCGTCGAGCGCGGCCGGACCGGTCCGCGCGGTGAACGGCTCGGGGCGAGGCGGGAGATCGGGCATGGACCGCATCCTAGGGAGCACGCCCGGCGCTGCGCGGACGCCGCGGCCGTGCGCCCCACCGGACGGTCGCATCGCGGTGAATCGGGAGTGAAGGCACGGCGTACAACCTTCGGTGCCGGGTGCGGGTCTTGTCGGGCACCGGACGTCGGGACGCCCGGCGCGTGATCACCGTCCTCCTAAGGGGTATGCCTTGTCCTCGCGAAAGCTCCGCCTGTCCGTGGCCGCCGCGGCGGCCGTCGCCCTGTCCGCCACGGGCGCCGCCCCCGTCGTGGCCTCCCCCGACAACGCCTCGGCGAGCGCCGGCACCGCCGCCGTTCCGGGGTCGGTACGGGCCGACTTCGACGGCGACGGATACCTCGACGTGGCGATCGGCGCCCCCGGCGGCACCGTCAACGGCCGCGCCGGGGCGGGATACTTCACGGTCGTCTACGGCATGGGCCAGGGCCCCGACGGCGTCAAGCGCCAGGTGATCAGCCAGAACCGCTACGGAATCCCCGGCACGGCGGAGGCGGGCGACCGCTTCGGCAGCGACCTGACCGCCGCGGACCTCGACGGCGACGGCTACACCGACCTGGTCGTCGGATCCCCGGGCGAGGACGTCGGCAGTGCCCGGGACGTCGGACGGCAGACCGTGCTCTGGGGGAGCGTGGGCGGGCTCATCACCGCGGCCGTCGCCGGCGAGGGCAGGGCGGCGACCAGGGCCGGTGACTTCGACGGGGACGGCCACCTGGACCTCGCGACGGCGTACGAGACGCGGTACGGGCCCATCAGCCGTGCCGGCGTCCCGGCCCGCACCGGCCCGCTGGTCGACACGGACCTCCGTATCGGCGTGATGGCGGCGGGCGACGTGGACGGCGACGGCCGGACCGACCTCGTCGTCAGCGGCGGTTCGTGGGACTCGGACGGCGGGACGGTCCCGCCGCTCCACCTGCGACTGCTGCGGGGCACGAAGGACGGTCTCGTGGCGGGCCCGCTCATCGCGGCCGCCGACACCGTGTCCGCGGACAGCGTCGCCCTCGGCGACGTCGACAACGACGGCCGCCTGGACGTCGTCTTCGGCCGCAGCACCGCCCCGGGCGGCGGACTCGTGGGCGTCGTACGGGGCACGGAGGGCGGTTTCGCGGCGCGGGCCACCCTGATCGGCCAGAACACGCCGGGCGTGCCCGGCACGGGGGAGAGCGGCGACCGTTTCGGTACCGACGTCTCCGTCGGCGACGTCACCGGTGACGGATACGCCGACGTCGTCGCCGGGGTGCCGGGCGAGGACCACGCCGGACGGACCGACGCCGGCACCTTCGCCGTCCTGCGCGGTAGCCGCACAGGGCTGTCCGGCGCCGCGGTCCAGGTCTTCAGCCAGAACACGGCCGGGGTGCCCGGCACGGCCGAGAACGGCGACGCGTTCGGCGGCGGCACCGCCGTCGTCGGCGGGTACGTCGTCGTGTCCGCGCCGAAGGAGAACGGCGGTTCCGGGAGCGTCTGGGTCTTCCCGGGCACCGCCGCGGGCATCACGGCGACCGGATCGGTGAGTTACGGACCGCACACCCTCGCCGCGCCCGAGCCCGGCGCGCACCTGGGCGCCGCCTTCCAGCGCTGAACCCGGCGGCGACACCCCCTGACCCCCACCGGCGTCACCCCGCCCGGTCCTCGTAAGCGGCCCTGCTGGCCTCGATGTCCGCGATGTGCTCCATCGCCCAGCCGGCCAGCGCGAGGGCGGGCGGAATGAGGCTCTCCCCGGTGGGGGTCAGCGCGTACTCGACGCGGGGCGGGACCTCCGCGTACGCCGTCCTCGACACCAGGCCGTCGCGCTCCAGGTTCCGCAGGGTCAGCGTCAGCATCCGCTGCGAGATGCCGGGGATCTGCCGCTGCAGGTCCGTGAAGCGCAGCCGGCCCTGGTCGAGGGTCGTCACGATCAGCAGGGTCCACTTGTCGCAGATCCGGTCGAGGACGGCGCGGATCGTCCGGCCGCCGTCGCCGCGGATCATGCAGGTGTGCTCGTACTGCGACACGACAACTCCCTGTGGGTAGCGCACATCCATGTGCCTTTTGCAGGCCCCCCGACAGTGACTCATCATGGGGCAACTTACGCCTGGTAACCATTGTGCGAGGGGCCGCCATGAACATCGCCTACTGGATCGTCGCAGCGCTGCTGGCGGCCTTCTACGTCTACGCCGGAGGCATCAAGATCCTGCGGAGCCAGGAGCGGTTGCGGCCCATGATGGGCTGGGTCGACACCATACCGATGCCGGTGGTCAGGCTCATCGGGACGCTGGAGGTCCTCGGCGCGGCGGGCCTGATCCTGCCGCCGCTCACCGGGATCGCGCCCTGGCTCGCCGTCGCCGCCGCGACGGGGCTCGTCCTGATCCAGGTCGGCGGCATCACCGTCCACGTCTCGCGCGGCGAGGCACGGATGACCGGACTCAACTTCGCTCTGCTGGCCGCCGCCGCGGCGGCCGTCTGGCTCGGGACCACCTGGCTCTGAGGTCCGCGGTGAACGGCGGGCCGGAGCCGACCGCGATGAGCGCGACGCCCGCGGAACGCGAAGGGCGGGAGCCCGGCACGTGGTGCCCGGCTCCCGCCCCCTGAGGACGCGACCGCTCAGGTGCGGTAGGCGTAGTACGCGGCGTTCGGGTACGACGCGATGATGCTCGCCAACGACCGGTTGTAGGTGTTGGTCGAGTGGTACGACACGTACGGCACACCCTGCGGGCTGCGGTACGTGACGATCATCGTGTGGTCCTTGGACCCGTCCTTGTTGAAGTCCATCTGGATGACGTCGCCGACGTCCGCCTGATAGACGTTCGCGAGGTTCGTGGTCCGCTTCGAGGACAGGGCGAACCACGAGAACTCGTTGACGCCGACGAACGAGTCCGACTGGATGTCGGCGTTGCCGAACCACTTGTGGAAGTCGTTCACGTAACCGGGAACGTGCTTCCAGCCGCCCGCCTTCAGGGACTGGCTGACGAAGTTCGTGCAGTCTCCGCCCGCGCCCTCCCCGTTGAAGTTGGGGTAGGCGGGGTTGTAGTTCTTCCAGTACTTCGCGGCGTACGCGGCCATCGCCTTGTAGTCGTAGCCGGAAGCCGTGAAGTTCTTCGGCTTGGCCGGCGCCGGCCTCGTGATGGCGGCACGGGTCGCCGAGGGCGGCGTGGTGTCACCGGTCATCGGCGTGGCGACGAACGTCGTGGCCTCGACCTGGTTGACCGCGACCCCGTCGTCCGTGTCCTGGACACCCGTGAGCTGCCAGTCGCCCTTGCGGTCGGCCTTGAAGGTCAGCGTGTGGTGCGCCTCGAAGCCGGTGGTCTTCGGCTCGGTGCCCGTCGCCTTGTCGTAGGCCAGGGTCGTCGTCTCGGTGACGTCGACCGTGGCGTCACGGCCCTTCACGCGCGTACGGTCCAGCGACACCGTGGTGTTGGCCGAACGGTACTTCTCGCCGAGCTCCGCCAGACGGGCCTTGCGGCTCTCCAGCTTCGTCAGCGCGGACTTCTCGGCACGCGACTGGGCCGAGGACAGGCGTACGTCGCCGGAGAACCGCGACGTCTTCCGCTGCGTTCCGTCGTCGCCCACCAGGGCGTCGGTACGGTCGGTGAAGACCGCGTCCGCGAGGCGCTGGAAGGTCGCCTTCGTGGCCGCGTCCACCTTGGGATCGGCGTTGACACTCGCCGCGCCCGCGGACCAGTTGGGCAGCAGGGCTGCGCCGGCGACGACCGAGGCGGCCGCCGCGGTGACTATGGTTGCGCGTTGCCGCTTACGGCTCAGTTTCCTTGATTTCAATGGGGATCCCCTCTACACCGGTATTCGATACCGGAGCCGCATCCTCGCACGGCGTGTGTGTCTCCTGTGAAGGGGGTTACGCTCTTCACCGTGTCGGCATCTCCCTTGCACCGCGTCGCCGTTCTCGTGCTCGAGGGGGCCAAACCCCTCGATGTCGGCATCGCCGCACAGGTGTTCACGACCCGGGCGAGCATGCCGTACGAGGTCCGGGTGTGCGGCGCGGAGCCCGGACTCGTCACCGGCGGTGACGGCCTCTCGTACCACGTGGCCCACGGCCTGGAGCAACTCGCCTGGGCCGAACTCGTCTTCGTCCCCGGCTACCGGTCACCGGACCGCGATGACCCGCCGCCCGCCGTCGTCGACGCGCTGATCGGGGCCCACGAGCGGGGCGCCCGCCTCGCGGCCATCTCGACGGGCGCGTTCGCGCTCGCCGCCACGGGGCTGCTCGACGGCAGGCGGGCCACGACGCACTGGCACTACACACGGGCGCTCGCGGCGAAACATCCGCTCGTCAACGTCGACGAGAACGTCCTGTTCGTCGACGAGGGGAGCGTCCTCACGTCGGCGGGCGCCGCCTCCGGGATCGACCTGTGCCTCCACATCCTGCGCGGCGACCTCGGGGTGGCGGCCTCCAACCACGCCGCCCGCCGCCTCGTCGCGGCCCCCTACCGCAGCGGCGGCCAGGCGCAGTACGTCCCGCGCAGCGTCCCCGAACCGCTGGGCGAACGGTTCGCGGCCACCCGCGAATGGGCCCTGCACCGGCTCGACGAGCCGCTCTCGCTGGAGGCGCTCGCCGAGCACGCGGCCGTCTCGCCGCGCACCTTCTCCCGGCGCTTCGCGGAGGACACGGGATACACGCCGATGCAGTGGGTCATGCGCGCCCGCATCGACATGGCCCGCGAACTCCTGGAGCGTTCGCAGTGGAGCGTCGAGCAGATCGCCGCGGGCGTGGGACTCGGCACCGGGGCCAACCTGAGGCTGCACTTCCACCGGATCCTCGGGACCTCCCCGAGTGAGTACCGGCGCACCTTCACCAAGGGCGAATAGTCCGCCACGGACCGTCCCCGGCCGGCTGGCGCGATCCTTGCGGACCATGGCGATCTCGCCGCTGTCATCGCCCGTCGGCGCGCGCGAGTCTTGGAGGGAGCCGAAGGGACAACAATCATGACTCGTATCGCCATCAATGGATTTGGCCGCATCGGACGCAACGTGCTGCGCGCCCTGCTCGAACGCGACACGGACCTGGAAGTCGTCGCGGTCAACGATCTGACCGAGCCCGCCGCCCTCGCGCGGCTGCTCGCCTACGACTCGACCTCCGGCCGGCTCGGCCGCCCGGTGACCGTCGACGGGGACACCCTCGTCGTGGACGGCAGGCGCATCAAGGTCCTGGCCGAGCGTGAGCCGGGGCAACTGCCCTGGGCCGAGCTCTCCGTGGACGTCGTACTGGAGGCCACCGGCCGTTTCACCTCGGCGAAGGCGGCCGGGGCGCACCTGGACGCCGGTGCGCGCAAGGTGCTCGTCAGCGCTCCGGCGGACGGCGCCGACGTGACGCTGGCGTTCGGTGTCAACAACGACGCCTACGATCCGGCCCTGCACACGATCGTCTCGAACGCGTCGTGCACGACCAACGCGCTCGCCCCGCTGGCCGCGGTGCTCGACGACCTCGCCGGCATCGAGCACGGCTTCATGACGACCGTGCACGCGTACACCCAGGAACAGAACCTGCAGGACGGACCGCACCGTGACGCCCGGCGGGCCCGTGCGGCCGCCGTCAACATCGTGCCGACCACGACCGGTGCCGCCAAGGCGATCGGTCTGGTGCTGCCGAACCTCGACGGCAAGCTGTCGGGCGACTCGATCCGCGTGCCGGTGCCGGTGGGCTCGATCGTCGAGCTCAACACCACCGTGGCCCGTGACGTGACCCGCGACGAGGTCCTCGCGGCCTACCGCGCCGCGGCCGAGGGCCCGCTCGCCGGCGTCCTCGAATACTCGGAGGACGCGCTCGTCTCGTCCGACATCACGGGCAACCCGGCCTCGTCGATCTTCGACTCGGCCCTCACCCGCGTCGACGGCCGCCACATCAAGGTCGTCGCCTGGTACGACAACGAGTGGGGCTTCTCCAACCGCGTCATCGACACGCTCCAGCTCCTCACCGCCGGCTGAGCCGGGACGGGAGCGACGGGGGCCGTCCGGGCAGGGCATCGGGCGGCCCCTGAACCGTCCGCCGCCCGCGGTGCGGCAGGATGGGGGCATGAGCGTAGTCAAGATCAACGTCCTGACCGTTCCCGCCGAACAGCGGGAAACCCTCGAGAAGCGCTTCGCCTCGCGCGCCGGCGCCGTGGAGAGCTCCGACGGCTTCGAGTGGTTCGAGCTTCTCCGCCCCGTCGAGGGCACCGACGACTACCTGGTGTACACGCGCTGGCGTGACGAGGAGTCGTTCCAGGCGTGGATGGAGGGCCCGATGAAGTCGGCCCACCAGGGTGGCGGCGACCGCCCCAAGCCCGCCGCCAGCGGTTCCTCGGTGTGGTCGTTCGAGGTCGTGCAGCAGGCGGCGCCCAAGAACGCGTGACGCCGCGCCACGAGCGGTACGTGCCCCGCACCGCGGATCGCGTGCGGGGCACGGTACGTCACGGGATCCCGACCTCGAAGAGCACGTAACCGGCGTAGGAGCCCGAGGCGAGCGCCGCGACGGTGAGGACCGCGCACAGGACCGGTGTGCTGAGCCGGCGCATGGCGGTGGCGCAGGGGATCAGGAGCGGGAACGCGGGGAGCAGGTAGCGGGACACGTTGCCGAAGATCTGCTGGCTGCCCAGGACGAGCGCCATGGTCAGCAGCGTGCTGACGGTCAGCACGAGCGGCGGCCGCAGCCGGAACAGCAGGGGCAGGGCGAGCAGCGCCAGCAGGACGGTGGCGGCGGCGATGACGTCTTCGTGGGGGTAGGCGAACAGGTAGTCGTAGTGGCCGACCATCAGGGACGAGAGCACCTTGACGGTGTGCCGGCCGTAGTCGAACGAGTGGGCCCAGGCCTTGTCCTGGAGCGTGAAGTACCCCCCGTAGTCGCTCATGCGGTGCCCCACCCAGCCGAGATAGCCGACCAGGCCGACGGGTGCGATCAGCACGGCCGCCACCGGGCGAAGGACCGCGTCCCGGCGCCATGCCCCTTCCGGGGCGGGGCCGTCCCCCCAGCGGCGTACCCGGCGTCGGTGCCGGACCACCTCCACGAGCGCGGCGAGGGCGAGTGCCGCGATCAGCGCGGTGGCCGTCGGCCGGGTGAGGCCCGCGAAGCAGGTCAGCAGGCCCGCGGTGAGCCAGTACCGGCGCATCACGGCGTAACAGGCCCAGGCGGCGAGGGCGACATAGAGGGACTCCGAGTAGCCCGACCACTCCACGCCGGAGCCCGGCCACACCGCCCACAGCCCGGCGGCCGCCAGCCCGGCGCGCCGGCCGCTGACGCGGGCGGTCACCGCGTGGATGCCCAGTGCGGCCACGAACGAGGCGGCGACGGAGACCACCAGGCCCGCGCCCAGCAGACCCAGCCCGGTGCACGAGGACACCAGGCGCATCAGCGCCGGGTACAGCGGGAAGAACGCGGCGGAGTTGCCCTCCAGGGTGATCAGACCGGTGGCGCCGGGCACCGGGACGAGCGCGGGATGGTAGCCGTGCGCGGCGATCTGCTGGTACCACCAGCCGTCCCAGGTGGCCAGGACGTCCCAGACATGGGCGCCGCCCCCGAAACGGGGGTTCTTCCGGCGGAAGTCCCCGGAGGAGTCCAGCAGGCACAGGAACACGCAGAAGCCGACGAGCTTCGTCGTGCCGTACAGGGCGAGGACCGGCCCGTGCCGCCGCGCGGCCCGGGCCAGCCGCTCCCGCGGAGTGGGGCTGCAATCCGGGCGTGTGCCGTCCGGGGCCGGGGTGTCCGGCCCCGCGGTCCGCGGCCCGGGGGCGGCGGTCCGGGGCTTGTCGGCCCGGCGGGCCCAGGTGGTCGTGAGGCCGGGCTCGTTCATCGGGGCCCGCTTCCCGCGCCGGCGCCCCGGGCGGCGGTCGTGAACACCCAGGTGCGCATGAGGAGGAAGCGCGCCAGCGTCGCCGCCAGGTTGGCGGTGACGAGCACCGCGATCTCGGCGGAGCGCCCCGGTGCGCGCGTCCAGTGGTGCAGTGCGGCCAGCGATCCGCCGGTGAGCGCGAGTCCGAGGCCGAGGACGGCCAGCCCCTTGGCCTGGTGGCGCAGGACGCCGCCCCGGCCGCGCAGCCCGAAGGTGAGCCGTCGGTTGGCGGCCGTGTTGGCGACGGCACACACCAACAGCGCCCAGGCGTTGGCGGCCTGAGGTCCCGTCACCGGGCGCAGCGCCGCGTACAGCAGGACGTACCCGATCGTGCTGAGCACGCCCACGGCACCGAACCGCAGCAGCTGAGCCGTCAGGGAGGTGGGTGGCGTGCTCTCGGAGGCCCGCCCGAGGCGTGCCGTGGGCAGCGTGCCACGGGCCAGCGCGCGGCCGATCCGCGCGATGCCGCGCAGGTCGGCCACGGCGGTGGAGACGAGGTCGACCCGGCTGTCGGGGTCGTCGACCCAGTCGACCGGTACTTCGTGGATGCGCAGCCCGGCCCGTTCGGCGATCACCAGCAGCTCGGTGTCGAAGAACCAGCCCGAGTCCTCCACCAGCGGCAGCAGCCGCTCGGCGACATCCCTGCGGACGGCCTTGAAGCCGCACTGCGCGTCGGAGAAGCCGACGGCGAGCGTGGACCGCAACAAAGCGTTGTAGCAACGGGAGATGATCTCGCGCCGGGGGCCGCGGGTCACCCGGGAACCACGGGCGAGCCGGGTGCCGATGGCGATGTCGGAGTGCCCGGATATCAGCGGCGCGACGAGCGGCAGGAGCGCGTTGAGCTCGGTGGACAGGTCGACGTCCAGGTAGGCGAGCACCGGCGCCTGAGAGCCGGACCACGCGGTGCGCAGGGCCCGTCCGCGTCCCTTCTGGTCGAGTCGTATCCACGTCGTCTCGGGCAGCTCGGCGGCCAGCCGGGCGGCGATCCGCGGGGTCGCGTCGGTGCTCGCGTTGTCGGCGACGGTGATGCGGAAGGGGTACGGGAACGTCTCGCGCAGATGGGCGTGCAGCCGGCGCACGCTCGGCTCCAGGTCGGTCTCCTCGTTGAACACGGGGACGACCACGTCCAGAACGGGTTCCGTGTGGTCCGCCGGAGACGGAAGCCGGACAGGGCGCCGGACGGGGAGCCGGTCCGAGAGCACACGGTCGGATTCCGCGCAGGCCGTCGGGGCGCACCGCAATGCCTTCGTCATGGTCTGTCCTGTTCTGTTCGCTGTCGCGGGGCAGGCCGAAGACGCTCACGGCCGGACCGCGCTGACGGAGTGCGGATCGTGCGGATGGGGCGGATGGGGCGGATGGGGATGCCGGGTGCGGACGGCGGCGCCGCCCGCGGAGGCCGTGCCGGGCTACCCGGTGCTGCTCACCTCGACCGACGAGGGTTCGGGGTTCGAGGCGGGAGGCGAGGACGTCGGGGTGTTCCTCGGGGTCGCCGTCTCTGTGGCGGGCGCGCTGGTCGTGGCCGTGCCCCTGCCCCCGGCGTCGGAGGCCACCGACGTCGAACTCTCCGTCGACGTGGGGGTCTCCGGAGGGCCGGAGGTCCCGGTGGTGGTCTCGGCCGTGCCGGTGGCCGACTCGGTGGGTGTCGTCGTCCCGCTCGGCGGCGGGGTCGGCGTCGGGGTGACGTACGGGGTGGTGGGGGTGTCGGTGGGCCGCGGCACGGGACCCAGGGGGCGGTCGCGGTCCGGGGCGTGCGGCAGCAGGAACAGTCCGACGCTGATCCCGGCGGCGGCCAGGACGCAGCTCGCGGCCCGCTGCGCCGCGCGGATCCGGCGGCGGACGCGGACGCCGTCGCGGAGGCTGTTCTGCTGTGCGGGCTCGAAAGGGGTGTGTTCCTGGGCGTCGCGCATCATCCGCGCCAACTCCCGCTCGAAGTGGTCCATTCTTTCCTTCACCCCACCGGCTCGATGACATCCGCCAGGAGTTGGCGCAGCCGCGCCACACCCCGTGACGCGTGGGAACGGGCGGTGCCGAGCGGACAGCCCAAGACCTCCGCGACCTGTTTCTCGGGCAGATCCTGGTAGTAGCGCAGCACCACGGCCGCCCGCTGCCGGGGCGGCAGTTGGGCCAGCGCCGCTTCGAGGCGCGAGCGTTCCACGACGGCCGCGGACTCGTCGCCGGTGTGCGCGAGATCGGGCAGCGTCTCCACGGGGCGCTCGCCCCACCACCGCCGCCGTGCGGAGCGGGCGGCGGCGCGCGCCATGACCTTGCGTACGTAGGCCTCGGGTGCCTCGTCGGCCACCTTCGGCCAGGCGAACCACAGTTTGACCAAGGCCTCCTGGAGCAGATCCTCGGCGCGGTGCCGGTCACCCGCGCAGAGCAGGCGGGCGAGGTGGAACAACGCCGACCAACGGGCCGCGACGAACCCGTCGAACCCGCCTGTCCCCTCGGCTCTTGCCTGTCCCATCCGCACCCGTCCCCGCACTTGCCGGCTCGTACACCTGGGGAAAGACGCTGGCGGGCGCGTCACTATGCACTTCGGGCGCGTGATCTGGGTCACGCGTGCAGAGATCGAGGGTCGTCCGGGGCGGGACCGTCAGCGGCCGGCCGCACTCCTGCGGGCTCGGGCCGCGCCCCTGCGGCGTTCTCTCCGCAGCTCGCGGAGGTAGGCCTGCGCGTCCACCTGGATGGTGTGCCGGGTCGAGGCGACGTAGCGGCGCGCCAGCCTCTCGCGGTACGCGCCGGTCTCCTGGCGCATCCGCTCGGGCCCGGGCAGCGCGCACCGGTCCTCCAGCAGGTCGGCCACCCAGTGGGACTGTGCCTCCGCGAGCGGCATGATCGCGCCGAGCGGCTGGACCAGCCCGATGAAGTAGAGGCCGGGACGGTCCGGCGCGACCACGCGGTGGTAGAGCGCGATGTCGTTGTCGGACGGATCGATCACGTCGTCACCGAGGAACGGGAACGCGATGTCGTAGCCGGTGCAGTACACGATCGCGTCGATCACCTCCGTGCTCCCGTCCTCGAACGTCACCCGGTCGCCGGCCAGTCGTACGGGAGCGGGCTTCACGGTGAGGTCGCCGTGACCGAGGCGCGAGAGCAGGTCGTCGGAGATGGTGGGATGGGCGGCCAGCACGCCGTGCCGGGGCGTCGGCAGCCCGTAGTCCTTCAGCCGGCCCCGGCTGAGCCGCAGCATGAGCCGCAGACCCTGTGCCTGCACGGACAAGGGGGCCCGGGCCAGCCAGGAGCCGGTGAGATGGTCGGTGGGCACGCCGAAGAGGTACTTGGGCAGGATGTGCGCGCCGCGGCGCATGGCGAGGACCGTGCCGCGGGAGACCCGCGAGGTCTCGACCGCGATGTCGCAGGCCGAGTTGCCGATGCCGAGGACGAGGACACGCTTGCCGGCGAAGGGCGCGGGGGTCCTGTAGTCGTGCGAGTGGATCTGCGTGCCGGTGAACTCCTCGGCTCCCGGAAGCGACGGCCGAGGCCAACGGGCCTTCCAGTGGTGTCCGTTGGCGACCAGGACGGCCCCGTAGACCCGTTCGGCGGTCTCGCCGGTGTCCACGTGGCGCGCGGTGACACTCCACGTGCCGTCGGGCAGCGGTTCCACGCGCGCCACCTCGGTGCGGAAGGCGATGGACGGCCGCAGCCCGAAATGGTCCACGAAGCTGTCGAAGTACCGGGCGATGTGGAAGTGGCCGGGGTAGACCGGACAGTCCTCCGGCATGGGGAAGCTCGCGTACTCCATGATCTGGCGCGAGGTGTTGATGTGCAGCGAGCGGTACGCGGACGACATCCCGTTGTCGTTCAGATAGCGCCAGTTGCCGCCGACCTCCGACCCGGTCTCGTAGCAGTCGTACGGGATCCCGCGCGCCGCCAGCACCTGGCAGGCGGCGATCCCGGACGAGCCCGCCCCGATCACGCACACCCTGTCCATGCCCGCCCCCTCGTGTGACCGCCCCCATGACCACCCGGTCACATGACCAGGTGGTCACAGGCTGCTGTCCGGCGGCCCCGTGTGTCAATGACCTTGACACGAAGCAGAGTTCGGGTCGAGAACGGCCCAATGCCGTTGTATCCCCGATCCGTTGACCAGCGGTCCCATTTCCGCCGGACTCGTTGACAGGGCGTCCGCACCGCACCGACCATGACCGGACGGTCACATGACCGCCCGGTCATACCCAGGAGTACGCATGCCCACTTCCACCTGGACCCGCCTGTCACCGGTGCGGCGCGAACGGGTCCTGGTCGCCGCGATGGACGAGTTCGGCACCCACGGCTACTCCACCGGAAGTCTCAATGTGATCGCCCGTGAGGCCGGCGTGGCCAAGGGCTCGCTGTTCCAGTACTTCGAGGGCAAGCTCGACCTGTTCGCCTACGTGGCCGAGCAGACCTCCCTGCGCGTCTACGCCGCCATGGAGCCCTGGCTGGACGGATACGACGGCTCCACGGAGTTCTCCCGCTACCTCACCGACGCGCTGGAGGCGTGGTTCGACTACTTCGCCGGCCATCCGCTGGAACGAGGGGTCACCGCGGCCACCAACATGGAGCTCGACCCCGCCGTCCGCAACGCCGTACGGGCCCCGGTGCAGGACCTCTACCTCGCCGGTCTGCGCCCCCTGGTCGAGCGGGCGGTCGAGACCGGCGACCTGCGCAAGGGCGCCGACGTCGACGCCCTTCTCTCGCTGCTGCTCGTCCTGCTGCCGCACCTCGCGCTCGCGGCCCACACCCCCGGCTTCGAAGGGCCGGTACGCCTCGCGGGCGAACACCCGGAGGTCCGCCGGGCGAACATCGCCCGCCTGGTCGGCCCGGTCCTCGCCGACTTCGTACCGCGGGCTCCCTGATGGACACACCCGACTACGACGTCCTCGTCATCGGCTCCGGATTCGGCGGCAGCGTCACCGCGCTGCGCCTCACCGAGAAGGGGTACCGGGTCGGGATCCTGGAGGCGGGGCGCCGCTTCGCCGACGCCGACTTCCCCCGGACCTCCTGGCACGTGCGCGACTACCTCTTCGCCCCCCGCCTCGGCTGCACCGGCATCCTGCGCATGACCCTGCTCGGCGACGTCCTCGTCCTGACCGGCGCGGGTGTCGGCGGCGGCTCCCTCGGGTACGCCAACACGCTCTACGAGCCGCCCGCGTCCTTCTTCCAGGGCTCGCCGTGGGCCGGCATCACCGACTGGCGCGGCGAACTCGCCCCGTACTACGCGCGGGCCCGCCGCATGCTGGGCGTCACCCCCAACCCCCTGCTCACGGAAGCCGACCGGCTCCTCAGGGACACCGCGGACGATCTCGGCTGCGCCGACACCTTCAAGCCCGTGCCGGTCGGCGTGCATTTCGGGCCGCCCGGCACACAGCCCGGCGCCCGCGTCGCGGACCCCTACTTCGGCGGCGCGGGGCCGGACCGCAACGCCTGTCTGCACTGCGGCGCCTGCATGACGGGCTGCCGCCACAACGCGAAGAACACCCTGCCCAAGAACTATCTGGGCCTGGCCGAACGCGCCGGCGCCGAGGTGCTCGCCCTGCGCACGGTCACGGACGTCACCCGCGACGGCGAGGGCTGGGCCGTCACGTCGGTACGCACGGGCGGAGGCCCGCTGCGACGCCGACGGACCCTGACCGCACGGCACGTCGTCTTCGCGGCCGGCGCCCTCGGGACGCAGCGGCTGCTGCACCGGCTGCGCGAGCGCGGCTCCCTGCCCGAGGTGTCACCCCGCCTCGGGCTGCTGACCCGCACCAACTCCGAGGCGATCCTCGGCGTCAGGGCCAGGGACCGGGACACCGACTTCAGCCGGGGCGTCGCCATCACCTCCTCCGTGCACCTCGACGAGAACACGCACGTCGAAGCCGTCCGGTACGGCCGCGGAAGCAACCTGCTCGGGCTGCTCGGCGCCCTGCTCGTCGACCCCGTCCCCGGACGGTCCCGGCTCCTCACGGGTCTGGTCGCGATGGCACGCAACCTGCGGAACCTGCCGGGCCTGCACAACCCGCGCCGCTGGTCCCAGCAGACCGTCGTCCTGCTGGTCATGCAGTCCCTCGACAACTCCGTGACGACGTACCTCCGTCGTGGACCCACCGGGCGCGTGCGGCTGACCAGCCGGCCCGGCGAGGGCACCCCCAACCCGACCTGGATACCCGCCGGACACCGGGCGGCCCGCCGGGCCGCCGAGCGCATCGGCGGCCAGGCCTGCGGCACCTGGGCCGATCTGTTCGACATCCCCACCACCGGACACCTCATCGGCGGATGCGCGGTCGGCGAGACCCCGGAGACCGGCGTGGTCGACCCGTACCACCGGCTGCACGGGCATCCGGGCCTGCACGTCATCGACGGCTCCACGATCTCGGCGAACCTCGGCGTGAACCCCTCCCTCACCATCACCGCCCTGGCCGAACGGGCCGTCGCCCTGTGGCCCAACCAGGGAGAGGAAGACCCCCGGCCCGAACCAGGCCTGCCCTACCGCCGCGTGCGCCCGGTCCCCCCGAGGCACCCCGCCGTGCCCGCCGGCGCACCGGCCGCGCTGCCGGCGGAACCTCCCACCGGAAAGGACACCCCGTGACGCGCTACCCCGAGGAACCCTGGCATCTGGCCGGGCGGATGTATCTGTCGCTGTGGCTGGTGCCGGCCCGCGAACTGCCCCGGGTGGCGGACGGCACCCGGCCCGTCACCGTCGCCGGGCGCGGAGCGGTGGGCGCCGCCTGGGTCGTCTACGAGAACGACAGCGTCCTGCACTACAACGAACTCCTCCGCGCCGTGCTCGTACGGGACGGCGGCCGTCCGCGCGTCTGCATCACCGACATCTGGGTCGACAGCCCCGCCTCGATGACGGGCGGCCGTGAACTGTGGGGAATCCCGAAGGAGTTGGCGGAGTTCGCCATCGACCGGACCGCCATCGACCGGACCGCCATCGACCGGACGGCCGTCGACGGGACCGCACATGTCGGGAGGGCCGATCTCGGGAGCGCCGAGGTCGGGACCGGCGGTGTCGGGACCCGCGGTGTCGGGACCGGCGCGGCGGCGGACAAGGGTGTCCGGGGCCGTGCGGCGACGGCCGAGGGCGTCGTGGCCACGGCGGCGACCGACGAGGGTGTCCTGGCCGGTGCCGTCTTCGACCCCGGCCGTCGGCTGCCGGGCCGCTGGCCCCTCACCTATCGCGTCACGCAGACCCTCGACGGCGCGCTGAAGACCAGTTCCGTCCGCTCACGCTCGGCCGTTCGCGCGGCCCGCGCCCGCTGGATCACGCAAGAGGGCAGCCCGCTGGGGGAGT
This sequence comes from Streptomyces sp. NPDC056738, assembly GCF_042790435.1. NCBI lineage: Bacteria > Bacillati > Actinomycetota > Actinomycetes > Kitasatosporales > Streptomycetaceae > Streptomyces > Streptomyces sp. NPDC056738. The sequence goes on from NZ_JBHTZF010000002.1 coordinate 705,756, forward strand.
TGGGCCGACGCCCGCCCCTGCTCAGCCTGGTCCTCGACGACTTCACCCTCCGCTTCGGGGACGCCGACCTCACCTCGTCCGCACGGCGGGCGGCCACGCCGTAGACGGCACGCGACCGACCGAACCGGCCGGTCCGCGGACGAGAAATGGACAAGTGGAGGGCGATCAAACTCTGTTCCGGCGGCCTACCGGCCGGTATACAGACCAGGTTGGGTCTGCCGGGCAGGAGCCGTCCGGCCTGTCGCGGCGCCGCGATCCCGTGCGCCGTGAGACGCCGGTACCCGTTCAGCAGGCTGTCACGGTTTCAGGGGAGGGGCACGATGAACGATCACACGCGTCCGGAAAACGCCGTTCCAGGGCGGCGGGGCGCCCTGGCGCTGGGGGCCGCGCTGAGCAGTTGCGCGCTCGTCGCGGGCGTCGCGGCGGCAGCCCCCGCCCAGGCGGGCGAAGGGCACAAGGGGCACGGCGTGAACTACGTCGCGCTCGGCGACTCGTACACGTCGGGGCCGCTGATCCCTCAGCAGGTCGACGCGAACTGCGCGCGCTCCGACCACAATTACCCCTCGATCACCGCGGCCGCCCGCAAGGTCGCCTCGTTCACGGACGTGAGCTGCTCGGGCGCGAAGACCGACGAGATGTGGAAGGCGCAGGGGACCAACGGACCCCAGCTCGACGCGGTGAAGCGGGACACCGATCTGGTGACCGTGCAGATCGGCGGCAACGACATGGGCTTCGGCCCCATCATCGCCACCTGTGCCGGGCTCAGCTCGAAGGACCTCGCGGGCAACCCCTGTCAGCAGTACTACGGTGCCGCGGGCTACGACCAGCTCACCCTGAACATCCTCCAGACGGCGCCCAAGGTCGCCCGGGTACTGCGGGAGGTGCATTCCAGGGCGCCGCACGCCCGCGTGGTCGTCGTCGGCTACCCCGACCTGCTGCCCGACGACGGCAGCGGCTGCTACCCGACGGTGCCGTTCGCCGCGAAGGACTTCCCGTACCTGCGCGACACCGGCAAGCGGCTCAACCTGATGCTGCGCACGGTGGCGTACCTGAACCGGGCCGAGTTCGTGGACACGTACGCGCCGACCGTGGGGCACGACATGTGCAAGGCGCCCGCCGACCGCTGGATCGAGCCCCTGCGACCGACCGCACCCGCCGCTCCGGCCCACCCGAACGCCGCGGGTCAGGCGGCCATGGCCCGCGCCGTGCTGGCCGAGCTGGGCCACGGGGCCGGCCACCACCACTGACCGCTCCGGTCCGACGCCCGGTCCCTGTCGGCGAACGCCCCCGCGTCCGCCGACAGGGTCCTCGGACCGGCCGGGTCAGGAAGCCGGCACCTCGTCGACGAACGTGGTGCCGGCGCCGCGGTAGGCGCTCACCTTGGCGGCGACCTGGGCCGGGGTGAGGACCTGGTCCTTGACGTGCAGGACGTAGTCGACCTGTTCGTCGTACGCGCGCGCCCCGGTCGAGGTCTGTCCGGCGAGGTCGATCAGCCACTGGTTGAAGTTGATCGACATGGGCCGCTCGGGCAGGTACTGGGCGTCATGCGTGCCGAAGAGCTGCCCGTCGATGTAGTACTTGATGCTGCTGTTGTCGATCGTGAGGACCAGGTCGTGCCAGCCGGCGTAGCTCTGGCGGGCCTCGGTGTGCTGGTTGACGGCCTGCCAGGGGTCGGGGTTGTAGGTCTCCCAGGACGTCGTGTACAGGATGTTGCCCGTCTCGCCCCAGCCGCCGTTGGGCAGGTACTCGAAGTCGTACTCGGCGTAGTCGTCGGCCATCGGCGCCGTGAGGTCGTTGATGGTGAAGAACGTCTGCACCAGGTGGTCGCCGTCGGGGCCGGACGCGGGCGCGTCGGCAAACTTCACCCGTGCCGCGTAGGTGCCGTTCTTGAACTTCATGCTCTTGGAGACGACTTCGGTCTGCCGGGTGGACTCGGCGGTGCCCGAGGTCGACGTCTGGAGGTTCATCACCGTGTTGCCCGACACCACGGGGAACGTCACCTTGGACGGGTCCCAGGTCGCGCCGGGAACACCGGGGCCGCCGGAGTTGGAGCGGACGTTCCAGCCGTGCGCGGAGATCGCGGGGTCGGTGGACGACGCGTAGGAGAAGTCGTCGAACAGCGCCTTGCCGCCGCCGGGCGGGTCGGTCGGATCGGTCGGGTCGGTGGGGTCGGTCGGATCCGTGGGGTCGTTGCCCGCGGGCGCCGTGCCCCACACGGTGGCTCCGGCGAGCTGGGCGGTGACCTTGTTCCAGTCCGCGTACGAGGTCTGGGCGCCGTTGAAGGAGTAGTCGTCCGCCTGGTTCAGGGTCTGCCAGCTCGACTGGTAGAAGCGAAGCTGCATGTCACCGGTGTCGGCGCCCGGTGCCAGCGTGCCGGCCGTGGAGGTGAAGCCGATCTCCAGGTACCGGTCCGCGGTGGCGGTGGGGTGGGCCAGGGTGCCGAACGTGCCGGTGACGTTCGCGCATCCCTTGACGGCCCAGGAACAGGCGAAGCGGTAGCCGGCGCTCGCCGAGTCCGCCTTGAAGTAGTAACGGATCCTCACCTGGCTCAACTGCACCGTCGTGGAGCCGGTGTTGCGCACCTTGAACCAGGGCTCGCTCTGGTCGGCGGTGGCACCGCTCGCGCTGGTGCGGTACTGGACGGCGATGCCCCCGGCCGCGGCGGCGGGGACGGACATCGGGACGGCCACCAGGGCGGTGCCGCCCAACAGGGCCGACAGGGCGAGGGCCACGCGACGGCGGCCTGACAGGGGGCGGTTGCTCATGTGGGTTCCTTTCGATGGGCTCCCGCCGGCCGCGGGAGGTGGGGGTGCTCAGGAACACGTGGAGACGGGCCGTGCTTGACCAGTTGGCCGCTGGGCCTTACCAGTTGACGTCGCCTGAAAAGTGGCATAGACCAATGCGTCCGTCAACCCCCTTGTGTTCGAAGGAAGTTGGCCGGAGGGAACGGATGTGCGTGACTGTTGAGTCAAGGCCAAGGGGAGCAAGAGGCCGGACCAGCAGACCAGTTAGGGTCAGGGGCCATACCAGTTGCCCGGCACCGACGACGAGCGAGGGTCAAGCATGGAGATCGATCCCGCCGCCTCCCGCGCGGTACTCAAGCGGGAAAGGGTCCGGGACACGATCCTCGAACTCATCGAGGAACGCCGTCCCGGCGACGCCATCCCGTCCGAGCGCACGCTCTGCGCGCAACTCGGGGTGTCACGGCCGACCCTGCGCGCGGCCGTGGACCAACTCGTCGTCGCCGGACTCCTGGTGCGCGAGCACGGGCGGGGCATGTTCGTGGCCGCCGAGAAGATCACCCAGGAACTCGTCCCCGACCCGGAGAACTTCAGCCTGCCCCGGGCCGCGGGCACCTGGACCAGCCGGCTCCTGGAGTTCAGCACGGTGTCCGCCGGTGCCCGGGTGGGCCGCCGCCTGCGCATCTCCCCGGCCGCGGACATCCGTTACGTGGCCCGGCTCCGCCTCGTCGACGGCTCACCCATGGCCATCGAGTACCTGCACGTCCCCGCCGGCCTGGTGCCCGACCTGACCAGTGACGAACTGGAGAACGGCGACCTGTACGAGCACCTGGGCGAACGGCACGGGATCCAGGTCAGCGAGGCGTTCCAGTCGATCGAGCCGACGGTCCTGACCCGTGACGAGGCGGACCTGCTCGACGTGCCGGAACTGTCCCCGGCCCTGCTGTTCGAGCGCCTCACCTCGGACGCCTCGGGCCGGCCGGTCGAGTACGTCCACTCGATCTACCGAGGGGACCGCTACCGCATCGTCTCCCGCCTGGCCCTCGGGCCCCGTTCGCAGCGCCAGTCGCCCCACGACGGACACCACCCCGGGATCCCGCCCGGCGACTTCCTGCCGGGCGAACCCGTCACCTTCTCCACCCGCGGCGTCGTGGCCGGCGGCCTCTTCGGCCAGGGCGGCGGACCGGGGGAGGACGGTCCGGCGACGTGACGGGGGCGGACGCCTCGTCGCTCACCGCCTCCAGGCAGGGGGGCGCTTCTCGGTGAACGCCCGCGCTCCCTCGGTGGCGGCGTGGGTGGTGAAGACCGGCGCGCTCAGCGGATCCTGGACGGCGTAAGCGGTGTGGTCGTCGAGTCCGCGGGTGTCCTGGACGACGCGCTTGGTGACGTGGACGGCGTCGCGGGAATGGGCCTGGACGCGTTCGGCCAGGGCGATCGCCGCGTCGAGGGCTCCCCCCTCGGGGGTGAGCCGGTTGACGAGTCCGTATCGCGCCGCGTCGGCGGCCGGCAGCGGAGCCGCGGTCAGCAACAGTTCCATGGCTACGTGGTAGGGGAGCCGGCCGGGAAGACGGACGGCGCCGCCCTCGGCGGCGATCAGCCCACGGGCGACCTCGGGCAGGGCGAAGAACGCGGTGTCGGATGCGGTGATGAGGTCGCAGGCGAGGGCGAGTTCGAAGCCGCCCGCGACGGCCGCGCCCTCCACGGCGGCGATGAGCGGCTTGCGGATCCGGGCGCGGGTCAGTCCGCCGAGCCCACGGTCGGCGACGAGCGGAACTCCATGGTCGGGGAAGGCCTTGAGGTCCATCCCCGAACAGAAGTGGCCGCCCGCGCCGGAGAGGACGCCGACACCGAGAGAGGGCTCGGCCTCCAGCCGGGCGAGGGCCGTGTCCAGGGCGTCGGCCAGCGCCCGGTCGACGGCGTTGCGGACGTGGGGCCTGTTCAGCGTGATGAGCAGGACGCCGGGGCAGGGTTCGGCCGTCGTCACCACGGGTTCACTCGTGTCCATGAGATGTGCTCCTGGTCGAGGGTCGTTCGGCACGCGGGCCCGCGCGCCGTAGGACGGGGGCGGATCAGATCTGTACGACAGGGAGTTCGGCCAGCCCGCGCATGACCCGGGCCGGACGCCAGGGGAGTTCGTCGTAGGGCTTGGCGAGCCGGACCGGGCCCAGTCGTTCGAGCAACCGGGGGAAGGCGACCGCGCCTTCGAGGCGGGCGAGAGCGGCGCCGATGCAGAAATGGGGGCCGTGGCCGAAGGCGAGATGGTCGTTGGGGGTCCGGCCCACATCGAGCCGGTCGGCGTCCGCGAAGCGGGCCTCGTCCCGGTTGGCGGAACCGATCAACAGGCTGACGATGTCCCCCCCTGTCGATCGACTGGCCGTGCAGGCGGATCGGTTCGGCGGCACACCGGAAGGTCGCGTCCCGCACGGGGGAGTCGTACCGGAGCAGTTCCTCGACCGCTGTGCCGACGAGCTCGGGGCCGGCTTCCGGTCCGGTCAGCAGGGCCGCCTGGTCCGGGTTCCGGAGCAGCGCGAGCGTGCCGTTGCCGATGAGGTTCATGGTGGTGTCGTGGCCGACCAGCAGCAGGAGGTAGGCGGTCGAGCGCAACTCCTCCTCGCTCATCACCCCGCTGTCGTCGCCGGCCCGCACGAGAGCGCCCAGCAGGTCGACCCCACTGCTTTCGCCGCTCGTTCGTTTTCCGGCGATCAGGCGGTCGAGGAGGGCGTGCAGTTCTCGTGCCACCCGGGCCGGATCCCGGCCCGGATCGGGTGCGATCGTGGCCATGAGCGTGTCCCGGGTGGCCGCGTCGTCGAGCTCCGCGGGGACACCGAGGATCGCGCAGATCATCCGGAAGGTGAGAGGAGCCGCGAAGGCCGCGATCACGTCGACGTGGGTGTCGTGCTCGATCCGGTCCAGCAGGCGGTCGGCGGTTTCCGCGATGAACGGTTCGAGACGGGCGATGCGGCGGGGTACGAACGCGGCGTTCACCAGGGTCCGCAGACGGGTGTGGTCCGGAGGATCGGCGTGCACCAGATGCCGGTTCAGCCCGGGCGGCCCCGGAACGTAACCCGGTACCCGGTCCGGGTCCTTGCTCAGTCGCCCGTCGGTCAACAGGGCTCGTACGTCCGCGTGGCGGGAGATCTGCCACACCGTGGGCCGGCCGGGCCTGCGGTCCGCGTGAGCGGGCGCGTTCCGGCGCAGCCAGGCGAAGTACGGATAGGGGTCCCGCACTCGCTCGGCCAGGAGGCGAGGGGGCGGGGACGGTACGGGAGGAGCGGGCACGCTGGCTCCGGATGCGGTGATCGACAGGGACACCGCGCCAACGCCGGGACGTGACCGGAGGATGCGGAAACCATCGCGATCGCACGCGCCATGGGATGCAAGATCGCTCTGACGGCTCAGTCCGGCCCACAGGTGTGGAGGTGCGCTCCGCCCGCCGCGACGCCGCGTGGCAGTTGGGCTAGTGTGAGCTGGACAACGTACTCATTCCGGGCGATTCGCGCTGCCGATCTCCCTGTCGCGCGGACGGACAGCGTGCGAGGCCGACGGTGTGGATGCCCGACGGCGTACGCGGTCGGCGGCACCGCCGGCAGGACCGAGGAGTTCGCCGACGGCGCGCGAGGCGCCGGGATCCGGACCAGATTCGAGAGGACCCGTACATGCCCTTCGCCACCGCCAAGGACGGCACGCAGATCTTCTACAAGGACTGGGGATCCGGCCAGCCGGTCGTCTTCTCGCACGGCTGGCCGCTGACCGCGGACGCCTGGGACGCCCAGATGAAGGTGATGGTGGACAACGGCTTCCGGGCCGTCGCCCACGACCGCCGCGGCGGCGGACGCTCCGACCAGCCCTGGGACGGCAACGACCTCGACACCTACGCCGACGACCTGGCGGCGGTCATCGAGGCCCTCGACCTCCGGGACGTCATCCTGGTCGGCCACTCGACCGGCGGCGGCGAGGTCACCCGCTACATCGGCCGGCACGGCACCGGCCGGGTGGCCAAGGCGGTCCTCGTCGGCGCGATCCCGCCCCTCATGCTCAAGACGGCGGAGAACCCCGAAGGTCTGCCGGTCGAGGTGTTCGACGAGATCCGCAAGGGCGTCGAGACCGACCGGTCGCAGTACTACCAGGACCTCAGCGCGCCCTTCTACGGCGCCAACAGGGACGGATCGACCGTCACCCAGGGGACACGGGACCAGTTCTGGCTCTGGGGGATGACCGTAGGCATCAAGGGCGCCTACGACTGCGTCAAGGCGTTCTCCGAGACCGACCTCACCGAGGACCTCAAGAAGATCGACGTCCCCACCCTCATCGTGCACGGCGACGACGACCAGATCGTCCCCATCGTGGCCTCGGGCGACAAGTCCTCCAAACTCGTCAAGGACGCCGTCTACAAGGTGTATCCGGGTGCTCCCCACGGCCTGGCGATGGTGCCGAAGTTCGCCGAGGTGTTCAACGCCGACCTGCTGGAATTCGCACGTGGCTGACGCTTGGCTGACGTCGGATCAGCGGCTTTCCCGTAGAGCCTCGTAGAGCCTCCGTGGCGCGGTCGCATCGACCGCGCCACGGAGGCTCTTATGGGCGTCGAGACCGGCTCGGGGCGTCCTGGTCCGGATCCTCGCCGGGCGCCTCCGTACCGCCGGGAAGGGCCTGTTCGGTCCAGATGGCCTTGCCGTCAGGGGTGTAGCGGCTGCCCCAGCGCTCGCAGAGCGCGTTGATGAGCTGGAGCCCGCGGCCCCCCTCGTCGGTGTCCGTGGCCCGGCGGATGCGGGGCATCGTCAGACTCGCGTCGGACACCTCGCAGACCAGCGTCCCGCTGCACAGCAGACGCAGGCCGATGGGGCCGCTGGCGTGCCGGATGACGTTCCCGACGAGCTCGCTGGCCAGCAGCTCCGTCGTCATGACCAGGTCGTCCAGGTGCCATTGGGCGAGCTGCTCGCGTACATGGCGGCGGGCCTCGCCCGCCGCCTCCGGGCCCTCCGGCAGCGCCCAGGAGGCCACCTGGCGGTCGGCCACGTGGTGCAGGCGCGCGATCAGCAGAGCCGCGTCGTCGGCGGTGGGCCCGCCCGGGAGCAGGCCCCCGGTCACGGAGTCGCACAGCTCCTCCGGGTCGGCGGACCCCGCCGCACCGCGGAGCAAACCGGCGAGCTGGGCCATGCCCTGGTCGATGTCCCGCCGCGGCGACTCCACGAGCCCGTCGGTGTACAGGACCAGGAGGCTCTCGGCGGGCAGTTCGAGCTCCGTCGTCTCGAACGGGGGGAACGCGGCGCCCAGGGGAGGGTTGGCGGCGACCTCGGGGAATTCTGTGCTTCCGTCCGGCCGGACGACGAGCGGCGGCGGGTGACCAGCCCGCACCATGGTGCACGAACCGTCGGTGGAGTCGTACAGCGCGAACAGACAGGTCGCGTAGGCGTGGTCGCCGAGGCCGCCCACGATGTCGTTCAGATGGCCCATGATCTCGTCGGGGGGAAGTTCCAGGGCGGCCAGCGTGTGCAGCGCGGTGCGCAGCCGCCCCATGGTCGCGGCCTCGGACAGACCGTGGCCCATCACGTCCCCGACGACCAGGGCCACCTGGCCCGCCGACAGCGGGATCAGGTCGTACCAGTCCCCGCCCACGTCCAGGCTCTGCCCGGCCGGCAGATAGCGCGCCGCGGCCGTCGCCTCCGGAACGGTGGGCAGTCCCCGGGGCAGCAGCGCCTGCTGGAGCTCCTCGGAGCGGGTGAGCTCGGCCTCGTAGAGCCGTGCCCGCTCCAGCGCGTGCGCCACCAGGGCGCTGATGGTGATGAGGAGCGTGCGGTCCTCCGGTGTCAGGCGCCGTGCGGTGTCGAAGGCGATGACGCACACGCCGAACGTGTGGCCGGACGCCGTCAGAGGGAGGAAGGCCCAGGCCTCCATGCCGGTCGGCGGCAGGCTCCCGCCTTCGGGGAAGGCCGTGCCCCATTCCTCGCGGGAGGAGTAGAAGCGGGGCTCGCCGGTCAGGATCGCCTCCCAGGCCGGGCCCGCGTCACCCACTTCCCTGCCGTGTTCCCCGTGCATCCGCCGCAGAAAGGAGTCCGGGTAGCCGACGGACCCGATGTGCACCAGCTTCTGCTCCTCGATGACGAGAACGAGCAGGCCCTGGGCGCCGAACGGCGGCAGGACCCGCTGCGCGACGGCGGCGACCACGTCCGAGGACGTGGTCGCCGCCGCGAGCTGCGTGGTCAGTTCCGCCGTACGGCTCGCGCGCTCGGCCGCGGCGCGGACGGCCGCCGCCTGCTCGGCCTCACGGCGGCGGCGGTCGGTGACATCGGTGAAGTACACCGTCAGACCGCCGGGGACGGGGACGATCCGCAGGTCGTAACAGCGCCCCGTGTCGGCCAGCGTGATGTCGAAGGCGGCCGCCGTGGACTCCGCGGCACCGCGCCGGCACCTGTCCTCCAGATCCGGCACATGGCTCAGGGCGGGCAGGTCCCACAGGTCCCGGCCGAGGAGCTGCTCGCCGGACGTGCCGAGAATGCGTTCCGCCTCCAGATTGGCGAAGGTGATCCGCCAGTCGTCGTCCACGGACAGGAAGGCGTCGCTCATGTGCCTCAGGGCACGGCTGAGCGCGTCGCGGGTCGAGCGTGCCGCGTCGCTCGCCCAGCCCTTGCCGACGATGCGCGCGACCTGGCCCTCGTCGTCGAGCACGACATGACCGGAGGCGCGGGTCCACGTGTATCCCCCGTCGCTGCGCCGGACGCGGTACTCGGCCTCGAACGGCGCGTGCGTGCGGATGGTGCGTTCGGCGGCGGCCAGTGTGCTCGGGAGGTCGTCGGGGTGGACCACCTTCATCCAGGTCTCGACACCGGGCACGAACTCTCCCGGCCGGGTCTGGTAGACCTTCATGGCCACCTGGTCCCACCGCAGCTCGCCGGTGCGTACGTCCCACTCCCACGAGCCGACCGGAGTGGTGTCGAGGTCGGTGCTCATGCGCTCCGGCTCCGGCATCTTCTGCAACCGGTTCATCGTCCAGTCCGCGACCGCGCCGAGGAACGCCCGCTGATCGGGCGCGGGCTCCTCGTTGTCACCGGTGAGACAGGTGATCGCCCCGACGGCACGGCCCTCGTGGACCAGGGGTACGGCGAACCAGCCGGACCGCGACAGCAGCGGCGCGGTGGGCTCCTCCAGGTCGGAGGGGAGCGCGGCCACCCATACGTGCTCACCGGAGCGCACGGCGCGGGCGGTTGCCGTGGGACCGTCCTGGTCGAGGATCTCCCAGGCGCGGGTGACCGACGACGGCAGTCCGGTGGAGGAAACCAGACGCAGGGCCGACATCGGGCCCCGCAGGTAGACGGCCCCGCCGACGCAGCCCAGCTCCGCGATGGAGTGCTGAAGGGCGAGCCGGAAGACCTCGCTTTCCGTGATGCCGTCGTCAGCGGTCTCGAGTAGGTCCAGCCGCCTGATCACAGACCCAATATAGGGGTGAATGTCTTAAATGACATTAAAGGGATGAGGTGCCGACGAGAGTTCCCGAGCCGGGGACGCGACGGCCGAGGACCGTGCGCCTCCCGGGTTGCGGGGCGTCGGGCGCGACACCACGCTGGCCAGGACGCCCGCGTGATCGACGACCGGGGGTCGCCCGCTTCCCGAGGTCGCGCGGCGGTCCGCGGCCGGCGCGCGGGGCGGGCGGGCACGACGACGGGAGGACGGTGGCACACAGGTGAACGCCGGATCGCGTCGTCCTGACCGGCCGCCGGGCGAGCCCGGCACGGGCCGCGGCGGGCGCCGTGCGCGTCCCGTCGTCGGGAGCCGTTCCTCCCACGGAGCCCGGACGGTCACGCGGACCCGTACGGCCGCCGCGTACGGGCGGCACGGCAGCGGGGACCACCAGGGCGCGCTGGTGCATCACGGGCTGCGGGTGGCCGCTGCCTACGCGTGGCGGCTGATCGTCGTCGGCGTGGTCGGCTACACGGTCTTCGCCCTGCTGGGCAAGCTGCAACTGGTCGCCGTGGCCCTGTTCCTCGCGCTCGTCGTGACGGCCGTCCTGCGTCCCCTCGCCGATCTGCTGGCGCGGCGCCTGCCGCGGACCGTGGCGGTGATCATCAGCATCCTCGGCAGCATCCTGCTGGTGCTCGGCGTGATGGCGCTGGTCGGCGGTGTCGTGGCGAGCGAGTCAGGCGACCTGGGCCACGAGTTCGCCGGAGGGCTGGGCCGGATCGAACGATGGCTGGAGGGCTCACCCTTCCATCTGAGTCACGCGGTGCTCTCGAACCTCCAGGGCAAAGTGGCCACGTTCGTCTCCGACCACCGTGCCGTGGTGATCAGCAGCGCCCTGAGCGGCGCGGGACGCGCGGTGGAGTTCGTCACCGGCCTCGTGCTCGCGCTGTTCTGCTCGCTCTTCTTCATCCGTTCCGGGGACAGGTACTGGCGCTGGTTCCAGGAACTGATGCCGGAGGGCGTTCGGGACACATGGGACCGCGGCGGCCGGGCGGCCTGGCGCACGTTCGCCGGTTACACCCGCGGCATCATCATCGTGGCGGCCACCAACGCCGTACTCGTCGGCATCGCCCTCACCCTCCTGGGCGTCCCGCTGGCGCTGCCCCTCACGCTCCTGGAGTTCTTCGCCGCGTTCATCCCCCTGGTGGGCTCGCCCGTCGCGCTCGGCGTGGCCACGGTCGTCGCGCTGGCCAGCAAAGGGCCGGTCGTCGCGATCATCGTGCTCGCCCTGATCGTCGTCATCGGCCAGATCGAGGGGCACGTCCTGCACCCGCTCGTCATGAGCTGGGCGGTCCGGCTCCACCCCGTGGTCGTGGCCCTCTCCGTCATCGCGGGGAGCATCCTGGCCGGGGTGACCGGGGCGGTGGTGGCGGTGCCGATGGTGTCGGTCGCCTGGTCCGTGATCACCGAACTGCGGTCACGCCCCGAGCCGGAACCCCCGGGGCGCCCACCGCGATGACGTCGTGAACCTGGATCGGCCGTGATCAGCGGGCCTCGACGGCCGCCGGATCCTCCAGGCCGGGAACCTCGGCGGCCGCCTTGATCCTCCAGGTTCAGGAGGCCTCGACGGCCGCTGGAAACTCCAGGTCAGGAGGCCTCGACGGCCGCTGGAAACTCCAGGTCAGGAGGCCTCGACGGCCGCCTTGATCCGCCGGCCGAAGGCGTCCGCGTCCTTGCGGGCCGCGCTCAGCGCGAAGCCCACCAGCAGCTTGCCGATGCCGTGGCCCTCCAGGACGTTGAAGATCCGCACGCGCGTGGTCCCGGGGCCGGTGGACTCGAAGTCGTAGCCGCCCTCCGCCGCCATGACGACGTTCTTCGAGATCTCCGCCCAGCGGATCCGGCGCGACGGCTCGAACTCCGTGATCCGGAACTTGCGGCCCGTCTTCATGCCGGCGTCCTTGACGGTGCTGGTGAAGACGGTGCCGACGGCCGTCGGGCCCTCCGGAGTTTTCGTGATCGCCTGCACCCGCGGGCTGAACTCCGGGTCGTTCGTGCCGGCGGCGAGGTAGGCGAAGACCTCCTCGACGGGTCGGTTGATCTCGGTTGTCGCCTCGAACTGACCGGACACGGTTCCTCCTGTGCTGCGATCACGGACCGCCCGCTGAGGGCGCGCGGGGCTTTGCCGCGCCCGATCAGACTAGGGCCTGTCTGACAATTCGCGTCGTCGCCCGAAGGGCGGCCCGGCGGCGTCAGGTGCGTGCTCTCGGTGCGCCGGCCCCAGGCCTGCGTACTGGACGTACTCGGGTCTGGGGCCGGTGTGGCGAGAGGGCGTGCATGGCGTCGCCGGGCAGACGGGAATTGTCTGACAGGCCCTAGGGGGCCGGGAACTGGGTGGGCGCGTCGTACGGCCGGTTCAGTGGTCGAAGACGTCGGTCAGGCGCACGGTGTAGCCGTCCTCCTCCATCAGGACGACGGTCACCCCGAAGGGATTGGGGTGGTCCAGCTCCATCGGAGTGAACGCGTACTCCACGGCGGCCTTGACCGGGGGCGGCAGTTCGCCGTCCGGCCGCGGCGCCGGCGCCTGGCTCCAGTCGAGTCCGGCCGCCGGCTCGTCCGTGTTCCCGGTATCGGGGGACGAGGACTCCCCGGTGTAGGGGAACTGGTGCAGCACATGCCCGTCCGGGGTGGCGCGCACCATGTTCAGACACGGGGCGGGCCCCACGACGGGAAGCTCGCAGGCCGTGGCGACCTCCTGGGTCTCCCAGGCCAGGACGACCTCGTCCGCCCCGGCCGCCGCGGCGATGTTCGACAGCGCCGCGATGCCGGTGAGCGCGTCGGCGCCGGGCTCGGTCGGGCGCACCCAGACCAGCCCGACCAGCTCGCCCCGCACGAGCGGCATGATGACCGGCCGGGGCACCGCACCCTCACGCACTCCCTTGACGTAGGTGCTCTTCATCGAGCTGACCAGCGTGTCCCACGTTCGCGTGTCCACGGAAGCCCCTTTGCCGCTGTCGTCTTCGATCACCGCCGACCCTGTCACGCGGGCCGGCCCCGTGTCAGGCGGACCTCCCCTACGCTCGATGAGACGGGACGTGTGGGAGAGGCGGGGCGTGTGGGAGAGGCGGGGCGTGTGGAGATCCTTCAGCTGCTGGTCTCGCCCGTGCACCGGTTCGAGGGCCGTCCGGGCGACGGAATACCCCCGCTGCCCGACGCGGACCTGGTGACGACCGCCCGGGTGCGCGCCGGACTGGGGATCGTCGGCGACCGTTACTTCAACCATCCGGCCCATCGCAACGCGTCGATCACCCTCATGGCCGTCGAGCGCTTCCCACAGGGAGGGGCTGCCGAGCCGGATCTCCGGCTGACCCGGCGCAACGTCCTGCTCCGCGGGGTGGACATCGACTCCCTGGTCGGGGCGACGATCTCCCTGGACTGCGGCACCGGGCCCGTCGTCCTCGCCGTGCGCAGTGCCGCCAGGCCCTGCGGCTGGATGGACGCCACCCTGGGCCCCGGCGCGCGACGGGCGCTGCGCGCCGGTGGCGGAATCCGCTGCCGCCCGCTGACGGACGGCACGCTCGCGGTCGGGCCGGCCGAGTTCGCGGTCCTGGAGCCCGCACCCCCGAAGGACTGACACCCGGGTGGAGAGGGCGGCCGGAGGCGGCGTGAGCAGCGGACCGGCACGGCTCACCCGCCTTACTCAACCAGTTGGTTGACTAAGCCGTCGGCCCGTCGTACGGTTATTCAACCGACTGGTTGAGTAAGCGAGGTGAGTGAGAGGTGCCCGACGACCGGCTGTCCCGGGTGTTCTCGGCCCTGGCCGACCCGACGCGGCGGGACATCGTGGCCAGGCTGGCCACGGGGGACGCCACCGTCAACGAACTGGCCGAGCCGTACGACGTGACGGTGCAGGCCGTGTCCAAGCACATCAGGGTGCTGGAGGAGGCCGGCCTGGTCAGCCGCAGCAGGGACGCCCAGCGCCGGCCCTGCCATCTCGAAGGCGAGGTCTTCGACCTGATGACGCGATGGATCGAACGCTACCGCCGTGAGGCGGAGGACCGTTTCCGCAGGCTCGACGCCGTCCTCGATGAGATGGCGGACCGGCCAGGGGATACCACCCCGGGGAAGAAGGCGGCATCGTGAGCACCATCCACCGCGGGCACGAGACCCTGATCGAGGCCGATCCGGCGCTGCCCACCATCCTCATCACCCGCGAGTTCGAGGCGCCCCCGGAACGCGTGTTCAGGGCGTACACCGACCCCGATCTCGTCGTACGGTGGCTCGGCCCGCGCCGGATGACCATGCGGATCGACGTGTACGAGGCGCGCACCGGTGGCTCGTACCGCTATGTGCACCGCGAGGACGACGGCACCGAGTACGGCTTCCGCGGGGTGTTCCACGAGGTGCGCCCCGACGAGCGCATCGTGCAGACCTTCGCCTACGACGGCTTCCCGGACGGCGTCAGCCTGGAGACCACCCTCTTCGAGGACCTCGGCGGCCGGACCCGGGTCACCACCACCTCGCTCATGGCGTCGGTCGACGCCCGCGACGCGATGATCAGAAGCGGTATGCGGCGCGGTGTGACCGAGGGGCACGAGCGCCTCGACGAACTGCTCGGCGGCGGCCCGAGCGGAAACCCCGGATCACGGACCGAGACGGAAGGCTTGAGATCATGACCAGCGCAGCAGACGAGCACCGCACCATCGCCGAGGGCTTCACGGAGCGGGTGCGCGGGGTGAGCCCCGAGGCCTGGGACCACCCCGCGCCGGTCGAGGGCTGGGTCGCCCGCGACGTGGTGCGCCACCTCGTCGAGTGGTTCCCCGCCTTCCTGAAGTCGGGCGCCGGGGTCGAACTGCCGAAGGGACCCTCGGTGGACGAGGACCCGGTGAAGGCGTGGACGGTGCACAGCGACGGGGTGCAGGCACTGCTCGACGACCCGGCCACGGCGCACAAGATCCTGTCGAACCCGCACATCGGGGAGGTCCCGCTGGACCAGGCGGTCGACCGCTTCTACACCGCCGACGTCTTCATGCACACCTGGGACCTGGCACGGGCCAGCGGCCAGGACGAGCGCCTCGACCCCGCCAGGTGCGCCCGGTTGCTCGACGGCATGCTGCCGCTGGACGACGTGCTGCGGCAGAGCGGGCAGTACGGGCCGCGGGTGGAGGTCCCGGAGGACGCCGACGTCCAGACGCGCCTGCTTGGCTTCATCGGCCGCACGCCCTGAGGACCCCCTCTTTCAGGCGGTTCGGCGAGGACCCTCTCCCAGGGTTCGGCCCCGTCACCCTCCCTTGCGTGCGGTGGCACCGTGGCCGTCGGCCGGTCGTGTCCCGTCGCCCCCGACCGCGGGCGGCGGACCGTCCGGACCGCTCCCGCCGATCGCCGTCAGCTCCGCCGCGAGGGTCCGCAGCCAGGTGTCGATGTCGACCAGCTTGGGCAGGACCGGAGCCGGGGCCGCCGCGGCGACCTCGTGCGGAAGGGGTACCGGCGTCGCCCGGACGCCGTCGGACGGGAAGGCCGCCGCGCTGTCCATCGCCGCGGCCAGCCGCCCCGCCGACTCGCTCGCCCACCGGACCGCTTCGGGCGGCGCCGGACCGTACGCCAGCCGGGGCAGCCAATGCGATCCGACCACCGCGTGGGAGACGCAGTTGAGCGCCAGATGCCAGTCCGGACCGCTGTCGACGACATCCCGGCCGCCCTCCGTCCGGTACTGCGCGTAGGCACCCTCGGCGATACGGAGCCGGTGCCGGGTCAGGCGCAGCGCGTCCTCGGCGGCGCGGCGCCGGGGCGGCGGCTCGCCGGGTCCGCCGGGCTCCCCTCGTCCGCCCGGTACGCCAGGCGCCCCGGATCCGCCAGGCTCCCCGGATCCGCCAGGCTCCCCGGATCCGCCCGGCACCCCGGACGGCACGGGTGCCCCGACCACCGCGGACACGGTGGCCCGCACCAACGGCCCCGTGGAACGCAGTACGTCCGACACACCGCGTCGCACCTCGGCGTGGGCTCCGGCGGGCCAGGCGAGCACGCCGCACACCAGGCCGATCGTGCAGCCCGCCAGGACGTCGAGCAGCCGCGTCTCCGCCAGCCGCCAGTCCGCCGTGGCGAGCTGGCTGAAGGCGGCCGACACGACCAGGGTGAACAGGCCCTGCGCCCAGGCGGGCCCCGCGATCGGTCCCACCGCGAACGCCACGAACATGGCCGGCACCAGCACGGCGGCGTACACCTCGACATGGCCGCCGGCCCCGTAGATCAGCGCCCCGGCGGCCAGCGCGCCCACGAGCGTGCCGACCGCCGCCGAGCGCACCGTGGACCAGGTCGCGCCCGCGGTCGTGCGCCCCAGTGTCAGCACGGCCAGCAGCACCCAGAAGCCGTGGGACAGGTCCAGTGCCCCGGCCACCAGCCGGGCCGCGCCGAGGCCCAGGGCGGTGCGGACGGCGTTCTGGAACAGGACCGAACGCAGCGTGAGGTTGCCGGTCAGACGCAGCACCAGGAGCCGGGCCGTGGACGGCCTCGCGTACCAGAACTGCTCGGGCGGCAGTCCCGCCGCGTCACGGCGCCCGCCGATCGCCACGGCCACCGCCGCCTGGGCGGTCAGGGCCGATGCCGCCACCACCAGCAGGCCGGAGCGGAACTCCAGCAGCCGGTGCGAGGCCTTGGCGTCCATGTCGAGCCCCGTACCGGACGGCCGTCCGCGGTCGGCGACGAAGCCGGCGACCATCTCCTCCAGGGTCTCGGGCGCCGGCACGGCGCGTGCGCCCCGCAGCGCGCCCGCCGTCGCGGCGCAGCCGTCCGCGACACCGCGCAGCAGCTCCTCGGAGGGCGGATCGGCGGCCGTCGCGGAGTCCGGGCGCTCGGCCATCCGGGCGAGCTGGTCCAGTACCCGCCGTGTCGCGGCCCCGGCCTGCGCCAGTCCGCGGTCGGTGCGGCCCGCCCCCGTCGGACGCGAGGCCGGCGGCGCCTGTGACAGCCGCAGCCCCAGCCCTTCCGCGCGCAGCCGCCGGGCCCGCTCGGGAGCGTGCCGGTGCCCCCGGGCGAACGCGAGCGCCGAAGCGGCCGCGAGATCCAGGGCGGCGGCGATCCGCGCGCGGTAGGGCTGAACGGCCGGGGCGGGCAGGAGCAGCAGTTCGCACAGGACCAGCAGGGCGACACCCGTCAACAGCCCGCCGAGGCGCTGCGGCAGGGTGTCGGGCGCGTAGGGCGGGAAGCACGCCAGCACGTAGAAGAGCAGCAGTCCCGGGACCACACCCGCCGCGGCGGGTCCGTACGCGGAGACGAAGGAGACGGCGAAGCCGATCACCAGCATGCCCGCGACGGCGGACGCGGTCGTCACGGCGAGAGAGGTGCCCAGCGCTGTCAGCGCCACGGCCGCCGGCAGCGCGAACAGGACGGTCCGCGCCCGGTCCCGGCCGCTGCCCGGGACCGGGGACAGGATGCCGAGCGCGATCGGCGCGAACAGGGCGTAGATGGCGACGACCGGTCGGTCCAGTGCGTAGAGCGCCCAGTAGAAGCCCGCGGCGGACGCGACCGTGACGCGCGCGGACTGCCGCGCGGCCCGTACGCGACCGGGGGAGAGGGGCCGCTTCGGCATGGACGTTCCTTCCCCGGCGCCTCCCCGGGTCCGTCCCCGCCGTACGCCCATTGTCGGCCGGGACGGGATCGGGGGCACGTCCGGCACGCCTCCGCTCCGGCGCGTGACCGGCTCTCTCGCGCCCGACGGCTCCACCGTGCGCCCGGCACGCTCCGGAGACCGACGAACCCCACAACAAGGCTTCCGAATAAGCCAGTTGAAGGGATCGATGACCGGATCCGGTCTGCTGTGGGCCACGTCCGCGACACGGTCCGCAAGCGCCTCGTCACCGGGCGCGCGAGAGCCCGCCGCCTGATCAGGGGTTTCTCTACCCAGGACGCGGGTGAGCGCATAACATCCGGACGGGAAGTCACCCGGAAGGCATGTCGGGGCAACCTGCCGGGACCCGGGACCGCCCCCGACCGCGGGACCGCACGGCTCCCGACCGTCCGTCACCTCTTCACCTGCTCAACCGTTCAGTCCTGCACGAAGGAACCATCAGTGAGCGAAGCCGGATCCTCCGGAAGAGTCCAGCCGGCTCAGGCCGGCGATCCCTCCCGAATAGGTCCGTACCGGATCGTCGGTCGTCTCGGCGCCGGAGGCATGGGCACCGTCCATGCCGGAGTAGCCTCCGACGGAACGCGCGTGGCGGTGAAGGTGATTCACCCCTCACAGGCCCAAGACCCGCATTTCAGGGCCCGTTTCAGGCGTGAAGTGGAAATGTCCTCCCGGGTCACCGGCCCGTACCTGGTCCCGCTGCTCTCCGCCGACGCGGACGCCGCCACTCCCTGGCTCGCCACCGAATACGTCGCCGGGCCGACACTGAACCAGCAGGTGTTCGCCCAGGGACGGGTCACCGGACCCGCCCTGTACGCCTTCGCGGCCGCCACCGCGCAGGCGTTGGCAGCCGTCCACGCGGCCGGCGTGGTGCACCGCGACGTGAAACCTCAGAACGTCATCCTCACCCCCTCCGGACCCCGCGTCCTGGACTTCGGCATCGCGCACGCCGACGACGACACCCGGGCCACCCGGCCGGGAGCCACGACCGGCACCCCCGGCTGGATCAGCCCCGAGCAGTACCGCACGGGAGACGCGGGGCCCGAGAGCGACGTGTTCGCCTGGGGCGCGCTCGTGGCGTACGCGGCCACGGGAAGGTCGCCCTTCGGGACCGGTGCCTCCGACGCGGTCGCGTTCCGCGTGACGTCGGGCGAACCCGACCTGGACGGCGTCCCGTTGCCCCTGCGCGAGATCGTGCGACGGGCGCTGGCCAAGGAGCCGGGGGACCGTCCCCAGGCCGCCGACGCCGCCGAGGAGTGCTTCGAGCTCCTGGCCGCGCAGCTCATCCAGGCGATGCGGGCCGACACGTTGTTCACGCGGGCCGAGGACATGATCACCGCGGTCTGGGACATGCCCCCCGTGGACGATCCGGCGTGGCCGCGGCCGGCCAGGCGAGGGCGCAAGCCGTGGGCGGGCATGCTCGTCGTCGCGGCGGCGGTCATCGGGGGCATCGCGGGGGGAGTGGTGGCCCTGATGCCCGGCAAGCCGGAGGGCGACCGCCACGGCACCTCGAACGCCTCCTCCCTCCCCGCCTCCTCCGGCCCCGTCACCTCCACCCCCGCTTCCACCCCTCCCGCCTCCTCCCCGGCCGCGATCCCGCGGCCGTCCGGCACGGTCCTGAACACGGACGCGAAGACGAAGGCGGGCACGGCGGAACAGTCCGGGCAGTCCACGGACGGCCCCCCGGCGAGTGTGGTGAGCTGGGCCGAAGCACGGTCGGCGCGGGGCGAGGGCGAGCACGAGGTGGCCCGTGCCGTCCTGCGCGACCAGGCCGCTCTCGGTCGGCAACTCGGCGACGCCATCGAACTCGCCCCGAGGACCGTGAGGTTCCACGCCTCGCGCGGGGAGGTCTACCTCTCGTACCGGCTCACCTCCGACGAACCGGGAACGCTCTACGCGGAGACGGAGGTCGCCGCTCTGATGTGCCGGACGCTGCGGAACGTCGTCGTGGGTCTGCACCCCGAGCTGCCGTACCGCACCTTCGTCATGGTGAAGGAGACGCCCGGCCGCGACCCGCTGGTGACCTGGGACGACGACTTCCTCGCCGACGCGCGGTGCACGTCGGCCGACGAGGACAACCTGAGCCGCGCCGGAGTCGGGACGGCGTGGGAGCCGGACGAACAGGGCCTGGGCCAGGCCATGATTCCCAGCACCGACAGTGCCGAGATCAGGGTCGCGGACCGCGCCACCCGGAGGATCGTCGAACGGACCAACGGGATGCGGACGGAGCTGGGCACGGATCGTGTGCTCGGCAACGCGGAGCTCAAGATGGGCTTCGACCCGGACCACGCGGCCCTGTACACGTGGTCGGCGTACGGGTCGTGGAACCAGCGGCAGGTGGCGGCCTGGGCCGACATGGCGGCGGGCGAGGCGTGCCGGGCCCTGGTGCGGCAGCGGGACAGAGCGGGCGACGCGTGGCCGTACACCCGCTATGCCGTGGCGCAGCGCGACGGCTCCGGCTATGTGATGATCCGTTGGGGTACGGCGCGGAGTCTGGCCGACTGCCCGGCCTGATCCGATCCCGGCCGGGTCGAGTCGCCCGAGCGGGACCGGGGTTGACCCTCGACATGGTCGAGGGCCCAGGGTTCCGGGTGTGGAGAGCGAGATGCGCAGCATCGGCGAGATGGCCCGGGACTGCGGACTGAGTGTGAGCGCCCTGCGGTTCTACGACCGCGGCGGTGTGCTGGTGCCCGCCTGGGTGGACCCGGTGAGCGGATACCGCTGGTACGGCCCGGAGCAACTGGAGGAGGCACGGCTGCTGGCCCGGCTGCGCCGGGCCGCCATGCCGCTCGCGGACATCCGGCTGGTGCTCGCGGGCTGGGCCGGCGCGGACACCGAACTGGTGCGCAGGCTCCTTGAGGAACATCTGTGCCGTCTCGAGGCGGGTCTGTCCGACGCCCGCGACGAGTTCTCCACGCTCCGAGCACTACTCGACAGCAGGGAGAAAACCATGACGTCGCCCCGTACAGAGGTCGTCCGTCTGAGCGTCCCGGCGCCGGAACTCGCCGGTGCGCTGGACGCGGTCCGCTTCGCCGCCGGCCGGGACCCGGAACTGCCCATGCTCGCCGGTGTCCTGTTCGACATCGAGGGCGAGAAGCTCGACGTCGTTGCGACGGACCGGTACCGGATGGCCGTCGCGCGGGCGTCCACCAGTGGACACGCCGACACGCGTGTCCAGGTCATCGTTCCGAGCCCGCTGGTGGACGCGATGCGAGCCCTGCTGAGCGGCGAGGAGCCGGTCCGGCTCGCGGTCGACGGCGACCGTGTGACGCTGGAGAGCTCGGACGGACAGACGGCCGGCCGCTGCCTCGACCACGACTTCCCCGACTACCGCCGGCTCGTCCAGGCGCCGGACGGGCACAGGGCCGCGGTCGACGCGGGGACCTTCCGGGAAGCGGTGGAGACGGGACCGGTCGTCGCGAGCGACGCGAGCGGGCCGGGCGGGACGGCCGCCGACCTCACCCTGCTGAAGGTGACGGGGGACGGGACGGTGACCATCGGCGACGACCGGTGGAGCGACCAGAACCAGGTCGCGGTCAACCGCGAGTACCTGCTGCACGCCCTCACCGCCGGGGCCCGTGACGAGCTGACCCTGGAGATCGGCGCCCCCACCGCCCCCGTCGCGATCCGCCGCCCCGACGACGAGCACACGTTCTCCCTGCTGATGCCGGTCCGTCTGGAGAACTGAGACGACGCCCCGTCAGGGAATCTCGGGGCGCGAGAGCGACCGGGCGAAGGGCTCGCCGGTGTGCCGTGCGTACGCCATCCGCTCACGGACCTCGCGCAGCGTCCGCGGGCGGTAACCGGGCCCGCCGCAGCAGGACTTGTGGAAGCCGACACCCGCGTGGAGCAGCACGGAGAGCGTCCTCCAGGCCGCGGTGTCCCGCCGCCTGGGCGCGGCGAAGGCCGAACCCGCGTGGATCAGCCCTCCAGCGCACCGGGGGCAGATCCGCCGGGGCGACGCGCTCGGTCGGGCCCGGATCGGACCGGAGGGGTGTTACTCACTTTCGGGTGACGTGCTGGTGACGTGTGCTGACGCTCGACATGACCCGATACGCCCTAGATGTTGTGTACGTAAGGGAGTTGAAGGTGTCAGTCCATCACTTTTCAGCTTTCCGTAGTTAAAGGCCATATACAGACGCCTGTAACTGAAATGTCCGTAATTGGTAACAGCCGTCGGGTGTCGCCCGGCATGGGCGGGGATGTGCAGCAAGTTATGAGTCCTCGGCCACCGGGCCGGGACTCGCACAGGGTCGCACCGTGCGGGTTCCCCGAAAGGGGCGCCCGCACGGGGTGTGCCGGCTCTCGAACCTTGAGGAGCTTTCATGTCCGTTTCCACGTCTGTCACTGCTCGTCGCGTGGCGGCCGCGGCCATCGCGGCCGGCGCTCTGGTCGGCTCGGCCTCCGTGTCGGCCTCGGCCGCCGCGCCGCGTTTCGACCGCACGCACGTCGCCATCAGCAGGGTCCAGAGCGACGCGCCGGGCTTTGACGACCGCTCCGCCCGTTCCCTGAACGCGGAGTGGGTGGAAATCACCAACTCGGGTCGCCACGGAGTGAACCTGAACGGCTGGACGCTGTCCGACGAGGACGGCAACCGCTACACGTTCCACCACTACACCCTGGGCGGCCGTGCCACCGTCCGGGTCCACACCGGCTACGGTCGCGACACCAGCCGCGACGTCTACCAGGACCGCCGCAACGAGGTGTGGGACAACCGCTCCGACGAGGCCACGCTCCGCACCGACCGCGGCCGCTTCGTCGACAGCGTCTCCTGGAACCGGCGCTGGGACCGTGACGACCGCCGCGGGCACTGGGACGACCGTGGTCACGGCCGCCACGACCACCGTGGACACGGGGACGACCGCGGCCACGGCCGTGACGACCACCGTGGGCACTGGGACGACCGCGGCCACGGCGACCACCGGGGTCACGGCGACGACCGCGGCCACGGCCGTGACGACCACCGCGGCCACGGCGACCACCGCGGGCCCGTCCTGGGCCAGCAGGGTCAGCAGGGTCCCCGCCAGGGCCAGCAGGGCCAGCAGGGACCGCGTCAGGGTCAGCAGGGTCAGCAGGGTCAGCAGGGTCAGCAGGGCCAGCAGGGCCAGCAGGGCCAGCAGGGTCCCCGCCAGGGTCAGCAGGGCCAGCAGGGCCAGCAGGGCCAGCAGGGACCGCGTCAGGGTCAGGGCCTGGGGCACCTCCTCGGTCACTGAACCTCGGCCCCTGACTCACCCGCTCGGGGTGTACGCGGGTGCCAACCGGTCCGCTCGTGGAGCTGACCGGGCGTAGTCCCGGGCCCGCCCGGACCCGACGACGTACGCATCCGCAGGACGGCATCACCGCGAAAGGCCCGCACCGATCGGTGCGGGCCTTCCGCTGTCCGGACGGGTCGCGCCCCTCACAGCACCCGGCGTCTGCGTCCCAGCCAGGTCTGCGCGATGACGACGACGGCCAGGAAGGCTCCGCTGACGACCTGTTGGTAGGCGGAGTCCAGCGAGCCGATCTGGTTGATGACGTTCTGGATGACCTTCAGGAGCAGCACTCCGACGAGCGAACCGCTGATGAAACCGAACCCGCCGGTGAGGAGGGTGCCGCCGATGACGACCGCCGAGATCGCCTCGAGTTCCATGCCCGAGCCGAGGATCGTGACCCCCGACGCGAGCCATGCCGCGTTGAGCGCTCCGGCGAGTCCCGCGCACAGCCCGGAGAGTGTGTAGACGGAGATCTTCGTACGAGCCACGGGGGCGCCCATCAGAGCCGCGGCGTCCTCGTTCCCGCCGACCGCGTACACGTACTGCCCGAACCGGGTGCGCCGCAGGACCACCGCGCCGAGCACGAACAGCGCGACGGTGATCCACACGGGCACGCCGATGCCGAGCAACGACCCTTGTCCGAGCTTCGAGAAGAACGACCCCTTCTCCACGAGATACGTCTTGGAACCCTCGTCGGTGACGGAGAGCAGGATGCCCCGCGCGCCGAGCATCGAGGCCAGGGTGACGATGAACGGAGCGAGCCGCGAACGGGCGATCAGCAGACCGTTGACGAGGCCGATCAGTCCGCAGACGGCCAGCGGCAGCAGCAGCGCCGCGACCACTCCGTACTGCGACGCCCAGGCGGCGAGCACACCACCGAGCGCGAACAGCGAGCCCACCGACAGATCGATGCCGCCGGTGATGATGACGAAGGTCATGCCGAGCGCGACCACGGCGAGGAACGCCGAGGAGAGCGCCATGTTCTCCAGGTTGTCGCCGGTCAGGAAGGTGTCGAAGCCGATCGACGCCGCGGTCATCGCGACGATCAGCGTGACGAGCGCGCCGTGCTGCTGGGCGAGGGCGCTGAGCCGTTCGGAACGGCCGGCGCCGGTCGCCTCCTCCTGCGTCGTGTTCTTCGCGCGCACCGGTATGTCCACGTCGGTCGTCATCGCTTTCCTCGTTCCCGGGCCGCGTAGACGGCGAGGACGATCACCACGGCCTGGGCGATCTGGGTCCACGACGGCGGCAGGTCGTGCTTGATGAGCGTGGTGGTGAGCAACTGGATGAGGACGGCGCCGGCGACCGTGCCGCCGATCCGGATACGGCCACCGCTCAGCGGTGTCCCGCCGACCACGACCGCGGTGATGGCGGACAGTTCCATCAGGTTGCCGAGCGAGGAAGGGTCGCTCGCGGTGAGGCGGGCGGTGGCGAGCACGCCCGCGACCGCCGCGAGGACGCCCGAGCAGACGTACACGAGGATGAGGACGCGGCGCACCGGAAGTCCGGCGAGCCGGGCCGCGGGGCGGCTGTCCCCGATCGCGAGGAGACTGCGGCCGAAGGTCGTACGGCGTACGACGAAGCCGACGAGCAGGGCGAGAGCCGCGGCGATCAGGACGACGTACGGGACACCCAGGACGTCGCCGGAGCCGAGTTCCGCCATGGCCGGGTCGTGGACGTCCTTGAGCTGGGGGAGGAGCACCAGGGCCAGCCCGCGCCCGGCGACCATCAGCGCGAGGGTCGCCACGATCGGCTGGACGCCGACGAACGCGATGAGCGAGCCGTTGGCGACCCCGACCACGGCGCCGCCGACCAGCGCGATCAGGACGGCGATCCCGGGCCCGTAGCCCAGATAGAGGGACAGGAGGGAGGTGGACAGGGCCATCACCGAGCCCACCGCCAGGTCGACGCCCTCGCTGCCGATCGCCAGCGCCATGCCGAGCGCGACGATGAGGACCGGGGCGACCTGGACCGCCTGGGTGCGGAAGTTCTCCGTGGACAGGAAGTGCGGGGTGAAGACGGTGTTCACCAGGAACAGGACCACGACGCCCAGGTAGACGCCGTACTCCTGGAGCAGGGCCAGCAGACGGTCGCGGTCGGCGGTGACCCGGCCCAGTGTCAGTTCAGTCATCGTGGCCTCCCGGTCCTGTGCCCTCGTCGACGGCCGCTGCCGCGACGGTCGGGGCGGCGGGTGCGGCGGCGATGGCGCGCATCAGCCGGTCCTCGGTGACGGCGTCGCCGGTCAGCTCCTCCACG
Organism: Streptomyces sp. NPDC056738; assembly: GCF_042790435.1. NCBI lineage: Bacteria > Bacillati > Actinomycetota > Actinomycetes > Kitasatosporales > Streptomycetaceae > Streptomyces > Streptomyces sp. NPDC056738. The sequence continues at coordinate 731,012 of NZ_JBHTZF010000002.1, forward strand.
ACCGCGCCGTCCTTGAGGACGATCACCCGGTCGCTGCCCTCGATCAGTTCCTCGGGGTCGGAGGAGATGAGCACGACGCCCAGCCCGTCGTCGGCCAGTTCGTCGATCAGTTTCTGCACCTCTGCCTTGGCGCCGACGTCGATGCCCCGGGTCGGCTCGTCGAGAAGCAGGACCTTGGGCTGCATGGCCAGCCACCGGGCCAGCAGCACCTTCTGCTGGTTGCCGCCGGACAGTTCGCCCACCTTCTGCTGGGGACTCGCCGCCTTGATCCGCAGCCGCTTCATGAACGTCTCCACGATGCGGTCGATGCGTGCCTCGTCGACCAGACCGAAGCGGGAGAGGCCCGGCAGCGCGGCGAGCGCGATGTTCTCGCGCACCGAGAGACCCGGTACGATCCCCTCGGCCTTGCGGTCCTCGGGCAGCAGACTGATGCCGGCCCGGATCGCGGCGGGAGTCGAGCCGGTGCGTACCCGCACGCCCCCCACCACGACCCTGCCGGAGTCGGTGGGCAGCGCCCCCGCGATGGCCTTGGCCGTCTCGCTGCGCCCCGAACCGAGCAGCCCGCCGAGCCCCACCACCTCGCCGGGCCGCACCGAGACGGACACGCCGTGCAGTTGGTGACGCACGGTCAAGTCGTGTGTCTCCAGGACGGGTTCGGCCTCGGTGTCATGGCCGCCCGCGAACTTGGTCAGGCCCTCCTGCCGTACGTCCGCGATCTCCCGCCCCAGCATCAGCGCCACGAGCCTGAGCCGGTCGAGTTCGGCGATCCGGCCCGTGTGCACGACCTTGCCGTCGCGCAGCACGGTGACCGCGTCGCAGATCTCGTACAGCTCGTCGAGCCGGTGGCTGACGTAGATCACCGCGATGCCCCGCTCGCGCAGCATCCGGATCACCCCGAACAGGGTCCGCACCTCGCGCGGTTCGAGCGAGGAGGTCGGCTCATCCATGACGACGACCCGGGCGTCGACCGAGACGGCCCGGGCGAGCGCCACCATCTGCTGTGCCCCGACGCCCAGTTCGCGCAGGGGCCGGCGTACGTCGACCCGCAGGCCGAGCTCGCCCAGGGCCGCCTCGGCCTGCCGGTGCATGCTCCGGAAGTCGATCAGGCCGAGCCGGCCGCGGGGTTCACGGCCGAGGAAGAGATTGCGGGCCACGCTCATCAGCGGGACCAGGTTGACCTCTTGGTAGATGGTGGAGATCCCCGCGTGCTGCGCCTGGAGCGGGGTGGCGAAGCGGACCGGAGCCCCGTCGTACGTCACCTCGCCCTCGTCGGGCTGGTAGACGCCGGTGAGGACCTTGATGAGCGTCGACTTGCCCGCGCCGTTCTCGCCGATGAGGGCGTGCACCTCCCCGGCGCGGGCCGTGAAGTCCACGGAGGACAGGGCCTTCACGCCGGGGAAGGTCTTCGACAGGCCGTTCACTGACAACATGTCAGTAGGCCTTGCCCAGGTCGGTCTTGGCGTTGTCCTTGGTGTACGCGCTGTCCTGGATGACGATGTCCTGGGAGACCTTCTCGCCCTTGGTGAAGGTGTCCAGGGTCTGGAATGCGAGCGGCCCGAAGCGCGGGTTGGACTCGACGACGCCGTCGATCCAGCCGTCGACGATGCCCTGGACGGCGTTGCGGGTGCCGTCGATCGTTACGATCTTCACCGCTCCCGGCTGCTTGCCCGCCCCCTTGAGGGCGTTGACCGCGCCGAGGCCCATCTCGTCGTTCTCGGCGTAGATCCCGGTGATGCCGGGCTTGGACTGGATGAGGTTCTCGGTGACCGACTGGCCCTTCTCGCGGGCGAACTCACCGGTCTGCTTGAAGACGATCTTCAGGCCGGGAGCCTTCTCCTTGATGCGGTCCTCGAAGCCCTTGGTGCGTTCGGTCGTCACGTTGTTGCCGGCGGCGCCCAGCAGGATGGCGATCTCGCCCTTGCCGCCGGTCGACTCGATCATCTGGTCCGCGGCCCGCTTGCCCTGCTCCACGAAGTCGGAGCCGATGAAGCTCACGTAGTCCTTGCAGGCGGTGGCGTTGATCTTGCGGTCGATGGTGATGATCGGGATGTGCTTGGCGGACGCCGAGCGCAGGACGGGCTCCCAGCCGTCGGAGTTGAGCGGCGCGATCACCAGGAGGTCGGCGCCCTTGGCGATGAGGTCCTGGACGTCGCTGATCTGCTTGGAGAACTGCGACTGGGCGTTGGCCGTCAGCAGTTTCACGCCCAGCTTGTCCGCCTCGGCCTTGATCGACGCGGTCTCGGCGATCCGGAAGGGGTTGGCCTCCTTCTCGGACTGGGAGAAGCCGACGGTGGCCGACTTGAGGTCGATCTTCTTGGCGCCGTAGGCGTCGATGGCGCAGGTCGGGCCGGACCCGGTGGACGGTGAGGCGACGACCTGGCCCTGGTCGCTCGCTCCGGCGGAGCTCTTGTCCTTGCCTGCGGTGTCGTCCTCGGACTTCGCGCACCCGGAGACGAGCGCGAGGCTCGTGATGAGGCCGGTGGCGAGGAGGGTCCTGGCGGAGGTGCGGTGACGTGGTGCGAGCGGCTTCATGGAGTCCCCAAACGGCACGGCCCCGGCGCTGAGAGCGCTCCCGGGGATGATCGGCTCTTGCGGTCGGCTCGGTGTACTCGTCGTTCCGGGGAGGTTTTTACATCGTTGGAAGAGGCCTGTAAACCCCTCCGCCCGAAATCCCGTCAGCGCCGCCCCAGCGTGCTCTCCCGCTCGACCAGCCTGAAATCGGCCGTCAGTTCACGTCCGCCGGGCTCGGTCCGGCCCGACAGGCTGCGCAGCAGGGAGGCCACCGCCATTCGCGCGATGGCCTGCTTGTCCGGTGAGATCGTCGTCAGGGTCACGGCCCCGAACCGGCCTTCCTCGATGTCGTCGAAGCCCACCACCGCCACGTCCCACGGCACCCGCAGACCGCGTTCGTGCAGCACCCGCATCGCACCGATCGCGACCAGGTCGTTGTACGCGAAGACGGCGTCCGGGCGCACCCCGGAGTCCAGCAGCCTGGCCATCGCCCGAGCGCCCTCGTCGCGGTCCCAGCCGCCGACCGGCACCACGAGTTCGTCGGGGGCGGGCACCCCGGCCTCCGTCAACTCCGCGCGCCAGCCCGCCAGTCGCAGATGCGCGGGCCGGTTGGCCGAATCCGTGCGGGCCCCCAGGTAGGCGATCCGCGAGCGCCCGCGGCTCAGCAGGTGACGGACCGCGCTGCGCGCGGCGGACACGTTGTCGATCGCGATGTGGTCGTAGGGAAGTTCGTACTGCCGCTCACCGAGCAGCACGAGGGGCACGTCGTCGGTGCGGGAGCGCAGATCGTCGTCCTCCAGCTCCAGCGGGCTGAGGATCAGACCGTCGATGACGTTCGCCCGGAACCCCTGGCTCACCAGCACTTCCTGTTCCCGGTCGCCGCGCGTGTGGTCGAGCAGGACGGTGAACTCGTGCTCGGCGGCGGCGTCGATCACGGCCCCCGCCAGCTCCGCGAAGTACGGGTTGCCCAGCTCGGGGACGGCGAGGGCGATGATGCCCGTGCGGCCTTTGCGCAGGTGGCGCGCCGTGAGGTTCGGCCGGTAGCCCAGCTCGTCGATCGCCTCCTGGACCCGGGCCCGCATGGCCGGGGTGACGTGCGGATAGTTGTTCACGACGTTCGAAACCGTCTTGATCGAGACGCCGGCGTGCTCCGCGACGTCCTTCAGGCTGACCCGCAAGGGATCTCCTCTTCATCGATGTGCGCCTCTGTCACCTGGCCGTTTGTCATGATCCTGGACAGAGGCCGGGACCCGTGCTGTGATGCCCACTCCCGCTACTTCCAACGTTGTACAGACTGAAGCAACGAGCCGCCACCCTTCCTCAGCCAAGGAGGATCCGTGCGCATCAGAACACTCCGCCCCCGACTGACACTCCTGGTAGCCGCGTTACTCGCACTGACGGGGCTCACCGTGGCCCCGACCGCCACGGCCGCCGACGACCCCGTCGAGGTCCACGGCCTGAAGGGCGAGTACTACACCCAGTCCGCCCCCGGCGCCTTCGACTTCCACGAGCTCAAAGCGACCGGACTGGACACCAACCTCGACTTCGACAACCTGGAGCCCCGGCTCTCCTTCGCCACCGGACAGGCGGACGACGTCAACGTCCGCTGGACCGGCCGGATCGTCCCCGAGAAGACCGGCCCGCACACGTTCTCGATCATCGGGGACAACGGCTTCCGGCTCTGGGTCGACGGGCACCTCGCCATCGACCACTGGGTCGACGACTGGGACCGCGAACAGACCTCCCAGCCCCTCGACCTGACCGCCGGACAGGCCTACGACATCAAGGTCGAGTACTTCGAGCACTTCGGCGGCTCCAACCTCCACCTGCGCTGGACCCCGCCCGGCGGCACCAAGACGGCCGTCCCGCAGTCCGCGCTCCGGCTGCCCGACGGATACGCCTACGACGGCGCCGTCGCCACCACGGTCCAGGCCGACGGACGCAGCCTGCGCCTCGACTTCGCCCAGCCGCTCACCGCACCCCCGGCGGGTCTGACCGACCACGTCGAGGCCGTCATCGGCGGCGCCAAATGGCCGCTGGCCACGGCCAAGCTGGACCCCGCCGACCCCAAGTCCCTGATCGTCGGCCTGAAGGAACCCGTCGTCGGCAACAAGTCCGGTACGGCGAAGGGCACCGCCGACCTGCGCTACGACGGCCAGGGCGGCCTCTCCGGGACGAACGGCAACGTTGTCAACGCCTTCTGGAGCAGCGGACCCAACCGCTCCACCCACGAACTGCGGACCAAGTGGGCCGACGCCGTCGACGCCGGCAAGACCAAGACCGAGTACCCCCGGCCGCAGCTCACCCGGACCGACTGGCGTGACCTCAACGGCTCCTGGCAGTTCGCCCCGGCCCAGGCCGGCGAACAGCCCCCGGTCGGCAAGAAGCTCGCCGAGAAGATCCGCGTGCCCTACCCGGTGGAGTCCCAGCTCTCCGGCGTCGAACGGCACGAGGACCGTATGTGGTACCGCCGCACCTTCACCGTGCCCGCCGACTGGAAGGTCGGCTCCGGCAAGCACCTCCAGCTCAACTTCGGCGCCGTCGACTGGCGGGCCGAGGTCTACGTCAACGGCACCAAGGTCGCCGAACACGAGGGCGGCTACGACAAGTTCAGCGCCGACGTCACCGCGGCGCTCAGGCCCGGCCGCACCCAAGAACTGATCGTCGGCGTCTACGACCCGACCGACGCGCAGAACGGCGAGAACCCGCCGGTCGGCAAGCAGCGGCTCGACCCCAGCGGCATCTGGTACACCCCGTCCTCCGGCATCTGGCAGACGGTGTGGATGGAGCCCGTGGCCGCCGACCACGTCGACTCGCTCAAGTTGACGCCCGACGTCGAGAACAGCCGGCTCACCGTCGAGCCGAAGGGCGTGCGGGACGGAGTGCCGGTCACCGCGACCGCGTACGCCGGACACCGCAAGGTCGCCACGGTGAAGGGCCGTACCGGGCAGCCGCTCGTCCTGAGGATCACCGACCCGCACCTCTGGTCACCCGACGACCCGTTCCTGTACGACCTCAAGGTGAGCGTGGGCGCCGACCACGTCCGCAGCTACTTCGGGATGCGGTCGATCGCCGTGGAGCAGGTGAACGGCACCCCGCGCACCGTCCTCAACGGCAAACCCGTCTTCATGATGGCCACCCTCGACCAGGGCTTCTGGCCCGACGGCCTTTACACCGCACCCACGGACGAAGCCCTCGCGTACGACCTGAGGATGCACAAGCAGATGGGCTTCAACGCCGTCCGCAAACACATCAAGGTCGAACCCGACCGCTGGTTCTACTGGGCCGACCGCCTCGGCCTGATGGTCTGGCAGGACATGCCCGCCATGATCGCGGGCGTCAACCCGAACGCCGCGTCCCGCGCCGAGTACGAGCGCGAGATGAAGCAGATGATCGACGAGCACATCAGCAGCCCCTCGGTTGTCATGTGGGTGACCTTCAACGAGGGCTGGGGCCAGTACGACGAGGCCCGCATCGCCGACCAGGCCAAGGCCTGGGACCCGACCCGCCTGATCAACTCCATGTCGGGCATCAACCTCGGCGTGGACGGCGGCACCGGCGACATCATCGACGAACACGGCTACCCGAGCCCCGCGCTGCCACCGAACCCGGACGGGAAACGGGCCCTGGTCAGCGGCGAGTACGGCGGACTCGGACTCGCGGTACCCGGACACGCCTGGTCCGTGCAGCAGTCGTACGTGGACGTCGACCCCTCGGCGTACACCGACGACTACCTGGCCCGCCTCGCCGAGGTTCACAAGCTCGCCTGCAAGGGCGGCAACGGCGCCGTCTACACCCAGATCTCGGACGTGGAAGGAGAACTGAACGGCCTGATCACCTACGACCGCGCGGTGGTCAAGCCCGACGTGGCCCGGCTGAAGGCCGCCCACGAGGCGCTGATCCACGACGCCTCCCAGGCGGCACCGGCCAACTGCTCCTGACGACGAGGCGCCCGGAGCCCGCCTCCCCGCAGCTCCGGGCCCGCCTCGCACCGGACCCCTGACAGGCCGTACGCGGGTGTCCGCCCTCCCTCCGCGGGAGGGCGGACACCCGCCCTCCACCATCGCCGAGCACCCGAACCACTGAAGACCACCGCGTCGCCCCCTCCGGTTCCCACCGCCCCTCGCGGCGGCACGTCGGGCCGGGATCACGACGGCCACGACGCTACTGTCGGCGGCATGGACGGTGATCGCCGAGGGTGGCGCCAGTGTTTGCTCAGCGGGGCGGTGTTCGCCGTCTGCATGGCCGGCACCACACTGCCGACCCCGCTCTACGGCCTCTACCAGGAGAAGTTCGACTTCTCCGAGCTGACCGTCACCGTCGTGTACGCCGTGTACGCGTTTGGGGTCATGGGCGTGCTGCTGCTCGCGGGCAACGCGTCCGACACGGTGGGCAGGCGCCCCGTGCTCCTGTGGGGCCTCGGCTTCGCGGCGGCGAGCGCCGTCTGCTTCCTGGCCGCCACCGGGCTGGGCTGGCTCTTCGTGGGGCGGCTGATGTCGGGCCTGTCCGCGGGCCTGTTCACCGGGGCGGCCACCGCCTACGTGATGGAACTGGCCCCACCGGGCGGCGCCGCCCGGGCCACCTTCGTCGCCACGGCCGCCAACATGGGCGGACTCGGCTGCGGTCCGCTCATCGCGGGTCTCCTCGCGCAGTACGCGCCCTGGCCGCTGTATCTGCCGTTCGTCGTCCACCTCGCCCTGGTGGCGCTCTCCGCCGCCGTGGTGCTCCGGCTCCCGGAGACCGTCCGCGAACGCCGCCCGCTGAACACCGTACGACCGCAGCGGCCCGGACTGCCCCCGCAGGTCCGGCCGGTGTTCACACCACCCGCGATCGCCGCGTTCGTGGGCTTCGCCCTGTTCGGGGTGTTCACCTCCGTCAGCCCCGCGTTCCTCGCCGAATCCGTGGACGTGACCAACCACGCGGTGAGCGGACTGGTCGTCGCCCTCGCCTTCTTCGCCTCGACCGCAGGACAGCTCGCCGTCGGCCGGGTCGGCGCGGGACGGTCCCTGCCCCTGGGCTGCGCCGCACTCCTCGCCGGCCTCGCCCTGCTGGCAGGCGCGCTCCGCTGGGACCTCCTGGTCCTGGTGGTGCTGAGCGCGATCGTCGGCGGCGCCGGTCAGGGCCTCGCGTTCCGCGGCGCCCTGACCACGGTCGCCCAGGCCTCCCCCGAACACCAGCGAGCGGCGGTGATCTCCACCCTGTTCGTGGTCGCGTACGCGGGCATCTCGGTGCCGGTGATCGGAGTGGGCGTCCTGGTGGGCCCGATCGGCCTGGAGGGCGCCGGGCTGGTGTTCATCGCGTGCATGGCGGTACTGGTGTCGGTGGCGGGGGTGTATTTGCTGAGGCGGCCGGTTCCGGTCGGGTCCGCTCGCGACGCGTGACTCACCCTTGGAGCTTCAAGCCCCTCGGCGAGGTGAGGCCCTTGTCCGGGTGAGCGCGGAACGTGGCTGTCCAGACGGTGGGCGGGCACGATGTTCCGTTGGGGTGCTGTTCGTTCAGCCGGGCGCGGGCGCTGTCCTCGACAACAGTCTCACCACTCCTCGCGGACGTCACGGTGAGCCGCACCGGCAGGGTGGACGCGCCGACGTCATCAGGCAGTCGGACCGACAGCGTGGCGAACGGATCGTCGGGACGCCCCGACCTGCCCTCCTCGCAGTGACGGTTCACGCAGAGCCTGATGCTCGCCGCGTCCCGGCCGCCGAAGTCGGCGGGCCGCCACACGACCGAGACCCGCGAGGCGTCATCGGCCAGGGTGCACGGCGCGTCCGGACCGAGGAGCGAGCATCCGGTCAAGGCAGCGGCCAGCACCGGTATGAGGAGGATTCGGAGCAGGGGAGTGCCGTCTCGCGTCATGTCCGCTCCGTGCCGAGATCCGTCGGGAAGGACGGACTCTACGTGCTGTTCCGCGAACGATCTACGCGCTTCGCGATCACCCGCTGACAGAGTCCGGCCCGCTCCAGTGGACGCAAAGACAAGTCACCGTCCACACGGAGCTAACGACAGCAGTCGAGCGCCCCGGCATTGTGGTGCGCGGCCGGTTGATCCACCCACCATCGGCACCGCCGGCTTGGCGAACGGTGCCACGGCCGTCCAATGGACGGGTGAATCCGTCAGTACCAACCCGGAGCATGAGTGGCTCCAAGCACTGTGGCTGTCCTGGAGAGGTCACGCACACCCATGAGCACGAAGCGCAGCGCACCAGTCACATGTAGGGAAAGGGAGGGCACATGAGGTTACGTCGGGTTGCACGCGTCGCCGGCGTATTGACCGCGGGGCTGCTGACCGTGGCGGTTGCCACCGCGCCGGCGAGCGCCGCCACCGTCAACTGGAAGGAACTCGATCCGAGCATCCCGTTGTTCTGCGAGTCCACCATCCCGCACGCCACCTACCCCGACGTGTATTTCCAGGGGTGTCTGGTGGCCAACCAGAACGGCGACGCTCAGGTCATCATGGTCGTCAACAATCAGGGCCCGAAGGCCGTCAACATCGGCGGGTGGACGTCCTCCCAGTTCGGCAGCAACGTGACCTGCGCCGACTCCGTCCTGAACCCGAATTTCCAGCGTGCCTGCTTCGGCCCGACCGTTCACCTTCCCGCGGCCGGCGTGACCTACAAGAGCTCGGTGCACCTTACGGTGAACGGTTCGACCAAGATCGCGCCCGCACCGGACATCGGTCGCATCTGAACACGGCGGCTGTCGCGCAAGGCGAACGGCGGCTGTCGCGCAAGGCGAAGGGCCGGCGCCTCCACCGCGGTCGTTCGTCCTTGCCGATAGTCCGCACAGGTCTGGAGCACCGCCATGCCGACGATCAGGTGCCCCCGATGGCAGGACGTAGGCCCTTACGACAAGACCGCCATCTCCTTCGAGCTCCTTCGAGGTAGCGGTCAGGCTCGCGTCATCTCATCCCGCGCTCGGCAAGATCCGTTCGAAGCCGGACCTAGTACGGACCGCCGCGGAAGAGCAGGCTGCCGTGACGGCGTGGGCGGTCGCCGCGTTCGTGGGCCGCGTCGGAACGGTCCGCGGGAGCCGAACGGGCCGCCAGGGCGCGGAGGGTCGCAAGGCCCGCGAGCACCTCGTCGCGACGCGCGGCGGACTTCATCCAGGCCGGAAGGCGGGCGAACATCGCCATCGTCGGGGAGGCGCGACGCTCGCGCAGCCGGGCGCCCACGAAGGCGCTGAGGGCGTCGACGTGCTCCTCGTCGTAGGCCCACAGAATCCGTCCGGCACAGCGGGTCTGAAGCCAGAGAGGGCGCCCGAAGAAGGGGTCCTCGGTGCCGCCGGGCACCGCGCCGATCAGGGCGTTGTCCCGCTGTCCGGCCGTCCAGTCGGCGACCGCGCCGCAGCCGGCGCACGCGAGGCGTCGGGGTCGGAAGAGCAGGTCGCTGACGTACTTCGACGGAGGCCCGATGTCCGGCCGAGGGACCACCAGAGCGCGGCCACCGCACCCGGGGCAGACCACGAGGATCCGGCCGGTGTACCGGACGAGCCACGTGCCGTGGTCGCGGTGGCGGACCGGATCGGGCGGCGCGGACTCGGAGTTCATACTGCACACCCTGCCAGGCTCTGCTCGTCCCCGGCGACCGAGATACGGCGCGAGACCGACGTACGGGCCGACGAGCCCGTACCGCTGCCGCCTCCGCAGCGAGTGTGCGCTCGCGGAACGCGGCTCTCCCGACCGGCCGCCGGGCGCCGATCTCCCCTGGGCGATGCTCAAGATCCCGGCCGTGGCACCCTGTTCGGGTGACGTCCACAGAAGACCGCCAGTTCCCCGCCGCACTCGCCGCCGCCCTGGCGGTCCGGTTCGACTACGACGGTGGTGACGGTGTCGACTTCGAACCCTTCGAGGCCTTCCTGTCGGCCGACGACACGACCGACTGGTTCCGAGCGTGGACGGGCAACGCCGACCTGACCGGCGACGACTTCCGTGTGTTCGGGCAGGACGGCACCGGCGGATACGCGGCGTTCTGGCTGGTCCGTGACGGCCGGCCCCTGGCCGAGCAGCCTGTCGTCTTCATGGGTTCCGAGGGGGAGACCGGCGTCGTCGCCCCCAACCTGGGCTCGTTCCTGTGGGTGTTGGCCGACGGCCTCGGACCCTTGGAGGCGGCCACCTCGTACGAACCCGACCGGGTTCCCCGCCCTCATGGTGAACTGACCGCCATCGCGGAGCGATGCGCAGCGGAGCACCGCGCACCGGCAGGCTCCGTGATCGAGGAGGCCGCCCGGGAGTTCCCCGGCTTCGACGACATCATCATGGAGCTCTGCCGCTAGCCGCGAGCCCTCCCACCTGCGGTGATCGTAGGGTGGGCGCTGCCCTGTTCGGCGACAGCGGCTCGTCGAGCAGCAGCGTGCTGTGGCGGAGCCGGTCGACGGGGTGCTTCGTGTCTTCGTGCCCGTTCCGGCCACCCGCCCGGTCAAGAGGAGTTCGCCGTGCCACCCCGTTTCGAGACCGCCCGCTTCCATGTCGAGTCGGGCCCCGAGTCCCTCTTCGTACGGGTCCGTCACATCCTGCGCGAGCCGGTACGGCTGGCGGCCCGCGGCGGCCATGTCACCGAGCGGATACGTCAACGTGAGGCCCCGGTGGAGGAGTTGGTGTCCTTCGACCCGACGAGCTGGGACCTGGTCTCGGCCGAGGTGCGTATGGACACCGGCAGGTGGGTGAAGTCGACCTGGCGCTTGCGGGCGGACGGGCGGGACTGGTGGGTCGTCGTCGGGTTGGGCAATGCCCTCGTCACCGTGATCGACGTGGACCCGTGGCGGCGGGGGAGGGGCCAGGACGTCGTGGTCGAGGGGCCCTTGTACGCCAAGGTCGACGCCGTCAACGCGGAGCTCATGCGGGGCGCCTGAAGGTCGGGTTGGAGCCGGTGCGGGAGCCTGCCCTCGAACCGTGAATGTCCACGCGGTGCGGGCCAGTTGCGGATTTCACGGGTGTGCGGGCGACTGATTATGATCTTGGCCATGTCTGTGCAGAACTCGAACTCCGACAGAGCCCTGTCGCGCAAGCAGCGCCTTCAGGAGAAGCAGCGCCGTCAGTTGGCGGTCGTCGACACCGTGGACAAGGCCGAGGCCAAGGTGCGCAAGGCCGAGGTCGAGGTGGCCATGGCCGTCGCCGAGGCGGTGCAGGTGTTCGGCGGCATGCAGGAGGCGTCGGAGGGGCTCGACATGCCGATCCAGACGGTCCAGCGCTTCCTCGGCATGGCCCAGGACGAAGCGGTGAGCGCCGGGAACGTCGTGGAGTCCGTAGGCGCATCCTGACCTTGACCTTGATGGCGGGCCCTCGCGGGAGAGCGGGGGCCCGCTCGCTGTGAGAAGTGTCAGACAGGCCTAGGGCTCCGCGCCGTGAACCGGCGCGGCCTTCTCGAGAAGGGTGAACGACTTCCGGATGCCGCCCGGTTGGGGCTTGCCCGCCTTGTGGCCGACGACCTGATAGCCGGCGTTCAGGTAGTACGCGTTAAGGCGGGCATTTGCGGCGAGACAGTCCAGGCGTACCAACGCCCGTCCTGCCGAAGCCACTCGACGCTCGGCGGCCTGGAGCAGTAGCTGCCCTGTTCCCGGCGGCGCGTTGGTCCGGTCCACCATGAGGCGGTGGACGTACCCGGCCAGGGGTGGTTGTGGCCCCCAGGCGTCCTCATCGGCCCACCACAGCTCCCAAGCCCCGACCAAACGGTCGGCGTCTTCCGCGACCCAGACCTCTCCACTCGTCATGACCCGGCGGAAGTGCCCCTCGTCCAGCTCACCCGGCTGCCACTGGCCGGTGATCCCCTGAGCGAGCATCCATCGAGCGGCATCGTCACGCAGACGAACGACGGAAGCCACGTCGGGCTCAGTGGCGAGGCGAAATCGTATGCCGTTCACATCGTGATCTTTGCACGGCCACGACAGGTGCAGCTTTGACGGGGCGCGTGATCGTCACCCTCGGTGAGGAGCAGCCGCGCCGGCCGAGGGTGAAGCGGGTGCTCCTCCCTCCCGGATTTCGTGCAGCGCCTCGTCGAACATGGTGCGGGCCCTGGTGAACCAGTCCGCCAGCACGGCGATCTCATCCGGTCCGTAGTCCGCGAAGAGGGTCGCCAGTCGCTGGTAGACGGGGCCGTAGATCTCCAGAATGCGCTCCTGAGCGGTCTCCTCCATGACCACGTACACCCGTCGGCGGTCGCCCGGGTCCGCGGTACGCCGGATGTAGCCCGCCTTCTCCAGGCGGTTCAGCACTCCCGTCACCGCTCCCGTGGTCAACCTGGCCCGTTCCGCGAGATCGCCCGCGACGAGTGATTCGCCGGCCATCGACGCCTCCATGAGGAAGCCCAGGCAGGTGAGGTCGGTGACGTTCAGGCCCATCCTGCGGGCGATGTCCTGCTGTCCGAACTGGGCTGTGGCGATCATCCGGTCCATGGCGTAGAGCGCATGATCGGCCGTCGCGGCCGGGCGAGCCTTGTGATCACTCACGGTTCCTCTTAGGATCTAAGATAATTAGCTCGCGAGGTAAGGGATCTCGCGACAGGGTCATCCCTACCATTTTCACAGCTCTCGAGGGGCGAGATCATGTTCATCCACGGTGACGACGACCACGACTTGGGCCACACGGTCGCCGGCTGGAGCGGTGCGGGCATCGCGGTCCTGGGATTCGGACTGTGCGGACTCGCGCTGATCAAGGCATCGGGGCTTCTCGCGCTCGCCGGAGTGGCGGTACTGGTCCTGGCGCTGCTGACCACGTGGCTGCTGCACCTGACGGGCTGGGGCAAACCGAGTGGTCCTCGTCCCGCCTCCCAGTGGGACTGGCGGGTCAGGGACGTCACCGCCCGCGACGGTCACAGCGACTGCCTCGGCTGCCGGCTCGCGGGGCGGCGGACGTCTCGTGGGCAGGTCGCGGAGCGTCCCGCTGAGGGTGTTGTCGCCGATGCCGTTGCCGACGTCTGAGCCGGGCGGGTTCCTGCGGGGACCCCGCGGTCAGGGGATCTCCCGGATCACGGCATCTTGGTCATCGGGGCATCCCCATGCCATGCGCCTCCGTGGCCCGGCGCCTCCCGCGACCTCGGAGTCTCCCGGACCTCAGAGGCTCCCGGACCCCGGGAACTTCCGGACCTCGGTAACTTCCGGACCTTAGTAGCCTCCGGACCTCGCCTAGCTCAGCGACTCGAAGTACGGCCGCTCCGGTGCGGAGGCGCCCGCCATCACGTCCTCGCCCTTCAGGTACGCCAACAGCCAGTCGCTGAAGGCCATTTCGTAGAGGACGAACTCCCCACTGTCCATCTCCTGCACGCCCACGGCCCACGGTGCCGACGGCTCGTGCGGTACGCGCAGGAAGACCGTCTCCGCCGATGCGCCCGTCGCGATCGGCAACAGTTCCCCGGGGCGAGATCCCGCGCGGCTGGGAAGGAACTCCGCCGAATCCTCCTCCAGCCAGAACTCCATCGACTCCTTGATCTCTTCGCCGAGGTTCCTCGTCGGGTGGCCGGGGTGGTCGAGGACCAGCCCGCCGCTGATCAGGACGGGGCCGTAGGCGTCGGCAACGGCCCGGAAATCGGCGGGGAAGGCGACCCCGAGTTCCTGTTCCAGGCGCGTCCAGGGAGCGGGATCGGACCAATGGAAACCGGGTTCTCCCAGTAGCGCCTTGATCTCCTCGAGTGTTGCCATGGGTCTCCCCTAACGGGTACGGATGTGATCACCGGAGCATCCCATGCCCGGCCGCGGCCGGAAGCGGACCCCCGGCGTCGCCGACCCTCGCGGGTCATGCGGTCTCGGGTTCGTGGGTGATCGCCAGCAGCGCCATGTCGTCGGCCCGTCGGCCGCCCGTGTGCCGATGTACGTCGGCCAGCAGGGCGTCGAGGAGGGCGTCCGGACGGGCGTACCGCAACAGGTCGGACCTGGCGGCCGGCTCGTAGAACTCGCCCTTCGTGTTCCGGGCTTCCGTGAGTCCGTCGGTGTAGAGCAGCAGAGTGGCTCCCTTCGGGAACGTGACCGTGTCGACGTGCTCCGGACCGGCGGCGAGGGCGGTGAGGCCCAGGGGCAACGCCGGCAGGCTGGGTTCGATATATCGCACGGCATCCGGCAGCAACAGCATGGGTGCGGGGTGACCGCGGTTGACCAGACGGACCTTGTCCCCGTGCCGGGGGAACTCCGCCACCACGCTGGTGATGAAGCCTTCGAGTTCGGTCACGCCCCCGGACTGCTCGATCTCGAGAGCCACGGCTCGCTCCAGCCGTTCCACGAGCGCGGTGAGGCTGGGCTCCTGCAGGGCCGCCTCACGGAAGGTGCCGATGCTGTCCGCGACGGCCCTGACCGCGTTCAGACCCTTGCCGCGCACGTCGCCGATCACGCAGCGCACGCCGAACGGCGTATCGACCACGGCGAAGAGATCTCCGCCGATCTGCGCATCCGATTGCGCGGCCTCATAGCGAGCGGCGAACCGCAGCGGCCCGCTCGCCTTCGGCGGGTCGCGCAGGACGGCCCGCTGGACGGTGGCGGCGATGTCACGGGCCGACTGGAGCTGGGTGTGCAGGTGATGGAGGAGGCGGTTGAGGAGGACCGAGATCACGGCCACCGTCGCGACCATGGACAGTTCGCTGTACTCGGTGGCGGTCCCGTGGAAGCCGAAGTACCCGAACATGGCCAGGTCGAGGAGGAATGCCGCCACGCCGGTGGCGACGGTCCCGCGCAGGGACAGCAGGGGAGCCGCCGTGAGGATCGCGGCCGCGTAGAGAGCCGCGGCGCTGACCGTGGGCGGCGTGGCGAAATCGATCACCACGGCCGCGCACAGCAGAACCACCGGCAGCAGGGGCCTCCACTTTCCCAGCCGCTGCCACACCGTCAGCCCGGCCACGCGCTGCTCCAGACGTCGACTCATCTCCCGGCCGGCTCAGGCTATGGGCTGACCGTCCGTACGGCCGCCCCATCGCGCTCCGGCTCGCACGCCACCCGACGGCTATGACCCGAACGCCGCACACCGGAGGGACGCGCGGCGGGCGATCCGGCGACGAGTGCCGCCCGCGCGGGGCTGATAGCACACGAACCGCCGGCCGCCCGGCAACTCCCGACTTCGCGCTCCGTGGCGTCCCGGCCGCCTGAACAATGCGGTATCCGGTACGCCTGAACCATGCGGTATCCGGTACAGATCGAAGAGGGGATCCGGTGGCTCGTCGCACCAACACGTCCTGCCTGGGCATGGCAGTCAAGGGCTATCTGCTGCTGAACCTGTGGACGGCCATCGGCTACGCCCTGGCACTGCCGGTCACCCTGCCCGACCTGATGGCGTCTCAGGATCCACCGCTGCACGTCAAGGGCCCGGTGCAGTACGCGGTCCTCTACGGCGTGCCCGTCGTCGTCGCCGCGGGCCTGACCCTGTTCGCGAGCCGCCGACGGTCCGTCGCCCCATGGGCGGTCGCCGCTCGCGCCGCAGCGGTGCTCGTGCTCGCGCAGGTCGCCGCCCACTGGGCCGCGGCCCGCTTCGACGCGCCCGAGTGGAGTGCGCGCGCGATGGCGCAGTGCGGTGCCGCCGCGCTCACCGCGTACCTGTGTCTGGTGGCGGCGCGCCGGTGGGACGACCGCGGCCTCCCCTCGGGAAGCCGTCGCCCGGGTCCGGGCGAGATCTGGCACGCGGTGGTCCCGTTCCGGGACAACGAGGGCAGCAAGGAGCGCTACTGCGTGGTCATGCGGAGCCGTCCCCACTACGTGGAGGTCCTCAAGATCACCAGCCAGAACAAGGACCACCGCGACGACCACATCCGCATGCCCAACTACGGGTGGGACTTCACGTCGGGCAAAGACCACTGGGTCGAGATCGGCCTTCAGCCGCTCAGGGTTCCCTACCAGGATTTCACCGGCGGCCGCCCCAAGGGCCGCTGTCCCCGACCGGTCTGGCGCCGGCTGAGGTCCGAGAGCCCGGCACCCGCGCCATCCGCGGTGTAAGGGCAATTTCGTACATCTGCGGGTCACAGGTACGACACGAAGCGTTCGTGATCATGCACTCCAAGTCACACAGGCGCCACAATGGCGGCGCTCAAGTCGTCCTTGGGGGGACCATGCACGCAAGAACCAACGGCGTCGGCCTCACGACCGCGCCCACCTGCTGCGGAGCCGCAGTTCATCAACAGGGCAGGGCCGTACGCGCCAAGGGCGCCGCAGCCTCCCGATCCGCTGAATGCGGACCCGACTCGAACCTTGCGAACCTCTCGCAGGCCGGCTGGATGATCCGGGTCGCCGGACACCGGACCGGACCGATCAACTAGCCAGCTCGCGCAGAGGGGAATCCGCCATGCAACGCCGTGCCGCCACCGTCGCCGTCACCGCCGTCAGCGCCCTGCTCGTCTCCGCCCTTGGTGCCTGCAGCAGCGACTCGCCGTCCGAGAACTCCAAGTCGTCGCCGTCGTACGCAGCCGACAGCGTCAACGCGCGCTGCCGGGCCCAGGACTGGCCCCAGCCCATGCCCGACGTCCAGGGCGAGCCGTTCGACCCGCTCGGCAAGGACCTCAAGTGTTTCGACAACATCCAGGCCGTCGCACCCGACGGACACGACGTGATGAGCGACCCGGGCAGTGGGCTGGGTGCCTGGACCGTCGTATCCAGCACTCCGGGCCCGGGCGACAAGGTCGGGATCAACACACCGATCACGCTTGAGCTCCGGAGGGGATGAGAGCGCGAGGGACACGACCGCCGCCCCCTGGGGGAGGGGGCGCGCGGCCGACTATGAACACGGGCATGCACTCTCGCCGCCTGCGCCAAACCGGTCAGCCCTCGAGGACCTGTTCCGAAGGCCGGGGACCAGTCACGCACGGCGCCTGATGTGTTGGCACCAGCCGTTGAGGGTCGTTCTGGGGCCCGCCCAACGCGGCGTGAGCTTGCTCGCGCCTGCGGAGTGGCCCTCATGCCAAGTCCCGGTTCGCACTGCCGTATATGAGGAATCCGCCCTCGGCGTCAGTTCTTCCGGCGACGCCCCTGCGCATAGGGGCCATGGCGATCATGTTCCCGCCATTCCTCGTCATGAGGGTCACGGTCTTCGGCGCCCGCATTGTCTCCGGGAGTCGAGATGTGTTCCCCCTTGCTGACCTTGGCCAGCAGCGAGGCGAGGGGATCAGGGGGACCGTCGCTGAAGCGATCGGAGCCGCGCTCGGACGGCGGCCCCGGCTCTGTCTCGTCGTGCCGCGCCCGCGATGTCTCGCTCATGAGCAGCCCCCTCCGACTCCTGAGATGCACTCGAGGTCTTTCCCTGGAAGGCCGCGGGTAACCCGACTTCGCCGTTGCCCAGTTGAGCAAACTTGCCAGAAGCCGAATCATCATCGGACGCGCTCCAGACCTTCAATGCCCGCTCACGCACCGCGTGTTGGCTGCGCCACGGGAAGCGATGTGGACGGGCCGCCGGTCAGAAGGGCTTCCTGCCTGCTCCGCCGCAGTTCAGCCAAGTCGGCTCGCACCGAGGCCTCACGCTTCCCAAGCTCACGGCTCCAATGGCTGGGCAGCTCGTGTATAACGGCTCGCGATCCATGGCGATGCCAGACAGGATGCCGTGATGGACACTCCGTTCCTCAACATCCAAGGGAAGGCCGATGACGGTCCGCACCCCTGTCCCTGCTGCGGCTTCCTGACGCTCGGTGAGCGCAGCACCTTCGAGATCTGTCCGGTGTGCTTCTGGGAAGACGACGGGCAGGACGACCACGATGCGGATCGAGTGCGAGGCGGCCCCAACGGCCGGCTGAGCCTCACGGAAGCACGGAGGAACTTCCACTCGATGGGTGCTTGCGACGAGCGATGCACCCAGTTCGTACGCGCCCCACTGCCGAACGAACACCCCACGGTCTGACGTCACCAGCTGATATCAACATCGCCGAACGACAACGGATCACAGCGATTGAAACTGGACCACGGACCGTCTCTTGATCTCCAGCCTGACGGGTCACACGGGCTGACTGGCAAGTCCAGCCGATCAGAGAACCGTCTCCCGTCAAGCGCGTGACGCAGACTCAGGCCATGACACTTGGCCCCGTTGCACGCTGCGGGAGAGAGGAAGCGATGAAGTTGTCCCTAGGAACTTGGGTACGAGTCCGGCGAGCGCGCCGACAGCGCTGGGATGCAGACATCATCCGCGCCCTCCAGATCCCCGTCCCATGGCCCACGCAGGAACGAGCACGACAGCTGATCCAGCAGGGGAATTGGCGGGAAGCGAGCACCGAGATCACGGAAGCGACCGGCTACGACCGCCGGGAAGCCAGATGCGTCGTGCTCGCCCTGACGCACGGTTGCAAGGTCCCCACCCCTTGCCGCCTTCCTTGGACTCGGAGGCGACCGACCCCGAACGTCTCTGACGTCCACAGGTGACATCAACAGCGCTGGACGTGGACACCCATGCATGGCCCGGTACGTCCATCCTGATCAGGCGGGACCCTTGCCAGGACGCTCCCGGATCGAACCTACAAGGCGGATGCCGGCGGTTCGAAACCGTCCGCGCTGGACATCAGCCGACTCGTGGATGGTTCACGACAAGTGACGTCAGCGCCGTGTCACTGAGGCGGACGGAAGAAGGTGCGATGATTCGTTCGTGGTGACAGATGCCGAGTGGGCCCGGATTCGCAAGGGCCTGCGCTTCGGGCAGCTCTTCGAGGGCACTGTGGTGAAGGTTCCCAGGCCCGGTGCGATCGGGATCTTCGTGGACATCGGCCTGAGTGTCGGAGGCTTTGTCGACGTCCTGCTGCTGCCGGACGAGAGCGAGGACTGGCCGACGGAAGGCACGGTTGCCGAATTCGAGATCTGGTGGGCTGACAGCCGCCAGCAGATTCGGCTGAAGCCGTCCGATTCTCGGTATCTGCGGAACGACTTCACAGACTTCGTTGAACGCGTCCGTCCCAGTTGGCCTGCCGACGTCGGTCAGCCCGTTCGTGACCCGGGGCCTGTCACCCCCGACGAGTTGCGGGCCCGCTTCGCTCCGATGGGTCGTCGGCCAGGCCAGCTCCCCCTGAGGCTGGACAAGTGGCGGACGCTCCCAGCGGAACCTAGCTGGCCGCGGCTTCGGTACGGGCTGGGGAGCTGGCGAGTCGGTAGGAGTCGAGGTCCTGCTCGCCGCCGCGAACCCTCCCCCTCCTGACGGGTGCTCCTCGTGGAACGTGTGTCGGATCCGTCCGGCCGGCGAAGTACGCGGCTTCACTCGCCCACCCGCTGCCGGGTGCGGCGGCGGAGCAGTTCCATCGCACTCAGGTCGCGCCCGACAGGCGCTGCGGCACGCCAGTCAGAGGCCTTTGGCGGAGAGGTAGATCCGGTGGCGAATGGGCGTCCCGTTGCTGCCGGACCAGACAACCCAGGCGGCGATGGAGCCGTCTGCATCGTGGCTGCTCTCGCGGCCGGCCATGGCGACCGTGTGCCGCAGGCGTCGGGCCAGCGCCCGGTCGAGGATGAGTGGTCCCACGCCGTGGACGGGCTCAAGTGTGGGGCCAGGCTGTTGCACGAGGTGCGTACGGGCACGAACTAGCCAGCCCTCAGCCGCAGTCCGCCGGCCTCGTCATCCTGCACACCGCTGGAAACCTACTGGGGTTCGGTGCGGGCAGATTCGGGGAACATCGAGGGCTTCGTGAGTGGCGAGCCCTTCAGGCACGGAGTGTTCGCGAGCACGTTCGTCTCGCCGGAGCCCTTCACGTAGGAGACGAAGATGGTGAATTCCCCGAATTTGCCCGGGGATGTATATCGCCTTCTATTGTCATGCATGCGCCATCCCCCCATGGTCCAACCCTGCTTCTCGAGGTCGGCTCGGACTTTGGGGCCGACGTCCGGAGACCGCACCCCCTGTAGGAGCGACATGGTTACCGTGTGTCTCGCGGTGCCCGGATCCTGGCAGTCGGGAGCGGTCTCCACTGCGGGATGCACGGCGCCGATCGGGGGCGGTCCTGACTTCCGTGCGGCCGTGGTCACCTGGAGCAACAGCTCGTGGAGGCGCTCATCCGCTTGGTCGAGCGTGGTGGTGGTAGTCAATGACTGCGTGGTGGCCGGAGTCGATGATTGTGTGATGGCCGAGGTCGATGGCTGTGTGGTGGAGGCGGGGGAGGCCTGTGGGTCCGAGCAGGCCGTGACCAGGGCGAGAGTTCCAAGAGCGGAGCATATGGATACTCGACGTTGACGCACTGTTTCCCCTAGATGATCGCAAAGAGAGCCGATGGTATCTCCAGAGGTCCGGCCGGGCCATGGGGCTTCCTGGGGGCCGTCGGGGGTCGTCCATCGCTACTGGAACTCGGTGGTTGCCTCGCTTCAGCAGTGACCTGGTCGATGATCGAGTGTTGGACGCCCTCGGCGTAAGCCGACGCCCTGGACGGCATCCCCTTCACCCGCGGCACGGTGATACGGGCGGGCACCCTCAGGACCCGGAAGCGGGGCTGAACCCTGGAGGATCTCGCGACCTGGGTGACGTAAGGGGCCGCGGGATCCGACGACCTTCCTTCGAAGGGCACTGCGAACCGCCGGTAGGGGTGCGCCTGGTCGCCGCCATCATGAGCGCTCCGCTCTTCGACCGCGCCTGCCAAGCACCGGTTTTGTTCTATACAGCAGGCCCTTCTGCTTGCTCGGCGGCCTGCCGCTCCCGGCGTTTTGCCCGCGTGCCGTTGCCAGGCTCGTCCTGGGTGTCCCAGCCGGGTTCTGGGCCAGGATCACGCGTCGGGACCTTTGTGACGTTCAGGCCGGCCGCGCAGTCGCAGGCGTGCTGACTCGTGTCGCATGTCAGGAGTCGGACACATCGGGTCGGGGCCGTTCCCTCGCCCACGAAGGGCACGGGCGGGCGTCCCTGTTCGTCCATCCACGGCACTTCGGTCAGACGCACGCTGCGTTCCTGCCCGTCGGCCACGCGCAGGCGCGGCGGAACACCCCTGGATGGCATCGGGGCCCGCCTGCGTACGGCGGGCCCGGACGAGTCTGCGAGGATGTCCGGCGGCCGTCCGCACCGGGCCCAGCAGCGCTGCGCGGGTCCGGGAATGCGCAGGCGGCGACAGGATCTGGCCCGGCGGGCGGGAGAGCGGAGTGGTGGGGGACGTGCCGGAGTACCCGGAGTACGTTGCCGCGGCGGTGTTCGCCGTGGGCAGCGTCGTCCATGCTGCGCTGGCGCCGCACCGGTTCTCCACCGCTGTCCTGTTCTGCCTCGCGGTGACGTCGGCCGGGCTCGGAGGGGCCGCCCGCAGTGCGGAGACGCACCCCACCGTCGTGACCGTGCTCGCCCTCGCCGCCCTGCTCATGACGCTCGTGCTGGGGCTGCTCCTGCTGGTCGACGGCATCGTCCTGGTCCGGCGCTACGGACCGCAGGCGTCCCTGCTGGCCACCGGCGCCGCCGGCTGTGCCCTGCTGGCGGTGCTCGGCCTCGACGCAGTCGTCCAGACAGTCGGGGGCAAGGTGGCCGGTGCCCTCTTGGTGGCGGTGAACGCGGCTGCCGGATACCTCAGCCTGCTCTTCCTCGTCTTCACCATCTACGTGTTCGTCCGGGGCCGCAGCACCCCGCCGCCGGACACCACCCATGTCGTCGTCCTGGGCGCCGGGCTCAATGGCGACCGGCCCGGTCCGCTGCTGCGCCGCAGGCTGGAGCGGGCCCTCGCGGTCGACGCCGCCGGCGCACCGGACGCAGCCGGTGTGGTGTTCGTCGTCTCGGGCGGTCAGGGCGGCGACGAGGTGCGCTCCGAGGCGGACGCCATGGCCGACTACCTGCGCGCCCGCGGGGTGGACGCCGACCGGATCGTGCGGGAGGACCGCTCCGTGAACACCGGGCAGAACCTCCGCTTCAGCGCGGCCCTCATGGACCGCACCGCCGCTTCCGGGCACCGTGCCACGGTGGTCACCAGCGGCTTCCACGTCTACCGCACGGCCCTGCTGGCCCGTCGCGCCGGCGTTCCTGTCCACGTCGTGGGCGCGCCGACCTCCCCCGCGTACTGGCTCTCCGCGACCCTGCGCGAGTTCGTCGCCGTCTTGTGGTTGGACCGACTGCCCCTGATCGGGCTCAGCCTGCTGCTGGCGGTGCCCGTGGCGACAGCGGTCTTCCAGCACTGAGGCACCCGTTGTGCGTGTCGCCCCGGGCAGCAGGGTCGGCCTGGCTTCGCCGGCAGCCCGCGCCCGCGC
Source organism: Streptomyces sp. NPDC056738 (assembly GCF_042790435.1). Lineage (NCBI taxonomy): Bacteria > Bacillati > Actinomycetota > Actinomycetes > Kitasatosporales > Streptomycetaceae > Streptomyces > Streptomyces sp. NPDC056738. The sequence continues at coordinate 753,580 of NZ_JBHTZF010000002.1, forward strand.
CGAACGGTTGACCGGCTCCGATCAACAACACGCTGGCCGCCTACAGGCCCGGTCCTGCGAGTCCGATCGCAGGCGACCTTCACGGACTCACAGTGACTGACGGATCCCCCCAGCAGGCCTCAGCAATCGTCCCGCCCATAGTTGGGTATCGAGGGGCAGGGAGGCTGGACCTCGAGCTGTGGCGGGCGAGGAGGAGCGGTCATAGCCAGGCTTTGATCACGCAGGCTCGAAGCCGGCCACTTGGGGCGAGCCTCGAAAATCATGGCTCGCCCCCGCAGTTCGCCCGGCTGCAGGTGAACTGGATAGGTCGTGATTCGACTGAGAGCCTGCCGGGGTTGGGCTGTGTTGGCGGACGCGTAATCACGTGGCGTCCCACCCCGGGGCCTGTGCCCCGGGGCACGTCACACCGCGAATGCCGGGACCCCGGGAGTACGTGTCATACCGCGCACCGCGCGCGCCCGCGAGGGCGCCGCCGGCTGCGGCGCGAGGGCCGGCCCGATCAGGGGCATGACGGCCGCCAGCATCTCGTCCTCGCTCGCGGTCCCGTCCACGACCAGATCGGCCGCCGCCCGGGAGGGCGCGACGTGGTCTGCGTGGCGGTCCCTGCCGGTCTGCAGATAGTTGCGCAGGGACAGTCGGGGGTCCTGCCGCTGCGTCTCGATCTTCCGGAGGATCTTGCGGGCCAGGCGTATGTCGTCGGGGGTGTCGACGTACACCCGCCACGCCGCCCGCCGGACCACGGACGGCAGTGACAGCGCGAACAGGCCCTCGACCACCACCAGCAGGACGCCGGGGCGCAGCAGCGCCGCGTCGATGGCGTGGGCCACCGCTGTCTCGTCGATCGACCCGGGATGGTTCCAGTCGAGGACGGCGTGCCCGTCGGCACTGACCGTCCAGACACCCATCAGGGGGTCGTGCGCGGGCACGTAGTAGTCGTCCAGGTGGACCAGGGCCACGCTCTCGGGACACTGCAGCGACAGGGCTTCGGCAAGGGTGGACTTGCCGGATGCGGTGCCGCCTGCGACCGCCATTACACCCGTCATACCGGGCGCTCCTCATGTGCTCAAAGGGGATAAACGAAGCGGCCGGACAAGCCGGGTGCAGGGAATGTACGGCGTCGTGATCGCCTATGGCAAGCACGGAGACGCGGCCCGGTTCAGCAGAGGCCAGGACCGCGGTTTTCGGGAGACCCGGGTGCGGTCGAGGGGCATGTCGACCGGATCAAGATGCTCAAGCGCCAGATGCTCGAGCGCGCCGGCTTCGCCCTTCTGCGGAGGCGTGTACGGCTCGTACAGCCGTACGGCTGTACGGTGATCGCGATGTCGGTGGCTGATGCGAGGATCCTGGCGCAGCTACCCGAGGAGATCGACATGGGCACCTGGGACACCGGCCCCTTCGACAACGACACCGCCGCGGACTTCGCCGATGTTCTCGACGACGCCGAACCCGAGGAGCGCGAGGCATTGGTCCGTGGAGTCCTCGCGCGCACCGTCGACGCCAACGGCTGGCTCGCCGAAGGAGAAAAGGCGGTGGCGGCCGCCGCGCTGATCGCGGCGCAATGCCCTGGCGGCGACCCGATCGACACACCTTACGGCCCTGAAGAACCCATGCCCGTCTTCGCTGCCGATCTCCGGACGCTCGCGGACGATGCCCTCGCTCGCGTCATGAGCGAGGAGGCCGGGCCGGCCTCGAACTGGGTCGACCCGGAGAAATGGAAGCGGTGGCGAGGCAACGTCAACCGCCTTCGCACGGTGCTTGCACCGCCACCGCCGACCATCCCGCTGTTCGAGATCGAGTAATGACAGAGCGTCACACGCCACGAAACCCGTGCTCATGAACAACGCCGGGCGCATGTCCAGACAGCGCAGCCGGGCACTGGGCTGCCCGGCACCCGTGACGTACGGTCCGATGTCGCGGCTGCCCACCGGCACCGTCCGCAACGGGTCTCACCGAACACGGATCTCACCGTACCGGCGGTGTCGCCGGTACGGCCGAGAGATCTGAACCTCTGAAGGTCAGGCCGCGACGAGCTCCCGCTCGAGGTCCGGCGTCTTGACCTTGGGCTTCTTGTTCGGCAGGGAGAGCCGGAAGACCTTGTGCCACGCGGAGAACACCTGCTTGGGCAGCGGCCCGGTGACGTACTCCAGCTCGTACTTCTCGAACAGTGCGCGCACCTTCACGGCGACCTCGGCGTACCGGTTGCTCGGCAGGTCCGGGAACAGGTGGTGCTCGATCTGGTGCGACAGGTTGCCGGTCATGAAGTGCATGGCCTTGCTGCCGCTGATGTTGGCCGAGCCCATCATCTGGCGCAGGTACCACTGGCCGCGCGTCTCGCCCTTGATCGACCGGCGCTCGAAGACCTGCACGCCCTCGGGGAAGTGCCCGCACATGATCACCGAGTGGGACCAGATGTTGCGGACCAGGTTCGCGGTGAACGTGGCGGCGAGGGTGGTGAGGAACGACGGGCCCGAGAGCAGCGGGTGGATCACGTAGTCCTTGAGCACCTGCTTGCGGATCTTGCGGCCCACGGCCTTGGCCCGCTCGCGGAACTCCGGGTTCTTGCGGCGGCGCTTGTGCAGGTTCTTGCCCAGCTCCAGGTCGTACGCCGCGATGCCGTACTCGAAGAAGCAGGCGTTGAGGAAGTTCCACAGCGGCTGGCCGAGGTGGAACGGGTGCCACTTCTGGTCCTCGTCGACGCGCATGATGCCGTAGCCGAGGTCGTTGTCCTTGCCGATCACGTTGGTGTACGTGTGGTGCAGCTCGTTGTGCGAGTGCTTCCACTGATCGGACGGCGAGACGTGATCCCACTCCCAGGTGGTGGAGTGGATCTTCGGGTCCCGCATCCAGTCCCACTGTCCGTGCAGGATGTTGTGGCCGATCTCCATGTTGTCCATGATCTTCGCCACGGACAGACCGGCGGTGCCGAGCACCCATGCGGGCGGGAAGAACGAGAACAGCAGCACGCCCCTGCTGACCAGCTCGAGCTTGCGCTGCGCCGAGATGACCTTGCGGATGTAGGCGGCGTCCTTCTCTCCGCGGCCGGCGATCACCTCGTCGCGGATCGCGTCCAGCTCGCGGCCGAGCTCCTCGATCTGCTCCGCGGTCAGGTGGGCGGTGGGGTCGATGGCGGTCAAGGTGCTCCTACCGTTCGATGTCGCAGGGGCCCGCGGCGGCGGACACGCAGGTCTGGATGAGGACGCCCGGCTCGGCTTCGGTGATCTCGCCGGTGCGCAGGTCGCGGACGGCGCCAGCCTTGAGCGGCGTGATGCAGCCGAAGCAGATGCCCATGCGGCACCCGGAGGGCATGAGCACGCCGGCCTCCTCGCCGACGTCCAGCAGCGGCGTGGCGCCGTCCGCGTCGACGGTCTTGCCGGTGGCGCTGAACGTGACCTCGCCGCCGTCGCCCGCGACGACGATGCCGGGGCGGAAGCGTTCGGTGTGTAGGCGCTCTTGTACGCCGTGATCGGCCCAGTGCTTCTCGGCGGCGTCGAGCAGGCCCGCGGGCCCGCAGGCCCAGGTCTCGCGCTCGGCCCAGTCGGGCACGAGTTCGTCGAGACGGGCGATGTCGAGCATGCCGTCCGTGTCGGTGTGCACCTCGGTGAGCCGCAGCTTCTTGTCCGCGGCCAGGTCGTGCAGTTCGCTGCGGAAGATCACGTCCTGCGGCCGTGGCGCGCAGTGGACCATGACGACGTCGTCGAACTCGGTGTCGCGCAGCATGCCCATCACGGGAGTGATGCCGCTGCCGGCGGTCAGGTAGAGCACCTTGGCGGGCTTGGCCTGCGGCAGCACGAAGTCACCGGTCGCCTGGTCGAGCTGGATCAGCGTGCCCGGCTTTGCTCTGCGCACCAGGTGGTTGCTGACCTTGCCGTCGGGGATCGCCTTCACCGTGATCGTGAGGCGGCCGTCCTCGCGGTTCGTCGGGGAGGTGATGGAGTAGGCACGCCACAGGCGCACCCCGTCGACGTCGACCCCGATCCGTACGTACTGACCGGCCGTGTGGCCGCGCCAGCCCCGTCCCGGCCTGATCACGATGGTCGCGGCGTCACCCGTCTCGGGGTGCACGGCCTCGATACGCCCCCGCAGGTCGGCGCCCGCACGCAGCGGGCTGACCAGGTCGAGGTAGTCCGACGGCAGCACCGGCGTCGTGACCATCTCCAGCAGCTTCCATGCCCTGCTGCGGAGGGCTGTGCTCGTCATGGTGCCAGCTTGCTGCGTCTCAGGGCGTAAAGTCCTGACCGTAGGACGTGAATCTGATCGACGGAATTGTTCGCGGGGAATAAGAACGTGAGCCATGTAACCCAGCGGGCCAGCGAGCTGGCCCTGGACGAGACGACGGTCACCGCGCTTCGGGCCGCGCTGAAGACCACCGCCGACGAGGTCGTCCAGGCGATCATCGATGAAGTCCCTTCCTACGCCAACGCCCTTTCGGGCAGCATGGGCGGCACCATCCGCCGAGCGGTCCGCACCGCCCTGGGGCACTACCTGGACCTCGCCAGCGGGAACGCCGCAGGCGGCGACGGCGGTGACGCGGCCTACGAGCTGGGCCGCGGCGAGGTGCGCGACGGCCGTTCGATGGACGCCCTGCTCAGTGCCTACCGCGTCGGTGCCCGTGTGGCCTGGCGATGCCTGGCGGCGGGTGCCGTACCCGCGGGTCTGCCCGCCGCCGAGGTCGCCAAGTTCGCCGAGCTGACCTTCGCCTACATCGACGAGCTCTCCGCCGCGAGCGCCGCGGGCCACGCCGACGAGCTGGCCGCCCGGGGCAGGGATCACGAGCGGCACCTGGAACACCTGGCCCGCGACCTCCTCGCCGGCGCGAGCCCGGACGTGCTGCTGGCCTCCGTTCAACGGGCCGGGTGGCAGCCTCCGGTTTCACTGACCGCGGTCCTGCTCCCCGCCGCCCAGGCCCGGCCTGCCTACCGTGCGCTCGACCCGAGCACCCTCGTCCTCGACGATCTGCCGGACGCCACCGGTGTGTTGCTCGTCCCCGACGCCGACCGATCACATCTCCTGCGGCAGATGACCGACCGCACCGCCGTGGTCGGCCCGGCCCGGCCATGGACACGTGCGTCCGCCTCGTACGCACGAGCCGTACGCGCGCGCTCCCTCTCCTCCGAGATCCGCGACACCGAGGACCATCTGCCCGAACTGGTGCTGACCGCCGACATGGACGCGTTCGCGGACCTGCGTGCACGGGCCCTCGCACCGTTGCGGACCTTGCCCGTCGCGACCGCACGGCGGCTGGAGGAGACCTTGCGGGAGTGGCTGCTGCACCAGGGCAGACGGGACGAGGTGGCGGCGGCACTGTTCGTCCATCCTCAGACGGTCCGGTACCGGATGGCGCAGGTGAGGGAGCTGTTTCCGGATCTCGCGTCGCCACAGCGGGTCCTTGAACTGACGCTGGCGGTGGGGCTTCGGGGCAACTGATGGGTACATCGGCCGTCCGCGGCCGCGTCCGCGAGCGGTCCAGGGATCGCGCCTCGTTGTGGGTGTCATCTGCTGGTTCATGCCGCCCGGGGACGGGCGGTAGCTGATGCCCATGTGGATGGCCATGTGGATGATGGCCCGGTGACGAACATCAGCGACGCCCACGTGAAGGTCCACTTCCAGTTGGAGGTGGACGAGGACGGCTGGCCGCCGGCGAGTGTCGAGAGCCTGTGGGCAGTCGATCTCGGCGATGGAACGGTGCGTCTGGACAACACTCCTTGGTTCGTCCGCGGAGTCGCGAGCGGCGACGTCGTCCGTGTGGACGCCGATGACGACGGGCTGCATTGGGCCGTGGAGACCGTTCATCCCTCGGAGAACTGCACCATTCGATTGATCGTGCTGAAGGACGGACGCTCTGCCGCGGCTCGGCAGGCTGTCTTGGACACCTTCCACCGACTCGGCACCACCGGCGAGGGCATCGAACAGTTCGGGATGGTCGCACTGAAGGTTCCGCCGGATGCGGACATTCAGCGGATCCAGACGCTGTTGAAGCAAGGCGAGGCGGAAGGCCGGTGGGAGTGGGAAGAAGGTTGCGTCACGGCCGCGTGGGAAGCTGGCGCGGGCAATCAGGATGGCTGAACGTTACGAGGCGGGCTCGGGCCGGCTACCGGACGCGAGAGCGTGCCACTGGCTACGTGGCTCCATCCTCTGAGAATCAGTTCGTGGAGTCCCATTCGTCTGAGGTCATCGGCCTGGCGTCGGGGTAGCGCCGTCGTATCTCACTCAGCACCCACGCGTCGGCTGTGCGGACGTCCCACCTGGAACTGTCGAACTCCCTCAGGGTCAGTACGAGTTCGTTGCCCGCGTAACCCTCGAAGTCTGCATCGACCGCCTGCAGATAGGGCGCGTCCATGGCCAGCAATTCAAGGGTGGGGATTCCGGTGCCTGCTGAAGCCTTCATCATGCGAGCGAACGCCGGGTGTGGCTGCTCCTCGAACATCTGAGCCTTCCACGTCAGCCCGAGTCCGTAACTCCCCAGTCGAACCAGAAGCTCAGCCAGGGTGACGTAGCGGCGATCAGCCGGGCGGTCCGAGTGAAGGGCATCGTCCCGCCAGGCCGCGAAGGTGACCATCTGCATGACGGAGGGCGTCTCGTTCATTGGCTCAGCAACCTGCTTCGATCTCGGACAGCCGCTACTTCCGGTTCCTCCATTGTCCGAGCTCGCACCATCCAGAAGAAGCGGATTATGTCTCGACCGGGTCCGTGGGGGCACGGCAAGGCAATCAGGGCGCACAGGTGATTGGGCGACGGGACAGCCCCTAGGCTCTCGGTGAAAGGCAGGTGCGGTGGACATCACGGTGCAGTGGATCAAGACGTCCTGGACGAAGCAGTCTCGGGGCGGGGAGGCCGCTGCCCGCAGGAACGCGACGCCGGTCGGCTTTCCCTTGCCTCAAGTGCCCTCTGGATTTACCCACTTCGTCCAGATGTCCGAGCGTGATGGCTTCGAGCCGTGCTCAAGCCGGAGGGGCCTTCGCGAGATCGGTGTCAGCCTGCGCGACGAAGGTGACCGGCTCCGAGTGCTCGCTCGTGTGGAACCGCTCTTCGGGTTGCCGCCTCGGACACGCAGGCCGCCGGCAGTTCGACTGCTTCCCGGGCAGTGGGTTCGCTGGCAGTTGAACTACCGGTTCTCCAGCGCCCTGGGCATCCGCGGTTGGTCGTACTGGCTCGACACGTTCAACATCGCCTACGGTCCCGTCGGCCAGGATGTCTTCCTGTCGGAGCCGACCGTGATCGTCGATGAATGCGGGCCCGTTCGCTAGCGCGGCCTGACCTGGCTCAGCAGGTGCTGACCGTCAGGCGGTGCGCACCGCCATCAGCAGTCCGCTCGCCCATGCCATGCGGACGCACCGGAAGTCCTCGCGTTCGTCCAGTTCGGACAGAAGGCGTTTGACGGATGCTTCGTGGCCCTCCGGCCAGCCGGGCTGGGGTATGAGGTCGTCGATCAGGTAGATCCCGCCGGGGGCCACGAGGTCCAGGGCCTGGTCGAGGTGGGTGAACTTGCCTGGCCAGGTGTCCGCGAAGACGAGGTCGAAGGGGGCGCCGTCGAAGTCTTCGAGCCATGCGCCGCCGTCTCCGGAGACGAACGTCACCCGCGGGTCGGCGCCCAGCTGTTCTTGGGCGAAAACCTGGAGGGCGGGGTCGAGTTCGACGGTGGTCAGACAGGAATCGGGGTCCATGCCGCTGAGGAGCCAGGCCGTGCCCTCTCCAACTCCGGTGCCGAGTTCGAGGATCCGGCCCCCGGGCCGGGCGGCAGCGAGTGCTGCCAGCAGGCTTCCTGTGCGGTCTTCGCTGGACATGATGAAGCCCGCGTCGCGCGCCTTGGAGCGCAATGCCGGCAGGGCGGTCGGGATGCGGCTCGGTGTGTCGTCCATGCGCCGATGATGTGGGGACCACGTCGTCGCGGGCAACGTGAATTCTCGTCTTGCGTGTCGGCGGCGGCAGACCACCGACGACGAAGCCGACCGCGTACCGGGCCACGCGGGGCGGCCGCCAGTCGGACGACGATGAAGACGACCTCTCCCACCTTCAGACCGATCAGTTGAGTCACCCGCTCGTTGCCATTGCCGCTGCCGCTGCCGCTGCCGCTGCCGCTGCCGCTGTGGGGCTGAGCGAGAAGGACTGGCGCGGGCGCACCCCGCCGCAGCGCCCCTCCCGGGCGTTGCCGCGCCATGGCGATCAACTGGCCACCGGCCAGAGCGGATCCGACAGGAGGCCTGGATCGGTCAACGGTGGCGAGCGGCAGGGCTCCCAGGCTGCGGCGAGGCGAACGGCGAAGTGCACCTCGGCGTCCGGGCCAAGGACTCTCCGACTGTCGCGCGGACGGACGAGAGTCCGGCTGCTCGACCTGCCGGCAGGCGCGAGACGTCCGGCACATGCGCATACCTGGAGCGGCTCAGTCACCGTGAGCTATGTGGCCGTCGTTCGCATCGCGGGCGCGGTGGTGAACAGAGCGGTCACGGCCGCCCGGACCTGACGGGCGACGATCTCCGGGCTGGACGCGTCGAGCTTGCCGTCGAGGTGCAGGAAGGCCAGGCCGTGGACGAGCGCCCAGACTGTGGTCGACAGGGCGCCGGTGTCCGCGTCCGCGTCGGGGAAGGCGCGGCGGACGATGCTGTGGACGTACTCCGAGATGACAGCGGTAGCCGCGACTCGCTCTTCGCTGGTCGGATCGCAGGGTTCGGCGAACATCGCCCGGAACAGGGCGGGGTGGTCGAGGGCGAACTGCACGTAGGCGACGGCGACGGCGGACAGGTCCTCGGCCGTCGTGGGGGTGGGGTGTGCCGTCGCGAGGTTCGTTGCGAGTTCGCGGTATCCCTCGGCGGCCACGGCGGAGACGAGTGCGTCCCGGTCCGCGAAGTGGCGGTAGGGGGCCGTGGCTGAAACTCCGGCTCTGCGTGCGACCGCTCTGAGGGACAGTGCGGCACTGCCGTCTTCCTCCAGCAGTTCCCGCGCGGCGCGCAGACAGGCCGCGCGCAGGTCTCCGTGGTGGTACGTGGCTTGCGGCACAGGTCACACTCCCTCATGTTTACGCCGCTTACATCTTCCCCTAATGTGAACGGTGCACACATCGTAGGTGATGGAGACGGAAGAAGGTAACTCGAATGTCCAGCGAGCTGTTCATGCCGCTGCCCCTGCGCTCGGGGCAGGTTCTGCGCAACCGGGTCGCGAAGGCGGCGATGGAGGAGAACATGGCCGGTGACGGCCAGCTTCCCGACGAGAAGCTTCTGACGTTGTACCGAAGCTGGGCCGCTGGGGGAGCGGGCCTGTTGATCACTGGAAACGTCATGGTCCACGCGGAAGCACTGACCGGTCCCGCGGGTGTCGTGCTCGACGAGGCCGCTCCGCTGGCGCCGTTCACGGAGTGGGCCCGGGCCGGCAAGAGCGGTGGAGGGGTGATCTGGATGCAGATCAACCACCCGGGCCGCCAGATCGGGTCCGACATGCCGGGAGTCGTGTGGGGGCCCTCCGACGTGGGCGTCGACCTCGGCAAGCACAGCAGCCGCTTCGGCCGCCCCACCGCGATGACCGCGGAGCAGATCGAGGCCACCGTGACCCGCTACGCGGTCACCGCCCACCGGGCCGAGAAGGCGGGGTTCGACGGCGTGGAGATCCATGCCGCACACGGATACCTGCTGTCGCAGTTCCTGTCTCCCCTGGTCAACAAGCGCACCGACCGGTGGGGCGGATCGCTGGAGAACCGGGCCCGGATGCTGCTGGACGTGGTCCGCGCGGTGCGGAGCGCCGTATCGCCCGCCTTCGCGGTCGCGGTCAAGCTGAACTCCGCGGACTTTCAGCGCGGCGGCTTCGACGCCGACGACGCGCGGCAGGTGATCGGGATGCTCGAGCCGCTGGGCGTCGACCTGGTCGAACTGTCCGGCGGCAGCTACGAGAGCCCGGCCATGTCCGGCCGTGCCGCCGACTCCCGCACACAGGCCCGTGAGGCCTACTTCCTGGACCTCGCCAAAGACCTCGTGGGAACCAGCCCGCTGCCCCTGATGCTCACCGGCGGCATCACCCGCCGCGAGACGGCCGAGAAGGTCCTCGCCGGCGGAGTGGCGGTCGTCGGGATGGGCACCGCGCTCGCCGTCACCCCCGACCTGCCCGACCGCTGGCGTCACGGCCGGGAGGCCGACCGGCAGCTACGGCCGGTGACCTGGTCGGACAAGGCCCTCGCCTCTGCCGCGAGCATGGCCCAGGTCCGCCATCAGATGCGCCGGACGGCCCGCGGCAGCAGGCCCACCCCCAACACCCACCCGGCGGTGGCGCTGCTGGCCGAACGGCGCAGGCAGCGACGCGCCCTGCGCCGCTACCGCCTGTGGCTGACCGAAGCACGTGTCTCGTCGGCCCGGTAGGGCACTCAGAAGAAGAGGCCCGGTAGGGCACTCAGAAGAGGAAGCGAGCCGGACAGGTGGGGCTCTCGCCCGTGCCCCGGCAACTTGGTCCGTCGCCCCTCGTTGCCGCGGGCCGATGCTGACCCGGAGGCCCACGCTGCGCACCGGCTCCGCACGATGCCTGGGGTGACCTGGCACCCGAGATGCCACGGTGACCTGGCAGATCTCGCCACAAGGAAGGGCCGACATGACCAAGGCACTGTTCGTCGTCTCCGCGGCTGACCGCTGGACGCTGAAGGACGGAGAGACGCATCCCTCCGGATTCTGGGGGGAAGAGCTGGCGATGCCGCACAAGATCTTCGCCGAGGCGGGCTGGGACATCACGATCGCGACACCCGGCGGCAAGGCGCCCACGCTGGACCGGCTGAGCATGTCCCGCACCGCCGGCCGGCCCTCGAAGCTCCGCGAGGTCGCCGCGTACCTGCGGTCCATCGAAGCCCAGCTGAACAGCCCGATGACGCTGGACCGGGTCGATCCGGACGCCTACGACGTCGTGTTCTACCCCGGCGGACACGGCCCCATGGAAGACCTCGCCGTCGACCCGGTCTCGGGAGCACTCATCACCCGGGTGCTGGCCTCGGGCAAGCCGCTCGCCTTGCTGTGCCACGCACCGGCGGCCGCCTTCGCCGCGCGGAATCCGGACGGTTCGTGGCCCTTCAGGGGCTACCGGATGACGGGGCTGTCGAACTTGGAGGAGAAGCTCAACAGCTTCGGCCGCAAGGCGATCTGGCTGCTGGAGGACCGGCTGCGGCGAAGCGGGGCGCACTACGTCAAGGCCCGCCTGCCGCTGCGCCCCTTCGTGGTCGTGGACCGCAACCTGTACACCGGACAGAACCCGCCGTCCTCCGAGCGCCTGGCCGAGCGGCTCGTCGCCGACGTGAACGCCAGGGCAGCAGCGTGATCCGTGGACGGCGGACCCCGGACGGCTGCCTCGTCCCGTCTCGGGCGGGCCCTGGGAAGGGACTCGCGACCGAGTTGCAGCCCAGGATGCGGGCGCGAAGCATGAAGGGGGGAGGCGTTCCCGCCCGCGCCGAGGTGCGCCAGGAGCGCGGGGCGGGGGGAAGACGCTGATCAGGGGACATTTCGTGTGCTCGTGACTTGGAGTCGACATGAGTGAGCTACCGCCACCGATCACCCCCTACCTCGAGCCTGCCGCGAAGGAGCTCGCCGAGGCGACCGACCCGCATCCGCGCATCTACGAGGTGCCACCGGAGAAGGGCCGGGACATCCTTCTCGGTCTGCAGAGCGATGCCGGCGTGCCCCGGCCGGACGTCGACGAGGAATGGGTCGAGGTCGATGCCGGGCAGTGGGGAACCGTGCGCACGCGCATCATCCGGCCCAAAGGTGTGAGCGGGCCGCTGCCGGTGGTGTTCTACATCCATGGTGCCGGCTGGGTCTTCGGTGACGACAAGACGCACGACCGCCTCTTCCGTGAACTCGCGGTCGGCGCCGGCGCCGCAGGAGTGTTCCCCGTCTACGACCGGGCGCCGGAGGCCAAGTACCCCACCCAGGTCGAGCAGAACTACGCAGTGGGCCAATGGGTCCTGGAGCACGGATCGGAGCACGGCCTGGACACCTCGCGGATCGCGGTGACCGGCGAGTCGGTGGGCGGCTGCATGTCGGCGGTGTTCACGCTGATGAACAAGGAGCGCGGAGGCATCGACCTCAAAGCCCAGGTTCTGCTGTACCCGGTGACCAACGCCGACTTCGACACCCCGTCCTATCTGCAGTTCGCCGAGGGGTACTACCTGACCCGCGACGGCATGAAGTGGTTCTGGGACGCGTACACCAGCGACGACGCGCAGCGCACGGAGGTGTACGCCTCCCCGCTGCAGGCCTCCCTGGAACAGTCGCGCGGGCTGCCCACGACACTGGTCATCACCGACGAGGCCGACGTGCTGCGGGACGAGGGCGAGCAGTACGCGAACAAACTGCGTGAGGCCGGAGTGGACGTCACCTCCGTCCGCGTGGCCGGCATGGTCCACGACTTCCTGCTCCTGGACAGTCTGCGCGACACGCGCGCCGCGAACGTCGCCCGCAGGCTCGCCGTCGACGCGCTCAGGACGGCGCTGCACGACTGAGCCCCACCGCCCAAGGTCCGGGCCCCCAGGCGCCGTTGCGCCTGCGGGCCCGGACCTTGGGCGTGTGCGCAGCACCTCGCGCGAGACATGCCGGAGCAGTGTTGACGGTGCATACATTGAACGTTAAGGTCATGTGTGCACCGTAAACATCGAGGTGAGGAAGCACGTCATGCCAGCACACACGCAGAAGGACACGGTCGAGGTCGACCTGGGCGGCCGCACGGTCACCGTCCCTCGAGGCGGCCTGTACGACCGTTACCGGATGATCCCCGACCTGGATGAAGTTGCCAGGGACCCCCGCGTCAGCGGTGTCGACTTCTTCCGTCGGCTTCCGAAGACCAGGGTCGACTCACCGATCGGCAGCACGCTCACGCCGAACTTCTACTACGCCATCGCGACCGCACGGCTCACCATGCTCGCCCCCTCCCGCGCCATTCGTTCCCGCCTCCCCAGGGAACTGGCGCCGCTGGAGATCGCCCCGGGCCTCGGCCTCGTCTCGGTGATGTTCTTCCGCTACGACGTGTGTGACATCGACTTCTACACCGAGGCCGCCGTCGGCATCGCGGTCAAACCGGCCCGGCATGGCGGGCTGGGTTTCTTCGACCTCGTCGCGGGCCTGAAGAACGAGCACCTCGACTCCTACGTCCTCTCCCTCCCGGTGAGCAGCGAGATCGCCCAGGTGCGCGGACACGACGGGTACGGCTTCCCCAAGTGGGTCACTGATATCGATGTCGGCATCGACGCCCAGCGCACTGAGGCACGGGTGGCCAACGACGCAGGTGGAACCGACCTCTTCCTCCAGGTGGCCACGCCCAGGCAGACCGCCTGTCGCAGCGGCGAGCGAGTCGCCTCACTCACCTCCTACACCTCCATCGACGGTGCCTGGCACTCGACGCTGAGCCAGACCAACGTGCTGTCGGCCGGCACGACGCGCCGTCCGCGCCACCTCCACCTCCAAGTCGGCGAGGGTCGCATGGCAGACGACCTGCGCTCCCTGAGGCCGATACGAACCCTTCAGCTCGACGTGATGACACAGGGTCAGCTCGCGCTCCACATGCCGGTGCCCACCTCCGTCCCGATCCGGAACAAGTAGCAACGGAGCCCTGCCATGGTCACCGAACACGCGCCCCGCCCCGCGACCGCCCGAGGCGTCGGACTGCCCCCGTCGCTTTCCCCGGGCCGCATCGAGCACCTCGCACAGCGCATTGCCGCCGCCCCGGATGCCGCCCGGACCACAACCACCGCCCCCTACACGGGCTTGCCCCTGGCCGACCTGCCGGTCTCGACACCCGGCGACGTCGACGACGCATTCGCGCGCGCCCGCATCGCCCAGAGGGCCTGGGCCGCCCTGCCGCTGAGCAGGCGCAAGAAGATTCTGCTGCGGTTCCACGATCTCGCCCTCGCCCGCCAGAACGAGGCCCTGGACCTGATGCAGGCGGAAAGCGGCAAGACCCGCCGTGACGCCTTCCTCGAGGTGATCGACATCGCGATCACCGCCCGCTACTACGCGCGCAGCGGCGCCCAATACCTGCGGCCCAGGCGCCGCCGCGGTGCGATCCCGGTGCTGACCCACACCACCGAACTCCGCCATCCCAAGGGGATCGTCACGGTGATCTCGCCGTGGAACTATCCGTTGAGCATGGCTGCCGGCGACGCCATCCCCGCACTGCTGGCGGGCAACGCCGTCGTGCAGAAACCCGACACCCAGACGGCTCTCACCGCACTGTGGGCGCTCGATCTCATGCACGAGGCCGGGCTGCCCGCCGGCGTGTGGCAGATGCTGGTGGGCCGAGGCAGTTCCATCGGTCAAACGCTGATGGACAACGCCGACTACGTGATGTTCACCGGATCCACCGCCAGCGGACGTCAGATCGCCCGCGACGCCGGGCAGCGCCTCATCGGCGCGTCCCTGGAACTCGGCGGCAAGAACGCCATGATCGTCCTCGATGACGCGGACATCGACAAGGCCGCCGACGGCGCGGTCGCCGCCTGCTTTCCCTCGGCCGGGCAGCTCTGTGTCTCCATCGAGCGTCTTTACGTCGCCGAGTCCATCCGTGAGCAGTTCATCGACGCGTTCGTCGCCCGTACCAACCGGCTGGTGATCGGCGCCGCCTACGACTACAGCATCGACGTCGGCAGCCTCACCAACTCCTCCCAGATGGAGACCGTCACTCGACATGTCGACGACGCCATCGCCAAGGGCGCGACCGTTCTGGCCGGCGGACGCGCACGACCGGATCTGGGGCCGCTGTTCTACGAGCCGACCATCCTCACGAGCGTCACCCCAGACATGACGCTGTACGACGACGAGACCTTCGGACCCGTCGTCTCCGTCTACTCCTACCGGGACGTCGACGAAGCGGTCGCACAGGCCAACTCCACTCCGTACGGCCTCAACGCCAGCGTGTGGACCGGCAACGGAGCCCGCGGCCGGGCCGTCGCAGCCCGCATCCACGCCGGCACCGTCAATGTCAACGAGGCCTTCGCCGCGGCCTGGGGCAGCATCGACGCACCCATGGGGGGCATGGGTGACTCCGGACTCGGCCGCCGCCACGGTGCCGACGGCATCCTCAAATACACAGAGCCGCAGACCGTGGCCCACCAACGAGTGCGGGCCTTCACCCCGCCCACCCGCATCTCACCCGAGACCTGGGCGACCCTCGTGACCGGCGCACTGAAGATGATGAAAGCGACGGGTGTGCGCTGACGTGTGACAAGCGGTGACGGCGAGCCGTACCCACCGCCTCCTCTGCTGACAGGACACGCTGGCGCAACCGGATGGTCCATCCGAGTGGATGCGCGACACCAGATCCCACGGCAAGTCGACGCCCATTTTCGGATGTTAACTTGGCTGAAAATCAACGGGTTTGCCCAGGGATCGGCAGGTTTATGGCCAGTGTGATCCGGCGGCGGCCTGCACCCTCATCCTCAGAGGAATTCCCATGCGCGCACGACGTTTGAGCTGGGCCGCCGCCACGGCAGCCGGTCTCCTCGGCCTGCTGTCGTTCTCCCTCGCCCCTTCAGCCTCCGCACACCAGAGCAGCCAGTCGCGCCCGAAGCCGACGGTCGTCCTGGTTCATGGCGCCTTCGCCGACGCGTCCGGCTGGAACGGTGTGGTGAAGCGCCTTCTGAACGACGGCTACAAGGTCGTCGCCCCGGCCAATCCGCTGCGCGGTCTGCCGCAGGACGCGACCTACATCGCCAGCGTCCTGAACAACATCAAGGGCCCTGTGGTGCTGGTCGGACACTCGTACGGGGGCGCGGTCATCACCCAGGCCGCCGCCGGTGATCCCGACGTCAAGGCCCTCGTCTACATCGCCGCCTTCATGCCCGACCGGGGCGAGGTCCTAGGAGAACTCGCGGCCAGGTCCCACGACTCGCAACTCCAGCCTGCCCTGCGCCCCGCACCGTTCGCCAACGCCGACGGCTCCACCGGAATCGAACTCACCATCGATCCGGCCCAGTTCCACAAGGTGTTCGCCGCCGATCTGCCCAAATCCCAGACCCGGATCATGGCCGTCGAGCAGCGTCCCATCAGCGCTTCCGCCTTCGAGGACGCCCCCACCGCCGCGGCCTGGCGCACCATCCCGTCCTGGGCCCTGGTCGCCAAGCAGGACAAAGCCATCGGTGCCGACCTGGAACGCTTCGAAGCCCGCCGTGCCGGCTCCCACACGGTCCAGGTCAACGGCTCCCACGTCGTCATGATCTCTCACCCCGGCGTCGTGACCCACCTCGTCGAAACCGCCGCGAAGGCCACGGCCCAGTAGCCACCCGGAAGTCGAACTCCGGAAACTCGAACGGCTGGGGCTTGAGGGCCCTGGCCGTTCGGGCTCGCACAGCTCCCCTTCGACCGCAGGGCCTCATCGATGTCGTCGACCACACCCATGGTGTGCTCCCAGATGTAGGCGTACTAGGCCACGTATTGAGTCGTGATCAATCTGCGGGAATCACCGTCACGCCGTAGTCGATCGGCCGGCCTGTCCGACTCAGCAGCACGCTGGCCGACGCGAAGCCATCGCAAACGTCCATGCGGCTGCCGACTAGGCTGGGGTGTCCGAGTTAATCGGATCTGTCCTCCTCAGTGAACTCGGCGGCGTCGGGAAAGACGCTGGAGCTGATGTATCCCGACAGCCAGCCGAGCAGGAACTCGACCGCACTGACGGCATGCGCGTCGTAGTACCAACCCCGTGGATTCCAGCAGACAACCGTCCACTCGTCCGGTTGACCGTCAGTGAGCCAGCACACGCGGTCCCCGTTGTCGGTTCCCGCCCACGGCAGGAGTCCGCCCGGCTCCGGGTAGAAGGGGTACGGGCAGGCGTCGGGGTTGCTGTCCCGGAAGTTGCGTTCCTGGTCCAGCAGCCGTGTCGCCGGGCCGACCAGCAGGTCTCGCCCGCCAAAGGGCGTGAGTGGCGTCAAGAACTCGGCGAAGTGGTAGGCCCCGTAGGCCTCGACCATCTGCTTGAAGTCCGAGGGGAGTTCCACGCCGAGTGCTGCCTCCACCTCGTCCCAGTCTCCGTTTGCCCACAGTGGTTGCGGCGGCGGAGGGATGAGGCGAGTGAGGTCGTCGAACGCGGTCATGGGGTTGAGCTTAGGGGTGGTCATCGTGACTGAAGCTGCCGCCCTGGCCAAGAACGCCAGCCGTGATCAATCGGCGGGATTTCGCCCTCGCGGAGGTTCCCGGCCCGGTAGATGGTTCCGTGTGACGCGAGTTCAAGTGACTGATGCAGAGTGGCAGTTCATCGAGCTGCACCTGCCGATAGGTGAGTACGGCCCGTACCCGATGCGGCTGCGCCGGCAGTTCGAGGGTGTGATCTGGCGGCGGGCAGTGGCGGGAAATGCCACGGGAGTTCGGCGCCTGGTCGACCGTGCACAATCGCTTCCGGCAGTGGCGGGACGCGGGCGTGTTCGAGGCCCTGCTGAAGGGTCTGATCGCGGAAGCCGTCAAGGGGGGCGAGGTGGACCTGTCCCTGGTCAGCGTGGACTCCACCACCGTCCGGGCTCACCACGACGCCGCCGGGATGCACCTCGACCCCGGCACGCTCGCCGATCTGGAGAAGGCCGCCGACGAGGTCGAGAAGACCCGGCAAAAGGGGGCAGCCCGGAAGAGGGGCAGCAGGGGCGGACGGCCCGTCGGCCACGACGCCGAGCTCTACACGGAGCGGAACACCGTCGAGCGCCTGATCAACAGGCTGAAGGCGTGGCGGGGCATAGCCACCCGGTTCGACAAGACCCCCGAAAGTTACCTTGCCGGCCTGCATCTCCGCGCCTCAATGATCTGGATCAAGGAACTAGCCAAGACAGCTCCTTGATCACGACCAAATACGTTCCCTAGAAGGCGAGTTCGGGCTTCCACAACCGGCACGTCTGTCGCTACGAGCCCGCCGCAGGATCGCCGTCGCCGAGGCCTATCCACCAGTGCCCGTCGTCCTTCACCAGCAGCAGCTCCTGCCGCTGCCCGGTTTGTTCGTACGTCACTGTCACCGGGTTGAAGTAGGGGACGACGCCCTCCAGTACGGTGACTTCGACAGGGCCGCCCGCCGCTTGGCCGTACTCGCGCACGTACTTGGCCGCGGTGGGCCCGGGCTGCGCGTAAGCGGGGCCCGCCAACTCGGCGATTCCCTTCGCATCACCGTCCTTGAGGCGCTGCACGTAGACCCGTACGAGGGTGTCGACGTCCTCGGCCGTCTCCTGTACGTCGGGGTACGTGGACTTTTCCGCGCGCACTGTCACGTCGACCCGGGGCGCGTCCGCCAGGGCATAGGGCTCGTGGAACCAGGTCCACCACACCCCTGCAGTGATCCCGACGACCAGCAGGCCACCGCCGAGCGCGGAAGTCAATTTCTTCATGCGTGCCTTTCCTCTGCCCAGTTGGACCAGCGTCGTCGAAGGTCGGCCGACCCTGCGGATCGGCCGTGCCACATCCGTGCCGGGTCGGGAGGGGAAGCGCGGGGGATCGCGGAGGATCAGCCCCAGTCCGCCGGATGCCATGAGGCTACTCCGTCGCAGGTCGGACGTCTGATCCCACCTGAGTGACCTGAGCCTCCCGAGCAGAGACTTCACCGCTGCAGCGGCCTGTCAGTCCAACCAGACGAGCACGGCATCGTCCGCTCGGGCAGTGGCCTCCAGGAACTGAGTGAGACCGTCGTACCAGTGACGACCCCACTCCAGGGCGCCAGGCTCACTCCATTCGAGGGGGTACACGTCGGCGCTGGTCAGTTCGGCGGGATCCACACCACTGACGAGCTGGTCATAGCTGGTGGCCCGCAGGGATTCCACCGCGAGCCGGACCCGCTCGGGCCGCAAGTATCGGGGAGGTCCGTAGCCCCAGTCCGCATCCTCGGCGAACGGCTCCTCACCGTGGATCACGTTCACGGGAAACTCTGCGCGGGCCAGCAGGAAGCGGAGCATGTCCCAGGCCTTGTACGTACTGAAGTGGCGCGCCTCGGCCGGCGCAGGCTCCGTCGCCTCCTCGGCGTCCTGGACCTCTTCGACGAAGTCCAGAGCCCAGGCAGGATCCCGGATTGCCCGATCAAGCTCAGTAGCCGTGACACGCAGATACTCACCGATCATGCTCATGGTCGGAGGGTAGGCGCGGCCACTGACAACGACCGCTGGGCGGACTGAGCCTTTTCTGAACCTCAGTTTGAGCAGGTGAGGTGGAGGGTGAGGACGGCCTGGAAGAGGCTGGTGATGCGGGTAGTCCTGCACCGGAGCTTGCGCAGGAGCGGCCGGTTTCCGCGATGTAGCGGTAGGCCGCAGTCGTGCCGATGCCGATGCCGAACCTGGCAGCGAGCTGGGCGTAGGGGTGCGCGTTGCGCAGACGGGCGAGGGTGAGCAGGGACTGTCGGCCCGCGCTCAGTCGGCGCCATCGGCTGCCGATCGCACGACGGCGTTCGCGGATCCGGGCAGTGAGGAAACGAAGGTGCGAGCTGGACAGGTCCAGTCCGGACGGGTAGACGAGCACGTGATGCCTCTGGCGGAACGGGTGCTCCCGGTCGTGAATCCCCCTACCAGGGGCTTCACTCGTCTGTCACGCCAACTAGTGGACCACACCGGCAGGTTGAAAAGGATCCCTGTCTACTCCTCGGGGCAACCAGACACGTAGTGCGCGAGATAGGCGAGAAGGTCTGGGGCGAGGTCCTTGGCCTGCTTCTTGTCGTGGATCGCAGCGTTCAGCCGTTCCTCGATCAGGTACCGATAGGCGAAACTCTCAATGCTCGGCGCACACCAGTTGATTTCCTGTCGCGCGGTGACGACCTCACCATCCTGGTTGTATCGGAACTCTGGCTCGCGGGTGAAGTCGCGGGAGGACCAGACGACGAACGACTCCCCGCTGTGGCGCAGGTAGAGGTACCACAGGACGCAGCTCTGCTGATCGCGGAAGAACAGGACCATGCGGTCGGCTGGGTCGGTCGGGCTGGGCAGGGGGCCGACGACGTCGGTCCAATTTCCAGCGCCTTTTGTGTCTAGGAGGCGGTGGAGGTTGGCGCGGGTGATCAGCGCGACGAAGTCGGCGGGGAGCGCCAGTCCGGCTTCGGTCAATTCAGCGGCGATGGGATCGGTGACTGCGATGCGGTAGTCGAGTGGATCGCCGATTTCGCCTGTCCAGGCGAAGTCGCCCACAAACGTCGGTTCGTCCAATGGCGGCAGGGAGTCCAGCGGGTAGGCTCCGTAGCCTTGCAACCAGTCGCGTGGCCGGTAGGGTCCGATTCCGCAGGCTACCCAGGACGCGGGAAGTCGCAGCGAGCCAGGGCCGTCGCCGATCGTCTGGAAGCCGTCGTGGGCTTCGCGAGGGAATCTTGAGGTGGCGAGTACGCGCGTTGCGGTAGCTGGCGGGATTTCCGGCAGTTGGATGTCGAGCCGGCCGAGCTCGTCAGCCGGCTGGACGTAGCCTGGTTCGTGCTCAGGACGGGGCTTAGGCAAAGCTCTCACGCTCACGCGGAACTTCTCGCGCCGTTCCTCGGGCCAGCGCGCGTCAATGATCAGAGCTGCGGCGGTGCAGTCGGGGCACTCATCGCTGGCACCGCCCCACATGCCGAACTGGGAGCCCTCCATATCGGGCCTTTCGATGCCGCACAGCGTCCGGTGAAAACCGCCGTACGCGTGGTGTCTGGCATTCGGCAGCATGTCCGTCCGTGCAGCCTCCCACCGCAGATCCCAAGGCATATGGCCCGGCCGCAGGACATCGAAGTCCGGAGTCTCGAGTTTGGTCCAAGCATGACACCATGGACAGCGCCATGACTCCCGGCACCACCGCGTTGGCGGGTGGTCCAGTTTCACCATCTCGTGATCACAGACGTCGCAGAGCATGGGTGAATCCTTGCAGGGTCTTCGCCCTGAGTGGTGGACACCCGTCTGCCAGGAGCTTCGCTGCCTCGCGCAATCGAGCGTGGCCAACCCGCCCCGCACACAGGCAGGTTGGAAAAGGCTCACTGTCTCGGTTTCCGTCTCAGCCTGGCTCACCAGTGCTCAGCCGAGACCGTAAGCCATCCTGGCCTGGCGACGAGCTCATCGGGAAGGCAGGCGCGATCCTGCATGCCGCCCAACTCCCCGCCAACCAGGTGCCCAGCGGAGACGTGTTTCCCAAGCCGGATGGCGACGCTCAGGCGTTGGGTGCCCTCTCGACAGTGTCGAGCGGGATGTCGATGCGGGTGTCGTCTCCGAAGATCTGCACGATCAGCTGTACGCGCTGACGCTCCCGGTCGACGGCGCATACCGGCCCGGTGAACTGCGCGAAGGGGCCATCAGTCACCAGGACGGTGTCTCCCGGCTGAAGCTCCGAAGCACTCGGCATGGTCACTCCTTCGCACGGCTGGCCTGTGACGTCGCCAGCGTACTTGGGACGCGGGTGGTGCCCGCATGGTCGGTGAGCCGGTCGTGCAGGGCTCGTTGTCAGTCGTGGCCTGTACGGTCCGCCCATGGCTGGAAGACCAACTACAAGCTGGCGTGAAGGCATAGCTCAGGAAGCCGAGGAGCTTGCCGCCGGCACCCTGGATCCCGACTGCGCCTGCATGGCAGGCCTGTTCCCCGAGGACCTGCTCGCCGAGACCGATACCGTCCTCGACACCTTCGACAGAGACCTTCCTGGACTTGCCGAGGTCACTGACGCGCAGATCTTCGCCGTGGTGGAACGCGTCGTCCTGGCCCTGAACGCGGTGAACGACGCCCGCAACGGCGGCGCCTTCGAGACCGAAGAGCGTGAGCAACTGTGTCACTACATCGACACATCACTCACCGAGCACGGTGTCGACGTCAGCGCGCTGACGGCTCGCCACGGACTGGGTCGGTACCAGCTCACGGACAAATGGCGGAAGTGGTAAATCCGTTCCCCGACCCGAGCCGCTGAACATCGCATCACGAGGCTCGGAGGTATGCGCTGCGCGCTCTCCGCCTTGGACACGGCGTCATTTGAGGGCGCCCGGCCGTGCCGCGCCCTCGCCACCTCGACTCCGAAAATCATTGTCCGATCGTCGGAACACGGTGATAGAGAGTCCATGTGACGACGACACTTACGTTCCCCGCTCTGCTGCGACTGATCGACGAACGGGCGACTGCCTTCCGCGCCGCGGTCGCTTCCGCGCCCAGCCTCGACGCACAGGTGCCGACCTGTCCCGAGTGGACGCTGTTCGATCTGGCGCAGCACATCGGCGAGGGGCGCCGCGACTGGGCCGTCACCGTCGCCGCGGGGCCTGCTCCGGCCAAGTCCGCGGCGGAGGGCGCCCCGGCTGCGCCTCGGGAGCGCGGGGACCTGGTGGCATGGTTGGCGGAGTCCACGGAGCAACTGGTGGACGCATTGCGGAAGGCCGGCCCGGATGGCGGTTGCTGGACGTGGTGGGGCACGTCCCAGTCGCCGGAGACCTGTGGCGCCGTTGCCCGGCACCAGCTCCAGCAGATGGCGGTGCACACCTACGACGCCCAGTTCACCGTGGGTGCCCCGGAGCCGCTGCCGGAAGAGGTGGCACTCGACGGTGTCGAGGAGTTCCTGTTCACCTGCGTCGCCACGACGAGTGCGTGGCCGCACAAGCCCACTGCCTTCGACTTCCACGCCACCGAGGGCCACTCCTGGCGCCTCACGGTCGACGGCGACGGCGCACGCTCCACCCGTATCCCCGCGCCCGCCACGACCCCTGTCGCCGCTGCCGACGAGGGCCCGAACGCGGCCGGCGTCTCCGTACGCGGCACGGCCAATGAGCTGGTTCTTTTCGTGTACGACCGTATTCCGGCGGACTCCCTGCAGATGGAGGGTGACGCGGGCCTGTTCGACCTGCTCCGTGAGTGGGAACCGGAGGAGTAGGACGCGTGCTGTGGCGCGGCGAAGCAAGTCCCGTCAAGGCTGAATGCGGGGTCTGACACAAGAGGCTGACACCGACACGCACCAAGCGAAGCGATCGGTGTCGGACCTCGCCCCAGCAGATGTTCTCCGCGTGGCGCAAGGTCGTCCGGCTCTCGCTGCCGAATAGGAAGCCCAGAGTCAAGACGCCGGAACCCGAGCGGGAGCTGTCGCGGCCTGATGCCCGGTCTCAGTCGATCGGCCTGATTCGCTGCCCTATAGGCGGTACGGTCTGATGTGGGTCAGCACTGGCCGTGGGGGTGTGGTGACGGGCATCGAGATCGCGATCGGGTACCTGTTCGCCTGGGCTGTTCGGAAGGCCCAGCGTGTCGCCGGACAGGCGGACGACGAAGTCGACCGGGCGCTGGACGTCGGGATGGTCCGCCTGCACGAGGTGGTGGGCCGGAAACTTGGCGACGATCCCGCGCTGCAGCGACTGACGGAGGAAGCGGAGAGCGGGCGCGAGTCGCTCAGTGACCGGACTCGGGATCGGGTCCTGCTCGCGCTGGAGGAGGCCGACGAGACCGACGACGGCTTCGCTGCCGACCTTGAGCAGGCGGTGGCTCATCTTCGATCCCTTGGTCCGGCACCCGGTGACGGGCCCGGAGGCGACCATGTCGAGTTTCATCACAGCACCTTCCGCGGCCCGGTCCAGGCCAAGGGAGTCCAGCACATTCACCGTGGCGCCGCATCATGACCGACGGACATAGACCGCACGGTGCGCCGGACGAATTCGAGTTCCGAGGCAACGCCTTCCAAGGCCCTTTTCAGGCCGACGGTGTTCAGTACATCCATTACCACGGCGCACCTGCGGCTCCCCCTCGAGCGCCTAAGTGGTGGCGGCGGCGGGCGACGGGCGCCTTCGCGGCCCTGGCGTTGGTGCTTGCCGTGGGAGGCACGTACACGGTGTACGGGCTGGGGTTCTCGGGCGGCACGGCGAAGGGTATTCCGGTGCCACGCCCGGTGAATCCCGGCAACGCGAAGCTCCCGTCGTACCTGCACATCCAGGCGCAGGAGCAATGTGCCTCCAGCGTCAACTACTACGCGGAGAACGCAGAGGACTACCAAAAGGGGCGACATGCCGGGCAGCGGCGCCTCGGACCGATAGCCGTCGACATCACCAGTCAGACGTCCGCCGAAGAGGCCGTGCTGCTGGTGGGCATGCGCGTGCTGGATCTGCAGCGGAAGGCGCCTCCCACCACAGGCATCGCCGTCGCGGACGGAGGGTGCGGATCGCCGGCGGACTTCAGGACGTTCAGGGCCGACCTCGACAAGACCGATCCGCCCATCATCGCGAAGGCCGCGAAGCGACCACCGGTTTCGTTCCCGTACAAGATCTCGTCAAAGGATCCCGAGGTCTTCGAGCTCACCGTGGACAACACCACCTGCTTCTGCGCCTTCGCCGTCGAGATCGACTGGGTCGCCGCCGGAAAGGCCGGTAAGACGATCCTGGACAATGGCGGGTCGGGCTTCCTGTCGGGCGCGGCTCCCAAGGTCCCCGCGTACACGGTCGACTCGTCCAACCGACTGCAGCGGACGCC
Organism: Streptomyces sp. NPDC056738; assembly: GCF_042790435.1. NCBI lineage: Bacteria > Bacillati > Actinomycetota > Actinomycetes > Kitasatosporales > Streptomycetaceae > Streptomyces > Streptomyces sp. NPDC056738. Next base: position 777,908 of record NZ_JBHTZF010000002.1, read on the forward strand.
CTATCAGCGGCTTTTCCCGTCGAGCTCGTAACACGAACCGGGCGCTGCGAGGGTGCCGTGCCGTATTGACTGTGTCCCGCTCGCGGCCTGCCCGGGAGGCTACCCGGCGTTCTTCTGCGCGCCGTTCAGGACAGCGCTCAGGTCCAGTGCCGTGGACGTCGGGTTGGGTGGCGGGTTGAGGACGACCTGCGGCTGCCCCGGTGCCGGTGGCGGGGGAGTCATGTCGGACTTGGGCAGCTTCGGCGGAGTGGTCTGGTTGAAGACAGTCGTGTCGAAGTCGACGAGCCCTGTCTTCTCCATCACGGTGATGTGATCGAGCACCGTGTTGTTCGCCTGGTCGGCCAAGGCGCGGACCAGGCTGTTCTTCGTGGTCGAACGGACTTTGGCGATCGCGTTGAAGATGGAACCGTGAGTCATCCGCAGGATGTTGGCGAAGTCGGTGTCGAACTGCCGCCCCGACTCGGCCTGTAGCTGGCTGACGAAACCTTGCTGCTGAGGACTCGCCACGTTGGGCAGGGTGATGTTCAACATCGGTGCGATCTTGCGGCAGCTCACATCCAGGGCGGCATGACCGTCCACAAGGTGCTGGCTCGCGACCTTGACGGCCTGGCTCTGTCCCTTCTGCAGGCCGATCAGGCCCAGCGGGTGCTCCCAGAGGCCGGCCGCACGTACCTTGACGACGAAGTCCCGTTCGCCCTCTGTCAACGGCCCCCATTGAGTGTTGGCGATGATCCGGTCGTTCGAGGTCGACACCGTGCTGATGCCGAGCATCGCGGGATAGACGAGGGCGCCGAGGGTCAGGGCCAAGGCGCCGCCCACAAAGAGTGTTCCCATCACGCTTCCCGAACGCTGCACCGTTTCTCCTGCCCGTCGGTTCGTCGCCGACTTGTCGTCACCTGGTCTGGCGGCTGAAGGGGAGTACGCGCGGGAAGCCGGTCGGACTCAGTGGGCCGCGTGAAGATTTCACAGACGACGCACAGCAAGGGGCAGACCGGCGCGGCACCTACCATCCACGCGTTCCAGGTGCTCCCTTGAAGGGGCCTTGCACCTCTGCGGTGACCCAGCCGCCGTAGAAGTCTCCGTCCTGGGCCCGTACCTCTTCATCGCCGACGACGCAGCGGTCGACGCTGCCGGCATAGAAAGCGAAGTAGTCCTTGAGAACCGTGTAAGCGGGATGGGGGTCGGCGTAGCTCCAGGCGGCACGACTACGCACCTCGTGGCCGATGATCAGGTCCCAGTAGCGTGCGCTGCCTTTCCACTCGCACCAGGAGTGCCCGTCGGCCGGGAACAGCAGATCAGTACAGACATCTCCCGGTGGGATGTAGAACGTCGGTGGATGACTGGTTTCCAGTACCCGCATGGCGCGTCGCGTCTCGGCGACCACACGGCCACCGCATTCCACCCGGACGGGGCGGTTGTCCGGTACCACGGCGGGAGGTCGTGGATAGTCCCAGACGGACTCGACCTCGCGACCGGTGAACTGGCTCATGTCGTCTCCTCGCCCTGATCGCACGCCCGCCGCTGGAGCCTGCGTCTCCTTTTCCCCGCCTCCCGCGCCTTTGGATGAGAGGTGGATGGGACCGGTTGGTCGGCGTCGCCGAGGGCACGGCCGGCTGCGCACGCAGCCTCAGAACCCCTGTGCGCGGTGCGTCGCCGGGCGCCCGCAAGGAGCGCACAGGTCCTGGACGATCACCGGCTTCGGCCTGCTTTCCCTTTCGCGGTGCGCATCCATGCGTACCCGCATGCGAGAAGTAGGGGTGACGTTCGTACGGCGACCGCCGGCAGGTGAGAGGCGACACCATGACGGAGTGGATGGTCAGGCCGGACGGCGGCCGTCCGCAGGGCCGGCACTGTCCCCATGCCGCCGACGCGGGCCCGGCACCGGCACCCCAGAGCCGTGTGTGCACGGAGTGCTCCGCCCAGGGGCACGAGGAGACGCGGCTGAGGCTCTGCCTGACCTGCGGCCACGTGGGATGCAGCGACAGCGCGCCAGGCGCCCACGCCACCGCTCACCACGAATCGAGCGGTCACCCCCTGGTGCGGTCCGCGGAGCCGGGCGAGGAGCCGTGGGCCTGGTGCTACGTCGATGAAGTGTTCCTGTGTCCGCGCGACGGCCGCTCGCCACGGTGAGCGGTGAAGACCGGCTTCCCCCACCTCGGTTGGCGTGATCTTGCCGCAGCCCCATGGATGTATGGCCACTACATGGTGTCTACTTCTTCCGGAGCGGTCCCGTCCCGGGCGGTGCGCCGGTACAGCACGGGCCCCACACCCGCCGGCGGCACCAGGACACCACCGTCGAAGGGGCTGGGTGTGGAGAGCATCACCAAGAACCGGCAGTCGTCCGACACGCTGCGCGCCATGATCGAGCGCGCCTACGGCGCCGACCGGGTCCCGACCGGTGAGGGCTGGGCGAGCGAGCTGGGGCACGGCTGGTTCAACGTCGCCTACCGGATACGCCTCAGGGACGGCGCCGAGGTCGTCCTGAAGATAGCCCCGCCGCCGCACGTGGAGGTCATGACCTACGAACGCGGCGCCATGGCGACCGAGCTGGCCACGATCCAACTGCTGCGCGAGCACACCTCGGTTCCGGTGCCCGCCGTCGACTTCGCCGACCGGAGCCGTGAACTGTGCGACGCCGACTGGTTCTTCATGCCGTACGTCGACGCCGACAACCTCGGAGTCATCGTCGAGTCGCTCCCGACCACCGAGCGCGACGCCTGCATGGAGCAGGTCGGCGCGGCCAACCGGCAGATCAACTCCCTGCGCGGCACGGCGTTCGGACCGCTGGCCGGACCAGGCGACAGGAGCTGGCGGCGGGTGTTCACCGGCATGCTGGAGGACGTCCTGCGCGACGGTGAGCGTCGGAGCGTGGACATCGGCTGGTCCTACGACACGGTCCGCGCGGTCGTCGCCGAACACGCCGGCAGCCTCGACGAGGTCACCGAACCGCGCCTGGTCGAGTGGGACCTCTGGGAAAGCAACGTCATGGTCCGCGACGGAAAGCTCGTCTGCGTCATCGACCATGAACGCGCCTTCTACGGAGACCCGTTGATCGAGGCGGGCTTCACCGGCATCCAACTGGCCGCCTTCGGCGACCCGGAGGCCTTCATGCGCGGCTACGGCCACGGCGAACTGACCGGGACCCAGCAGGTGCGCCGCCGCCTGTACGGCCTCTACTTGATGCTGATCATGGTCATCGAGACCGTGTACCGCGGTCACGCCGACACGAAGCAGTACGACTGGGCCCGCCCCCACCTCGACGAGGCGATGGCGTCGCTCGGCCGCACGCGACGGTGACCACCACCCCGCTCGCCCGCGTCCCCGACGCCACCACCCGCCTCGGCACCGACCCGGTGGGCCCACTGCTCCTGCGGTCGTGCGCCCAGACCACCGCGGCCGTGGGCGTGTACGGCGTCTACGCCCTGACCAACGCCTGGTTCGTCGGTCACGGGGTGGGCGACACCGCGATGGCCGCGGTCAACCTGGCCGCCCCGCTGCTGCTGTTGCTCGGCGCGGTGTCCACCACCGTCGGCGCGGGCGGCGCCTCCCTGATCTCCCGTGCCCTGGGCATGGGGGACCGGGAGGCCGCGGCCCGCGCGGCCGGAAACTCCTTCACGCTGTTCTGGCTGTGCGCCGCCATCACCACCACGCTCGGCCTGGCCTTCCTCGACCCGCTGCTCAGCCTCCTGGGTGCCCACGGCGAACTGCGCGAGTCGGCCCGCCCCTACGCCGTGATCCTGCTGTGCGGGGCACTGGTCGCCACGGGGTTCTCCAGCCTGGTCCGTGCCGAAGGCCGCACCGGTTACGCGACCCTGCTGTGGCTCGTGGCCGTCGCCGTGCAGATCACCCTCGACCCGCTGCTGATCTTCGGACTCGGCATGGGCGTACGCGGTGCGGCCCTCGGCACCGTCGGCGGCCAGGCCGTCTCCGCGGCGATGAGTCTGTGGTTCTTCTTCCGCCGATCCGGCCGCCCCTACCGCGTCCGCGCCCGGGACCTCCTGCCCCACGGCCCGACCTTGCGCGCCCTGCTCGGCGTCGGCCTGCCGTCGTTCCTGGCCGGAACGGGCGTCACCCTGCTGGCCGTTGTCGTCAACAGCTCGCTCGCCGCCACCGGTTCGGCCACCGCCCTGGCCGCCTACGCCGTCTGCGCCCGCCTTCAGACCTTCGCGACGATGCCGCACACCGGCCTCAGCCAGGGGCTGCAGCCCATCGTCGGCTACAACACCGGCCGCGGCCTGCCTCATCGCGCCCGGCGCGCCCGCGACCTCGCGCTCCTCGCCTCCCTCCTCTACGGACTGCTCAGCGCCGCCGCCCTCATCCTCTCGGCCCGTCCCCTGGCCGCCCAGTTCCTGCACGACGCCGACGCCGTCGGCACCGCCGCACAAGCGCTGCGCGTCATCGCCCTCGGCCTGGCCGTCGCCGGCATCAGTCCCCTCGTCGCCGCCTACGCCCAAGCCGTGGGCCGCCCCGCCCCCGCCTACCTGGCAACCATCGGCACCCTTCTCCTGGTCAAGATCCCCCTCGTCGTCGCCCTGGGCAGACTCGGCCCACACGGCATCTGGACAGCACTCGCCGCAGGCGAACTGGCCACCGCGGCCGTCGCCCTGCTCCTGCTCCGGCACCTCGGCAGCACGAGGCCGCCGACGGCCAGGAAGCCATGAGGTCAGCCCCAGCAGCGACGGGCCCACCAACCCTCATCCGGGGAGGCGTACGGGTCGGGCCAGGTCCGTGCCACGTAGAGCGCGTCGAGTGGTTCGACCATGGACCTAAGTTCGCGTGCCGGCCGCGAAGGCAGAGCATGAAGCGCGAGTTCGAGGACTGCGCGTTCGTCAGTCGAACAGGCGGGATGGCAGAGCGGGCAGCCGCAGCCGCCGGACAATGCACGAGCCGGACGGTGGGCTGTACGTGACCACTCGAGCAGGGCTTGGGCCAGCGCACCCGGCCACAGCCGTTCACGTTCCAACCGAGCCGCAGCTACGAACAGCCTGCGTGAACCACGGGAGAATCCCGGCTCTGATGGTTCTCCTGGCCGCCGATGTGCGGCCCGACCGGCAGCCCGGACTTGAGACGGCCGTCTACGCGGCATCGGCCTCCCTGTTCGTCGAGCCGTTCACGAGCTTTGCCGGAGTCGCTCCGCGGCCTGGGCGGGGGTGTCGTAGTAGCCAGGCCGTGCCAGCAGTACCGAGTTGAAGTAGTGGCCCTGTTCTTCCTCCGGCTCGTCGTCGGCCGCGAACGGGCGCCAGAAGCTCAGGAGCAGGTCAGGGGCGATGAAAGACGCTCGATCGTCGGGGTCTGCCTCGATCGAGGTGTACTCGCCCATGCGCTGCACCACCTCGCGGGCCGGGATCGCGAACACGTCCAGGCCCCGGAAGAGGACGCGGTCGGTCCGGGACAAGGGCCGCCCGAGCTCGACGGCTTCGAGCAGGTCTCGCGTGCACTGGATGCTGATCATCAGCCCACCGGGACGGAAGATGTGCTGGCCCGGCCGGTCGGACTCCGAGACCGCGGAGGGATCGCGGAGCGAGTCCAGCGCCGTGTCGGCCGATTGCCGAGTCATGCCGATCCGCAACGGGCCAACGCCGTTCGGTGGGGCGAGGTCGAAGTCCATGCGGGCATGATCCCAGTTTCGCCACCCGGGCTGCGAACGCTTTCGCGGCCTGACTCAGGGCGTCAGCACGATCCTGCCGAACACCTTTCCCGCGTCCATCTCGCGGTGGGCCCGTACCGCCTGGTCCAGCGGCAACACCTCGTGTACGACGGTACGCAGGTCCCCGTGCACAGCATCGGCGAAGTGGGACGACCGCACGGCCTGCCGGTCGGGGCCGGGCACGGTGTCAGAGCTGAATGTGGCGAACGACAACGATCTACGGAAGGCGTCCATGAGCCGCATGCCGAAGTCCGTCGGCGGCTGCCCACCGACCACGCCGACAGCCACGTAGCGCCCGTTGGAGTTCAACTTGTCCAGGAACAGGGGAAGCCGGGGACCAGCCACGACATCGATCACCACGTCGAAGCCCGCCGGTGTCTGCGGGCCGCCCTCGCCGGAGCGGTCGAGGACGTGAGTCGCGCCCAGGTCCCGCAGGCGGGCGCCGCGCTCCGCCGACGAGGTCGTGACCGCCACGGCGCTCGCGCCGTTCCTGGCCGCGAGCTGGACCGCCGTGATTCCGATGCTTCCCGCCGCACCGCGCACGAGCACCGTCTCGCCTGGCGTGAAACGGGCCCGTTCCAGAGCGAAGTGGGCGACCACGCCGGAGCCGCCGAGGGTCACCGCGTCCGCGCCGGTCAGGCCGTCAGGCAGCGCAAGAACGTCCTCGGCCGAGGCGACGGCCCGCTCGGCGTACCCACCGGACAGGCCCGTGAACGCCCACACCCGGCGCCCGATCCACGAGGCGTCCACGCCCTCTCCCACCGCGGTGACCTCTCCCGCCACCTCGCTGCCGAGGAGATGGCCCTCCCGGAAGCCGTAGGCGGCAAGCGTTCCCCGGCGGATCACGGCGTCCACGCCGCCTACCCCGATCGCCTCCGTGGTGATCAGAACCTGCCCCGGGGCGGGAACGGGCACGGGCACATCGACGATCTCCAAGCCGTCGGGGTCTCCGAACGTCCTGATCACGACGGCTTTCATCTCTGCTCCTCGGGTCGTTGGAAGGACGGATCGCCGCTGTTGCGGCCGCGGGTCGAGCTGCCCCCCGGGGGGGGGGCCATGCCACCACCGGCGAAGTGTCGTCGGGACGGGGGCCGACACCGCCATCGGACCGTAACGGACACCCCCGTCCGTTTGGCTAAAGTGAGAAACGATGACCGACCATTTGCCTCAGACCCTGCGTTCCGACGCCCGCGACAACCGGGCCCGCATCCTGGACGCCGCCCGCTCGGTGCTCGGGGAAAAGGGCCTGAGCGCGCCCATGCGTGAGATCGCCCGGCACGCAGGCGTCGGCCCCGCCACGCTGTACCGGCACTTCCCGACCAAGCAGGAACTGATCGCGGAGACCTTCGCCGAGCAGCGGCGAGCCTGCCACGCCGCCGTCCGCGACGCCCTCGCGGACTCGGACCCGTGGCACGGATTCCGGAGCCTGATCGAGCGGATCTGTGAACTTCACACCCACAGCAGAGGATTCGCCGACGCCTTCATGACGACCTTCCCCGAGGCCATGGACTTCGCCGCCGACCGGGAGCGGACCCTGCGCGCGGTCGGTGAACTGGCCCGCCGCGCCCAGGAGATGGGCCGACTGCGCCCCGGCTTCGTCATCGACGACCTGATCCTCATCCTCATGGCCCACCGCGGCCTCCAGGACATGCCGCGTGCCGCCCGGGTCACAGCCTCCCACCGCTTCGCCGCCTACGTGATCGAGGCGTTCCGCGCCGCACCAGAGACGGAAGCGCCGACGCCGCTGCCGCCGGCACCACGCCTGCAGCTCACACACACGCCCAGCGCACCGTAGGTTCCGTGATCCGTGATCCGTGATCCGTCATCCGGCATCCGTCTTCCGTCATCCCCGGAGATCGAACCTCGCCCTACGAAATGAGCTCGCCGGCCACGGCCGGCAGAACCGACAGCCCAGGGATCCTGAAAGACCTCTGCTACGACAGCCGTCCCCGGAGACACGGTGTCGGTGCGGGGCGTGCGGCTCTCGGCGGTGAAAGACTGGCGGTATGTGTGGTCGGTACGCATCCACTCGCAGCCCGCAGGAGCTGGCGCCGCTCTTCCACGTGCCCGACGTACCCGCGCGGGAGACGCTCGCGCCGAGCTGGAATGTCGCCCCGACCGACGACGTGTGGGCCGTCCTCGAACGCGCACCCCGCGGCCAGGACGACACCGGCCCGGTGGAGCGGGAGCTCCGGCCGCTGCGCTGGGGTCTGGTCCCGTCCTGGGCGAAGGACGTGAAGGCCGGCGCCCGGATGATCAACGCGCGGGTCGAGACGGTGCACGAAAAGCCCGCGTTCCGCCGTGCGTTCACCCGACACCGCTGCCTGTTGCCCGCCGACGGCTTCTACGAATGGGAGCAGGTCAAGGACCCCGGAACGGGCAAGGCGCGCAAGCAGCCGTACTTCATCCACTCCGAGAACGGGGAGGTGATGGCGTTCGCCGGGCTGTACGCCTACTGGCGCGACCAGACGGTCAAGCAGGACGACGACCCGGCTGCCTGGCTGATGAGCTGCACCATCATCACCACCGAAGCCACCGACACCGCCGGCCGCGTTCACCCCCGCATGCCGCTCGCCCTCACCCCCGAGCACTACGACGCCTGGCTGGATCCCGGTCACCAGGACCCCGATGAGCTCCGTGCGTTGCTCGGCCAGCCGGCGGACGGTCACCTGTACGCCCGCCCTGTCTCCACGGCCGTCAACAGCGTCCGCAACAACGGCCCTCAGCTCCTGGACGAACTCGTCTCCTAGGAGCTGTGGTCGAAATGGCAGGTCAACACGGCTGGGGGGCGATGTCGGCCCGAGTGCCCGTTCCTGGGCAGCACGTGTCGGCGGCGAGGTGGTGTGAAGGGCCGTCAGGCGAAGAGGTTCGTGAACAGCCCCGCGGCGAGGAAGGCAGCCATGGCGACCCCGGTCACCAGGGTCACGAACAGGCCCGGTTCGCCGTAACCCTGCAGACGGGCACGTAGGGGCTTGCCGGGTCGTAACGGAAGCCGCGAGCTGCTTTGCCACGACGTGCGGCAGAAGCCCCGCACTTGGTCCTGATCGTCGTCTCCGCCCACGACTGGACTCGCGCCGCGGCGTGCACGACGGAACGCGGTAGAACGGCCGCTACCTGGGAAGACGCGAATTGATCTTCGTTGACGTCCCAGGGGAGGAAACATCACCATGGCCGTTCCCGCACGCTCCCGTCGTACCGCGCGCCACTCCCGCCGGTTCGAACTCCGGGCGACGGCCCTCTACTTCGCGCTCCTCGCCGTCATCCTCGCTCTGGTGGGCGCGGCCGCCCGCACAGCGGCCGCTGCCGCGGTGCACCGTCCCGCCTGGGCCGTGGCGCTCGCCCTCATGGGCGTCGGCGCCGTCATGGCCGGCTGCCGCGGGAAGCGCCGCATATCGGCGGCCAGGATCGCGCGGCGCGCGGCTGCAGCCCTGGACGAAGCCACGCAGACGGCTGTCGAAGCACTCGACGCGGCGTCACCGGCTCCCGCCGTCGCCCTGGCCCCCGCCGGGCCCGGCGCCTGCGGCGGACGCCTCGGCACGGAACCCACCGTCCTGCTTCCCGAGACCATGCCCGAGGCGCCCGCGGTCACGGTGGAGATCGCCTACGAGACCCTGGACCCGGACGAGTTCGAGCAGGCGGTGGCCGAACTGTGCCGGCGCGACGGCTGTCTCGACGTGGAGGTCGTGGGCGGGGCCGGCGACCTGGGCGCCGACGTCGTGGCGAGGACGCCAGACGGGCGCTCGCTCGTCATCCAGTGCAAGCGGTACTGCGACGGCAACCGGGTCGGCTCACAGGACCTGCAGCGCTTCGGCGGCACCTGCTTCACCGTTCACGGCGCCGATGTCGCTGTCGTGGTCACCACCAGCGACTTCACCGCCCCCGCCCTCGACTACGCAGAGCAGTGCGGCATCGTGTGCGTCGACGGTCCGCAACTGCAGCACTGGCAGGAGGGCGCGGGACCGCGGCCTTGGGATGCGGAGCCGTCGGCGGGCTGATGCGGGCTGATGCGGGTCGGGGGCGGCGCCGGCCGGTGGGGTTGCCACCAAGGTCCGCGAGTCCCGGACCAGTTCGCGATGGCGGGACCTCTTGGACCGGGCTCAGTTTTCGGTCACCCCTGGGCCACGCTCGGACCCTGCGGGTCGGCTGTCACGACGTACTGGCTGAGGAGTTCACGGTCGAGGAAGGCGGAGTGCAAGGGGAGGGCCAGGTCGATGGGGATGGGCGGGTTGAATGGCATCGTGAACGACTACTGGACGCCGGCCCATTTTGCGGTGGAGCACGAGGACGCCGAGACATTGGCGCGTCTTCTTGCCGCCGGTTCCGATCCCGACGAGGTACAGGGCACCTCGACGCTCTTGACGCACGCGATCGACGTCGAGGGTGACAGCAGTTTGCAGAGCGGGCACCCGCTCACCGTTCATACCACTGCCGTCCTGCTGGCCTTCGGTGCCGACCCGCAACTAGCGGATCCCGACGGTCACACGCCCATGGACGTGGCCGAGCAGTACGACCACACGCTGGCGATTGCTCTGTTGCGGAGACACCTCATGCTCGGGTTCCACTGAGGCCAGGGGAACGGCTCTGCGCTGCATCTACGGCCAACCTCAGTGGCCGAGTCACCCGTTGTGACTCGGCACTGTGGCAGTTGGCGGTTGGCAGTTGGCAGTTGGCAGTCGGCAGGGGAGTGCGCGCCTCGGGCCCGGATCGCGTTCAAAGCGCGGGCGTCACGGGTGGTGCTCTTGACGAAGCTTGCCCTGCCTAGGCGGGTGGTCAGTAGGTCAGTGCGTCCTCGGCGGTACCGAAGAAGCTGGTGACCTGGCCGTCGTTGACCGTGACGGGACCACCGTTGATCGGCACGGTCGTCGGATCTTCGGAAGCGGTGAGTGCAACTGCCATTTTGTCGGCGCTCTTGCCCCCCGCGGTGTCCGCGCGCGAGAACAAGATCCCCGCATAGGCGTTCTGGCCGGGCTCAAGAATCCAGTCCTTGCCGTCGGGTCCCATGTGCTCGGCAGCGCCGTCGAGCCCCGGAATCGTGATCACCAGCTCGTTCGCCGACAGCAGGCAGGGGTCGCTGCCCTTGTTGCTCGCCGTCAGCAAGGCGTGGTTGACCGGCCTGGACGCGACGGTGACCTTGTAGCTCAGGTCGGCCGTCTCGCACATGCCGACGCCTCCGTCCTGGCCGTCGTCGGAGGCGGGCTTCGACGGTGCCGGGGTGCTCGGGCTGGCGGAGGTTTTCCCGCTGCCGCTGCCGCTGCCGCTGCCGCTGCCGCTCCCGCTGTCACCCGGGTCGGCTGACGAGGGTGTGGCCGTGTTCTTGTCAGCAGGCGTGGCAGAAGGGCTCGCGTGCGTTCCCGAGGCGGCCGCGTCGTTCTCGGCGTCGCCGTTGCATGCGGTCAGGGTCGCCAGGATGCCGAGCGACAGAGCGGCGAGCGCGGCGGTGGTACGGCGTGAACGAGCTGTGTGAGCCATGAGAAGTCCCCCGGGATTCGGAATGTCCCGGTGATAGTGCCTCATAGGAGCGACGCTGCCGTCTGATCACACCGAGAGGGAGCGATCTCTGAACAGGCTCGTGACATTGTGACGGTGACCGGGGCGACGGAGGACACGCCACGCGCATCTCCCGCCGGTGCCGGGAACCGGCAGCTCAGATGTCAGATCCGCCTGGAACACTGCGGACGTGGATCACGAGACCCCCACGCGACCTTGGGAAGCTTGCGCCGACACCCTGCCGTCCAGAGCACGGGCGGAACTCACCCGTACCCACTGCCAACGGCCTCGACGCCGAAAATCCACACGCCACGGCGCGCTCGAAACATGACCGTCGTCGACGGCACGCCACGGTCCCCACCCACCAGGTGTCCGCGAGACTCGGATCGGTCGCGGATCCGGCCCTCGGATCCCGGGGCGCGGGCCCGAATTCGGTGGACTGCCCGAGCGGACCGATGGCATGGTCATCGATCGTGACGAACCACGGTTTCCTGGCGTTGGCGCCGCAGTACACCACGACCTCCGAGCTGCTGGCGACGTCGGCACGTCGGCGGGGCATGGACGTCGAAGTCCTGCCCGCCCAGGGCGGCGCGGGCATCACAACGGGGAGGCGCGGCGGCCACTACTACGGCGGTCCCGTCTTCGCGGCGGGCGTCGTGGACGAACTTGAGCTGGCGCTCCTGGAGCCCTCCGACGATTGGCTGATCACCGTGCCCCTCACGTACACGGGACGGCATATCGCCATGGCGACCCTGGGCGAGGCCCGTCGCCTGACCCGGCCGGCCTTCGTCAAGCCGCCGACCGACAAGAGCTTCCCGGCCGCCGTCTACGCCGACGGTGGTCGGCTCCCGGCGGGGCCCGAGCTGCCGCCCGACGTCCCCGTGCAGATCAGCGATGTGGTGACCTGGGCGACGGAGTTCCGCCTCTACGTCCTGGACGGCGAGGTCCGCACGGGTTCGCAGTACGCCACCTTCGGCCGCCTCGACGCCCAGCCCCTCGACGGCCATCGCCACGAGGACGCCGTCCTGGCGTTCGCGAAGGACTTTCTGGCCGGCTGCGGCGACGGCCTGCCCAGCGCCGTGGTGGTGGACGTCGGGTTCCTGACCCCACCCGAGCCCGGCGCCACCGACCAGTGGGCGGTGGTCGAGGCGAACATGGCGTGGTTCAGCAACACCTACGCCGCGGACCCCGACCGGGCCTTGGACGTCGTCCTCCGCGCCGCCGGCCCACGTACCCGGATGGCGGCCCGCGACCGCCGCTTCTGCCGCACCACCGAGACCGCCCGTCCCGCCGGCTGAGGAGCGGCAGGCAAGGACTTGGGCCTCGCTGCGGCGGGATGCCGGTCGGCATTCGCGCGGGCAGAACTTCCGTTCCGGGGCAGGTCGGTGGTGAACTCCGGACTCGTTGCGGACGCAGACTTTCCGATGGATACGAGCCCACCGGGCACGCCGGGGAAACGCACACGATGGATGGGGAGATCACCTGAGCAGGTTTGGCCGGGGCCGGAGCAGAGACATGGGTTCTCCGTTCCGGCCGGCCTGGTCGCCCGGCGTCTCAGTACTGCTCGGCCACTTGCTCGGCGATCGAGAACTCGGCGCCGCACTCGCCGCACGTTCCCTCGCCGAACAAGTAGGTGAGGGCGAGCGCGACTGTGTCGACGCCGGCCTCGCGGGCCGCGTCATAGAGCACGCGCGCAGGCCCCTCCAGGTCGGCCGACGCAGCAGCGCGAAGCGGTGAGCCCTCCGGATCGCCGGGCTCCCAGTCACCGACGGCGGAGAAGTAGCCACCCTCGCCGATGGAGACGAACACCCCCATCTCGCATTCGGGGCAGAACACCTCGATGGTCCCGTCGGCCAAGCCTTCCAGGGCCGAGGACCAGACGGGGACACCGTCAAGCGCCATGGCGGTCTGCAGCAGATAAACGTAGAAGCCGGGCTCGGCGGGGCGGCGGATCCGAGCGTGAGCCAAAGCCCGCAGCCGCTCGATCAGGGCGCCGTGCTGACCGCGGGTCTCATCATCGGCAGCAGCGGCGATCGCTCCGGCCAGGAGCAGGGCGTTGTCGCCGTCCTTGCCCGCCTCGCCTCCCAGATCGGCCAGCGGAGCAAGAGCAGCGAAGCTCGCCGAGTAGACACTGCCCTGATGGCACAAGCGTGACCACAGGTCGCTCCATACCTCGTCGTTGGGCTCTGTGCCCAGCCGTTCGAACAGGGCCGGGATGTCCTCGGCGGTGCCGTACGCGTGCTTCAACTGCGACCAATCCGTCATGCGGGCATCCAACCAAGCCGTCCCTCGCTGGCTCACAGCGGGACAGGGCTACCTGGCGCCGGCGTCCACGTGGGGAACTCGGGTGGGCAGGTCTGACCAACACCAGAGCAGTGGTCTGCACCCCACGCACACGCCATCAACTGGGGAAGACCGCTTCTCTCACTCCGCGACGAACGTCGGAACGCGTTCCGGCTGCTGGTTGCGGTGCTCGCGATCACCGACGGACGACGTCGCGAGCGCAACTGCTCGAGCGGGTGCGGTCCTTGGTGGCACAAGGCTGTCCGCCGTTGACTGATTCCTGCGTCGGCCCCTGTACGAGGCGCGTAGTAGCCCGACGGCGCGACAGCGGCGTTGAGCCAATACCGTGGCAGCGTGACCAACTCACGTGCAGGTCACGTGCATCCCGCCCTCGGTCAGGACTTCGAGCACCAGGGCGACCAGGTCGTATTGCTCCCCTTCCGGTGTCAGGAGGTGGGACAGGTGCTCGCGCGAGGTCGCGGCGTTCCGCCAGAGCAGGGTTGCGGGGGCGGTGTAGCCGAAGGTGCCGCGCAGACAGTCCACGAGGGCGTCGAGACAGCCGCCGAAGTAGCCGCCCGGGCCGTTGACGGCCTCGCCGAGTGCCAGGTAGAGGCCCGGTTCGTCGGTGATGTGGCGGCCGTCCAGCTCGTACGCGTGTCCGGCGGGCCGGTCCTGGTGCTTCAGCCGGCAGCCTCGCTCCCGGACGAGATCGAGCCATGCCCCGCGCTGCCGGGTATTGAGTTCGGTCCAGGCGCCAGGGGTGTCCGGCGGCCCGGCGAGCCAGCGTTCCCAGACGGGCCGGGCGTGTCCCGGTACGGGGGCGAGCTCTGCGTCGAGTTCCAGATCGATCAGGTCCGTCCCGCGGGAGGACGGGCGCCACGTGCGCACTTTGGGCCACAGCAACCGGTCGGTGAGCGGCTCGCCTCTGTCGTCCCGTATCTCCAGCTGGGCCTCCTCGAGATCCAGCGCGCGGCGGGTGCCCGTCGTCAGTGCCCGCCGTAGCCGATCCCCCGGGGCAAGTCCGAGCAGGACGAGCGGGGGCGGTGCGTCCTCGGGCGGCAGGACGCGGGCGAACTCCCGGCAGGAGCCCAGCCACCGGTATCCGTCGTGCAGCCGGACCGGAGCTCGGTGCCCCTCGGGCGGCCCTTCGTAGTCGTCGATACCCGTGAGCACGAGGCCGTCCGTCCCCGGGGACTGTCCAAGGCTCTCCGCGTCCTCCAGCAGCCAGGCATCGAGTGTCCTGTCCTCCGGCACCAGCCACACCCGGCTGCCGACCCAGCCGCGCACCTCGACTCCGTCCGGAATCCACCCGAACAGTTCGTACGTCCCACGCCTGGGTTCCCTGAACAGCCCCTCCACCGCGGCGCAGACGCCCCAGACATGGCCGCTTTCCGTGTCCGCCAGCGTGTACCGCCCCTGCCCGCGATTTTCCCTGTCCACATGCACGGTGGGAATCATGCCCAGACCGGATGTGTCCCGGGAAGCGCTTTTCGTGGCCGGCAAGTGTGACTCGGAGCAGAGCGCTCCGTCTGGCGAACGACGCCGACCAGGGCGTGTGCCGTTGGTGGGCTGGGGTGGAGTTATCGATATGTCGAGCTGGATCAGCCGAAGGCTGCCGTCCAGCCTGGTGACGGAGGGCATCGGATCGGTTCGGCGGCTGACTTCGGTGGCTGGATCGTGGGGTGATCGGTGTCGGAGCTGGCTGAACTGGTCACCTTCGTGGTCGGAATGGACGGTGGGCTTCGGCGTCGTAGGCTGCGGCTCATGGACCTATGGCACGTCTTGGCGGACGGTGAACGACAGCAGTGGATCTTCGATCCGTTCGCGAGCGTGGGTCCACTGCGGTTTGGAATGACTTCCGACGAGGCGTCCGCTGTACTCGGCGGTGTCCTTCCGGGCACGCGCCAGCATTACGCTGACTGGGACGTCGTGTGCCACACCCACTCCGACGTGGGTCTGAAGGTCTACTTCGCGGCTAAGGGTTTGCGTGGAGTCTCGATCGATGCGCGTCGGGGGCCGCAAGTCCATGCGGACGAGACGGCGCTGGTCGGCCAGGTTCCCTCCGAGTTGGAACGGTGGCTGTTCGATCGTGCTGACAGCCGGGAACCGTTTACGGAGCTCTTTTATCTGCCGGGCGCGGAGCCCGGATCTCTGACTCTTGGGGTGGCGTTCTGTGTGCAGCGAGCCGGCGATCGTTTGCTCACGCGCCCCGTCTTCTTGAATCCCTGTGAGGTCATGCGTCGGTCGAGCGGTCCGTTGGGATCGACGGGATCGGTGGTGTCACTGGTCTTCGAGATGCTCTGGGTGGTCCGCCTGGCGGTGCTTTCGGGCCTTGCGGCCAGCTTCGGCATGCCCCACAGGGGCATCACGAGCACGGCTACCGCCATGGCGCCCAACAGCCAGCACAGAGCACGGGATGCGCGCATCCCGTAGCCCGATGACGTCATCTCATTTGGCTCAGTCGTGTTATCGATCGTGGTGGGAATCGTTGAGCGGCTGGTGCCGGACGCGTTGTGGGAGATGTTCCAGCGGGGGGTTCCGGAGGCGCCGACACGACCGCAGGGCGGTGGTTGTCGTCGGCACGGCGACCAGGAGGTGCTGGCCGCCATCGTGTTCGTGGCTACGTCCGGCTGCCCGTGGCAGCAGTTTCCGTCCGCATCCTTCGGGCCGTCCGGGGCGACGGCTCACCGCCGGTTCTCCGAGTGGAGCAAGGCCTGGGTGTGGGCGAAGCTCCACCACCTGGTCCTCGACGAGCTCGGCAGCCGTGGGCAGTTGGACTGGTCACGGTGCGCGATCGACTCGGTGAACATGCGGGCTTTGAAAAGGGGGAGCTGACAGTTCCGTTGCCAGCGACGGAACGGTCCATAGACCGTCTGCCACCTTCCATACTCCGACGGCAGATCCCGCCACGGAGCGCCGTTTCGGACCCGCCGGCGGATCCCGTTGGTCAGTCTCCGCCGACCCGGAAATCGGTGGCGTCGGCCTCGGTAGACGGACGGAACCGCGCAGGCTCCGCCGACCTCAGTGCTGCATCTGGTCGTACACATCTCGACCTGCTTCCTGAGGGAGCAGGTACAGCCTCAAGTGCTGTCGGAGAAAGCTCTCCAACCGTGGGAGCTCGATCGCGTCGGCTGGAAGGTCACCGGGACGCGGACGGTAGAGCTCGACCAACCGGGCCATCAGTTCTTTGTCAAGCAACGGCGCTTGAAAGCGATCTATCGTCCCGATGTAAAAAAGCCAGCTGAACAGCCGGTTGGCGGGACAGTGCCCTTCACCCGCCCGCAGGTTCTCTGGTTCGTGCTCGGCACTCCAGGAACCGACATACAAGTAGGAGGCGCAACGCAAGCCCTCGTCCAAAGCTGGGGTCGGATCGTCCTTGCAATTCCAATAGATCCGAGCCTCGTCCCCGGGTATGGGGCTCGGGGCGGCTGCCAACCACAGTTGGTGGATCTCCTCCATGACCGCAGTCTGGCATGTCGAGTCGACGGTCAACAGGCATCGAGAGGATCACCCGTGCACGGCTCTGAGCCACTCTCGTGCCTGAACGGGCAGGAACCAGAACGGGCAGGGAACCACGGGGAATAGGGGTACCAAGGGCACGGCCGCCGGACTCCGCCCAAGACAGGGAACCTCGAGGTCAGACACGTGACTGCCAACCTCGCTCCTAAAGGAGGTGCTCCACATCTGGCGGGTGAGATCATCCGTGTATGGCAGACACACGGCTACCCCCGGGATGGTCCCTTCAGCAGATCCGTGACGTATCCGGGGACAAAGAGGCTGTCGCCCTGGGGCCGAACCGGGCGGTCAAATGGGTGGGGCGCCCCGGAGCCCCCGACGAGGCGCTGCACCCGGAGATCGTTCTCGGATTCCACGACCTCTGCCTCGTGAAGCCTGTCCATGACGACGACTGGTACATGGGCAGCCTGTACGACGACGGCAGTGTCATCTGTTGGTCAGCCTGTAACAACCTGTACGACGCACTGCGCGGTCTGTAGAGGCGTGCGGGCCTGTCCCTGTACTCACGAGACTTCCTGAGGCGGCGGTACAGCAGCGAAGTACGCCAATCACGGAAACCGATCCCATCCTGTAGCACCTCCCTGTGCCCCAAGTACGGCCCGTATGACCACCACTGACCGATCTCTAGAGCTACGTATCAGATGCTGTCACTGGCCCGTAGCTCTGTCTTTCGCCGGCGGGCGTAGCCGTCAAGGTCTTGCTTGATGGCCATGACGTCCTCGATGAGGATGCGGATGGGCCCGCAGTGCAGGGCGTCACAGGAGCGGGGGAAGGTGCCGTCGATCAGGGAGACGCCGCTGAGCACCGCACCCGCTACCTCGTCGACCGCAGTGCACAGGACTGGGTGGAACGAGCAGTCCTCGTAGATATCACCTACTTGGATATTGTTCGGATTACCGGGGTTCGTCGTGCCATTCATGGGACCAGACTTCCACGAGTTCCTGTCCAACTGCGTGACAACGCCGACGCACACCGGCACGAGCACGGACGCGTATGGACCTTCAACGCAGGTGAACGCCACACCAACCCAAGGCAGCGCGTCCACCCAATTCACTTCGGGACGAAGCAGTCCCCATGTCACTGCCATGCCAGATCGTGCGGTCAGCCACGGTCAACGACGGCTCCTAAGCAGTCGAGAGGCACCTTTTACCTGGGCTGCCGCTACAGCCGTAGTGACCTGGGCGGACATGCTGAAGACCACGCCCGCCCCTACAAGGCGGATGTCGTACGGGAGGATGACGGCCGGCGGACCTGTCGGTCGTTGTGGATCCACCTAGCCGCGGAAGGCCACGGCAGTCACCTCGCGTTCGCGATCGCGCCTGGCCAGGCCGGTGACGCACCCGCATTCGAGCAGGTCATGGCGCAGAGGTCGTTATGTGCGGTCTCGTGCAGCGCGAGTCGCGGCAGTCGTGTTTGCGGCAGGATGCGGTCATGGATTTTCGGATCGAGTGGCCTGCACCCATGGACGAGTACGACTGGGCAATACAGGAGGCCAAGGGCTGGCTGGATGTCACGGTCACGTGGCACGGCGACAGGCAGGTCGTCGAGGTGTACGACCCGGTTCGACTTGCACAGTCAGTAACCAGCGAGACGGCCCGGCTCGGGCACTTCAAGGCCAGGCGCCTGCTGGTGGTCCTGAGTGTCACGCGCGAGAACATCGAATCCGCCGTCTCTGCGATCGCGGGCGAAGGCTTCTTCGATCACGGATAGCCCGACGCAGTACGGTGGCCGGGAACAGCCCAGCCAGCAGCACACGGGACCGCTCGGAGGTGCAGCGATGGCGATGCGTCGATCCGACCGTCGGTACCTCATGCCGGCTGCTGTCGACGGACCTTCGCGTTGCACGCCAGGCTTCGTAGTGAGGGCGCGAACAACCCGGCCTCAGGCTCGGTGAGGACGCCGCGGGCGACGAGCTTCGAGCGCATCTCCTCTGTGTGTCGGGGATCGATGCCGCTGCCCGGTGTCTGGCAGACCTCCCTCGCGCGCTACCGGCCGGCGCCGCTGGTGAACACGGCGACGATCTGCGGGTAGGCAGGCGTGACGGGGGCGCGGGCAAGAGAGTCGGCCTCGGGGTCGTCTTCCCCGGCCGGGGCCTCCCCTCGCCGATGCCGCCTGACCAGTCCGGCGACTTTGCCCGGCCGGGTCCTAGCAGTAGCCGTCCACCCGGGCGCCGGCTGGAGTGAGGTTGGGCCAGGGATGTCCTGATCTGTCGGAGGCGGCGGACCGTAGGAGGTCAAGAATCGTGCACCCCGGGTAGCCCCGAAAACTCGCATAGACGCCCCGGTAGTAGCAGCTCCAGTAGCTCACGACCCGCCGTTGAGTGCGAGCGAAGAAGGCGGGGTTGTCCGACAGGAACTGCCCGTAAGCGAGGTGGCCGCCGGTGCCGGGCGTGGTGAGATCACGGAGCTCATCGCAGATGACGACCAGGATCTCCAAGACGTACTCGCCAACCAGCTGTACGACGAAGGGGACGACCCATGGGTCCGTCGAACCAACGACCTTCTCCAGGTGGCGCTGCCTGACCATGCCGTCGCAGTGTCTTGAGTACAGGCAGTGCAGAAGCTGTTGTTGGCGCGACGTAAGCGACGCCACCCTGTCAGTTGACGGCTCGTCGTTGTAGAGGCGCCAGGGAATCAAAACCTGCTGGCCTTCGACAGCGACCGAGAACGAGGCATGCGGCTGGAACCGAGAATCAGGCATCACCGCCAGGACTGCCTCGGCATCGCTTGCAAGCTCGGCTGGGAACGCCGTGATCAACGGATTGCTGCGGTCGGAAAGCGGCTGCACGAGCCGAGCATAGGCGGATGCCTCGGCCAGGTCGTTGACATTAATGGCCCCACACCCGCTGAACTCGGCGAAGGTATGTGGTCAGGGCACTGGCGATCAGCCGCCGGTGGAGGCCCCATTCGTCGAGGTCACCGTAGACATGGGCTTCGATGCCTCTCAGGGCGTCCATGCTGACAGCCTCGCCGCGGCAAAGGGCGATGAGTGAGTCCTTGCTCCGCCACCAGGTTTCGGCCAAGCCCCGCACCTCGGGGACCGACTCGAGGGTGGCATCAATCTGGACGGCAGGTTCTTCCTCACGGAGCGTCGAAACCGAGGTCGACGGCGGAGTGCGCGCATGCGCGGGCACCGTCCGCATGCGCGCTGCAATCATCCTGCTGCTGTAAGGCCGCCCTTGGCCCCACCGCCCTAGGCTCGACAGGTGGGCCGAGCTGCCGACAGGGCTGAGTCCTCTGGCGCAGCCACCTCGCCCCGCCAACGCCCATCGTTCCCGCCGGACAGCCGCCCGGGTGACGAGGTCACAAATCGATGGAGTCCGCTTCCGCGGTGGCGTCCGCGAGCAGTCGAAGGATCAGGGCTCGGCCCTCCCCTCCCATCAGGTCATCGGGGCCGTAGGAGCGCTTGGGCCAGTACGCCTGCCCGTCGATCCAGGGGATGCCCATCGGCAATCCATCCCTTGCGCCACGGAGTTCGAGGTTGCCGGCGGGCTCCACCGGCAGGTCGGCCGGGAGCTTGCTCGCCCCGGGGAACCGAAGCCAGGGCTCTGGCAAAGGCATGAGTTCCAGGACCGCATCAGGCTGGACGTCGTCGCCCCCGTCGGCCGGGAACAACACCAGCAGAGCGATCCCGCCCCAGGGCGGGTCGTACACCAAGGCGTACCGCTTGGGCACCGGGCCGGGCGCACACGCCGCACTGGCCAAGGTCCTGGCCGTCGCCCCAGGGACTCCACGAAGACGGTAGGCCCCGTAGAGCGCCAGCCCCACCGACACCACAAGCGGGTACCAGGCATCAGGCATTATCGAAGAGCCGACCAGCAGGCAGATCGCCAACACAAGACACGCGAAAACCAGCGCCGTGACCAGGGTGGACAGACCCGAGATGCTCCGCAGCGTCCGCACCCGCCACCACCGCACCGTGCGAACGTCCGCCTCTCGACGCCTGCGTGCCGTGGGCCTGGGCAGCGCCGCCTGGCGCCGCGCCTCGGCCGTCATCACCGCGTACGTAAGTGCGCCAGATCTAGGCGCCGGGTTTTCTCCATCGTCGTCGTGCGACATCGGGCCCCTCCCCTTCACGGGTATCACCCCGCGCCCCAACTTGCTGTAACAGGCACCGACTTTAGACCCTGAAGGGTTTCGCGCGCTGATCGTTTCAGAATGAGGTTCGCAGGCGTCTCAAGCAGGTGATGCTGCAGGCAAGTTGGAGCATGCCGAGGTAGAGGTCGGCCCGTATCGGGTAGCGGATGCGGAGTCGTTTGTCCCAGCCATCAGCCGTGTCAGCATGCCTAACCGTCCTCGACACCCTGGCGGTGTCGAGTGGCAGGGGACTTCGTCGGCTCGTCTCAGTTTCCGTCTCATTCAGACCCGTTCACCGACGGCCGGCCACCCGGGTGGGAGCGAGCTAGAGTGCGGCATCGTTGATCACGGGGAGGACGCGGTGGCAGAGGCGCGACCGGTTGACGACGACACAGTGGCGGCCGTGCTGACCTACTGGGCAGTGCTCGAAATCCGGAGCTTGGCCCGCCGCCGTAAGGCCCTGAGTACCTGGCCCGACGACGACTACGTCGCATGCATCGCATGGCTCGCGGATCTGGTGCACAACATCGCAGGAAGCCAGGCCCAAGCGCCTCGATGGATCTCCTGGCGTAAGAGGCGTCGCCGGATGAGCTGGACCTGGCAGACCGCGGGCCCGGCCGGGCGCGCATGGATCCTGGAAACTCTCGAAAAGAACGGCATGGTCTGGACCCCGCCCTCGGACGACCGAGGAGGCAGCATGCCCCTTACTGACCGATCTCTTTAGAACTACGGATCAGACGTGCCCCCCCCGCCGTGCCCGATCCTCCGGTAACTGGCGGGGAGCCGCTGTGGGTGACGGACAGCGCACACTGGAACGGCCCCTGACCAAGATGCCTGGTCAGGGGCCATTCACCTGCGGTGGGTGTGGAATTTGAACCCACGGTGACTCGCGCCACGACGGTTTCAAGACTGTGTGCGGGACGCGGCCTGCCGACGCAGCCCCCACGCACGAAACCGGCTGCTCGCGAAGATGTCACGGCTGTCCGCCGAGCCCGAGCTTCTTCACCCCGAACGGGGAGAAGACCATATGGGCAGCCCAGCCGTGGTGGATGAGAGCGATCTGGGAAGGCACTGGCGTCAGCGGATAGATGGCCTTGCCCCGCGACCAGTTCGCGAGCAGGCCCTCGGTGGTGTCGACCGCGCAGACGACCATCGTCACCTGGAGCTTCCCGTCGCCCCACGTGTTCCACAGGGCCCACCCCTCGGGCCGGGCCTCGACCCCGAGACGGGCGCACGCCTCCTCATAGGTCTCCTCCATGCCATCCGGCATCGACCCGGGACGCAGAATCACCACGCCCGCGAGCTTCAGCTCGGGGCGATCCGCCTCGTCGTCGAGGCAGCCGTCCTCGGGGAAGTGGTAGTGGCGAAGCCCCCGGGCCAGCGCGTTCACCGCCCGCCGCAGGGGCGTCGCGTCGTCTGCTTCGGGTTGATACGAGAGCCAGCCCTCGGCCGAGGCGGCGCCCGCGACCACGCCGGCGAGCCGTTCTATTTCTCGCAGGTGGTCGAGTTCGGAGAGTTCAGGTCGCGTCACGGCGGCCAGTTTCGCAGCGGCGCATGTTCGGGGCATCCCAGTTTCCACGCGCCTCGGATATGAAACCGGGCCCTCGTCGGCCAGGCCTGTCAGGGGCCGACCGAGAGGTCCCGGGACAGAAGGCCGTCGTAGTGGGCTGACATCAGCGTCTGACACCAACAAGCGCGAACAACGGCGGTCTGCGCCGAGGTCTGACACGGAGACTATGGAAATTCTTGAGGCGTACGACCTGACCGGGACGGTCTGGTCCGCGGCGACCTTGACGGGGCGCGACCCGAAGAAGGTCAAGAGGTATGTCGAGGCCCGCAACGGCGGGCGCAATCCCTATGAGCGAGAGCCGCGGCCGACGACGATCGACACGTTCCTGGAGAAGGTCGAGGAGTGGGTCGAGCAGTCGAAGGCGACGATCCGTGCCGATGTGGTCCACGACGAGCTCGTGAAGATGGGCTACCGGGGCAGCGAGCGCTCGACGAGACGGGCGGTGAGCATGGCAAGGACCGTGTGGAAGGCGGGCAAGCGACGAAGGTACCGGATTCCCGAGCCGGGCCGGTGGCAGCAGTTCGACCGGGGCGAGGGTCCGCGCATCGCGGGACGTCGGACCTGGCTGTTCTGCGCAGGGCTGTCCTGGTCGCGATTCCGGGTGGTGATCCCGGTCTGAGACTGCACGCTGGGCACTTTGGTGGCCTGCCTGGACACCACACTCAGGCGGATCGGCGGGCATCGACGTATGCACTGACCGACAACGCGAAGACGGTCACCGTCGAGCACATCGCCGGGATCCTGGTACGTCATCCGCAGATGGGCGCCGCAGGCCGGCATTACGGCTGTCAGGTGGCCAGTTGCGTGCCCTACGATCCCGAATCGAAGGGCGGCGCGGAGGCTACATTCCGCATCGCGAAGGTCGACCTGGTGCCCACAGAAGAAAGCCTGCTGGCCGCCTACGACACCTTCACCGAGCTCGCCGATGCCTGCCTTGCCTGGTGCGATGCGGCGAACTCCCGCCGTCACCGGGTGACCGGGCAGATACCCGCCGACCGCCTCGACATCGAACGCACCACGCTGCATGTCCTGCCCATCGAGCCGCTCGCGCTCGCACCGGGCGAGGAGAGACTGGTCGACTCGGACCGCACCGTCAGCTTCACCTCGGTGCGCTACTCGACCTCGCTGGGCCATACCGGCGCCAAGGTGTGGTGCCGGGTCGTCGGCGAGGAACTGTCCATCACCGCCCGTACCAACTCCGGTGACCTGTCGGAGATTTGGCGCCACAAGCTCTCCACCCCGGGTGTTCCGTAGATCATCGACGCGCACTACCCCGACCATCCCGACGGCCGAACGGGCGTACGTCTTCCACGGGACGGTCACCGGGGCCGCGATCCGCCTATGGCTCCGTCCGCAGTAAAACGCCTCGTTCAGAGCTTTCGGCACCTGGGTGGTGGTGGCGCAGTTCGCTGAGTAGGCGCGCGTCGACAGCCCTGACGTCCCGAGATGAGCTGCCGAACTCGGTCTACCAGGGTGAGCGGGTGTCGCGGCGTGCTTCTGGGGTCTGCTCGGGCAGAGCACTGTTTTGGTCGGTGCGCAGCAGCATGCCCGGGTCGGGTTCGAAGTCCTCATTGGGCGGTGCCGGCCGGTGGAAACGCTCGGTGCGCGGAATGGTGACTTCCACCAGCCGGCCCTCATGGAACATCCATAGCCCGAAGCAGTCGTCGTCCTGGTCGCGAAGCAGAACTTGCACCGTTGGTGGATGCGGCCACGGCAGCGACTCCAGGTGCTTGAGCAGACCCTTCCGGGCACGCACTTTCTCGAACTCCAGGGCCCACCCGAACTCGTAGCCCCAGTGCCCCGCTATCGGGACGAAGCGACCTTGCCACGTGCGCTCCGGGTCGTCCTGGGTGAGCGGTTCCATCACCTCGTCCGACCCGCGGGCGAGCACGATGACCTCGGCGTCTCTACTCATGCCGGAGTATCACCGCAACCGCCTGGTCCACCGCAACCGAATTCCTCAACCGGCCGACGCAGGCAAGCGTGGGCAGATTGGTGACGAGCTCTCAGTGCCGGCGAGCCCGACGACGGCGCCTTCGGAGAAGTTCATCTGCGCCCAAGCCACGGCTCCGATCAGCTCCCACGACCCATCGGACAGTCCCTAGGCCCTGCCAGCGCATTCGATGCCCGGCATCCGGTGTCGGGCCACTCCTCGGGATGGGACCGCGGCCGGGGAACGAAGCGGCCGGCCGGGATGGCCATGTCCAAGGCCTGATGAGGCCGCATCCCGTCGTAGTCCTTCAGCCAGGCATCCGCGGTCGTCTGCGCGGTGGCCAGGTCGGCGAACGGGTCCTGCTGCGGCAGGGCGCGCGCCTCCCACGTGGGAGTCTGGCGATGACGCGCAGGCCCGGACCGGACGGTCGGCACACAGGTCACACCGGAAAGTGGCCCAACGTTTTGCCGCTGGAATGGACCATACCCCTGGGCCGCTCTGATCCTAGGGTCGGAGACATGACGACAAGCGGATAGCTGTCCATCCCGCACCGTCCAGATCGAACCGGCCGTGCCCAACAGCCCTGTCGAGGGCTTGCCGAACGGGCTGTCCGGCCCGCGACATCTCCCCCGAAGAGACAAAATGTCCGAGGAGGCATTCCCATGAAAGCGATCGTGGTGAGCGACCAGTCCGCTGGGACGGCTGGGATGACGCTGACGGAGCGGCCCGAGCCGGTCGCATCGATCAACGACGTCATCGTTCGGATTCATGCGTCGGGCTTCGTCCCGACCGAGATGGAGTGGCCATCGACCTGGGTCGATCGTGCCGGCCGTGACAAGACGCCGTCGATCCCCGGCCACGAGCTGGCCGGGGTGGTCGCCTCCCTCGGCTACGGCACGACGGGGCTGTCGGTCGGGCAGCGGGTGTTCGGCCTCGCAGACTGGCACCGTGACGGCACCCTCGCGGAGTACGTGGCCATCGAGGCGCGCAACGTCGCGCCGCTGCCCGGCGACGTCGACTTCGAGGTAGGCGCGTCCTTGCCGATCTCGGGTCTGACCGCGTGGCAGGGGCTGTTCCAGCACGGCCGCCTTCAAGCCGGCCAGACCGTCCTCGCTCACGGCGCGGCCGGGGCGGTCGGGACGATGGTGACCCAGCTCGCGCGTGAAGCCGGCGCCTACGTCATCGGCACCGGGCGCGCCGCCGACCGTGACAAGGCACTCGACTTCGGCGCGCATGAGTTCGTCGACCTTGAGAACGACGCGCTGAAGGACGTCGGCGACGTCGATCTGGTCTTCGATGTCATCGGGGGCGACGTTCAGAAACAGTCCGCCGCCCTGATCAGGGCTGGCGGAACGCTCGTGTCCATCGTCGGCCCGGTCGAGGCGCGACCCGTTGACGGCCTGGCGGTGGACTTCGTCGTCGAGACCGATCGTGCCCAACTGGGTGAGATCGTGCAGCGGGTGCGGGACGGACGGCTGCGGACCAACATCGGTCACGTCTCGGCGCTCGACGATGCCGTCGCCGCGCTCAACTCGCCCGAGCGACGCAAGGGGAAGACGATCATTCGTGTTCGTCCATGAGGACTGGGGGACAGTGACCGGTCCTTCCCGCCGGTGCCGGTTCCCGGCCCACGGCTGCCCCGAGGACGAGGGGCTGGGGGAGAACCCCTGAGGGAAGATCTTCTCCCAGGCTTCTCGACCGGACCCGTGCCGCGCTGAAAGGCGAGGTCGGCCGTGACAACGGCGAGGCCCGCCTCGTTTGTGTGGCGGTCACGCGTACCCGTCAGCGCCCGGATCCGGGCGGTCCGTGCTGGATCGACGATCATTCGGAGGTCGGACTTGCCACCTGACGTCCGATGGCGTGGTGGCGGGTTGCGTGCCAAGCACCAGCTACCCCCTCCGGCATCCGAGCCTTAGCCGACGAGGGTCGTCTTCGGGCGTACGACGCAGAACTCGTTCCCCTCGGGATCGGTCAGTACCGTCCACGATTCCTCGCCGGTCTGTCCCACGTCCGCCCTGCGGGCCCCGAGCGCGAGGACGCGTTCGATCTCTGCCTCCCGGTCCTCGGCCGCGGACGTCAGATCGAGGTGCACGCGGTTCTTGACGGCCTTCCGGTCCGTGACCGGCATGAAGCAGATGCCCACCGGTGCCGTCTCGTCCGGCCCGATCACGACCTCCCGCTCCCGCTCGGAGAGAATCCGCCAGCCCAGCACCTCGGCCCAGAACCGGGCCAGTGAGGGGAGGTCGTGCGCGTCGATGACGATGTGGTGCAACGAGAGCGGCATATCTGCCAATGTGCCCCGGATTCGCCGCAATCGCAGCATCGGGACGGCGTCGCGGGTGGCATCTGGGGGACAGGCCGTACTTCTCTTCGCTACGGCCCGGGAGGCTCGTCATCGCTACGGCCCGGGAGGCTCGTCATCGCTACGGCCCGGGAGGCTCGTCATCGCTGAGGCTCGGGAGGCTCGTCTTCGCTGCGCCCCGGGAGACTCGCCTTCGCTACGGCCGGGAGACTCGTGCCCCGGGCCCGGGTCCCTGCCCAACCGCGGCCGGGTTCCCCCTTCTGCCCCTCCGAAGAGCGACGCGAACCGCCCCTACTGCCCGCCGTTCCGGAAGTAGTGCCCCATGTCCAGGTCCTCGATCAGGCCCGGGCCGGTCGGGTTCCAGTCCAGCAGGGCGCGGGTCCGCTCGCTGGAGGCCGGGCTGTCGAGGCCCAGGAAGCCCGACAGCCAGGTGAAGTGCTCGGGCGCCTCCTCGACGGGGACGGAGCGGGTGGCTACACCGAGGTGGCGTCCGATGACCTCGGCGACCGAGCGGATCGGAACGCCGTCCTCGGCGCTCGCGTGGACGACCGATCCCGCCGGTGCGCCCTCCAGGGCGAGGCGGAACAGGCGTGCGGCGTCGTCGCGGTGCGTGGCCGGCCAGCGCTGGGTGCCGTCGCCGATGTAACCGGAGACGCCCTTGTCGCGGGCGATGCCGATCAGGGCGGCCATGAAGCCGTTGTCGCCGTCGCCGTGCACGGTCGGGGGGAGCCGGACGACGGACGAGCGGACGTTCCGGTCGGCGAGGGCGAGGGTCACCTGCGCGGTGCCCATCCGCGTCCGCGGGCCGCTGGGCAGTGCGGACAGTTCCTCCGGCGTCCTTCCGTCGTCCTCCGTACTCGGGCGGCCCGTGGCCAGGCCGATCAGCCCCGACGCGATGAGCAGAGGTCGTCCGGAATCCGCGAGCGAGTCGCCGAGGACCTCGACGGTGCGGCGGTCCGCGTCGGCGGCGTCCTGGAAGCCGCCGGAGAACGCGAGGTCGTGCTTGAACGCGAGGTGGATCACGCCGTCCGACGCCTCGGCCGCCTCGCGCAGGACGTCGAGGTCGTCGAGGGTGCCGGACACCGTGTCCGCCCCGGCCTTCGTGAGGGCCGCGGCCGAGGCGTCCGAGCGGACCAGCCCGACCACCTCGTGTCCCGCTCCGATGAGCTCGGGGACAAGTGCGGAGCCGATCCATCCGGATGCCCCGGTGACGAAAACGCGCATGAGAAAGCCTCCAGCCTGAGTGGCCGTCCGCGCTCCTGGAGAGCGCGTGGCGGCCACCGAGCGATGTCAGTGACTGTCATCAAACGTAGCACTCGATGTCAGTGACTGTCATCGCATGCCGCCGTCTCGATGACAGTGACTGTCATCGAGTACGATGCCGAGCATGGGTCGATGGCAGCCGGACGCGCGCGGCCGCCTCGCACAGGCGGCACTGGAGCTCTATGTCGAGCGCGGCTTCGACCGCACCTCGGTGGCGGAGATCGCCGAACGGGCGGGGCTGACGGAGCGCACGTTCTTCCGGCACTACGCGGACAAGCGCGAGGTGCTGTTCGCGGGTTCGAGCGAGTTGCGGGACGTGCTCGCGAGTGCCGTCGCACAGGCCCCCGAGTCCGCCACCCCGCTCGACGCCGTGGCGGTGGCCCTCGAAGGTGCCGCGGCCGTGCTGGAGGCTCGCCAGGAGCACGCCCGACAGCGGCAGTCCGTCATCGACGCCAACACCGAGTTGCAGGAACGCGAGTTGATCAAACTCGCGTCGCTGTCCGCGGCGCTCTCGGACGCACTGCGGCAGCGCGGTGTCGACGAGGCCTCCGCCGGGCTCGCCGCGGAGGTGGGCATCGCCGTCTTCAAGTTCGCCTTCCGGCGCTGGGTCGACCAGACCGAGGGGAAGGAACTGGCCCAGTTCATACGGGAGTCACTGGCCGGCCTGAGAGCGGTGACCGCGGGGGCGTGATGGCCTGCTGCTGGGGCTGCTTGAAATCGGCCTCGGGGGACGGGAGTTCGGTCCGGGGGCGGTGGTTCGGCTGAGGGGCCGCCACGGCGTGTGGCGAACGCACCTCCAGAGCGGCGTCGGCCTCCCCGGAGCGGCGTCCGTACTCCGGAGTGGTCGTCCGGCCGTTCCGCTACGGTGCGACCATGGCGAATTTCGTACTGGTTGCAGGTGCGCGACTCGGATCGTGGGCGTGGGACGACGTGGTGCCGCACCTGCGTGGGGCCGGCCATGGCGTCCACCCGTTGACGTTGTCCGGTCTCGCCGAGAAGCAAGGGATGCGGGCCGGGCAGCAGACCCACGTCCAGGACATCGTCGACGAGGTCGAGCGCCAGGACCTGCGTGACGTCGTCCTGGTCGGTCACAGCTACTCGGGCATCCCAAGTGGTCAGGCCGCCGGGCGGATCGGCGACCGGCTGGCGCACGTGGTCTTCCTCGACTCCAGTGTCCGGCCGACGGCGAACCGTTCGTGTCCGCCTGGCCGGACGGCGGGACGATCATGAGGGCGACGATCGCCGAGAACGGCGGATTCTGGCCGGTCGCGCCCGCGACCCACTTCGAGGGCCACGGTCTCACCGATGACCAGATCGCACGGATCGTCCGCGGCTCGACGCCACACCCGGGTGCCACGCTGACCGAACCCGCCGTGCTGGACGTGCCGATCAGCGGCCTCCCGGCGACCTACATCAAGTGCACGCTCGGTGACCCCGAGCCGAGCGACGACGTGACCAAGCTGCTGACCAGCGGGAGTTGGCGGCTGATCGAGATGGACACCGGCCACTGGCCGATGTTCTCCCAGCCGCGCGAACTGGCGCAGATCCTCCTCGACACAGCCGGAGCGTGACCGCAGTTCGGTAGAGCCGGTGTACTTACTGATGGGTGCAGAATGCGGTAGCCCGTCTGGCCCATACGCGGTGCATAGTGTCCTCATGGATCAATTCGTGGGTCAGGCCCGTCTCGAGTGGTGGGCCAATCCCTCGGTATGCCTTGAGATGTACGACATCGACGTCACCGTCACTGTCGACGCGGCCGGCGAGTGGTGGGCAAGCGGTCGGCATGCCCATGCACTCGACGCGACCCAGCGCGAGGGCTGGGACTTCCTCATGGAGATGGATCCTTACTTCTCTGTCGCCTTTCCCGGTGAGGATCGCGGCGGGATCATGGTGCGAGTCGTCGAGGCAGACGACGGAGCCCTCACGCTCATGCAGGCACCCGACTGGAACGGCTCCGCGAGCGTCACCTTCGACCTCACCTGAGTTCAGCCCGCAAGGGCAGGAACAGCGGCTTCGCTGCCCTTGCCGCCCGGCAGGTCCGTACGAGCCTCAGGACATGTCGCCCCGGCATACCGTCCCCGGGGCCGGGGTGTGGCCCGTGCGGAGGTAGCGGTCGACCCTCTCCTTGACGCAGCCGGTTCTGCGGGTAGGTGCCGTGGCCCTCTTCCTCGGCCGTCAGGAGGACGCCGACGCCGGCGCCCAGGGCGCGGGCCATGTGGCGGGCGCCGGGGTAGGGGGTGATCGGGTCGCCGGTGCCGCCGACCACCAGGACGGGAGCCGCGCCGTCGGCGTTCACCTGGAGCGTGGTGCTCTCGCCGTCGAACGGCCAGTCGTAACAGAGGTAGACCCCGGTGGACCAGACAGCGCCGAAGACGGGTGAGGCCGCTTTGACGCGGGCCTTGTCCCGGTCGAGGCGTTCGAAGTCCGGGCGCAGGCTCGAGTCCGCGCAGGTGATCGCGGTCTGGGCGGCGCGGTCGTCGTCGTGAGGGGGCGCCGCTCGGTCGGCGGAGCCGATGTCGTCCGCGCTCTTGCTCAGCGGACGGGCGTCGTTGTGGTCGATCAGCGCGGTCAGAGCCTTGGCGAGCGGCGCCCAGCCGTCCGTACCGAGGCGGAGATGGTCGCTGACGGAGAGCGCGAGGTCGTCGGCGTCGAGGTGCCGTCCGCCGCCGGCCGGGGCGGGCTCCTTCTTCAGACGGTCGGCCAGGCGCGCCATGCGTCGAGCCGCCTCCTCGGGCCCGTCGCCGGTCGGGCAGTGGCGGATACGGGCCGCGCAGTGCACGGCGAACCGGTCGAACGCCGCCTGAACCGCCTTGACCTGGGACACCTGCCCCTCGTCGAGGTCCTCGGTCGGATCGACGGACGCTTCGAGGACCAGCCGTCCGACATGCGACGGGTACAGGTGGGCGTAGACCGCGCCGAGCGCCGTTCCGTACGAGACGCCGAAGTAGTGCAGCCGCTCGTCCCCGAGGAGGTAGCGCATCAGGTCGAGGTCGCGCGCGGTGTGCGAGGTGCCGATGTACGGGAGGAGCGCCCTGGAGTGCTGGGCGCAGGCGTCGGTCCCGGCATAGCCGGTGGCGTCCACGGCCTTCCCGCAGCGTATGGGAATGGTCGCGCCGACGCCGCGCGGGTCGAAGGAGACCAGGTCGTAGCGGTCGAGCAGCGGCCCGTACTGGTTGAGACGTTCGGGCAGTCCGCTCACGCCGGACACGCCGGGGCCACCGAAGTTGAGGACGAGCGAGCCGATGCGCCGGGCGTTCGGGCCGGTGGCCTTGCGGCGGATCAGGGCGACGTCGATAGTCCTGCCGTCCGGTTTCCGGTAGTCGAGGGGGGCCTTCATGGTGGCGCAGTCATAGCCCGTGCGCGCGGTGCGCGGCGAGGTGCAACTGGACCAGTGCAGGTGCTGGCCGGTGGTGAGCGCGGTGGGCAGTCCGGCGGGCGGGTTGCTCGCGGTGAACTCCGTACGCGGCTCCGCATCTCGGCCGCGAGCGTCGTGCTGGAACCAGGCGCTGACGGCCCCGATCGCGACGAGGACCACCACGGCGATGATGCGCGCGCCGACCGAGAGGCCCCCCGGTTCTCGGCTTCGTATCGTACGTGCGTCACTCATCGATATCCCCGCGCTCCCGCCCCTGGACGACCACCCCTGACCGCCCGCCCCGTGCCCGCATGCCCGTACCTGTGATCATCGGATCGCGGAATGCGTGCAGGATACAAGCCGCCTCCGACACCACGGCCGGACGCCCGACGTGCGATGTCCCGCGCGGCGGGCTGGTCACGGACCGTCAGCCGCCCGCGGACCGCGGCCGTCAGTCCGCCATCGGACCGCGGGCGTGAGCTCGCCATCGGACCGCGGTCGTGAGCCCGCCATCGGTATGCCGCCGCGAGTTCGCGACCATGCACGCCCCCAAATTGCCGCGCGCCGCGAAGAGTTGCCCCAGTACGGTCTGGCGATGGACGAAGCGGATGGATACTTCGGAGAGCGGACCGCGGCAACCTACGACGAGTCGTCAGGGGACATGTTCGAACCCGGCGTCATCGACACGACGGCCGACTTCCTGGCGGAACTGGCCGCCGGAGGAAGGGCCCTTGAGCTGGGCATCGGGACGGGACGCGTCGCGTTGCCGCTGCTACGACGCGGAGTCCCGGTCCACGGCATCGACCTCTCACGAGCGATGGTCGCCCGGCTGCGCGCCAAGCCGGACGGTGACGCGATCGACGTCACGATCGGTGACTTCGCCACGACGAAGGTGGACGGGACCTTCTCCGTCGCCTATCTGGTCTTCAACACGATCATGAATCTCACGACGCAGGAGGAGCAGGTGGCGTGCTTCCGCAACGTGGCGGCCCACCTGGAGCCCGGAGGCTCCTTTGTCGTCGAGGTGATCATCCCCGAACTGCGCAGACTCCCGGCGGGGCAGAACGTCGTGCCCTTCCACGTGAGCCCCACACGGTGGGCGTTCGACATCTACGACGTCGCCACCCAGGCGACGAGTTCGAACTACGTCGAGGTCGTCGACGGCCGCGGCGAGTACCGGTCGATCCCCTTCAGGTACGTGTGGCCGTCCGAACTCGACCTGATGGCGCAGCTCGCCGGCCTGCGACTGCGCGAGCGATGGGACGACTGGACACGGGAACCCTTCACGAGTGAGAGCCGAAAGCACGTCTCGGTCTGGGAGAAGCCCGCCGACTGACGGCGAACGCGCTGGGCGGGTCCGACCGAGAGACGGGTCCGAGAGACGTGGTCTCAGGGCAGGAGCACGATCTTCCCGTGGGTCTGCCGCAGCTCCAGCTCGCGGAACGCCTCCCGGACCCGTTCCAGCGGGTACGTGCGGGCGATCGGCACCTCCAGCTCTCCGCGCGCCGCGAGCCGGGCCAGTTCACCGACCACGACCGCGCTGGCCGCCGCGCCCTCGCCGTACGTGTGCGCGCCGACCCGTGCCGCCGCCTCCCAGTCGCGGATCGTGTTGATCCGCTCGGGCCGCACGCCCAACTCCACGGCCAGATCGACGTAGCCGTCGCCGAACGTGTCGATGAACGCGTCCACCGTCCCGCCCGAGGCCTGCCGGATCCGTTCGGCCGCGCCCTCGCCGTAGCGGACCGGAACGACCCCCCGCTCCTTCAGCCAGGCGTGGTTCCGCTCACTCGCCAGCCCGATCACCGTGGCACCGCGCAGCCGCGCGAGCTGCACGGCGAGAGATCCGACGCCGCCGGCCGCACCGGAGACCACGACGGTGTCGGCCGGTCCGGGGTCCACCGCGAACACGGAGGCGTACGCGGTCGTGCCGGCCACGTACAACGAGCCGGCCACCTCCCAGGACAGCCCCTTCGGACGCGAGACCAGCTTCACGTCCTCCACCACGACGAACTCCGCGTGGCTCGCCCTGCCGTGCGTGAAGCCCAGGACCTCGTCACCCACCGCGAAGCCGCGCACCTGAGGACCGGCCTCCACCACGACACCGGCCAGATCGCTGCCCTGCCCGGAGGGGAAAGCCGCCGGCCAGCGTCCGTGCCGCGCCCCCTCGCGGATCATCGCCTCTCCGGGCTGGATCCCGGCCGCGCGGACCTCGACGAGCACCTCCCCGGGGCCGGGCTTCGGACGCTCCACCTCCTCCACCCGCAGCACGTCGATCCCGCCGTACTCGTGGAACCGGACCGCCTTCATCCTGTGATCACCGCTCTTCCTCGTCCGGACGAAACGGGGGCGCCGGAGCCCCGGAGGGACCGCGCGGCGACCATGACTCCTGAGTCAACTGCCGCGCGGGGCAGTAGTGTTCCCGCGTGCACGCCACACCGGCCGCCCATCTGCGCCGCGTGCGCGCCATGCCGGCCGCCCGCGCACACCGAGAGGACTTCATGACCACGGACCCCGGCACAAACCTGTACGCCGAGCGGCCGTGGGTCGCGGCCAACGAAGTCCTGGCGTTCTTGGTGGAGCTCGCCGCGCTCGCCTGTCTGAGCTGGTGGGGATTCACCGTCGGCGACAGCCGGTCGCTCCACATCCTGCTCGGCCTCGGGGCGCCCCTGACGGCCGTCGTGCTCTGGGCGCTGTTCGCCGCGCCGAAGGCACGACTGAGGCCCGGGCTGCCCGTCGTTCTCCTCGTCAAAGCGGTGGTACTGGGAGGCGGCGCGGCCGCGGTGTACGGAGTGGGGCATCCCCTGGGAGCCGTGGTCATGGCGGTCGTCGTGGTCGCGAACACCGCGATCGCCGAGACCTTCCGCCGTACCCCGCCCGGCCGACCCCTGGGGCCGGACGGCACGCCCACATCACCGGAGTCCGGCTGAGCCCCGCCGGAGCAGGTCACGCGCCGCGACCGGCCCTCACATCCCACGACCAGCCCTCCCGCGCCGCGACCCGCCCTCACCCGCCGCGAGCAGGCCCCAAGCACCACGAGCAGCCCTCAAACACCACGAGCCGCCCTCAAGCGCCGCCAGCGGGCATCACGCCTCGATCGGGATGATCATGCCTGGAATTCGGTGAGATCGATGGCGTGGACGGTCAGCGGGTAACCGAACTCCGGGTGGACGGTCTCCCGCTCCGGCTTCATGCCGAGCTTGTGGACGATGTCCAACGAGGCCTGATTGCTCACGTGGTTGATGCTGATCACCCGGTCGAGACCACGGTCCTGGAGGGCGAACTCCAGGGTGGCGTGGGCGGCTTCGGACGCGTAGCCCTGGCCCCAGAACGAGGTGCCGAACCGGTAGCTGATCGCCACGGCGGGCAGGACCTCGGGCAGGAACTCGGGCACCGACAGCCCCGCGATCCCGGCCAGTTCGCCCGAGGCCAGCAGCTCGACGGCGAAGATGCCGAAGCCCTCGTCGTCCCATTCGTCCTCCCACCGCTCCATCTCCTCGGCGGTGGCGTCCAGGTCGCGGACCGAACCGTCGCCGATCCAGCGCATGACCGCGGGGTCCGCGTTGATGTCCGCCATGGGGGCGAGGTCGTCGTCGTACCAGCGGCGGAGGAGGAGGCGGGGGGTGCGGATCTCGGTCATGACGTCCATCCTGCCTTACAGGTGAGGCCACTCCCGCCGCAGGCCGAGCGGGTCATTGTTTTGCCCGGGTCGACCGGGGCAACCGGCCGTCATGGAGACGAATGACGGTACGGAAGAAACGATCGAGACCCAGGGCGACGAGCATCACGTCGTGCTCAGCGCCGACACCAACGGTGACGGGAAGACCGACGTCTGGATGACCGACACCACGGGAGACGGCAAGGCCGATCTCTACCAGTTCGACACCACGGGTGACGGCCGGATCGACCTGACGATGGTCGAGAGGGGCGAGGAGCCGGGCGTGGACCGGGTCGTCGTCGAGGGCGACGGCGGCCACCCGATGGAGAGCTGACCTCCGCCACGGCACCGGGCCCGGCTGTCGGGCCTAGGGCGTGCCCGTCAGCGGACGCAGCGCGGCGGCGCCGACGCGCAGGAGCGCGGACACGGGCGGTCCCACCCAGCGTGCCAGCTCGTCGGGCAGCGCCGGGTCCAGCTCGATCGTCACCCGGACGTATCGCGTGTCCAGCCGTGCGACCTTGGCGTGACGGGGCGCGGCGGCGTCCGGCTCCCGTTGCAGAGCGGCCCGGTAGGTGTCCTTGCGCTGGTTCATCTGATTCCTCGGAGGATGCCCGGCAACGGGGTCGGGGTGGGGTATTTCTCTCGCCTGATGGGAGAAGACTTGGATCCTGTGGAGCAGAGCAGGGTGCGCGAGAGTGCCATCAGAACGATGCGTCCTCTGCCGGTTGACCGGCGATGAGTCTCGTCGCCCACCCTGCTCCTGTGTTTGCCTGATGACGCAGCGTTATTCTAGATTCGACGTCATGGAGCCGACGGCAGGACAGACGAAAGGCGTTGGGTGCGCCCGGTACACCTATCGTCTGCGTGTGTCGTCGACCGCCCGCGGCGCACTGGAGGCGGAGTGGGCGAGGTGCCGGTGGGTCTGGAACGAGTGCTGCGCCCGCTCCAAGAAGGCCTACATCGAAAACGAGAAGTGTGGCCCGGCGCGTCTGGACAAGATGCTGACCGAGGCTCGCTCGGCGAACGCGTGGCTGCGCGAGGGCAGTTCGGTGCCTCAGCAGCAGGCGATACGTGACTACGGAAAGTCCCGCGCCAAGGCTTTGAAGGACATCAAGGACGGGCTGCCGCAGCACAGGCGTGCCGGGCTGCCGAGGTACAAGAAGAAGCACGCCGCCAACCCGTCGCTGAACTACACACAGCGCGGCTTCCGTCTGAAAGACGGACGGCTGCACCTCGCGGGCGGGATCGTCCTGGTTCTGGTCTGGTCGCGCGCTCTGCCGAGTACCCCGTCCTCCGTGCGCGTCCATCGCGACAACCTCGGACATTGGTACGCCACGTTCGTCGTGACAATCGGCATCGAGTTGTTGCCGTCTACCGGACTGGACATCGGCATCGACTGGGGCGTGACCGAGACTGCGACCACCACTTCGAACGAACATGACTTGCCTCACGCCCGGCACGGCAGGAACGCCGCGCAGCGCTTGGCGCGTTACCAGCGTCAGATGGCCCGCCGGAAACCCACACACGGCCAGCCCGCGTCGAAGGGCCACAGTCGGGCGAAGCGGCAAACGGCGAAGCTCCACAAAAAGGTTGCCCGGCAGCGCGAAGACGCTGCCCGTAAATGGGCGAAGAAGGTTGTCCGTGACCACGACCGCCTCGCTGTCGAGGACTTTCGGCCGAAGTTCCTCGCCAAGTCCACGATGGCCCGCAAGGCAGCAGATGCGGCGATCGGCGCGACGAAGCAGGCGCTGATCCACATGGCCCGCAAACACGGTCGTGAGCTGTACCTCGTCAATCCCGCGCACACCACCATGGACTGCGCGCAGTGCGGAGCGAGAACCAAGCACGCGCTACCTCTCTCGGAACGAACCTACGTCTGCACCACGTGCGGAGATGCGTCCCCCAGGGACAAGAACTCCGCCCGCGTGATGCTTGTCCGGGCTGGTCTCAACCCGGCTGGTGCCGATCGTGTAAGAGCTGTCGGGCCGCCGGTCCGCAGCCGACGTGAGCCAGGAATCCCCTCTCGATAGGAGGGGGGAGGATTCAAATCGTGTCCTGACGCTTGATCAGCTCGTCCGCGAGATCCATGTACGCCGACCCCTTGACCGTGACGGGGCTGCCGAACGACTGGGAATACAGGTCGAGTCGGGGAATGTGGGTGGACAGCACGTCGAAGCCGCGCTCACTGAGGGCTTCGCGGGCGTCGGCGTCCGGACCGGTGCGGGTGGCGTCCGGACGGTTCGTACGGTTCAGCAGGACGGCGGAACGGGCCGGCCGGGGCCGCAGGGACTGGACGTCGCCCATCTCGCGGCCGATCGGCGCCATGCGGTCCAGCTCGATGGGGGAGGGGGTCACCGGCACGATCCACTCGCTCGCGTACCGCATGACGCTCCGGGCGATGTGGGCGTGATCCTCCATCTGCGGGGCGTCGAACACCACGGCTTCCCGGTTGCCGATGAAGTCGTTGACGCGCCGGTGCACGTCGCCCACCGGGAGGGAGACCACGGGGAAGGGGAAGCCTCCCGCCAGTTCGCTCCACCGCAGCGCCGAGGACGCGGGGTCGGAGTCCACCAGGAGGGGTGAGCAGCCCGACTCGTGCAGCGCGTGAGCCAGCCACACCGCGCTCGTCGTCTTGCCCACTCCGGGTTTCAGGTTCACAAAGGCATAGCTCATCGACACAGGGAGCCACGCTAGTGACCGCGAGGGGCCGGGAGTCGGCCGAGCGGCGGATACCGTCCCGTAGTTCACCCCGCCGCGCCCGTGAATCATCCCAATGGATCAACGCGGTGTGCCTCCGCACAGTCCCGCCTCGTGATCGCTGTGCGGCCGCCACCCGTACGCGCGGCCCTCTGTACGCGCTCCGGCGCGGCTGATGCCATGCCGGGCATGTCTCCCGCAGCTCGCCCACATCCCGTTCTTCCCGTCCCTCTGTCATCTCCGGTCCCGGGCGTACGGGCATGCCCGTGCGTGTCGGCGCTGTTCGAGGGGTGCCGGTGAGCGGCGTGGGCGACGGGGAGTCGCTCGCCGTCATGGTCTTCCTCGGCTTCGTCGCCGTGTCGCTGCTGCTGTGCGGTCTGGCGGCGGCCGATCTGGACGACCCCGAGCACTTCTACGCGGGCGGCGGCGCGGCCTTCGGACCCGTCGGGGGCGGGCTGGCTGTCGCGGGTGACTACATCTCCGCGGCCACCCTGCTCAGCACCACCGGCGCGGTCGCCCTCGACGGGGCGGACGGCATCCTGTTCGCCTGCGCCACCGTCGTCTCGCTCTTTCTGATGATGCGGTTCCTGGGTGAACCCCTGCGCAGGAAAGGGGTGTTCACCCTCGGGGACTTCCTCGCCGACCGGCTGGGAGACCCGTCCGTGCGCCGCGCCCTCGGCATTGCCTCGCTCGTCGTGCTGACCCCGCTGCTCCTGGTGCAGCTCTCCACCGCCGGACGCATCATGGCGGCGATGTTCGGGCTCCCGGACGGCGCGCTCACCGGGTGCACCGTCGCCGGAGGCATCCTGATGGTCTGCTACGCCGCGTTCGGCGGGATGCGCGGAGTCGGGTACGTACAGATTCTGAAGGTCGGTGTCGTGCTCACCGCCCTGCTGCTTCTGGCCGGGATCGTCCTTGCCCGGTACGGATGGTCACCACCGGCACTCTTCGGCGCCGCCCGGGATCACTCGGGAGCGGGCGCCGACTACGCGCGGCCCGGGCTCCACTTCGGCCGCTCCCTCGCCGGGCGCCTCGACCTGATCGGGTTCGAGGCCACGCTCCTGATCGGTGCCGCCTGTCTGCCGCACATCACCATGAGGCTCCATCCGGTCGCGGACGCCCGCACGGCGCGGCGTGCCGTCGCCTGGGCGGTCGGCCCGGTCGCGGTGGTGTGTGCCGGGGTTGTGGTGGCCGGGCTGGGCGCGTGCGCCCTGCTGGGCCGGGGTCCGGTGCGGGCCGCCGACCCCGGGGGAGCGACCGCTCTGCTCATGGTGACCGGCGCGCTCGACCCGGTCGCCGGGGGTCCCCGGCACAGCATGCTGTTCGCGACGGTCGCCTGCGCCGTTTTCGCCACCACCCTCGCGGCCGTCGCGGGCATTACGCTGGCGGCCGCCTCCAGTCTGGCCCGTGACTTCGGAGGCCGGCCCGCGCACGGGGGCCGTTCGGCCGCCGGGGAGATCCGCAGGGCGCGGTTGGGGATCGTGCTGGTCGGCGCGGTCGCCGTCGTCGTGTCGGCGTTCCTCGGGGACCGCGGCAGACTGACGCTGATCTCCTTGTCGTTCACCGTCGCGGCCTCGGTGCTCGCCCCGGTGCTGCTGTACGCGCTCTTCCTGCCGGGCCACTCCGCGACCGGGGTGCGCCGGACCGTCTACGGGACCCTTCCGCTCGTCGTGCTGCTGCTCGCGGGGTCGCCGGCGGTGTCGGGCACGCCGTTCGCGGTCTTCCCCGGTCATGACGTCCGCTGGTTCCCGCTCCAGACACCGGGGCTGATCACCATTCCGGCCGGCTTCCTGCTCGGGCTAACGGGTCGCAGGCCCTCGCGCGGCGCCGCCGCCCGTACGTCTTGGCCGCGCTCAACTGCGGTGGGCGCGCGACCTCTTGACGGAGCTGGTGCAGACCTTTAGCGTCACGGCACACGCGAAGTTCACAGGTGAACTCAACGTTCACCCATGTGAACCTCGGCTCCCCCCACCGTCTGCTCCACCCGACCAGACGAAAGGCCGTGACCGTCATGATGAACAAGCGACCACGTACCCGAACTCTTGCTGTCCGTACCGGACGTGCCGCCCCTCCTCGGCTCCTGACGGCGTCCGCGGTCGCGGGCCTCGTCGTCGCGGCCACCGTTCTGGGCACCTCCAGCGCCGGTGCCGCCGACCCGAACGTCGCGCCCGGCGGCAACTTCGACCTGTCGGTCTGGCAGCTCCAGGAGCCCGTGGGCTCGCCGGGCTCGCCCACCACCATCTCCTCCGCCCGGTTGCAGGGGGCGAACGGCTTCCAGGACGCGTACTTCTACACCGACACCCGTGACGGCGCCATGACGTTCTGGGCGCCCGAGAAGGGCGTCACGACGCCCAACTCCTCCTACGCCCGCTCCGAACTGCGGGAGATGAACCGCGGCGGCGGCGCGGCGGACTGGTCGCTGAGCGGCAGCCACCGGCTGAGCGCGACGCTGCGGGTGGTGTCGGTCACCTCCAACGTGTGCGTCGGGCAGATCCACCTCGGCTCCGGCGGATCGTCCACCAAGCCCCTCGTGGAGCTGTACTACCGCGCGAGCGGCGACATCGTCGTCGGTACCGAGAACGCGCCGTCCGGCGGGCAGACGACCCACACGGTGGGGCACGTGGCGGTCGGCAAGACCTGGACCTACACGATCGCCGTCTCCGGCGGGAACACCATCGACCTCACCGTCAACGGCAGCACCACGCACTACGCGATCCCGTCGTCGTTCTTCCCGTACAAGCAGTACTTCAAGGCCGGCTCGTACAACCAGTCGTCCTCGCAGAGCACCACGAAGGGGGCGCGGGTCGCCTTCTACGGTCTGAACGTCTCGCACGGCTGACAGGGCACTCGCCGGAAACGGCGGAGGGGTGGGGGGGGGCGGGCCGCCGCGGGGCCCCCCCGCCCCCGGGGCCACCCGCCACGCCGAGGCCC
>NZ_JBHTZF010000003.1:0-46429 GCF_042790435.1 Streptomyces sp. NPDC056738
GTTCCCGTCCCTGGGGCCGAGGGGGGGGAGGATTCCGCTGGTGGCGTCACCGGGGGTTCGTACGGGGCGTTCGGGGACCGCGGGGCACGAGAAGGTCCACTCGGCCCCGCCGGTGGCTCCTGGGCCCCGTACAGCCCGTTCGCGGGTACGCAAAAGGGCGGGGCCCCCGGATCTCTCCGGGGGCCCCGCCCTGAATGCTGCCGACGCCTATGGCGTGCGAGCCGCCGTCAGTTGTCGTCCTCGTCGATGAGGAACCCGCGCATCGGCGAGGGCGCCTGCTGCATCGGCGACGGGCCCTGGGGCCGCACCGGAGCCATCGGCTGGGTCATCGCGGGCGACATCTGCTGCTGCCCGCCGTAGGACGGTCCGCCCTGCGACGGTCCACCCATGCCCTGGTTGCCGCCGTAGGACGGCGCACCGGCACCCGCGGGAGCCATCGACGGCGCGGAGGACGCCGGCAGGGACGCGGCGGCCGGCGTGCGCGGCGGGGCGAGCGAGTCGTCCGCCTGCGTCTCGAGCTGGCGGAGCTGCGACTCCAGGTAGGACTTCAGACGCGTGCGGTACTCGCGCTCGAAGCCACGCAGGTCCTCGACCTTGCGCTCCAGCGTGGCGCGGGCGGACTCCAGGGAGCCCATCGCGACGCGGTGCTTCTCCTGCGCGTCCCGCTCCAGGGCGTCGGCCTTGGCACGGGCGTCCCGCTCCAGACCCTCGGCGCGGCTGCGGGCCTCACCGACGATCTTGTTGGCCTCGGAGCGCGCCTCGGCGATCGCCTGGTCGGCGGTCTGCTGAGCGAGCGAGAGGACACGCGCGGCGCTGTCGCCACCGGGGCCCTGCTGCTGCATCTGCTGACCGGGGCCGCCCATGGGGCCACCCATCGGACCGCCCATGGGACCGCCCATCGGGCCACCCATGGGACCGCCCATGGGGCCACCCATCTGCTGCATCTGACCGGGACCCTGACCCATGGGGCCCTGGCCCATCGGACCCTGACCCATGGGGCCCTGGCCCATGGGGCCGCCCATCTGCTGCATCTGACCGGGACCCTGGCCCATCGGGCCCTGGCCCATCGGACCCTGACCCATGGGGCCCTGGCCCATCGGACCCTGACCCATGGGGCCCTGGCTCTGCGGGCCGCCCTGGCCGCTGGGGCCGGCGGGCAGCGCGGGAGCACCGCTCGGGAGCTGAGGCGGACCGCCCATGGGGCCGCCCATTCCCTGCGGCGGACCCGATATCCCGGCGGGCACAGGAGCGCCGGGCCCACGCATACCCTGCGGCGGGCCCTGCTGGTCCTGCTGCTCCGGCGGTTTGCGCATACCCTGCTGCTGCTGGTTCTGCGCGGCCGCGCGCGTGGCGGCGGCCAGCTTGGCGCGCAGGTCCTCGTTCTCGCGGAGCAGGCGAGTCAGTTCGGCTTCGACCTCGTCGAGGAAGGCATCGACCTCGTCCTCGTCATAGCCTTCTCGGAGGCGGACGGTCGTGAACTGCTTGTTCCGCACGTCCTCGGGGGTCAACGGCATCTCTTCACCTCAACGTAGTCGTCGGCATTCGGCAAGACCGTATCGTTCACATCGCTCACATCAAGTTCTGCGTAAGTCTGATCAAGATGAAGACGATGATCATCAGCACGAAGAAGGACAGGTCAAGCGCCACGCCCCCGAGACGCAGCGGCGGAATGAACCGCCGCAGAAGCTTGAGCGGTGGATCGGTGACAGTGTAGGTGGCCTCCAGAACGACCACCATCGCCTTGCCGGGTTGCCATGAGCGGGCGAACTGGAAGACGTAGTCCATGACCAACCGGAAAATCAGCACGATGAGGAAGCACATCAGCGCGATGTAGAAGACCTGCCCGACCACGCTCATGATCCGTGCTTCCCTCTCCCCTGTTTTCCCTACGGTGTTCCGGTCCTGCGTCTCAGCTCTGGTTGAAGAACCCGCCCTCTGCGATGCGGGCCTTGTCCTCCGCCGTGACATCGACGTTAGCAGGCGACAACAGGAACACCTTCTGCGTCACCCGCTCGATGCTGCCGTGGAGACCGAACACCAAACCGGCCGCGAAGTCGACAAGTCGCTTCGCGTCGGTGTCGTCCATCTCGGTCAGGTTCATGATCACCGGGGTGCCCTCACGGAAGTGTTCCCCGATGGTACGGGCCTCGTTGTACGTCCGGGGGTGCAGCGTGGTGATCCGGTACGGCTCTCGTTCCGACACGACCTTGGGCATGATCACCGGGGCGTTCTTCTCCAAGCTCTGACGTTCTTGTGTGATGGACGCCACGGGGGCGATGCGCGCCGGACGCCCGGACTCCGCGGCGAGCGACGCGGAATGCGGCACCGGGTCGCGGGGCGCCGAGGGCTGTACCACTCGTACCGATTCGTCCCTTTGGGACGCGTGCACCTGGTGTGACTGGTGCGGCGGTTCGTGCCGCCGCCGGTCACGCTCGGGCTCAGGGTCGAGCTCGGGCTCGAAGTCGTCGTCGGGGTCGAATCCTCTGCCGTCGTACCCATCGTCCTCCACGAGGCCGAGGTAGACCGCCATCTTGCGCATCGCGCCGGCCATGCTCTGAGTCCTCCGCTCTGTGGTGGATCGGCTGACGAACTGCCAAGTGCCCGCGATCCACGAGGTCGTTATGCCCGCATTTGGCGGTAATGACCATATTTTCTGCTGTGGTCCGACTTCTTGGCGACGTTACCGGAGGCCGGGTCGGACTCCGAGTACCGCAGTACCGACGCGTACATGTGTCGCTCCGGCCGCCACAGCCTGTTCGAGATCCGAGCTCATCCCTGCCGAGACCATGTTCGCAGCCGGATGGTCCCGGCGCACGGCAGTCGACAAATCCATCAGCCGCTCGAACGCCTGTTGTTGGCGCCCCGCGTACGCGCCGGTGAGCGGAGCCACTGTCATCAGTCCGTCGAGCCGCAGTCCCGGGGAGTCCGCGACGAGTCCGGCCAACTCCTCGACCCCGCCGACCCCCACGCCGCCGCGCTCGCCCCGTCCGCTCTCCTGCGCGTCCAGGGCGACCTGGATGAGGCACCCCAGTTCGCGTTCCGCCCGTACCGCTTCCTTCGAGAGAGCGGTGACGAGCCGGGACCGGTCGACGGACTGCACGAAATCCGCGTAACCGACCACAGAACGCACCTTGTTGGTCTGCAATTGACCGACAAAATGCCACGACAGCGGCAGATCCGAGCACTCCGCGCTTTTGGGCGCGGCGTCCTGGTCCCGGTTCTCGGCCACGTGACGCACACCGAGTTCGGACAGGATCCGCACATCGCTCGCGGGATAGGTCTTGGTGACCACGATCAGGGTCACCTCTTCACGCTTGCGCCCGGCGGCCGTGCACGCCTCCGTGATGCGCTCTTCCACTTTCGCCAGATTCGCGGCGAGTTGAGCCTTACGGTCCGTCATGCCCCATCAGTCCAACCAGACGTAACCGGCGAGCCGCCCGGTCGTTCGGTCCCGTCGGTACGAGAAGTGGTCCCCCGATTCGATCGTGCACACCGGCGACTGCTCCCGGTCGCGCACTCCGAGCCGTTCGAGCTGCGCGTGCACCCCGGCGGTCACGTCGACCGCGGGCGTTCCCCAGCTCGTCTCGGCGTACGCCGCGGGTTCCACGGCGGCGACCTCGGCGCGCATCGCCTCCGGCACCTCGTAGCACCGCCCGCAGACGGCGGGTCCG
The DNA here is from genome assembly GCF_042790435.1 of Streptomyces sp. NPDC056738. NCBI lineage: Bacteria > Bacillati > Actinomycetota > Actinomycetes > Kitasatosporales > Streptomycetaceae > Streptomyces > Streptomyces sp. NPDC056738. Next base: position 3,672 of record NZ_JBHTZF010000003.1, read on the forward strand.
GTGCGGGCGACGATCCTGGCCGGGTCGGCGCCCAGTTCCACCATGGCCCGTACGGCCGCGGGAACCACGCCGGCGACCATGCCGGGCCGTCCCGCGTGCGCCGCGGCGGCCACCCCGGCGACGGGGTCGGCCAGCAGGACGGGCGTGCAGTCGGCGGTGAGGACGGCGAGCGCCAGCCCCCGCCGCGCCGTGACGAGCGCGTCGACGGCGGGGATCTCCGAGGCGCCCCAGGGCTCCTCGACGACCGCCACGTCGGGCCCGTGCACCTGGTTCATCCAGACGACCCGGGCCGGGTCGAGCCCGAGCGCCTTCGCGGCCAGTTCCCGGTTGGCGCGTACGGCGCCGGGGTCGTCGCCGACCGCCCCGCCGAGGTTGAGCTCCTCGTACGGAACGGCGCTCACCCCGCCCCACCTGTCGGTGAAGGCGAAGTGGGCGCCGCTCACGGTGCTCGCGGCGGAGCGCTGTCCTATCACTTCAGGAAGTCCGGCACGTCCAGTTCCTCGGCCGCGCTGTCCGAGTAGGAGCGGGACGGCGGGACCGGCGGGGACACCGGCAGCTCGCTGACCGGCTCCGGGGCGGGCTCGGGAGCCGGCTCCTTGGGCGTGACGCTGCCGAGCGTCCCGAAGGACGGGCGGCTCTCGGCCGGACGCGACGGGGCGGGGTCCTCGCGCCGGGCCGAAGCCGAGCCGAGGACGTTCTCGCGCTTGGCCGGGGGCTGACCGCCGTCGAAGCCGGCGGCGATGACGGTGACCCGCACCTCGTCGCCGAGGGCGTCGTCGATCACCGCGCCGAAGATGATGTTGGCCTCGGGGTGCGCCGCCTCGCTGACGAGCCGGGCCGCCTCGTTGATCTCGAACAGGCCGAGGTCGGAGCCGCCGGAGATGGACAGCAGGACGCCGCGGGCGCCGTCGATGGAGGCTTCCAGCAGGGGCGAGGAGATGGCCATCTCGGCCGCCGCCACCGCACGGTCGTCGCCGCGGGCGGAGCCGATGCCCATGAGCGCCGAACCGGCCTCGGACATGACGGACTTGACGTCGGCGAAGTCGAGGTTGATCAGACCGGGCGTGGTGATGAGGTCGGTGATGCCCTGGACGCCGGAGAGCAGGACCTGGTCCGCCGACTTGAAGGCGTCGAGGACCGAGACCTGGCGGTCCGAGATGGACAGCAGCCGGTCGTTCGGGATGACGATGAGGGTGTCGACCTCTTCGCGGAGTTCCGCGATGCCGTCCTCGGCCTGGTTGGCGCGGCGCCGGCCCTCGAAGGTGAACGGGCGGGTGACCACGCCGATGGTGAGGGCGCCCAGCGAGCGGGCGATGTTGGCCACGACGGGCGCGCCGCCGGTGCCGGTGCCGCCGCCCTCGCCGGCCGTCACGAAGACCATGTCGGCCCCCTTGAGGACCTCCTCGATCTCCTCGCGGTGATCCTCGGCGGCCTTGCGGCCGACTGCCGGGTTGGCTCCGGCCCCGAGGCCGCGGGTGAGTTCCCGGCCGACGTCGAGCTTGACGTCGGCGTCGCTCATCAACAGCGCCTGCGCGTCGGTGTTGATGGCGATGAACTCGACGCCCTTGAGACCGACCTCGATCATCCGGTTGATGGCATTGACACCACCGCCGCCGACACCGATGACTTTGATGACTGCGAGGTAGTTCTGCGGTGCTGCCACGTCGAAGGCCTCTCGCCTCGAGTTACGTGTCGTCGCCTCGCGTGCTCGCGATCCGACGACTGATGCCGAATGGGACGGTCCGAACGCCGACCCGAACCCTAACGCTGAAGTTTAGGGTTACCAGTGTGTCTGTTCCTTGGACTCTTCCGAACAGGACACTAAGTCGACAAGTGGCGCGCGTTCAACGAACACGCCGAACCTCCCGTTTTTCTTTTCACCCTATGTGATCAGGCCTGGCACTGCCCAACCAGGGTGCTGGCCTGCACCGATGCGGGTCAACTGCTCGACGATGCGGGGGCGGTGGGGGCACTTACGTCGAAGTGCCGGGCCCCGGAATCGGCTTTCATGAGAGCAAGGAGCGTCCTGGCCTTCGCCCGGCCCTTCTCCGCGCTGCCCCACGCGACGGTCCTGCCGCCCGTCAACTCCAGCGAGACGGCGTCGTAGGAACGGACCTTGACGGTACGGGTGTCACGGGCGACCCGGTCCGGGATGTCCCCGGCGATCCGCACCGCCTCGCGCACGAGCCGGCCGGCGGGGAAGCGCCGCGCCGCGGCGCCGTTCGAGACCGCCAGCTCCAGGACGGGCACGCCCTTCGGGGCCTGTGAAACGGTGGCGAACCGGACACCCTTGGCGTCCACTTCGACGAACTTCGCGCCTTTTCGGACGATGAGGACGGGAGTTCGTTCGGTCACCGTCAGACCGATTCCGTGCGGCCAGGACCGGTCGACCTCGACCGAGTCGATCCGGGGCAGTTCCCTGAGCAGCCGCGCCTCGATGGCGTCCGTGTCGACGGAGACCAGCGGCGATCCGACCGGCACGCCGGCCGCTTCGCGCACCTGGGCGGGGGTCAGCACCCGCGTCCCGGAGACGGTCACGCGTTCCGTGCGCAGCCAGGAGGAGCCGTAGAGGATCCACACCGCGGCGGCTCCGGCCAACACCACGGCGAGCAAAAGGATGATGAGCCTACGAAGGCGGCGGAGCCGCCCGACGAGGGGCGGCCGGGGCGGGCCGGACTCCAGCTTCTGCCGTTCACCGCGCTCGGCGGTACTCGGTCCGGCCACGCTCCCTGCCTTCCCTCATGCGGTCCTAGCGGTGACGCGAGGCGATCGCCTCGTACACCATGCCGACGAGCAGGTCGTCGGCGTCACGGCGGCCGAACTCACTGGCGGCGACCGACATCTCGTACAGCCGGTGCGGGTCGGCGAGCACGGGCAGCACGTTCTGCTGCACCCACTGCGGGGTCAGCTCCGCGTCGTCGACCAGCAGTCCGCCACCGGCCTTGACCACCGGCTGGGCGTTCAGCCGCTGTTCGCCGTTGCCGATGGGCAGCGGGACGTAGGCGGCGGGCAGTCCGACGGCGGAGAGTTCGGCGACGGTCATCGCGCCCGCGCGGCAGAGCATCATGTCGGCCGCGGCGTACGCGAGATCCATCCGGTCCACGTACGGTACCGGGATGTACGGGGGCATCCCCGGCATCTGGTGCACCTGCGGCAGTTCGTTCTTCGGGCCGACCGCGTGCAGGATCTGGATTCCGGCCTGCTGGAGGTACGGAGCCGCCTGCTGGACCACCTCGTTGAGGCGGCGGGCGCCCTGCGAGCCGCCCGACACGAGCAGCGTCGGCAGGTTCGGGTCGAGCCCGAACGCGGCGCGCGCCTCGGGCCGCACGGCGGCGCGGTCGAGGGTGGCGATGGTGCGGCGCAGCGGGATGCCGATGTAGCGGGATCCGCGGAGCTTGCTGTCGGGCGTGGAGACGGCGACCTGGGCCGCGTACCGCGATCCGATCTTGTTGGCGAGTCCGGGCCTGGCGTTGGCCTCGTGGATGACGATCGGCACGCCGAGGCGCTTGGCCGCCAGGTAGCCGGGCAGGGCCACGTAGCCGCCGAAGCCGACGACCGCGTCCGCCTTGGTCCGCTCCAGGATCTGCTCGACGGCCTTGATCGTGCCGCGCAGCCGCCCGGGGACGGTGATCAGCTCGGGGGTGGGCTTGCGCGGCAGCGGTACGGCCGGGATCAGCGCCAGTTCGTAGCCGCGCTCGGGTACGAGCCGGGTCTCCAGGCCCCGTTCCGTGCCCAGGGCCGTGATTCCCACGGTGGGGTCCTGCCTGCGCAGGGCGTCCGCGAGGGCGAGCGCGGGCTCGATGTGGCCGGCGGTCCCCCCGCCGGCGAGTACGACATGCACCGAAATTCACCGCTCTCCGGACGAACGCGCCGCAGAGGCACGCCGTCGCATCGTGTTCCATCTCCGGGGCCCCGCGGCCCTTGCGGACTCTCTCACCGCACCCCGCTTTCTGCCAAAGCGGGGTTGCCGCATGGCGAGAGCCGCCCGCGCAGCGGGGTCGTCACGCGCGAACGCGATCAAGAGCCCGATGGCGAACATGGTCGGCAGCAGGGCGGAACCCCCGTAGGAGAACAGCGGGAGCGGGACACCGGCGATCGGCAGCAGACCGAGCACCGCACCGATGTTGATCACGGCCTGGGCCGTGATCCAGGTGGTCACGCCTCCCGCGGCATACCTCACGAAGGGGTCCTCCGTGCGTCCGGCCACGCGGATACCCGCATAGCCTAGAGCCGCGAAGAGGGCGAGCACCGACAGCGTCCCCGCGAGGCCCAGTTCCTCCCCAGTGATGGCGAAGATGAAGTCGGTGTGCGCTTCGGGCAGTTGGCCCCATTTCTCCACGCTGGCACCGAGGCCGGAACCGAAGAGCCCGCCGGAGGCGAGGGCGTAGATGCCGTGCACGGCCTGCCAGCAGGTGTCGTGCGGCCCCGGCTCGGTCGCGCCGATGCACGCCAGCCTGGACATGCGGTTGGGGCTCGTCTTGATGAGCAGGAAGCCGATCGCCAGGGCGACGGAGAGCACGCCCACGAACAGCCGGGTGGGCGCTCCGGCCAGCCACAGCAGCCCGAACAGGATGGCCGTGAGGATGATCGCGGTTCCCATGTCCCCGCCGAGCATGATCAGGCCGAGCAGCATGAAGGCGGCGGGCACGAGCGGCACCAGCATGTGCTTCCACTGGGTCAGCAGCCGCTTGTCCTGCTTGCGGGCGAGCAGATCGGCTCCCCAGAGCACGAGCGCGAGCTTGCCGAACTCGCTGGGCTGGATCTGGAACGAGCCGCCCAGCGAGATCCAGTTCTGGTTGCCGTTGACCGAGAGCCCTATCCCGGGCACTTGCACGAGGACCATCATGAAGACGGCGCCCGCCAGGATCGGGTAGGCCAGCGCCCGGTGCAGCTTCACCGGCATCCGGGAGGCGGCGAACAGGAGCACACCGCCGATCAGGGCGGCCAGGAACTGCTTGCGGAAGAAGAACGACCCGGGCAGCGAGAGCTGAAGCGCCGTGATCTGCGAGGCCGAGTAGACCATCACGAGTCCCAGCACGGTGATCAGCAGGCTGCCGCCGAGGATCAGGTAGTACGCGGTCAGCGGCCGGTCCCAGGCCTTGCGGGCCCGCAGGTACAGACGGCGCACGGGATTGTCGCGGGACGCCCCGGCGGCGGCGGGCCGGCCGGCCCGCCGCACGGGAGGGCGGCCGGTGCGGCTAACCGGCATCGGAGTCTTCGGTCCACAGCGATGTCACGCGTCCGTCCCTCCCAGCTTCGCCCGGCCAGGCAGCCGGGTCAGGCGCCGAGTTCGCGGACCGCCTCCGCGAACGCGTCACCGCGCTTGTTGTAGTTGGCGAACATGTCCATGGACGCGCAGGCCGGGGCCAGCAGGACCGTGTCCCCGGGCTCGGCGAGCCTCCTGGCCTCCTGGACAGCCGCGAGCATCGCCCCAGTGTCGGTCCGGTCGAGGTCGACGACCGGTACCTCGGGGGCGTGTCGCGCCAGGGCTTCGCGGATCAGCGCGCGGTCCGCGCCGATCAGGACGACGCCCCTCAGCCGCTTCGCCGACCGGGCGACCAGTTCGTCGAAGGTCGCGCCCTTGGCGAGCCCTCCGGCGATCCACACGATCGACTCGTAGGCCGCCAAGGAGGCTTCCGCGGCATGCGTGTTGGTGGCCTTGGAGTCGTCGACGTAGGCGACCTCGTCCACGTCGGCCACGTGCGCGATGCGGTGGGCGTCCGGGGTGAAGGCCCGCAGTCCGTCCCGTACGGCCTTGGGAGGCACCCCGAAGGCACGCGCGAGGGCCGCCGCGGCAAGGGCGTTGGCGACGTTGTGCGGGGCGGGCGGAGTGACGTCGGAGACCTCCGCCAGCTCCTGGGCGTTGCGCTGCCGGTCCTCGACGAACGCGCGGTCGACCAGGATGCCGTCCACGACGCCGAGTTGGGAGGGTCCCGGGGCGCCGAGGGTGAAGCCGACGGCGCGGCAGCCCTCCTCGACGTCCGCGGCGCGCACCAGGTCCTCGGTGGCCTTGTCGGCCACGTTGTAGACGCAGGCGATGCGATTGCCCTCGTAGATACGGCCCTTGTCGGCGGCGTACGCCTCCATGGAGCCGTGCCAGTCGAGATGGTCGGGCGCGAGGTTCAGCACGGCCCCGGAGTGGGCGCGCAGCGAGGGCGCCCAGTGGAGCTGGTAGCTGGAGAGTTCGACCGCGAGGACGTCGTACTCCTCCTCGCCGAGGACGGCGTCGAGGAGCGAGACGCCGATGTTGCCGACGGCCGCGGTGCGCAGTCCGGCCGCCTTCAGGATGGAGGCGAGCATCTGGACGGTCGTGGTCTTGCCGTTGGTGCCGGTGACCGCGAGCCAGGGAGCCGGCTTCCTGCCGTCCAGTTCCCGCAGCCGCCAGGCGAGTTCGACGTCGCCCCAGACCGGGACGCCCGCCGCGGCGGCCGCGGTGAACAGCGGCTTGTCCGGCTGCCAGCCGGGCGCGGTCACGATGAGCTCGGTGCCCTCGGGCAGGGTCGCGCCGTCACCGAGGCGCACGGTGACGCCGAGTGCCTCGAGGTCCGCGGCCTGTGCACGGGCCCGTTCGTCGTCGCCGTCGTTGACGACGGTGACGAGGGCGCCGAGGCCGTGCAGGACCTTGGCCGCCGGGATGCCCGAGACGCCGAGGCCGGCGACGGTGACGTGCTTTCCCTGCCAGTTGGTCACTTCTTGGCTGCCCATCCTGCGTAGAAGAGGCCGAGTCCGACGATCACGCAGATGCCCTGGATGATCCAGAATCGGACCACCACAAGGACTTCGGACCAGCCCTTGAGTTCGAAGTGGTGCTGGAGCGGAGCCATCCGGAAGACACGCTTCCCGGTCAGCTTGAAGGAGCCGACCTGGATGACCACCGACATGGTGATGAGGACGAACAGGCCGCCCATGATGGCCACCAGCAGCTCGGTGCGGGAGAGGATGGCCAGGCCGGTGAGGACACCACCGAGGGCGAGCGAACCCGTGTCACCCATGAAGATCTTGGCGGGCGACGTGTTCCACCACAGGAAGCCCAGGCAGGCACCCATCAGGGCGGAGGCCACCACGGCCAGGTCGAGTGGATCGCGCACCTCGTAGCAGGCGCCCGGGTTGGTCAGGGTCGTCGCGTTGGCGCACGACTCCTGGAACTGCCAGACGCCGATGAACGTGTAGGCGCCGAAGACGAGGACGGAGGCGCCGGTGGCCAGACCGTCCAGACCGTCGGTCAGGTTCACGCCGTTCGACATCGCGAGGATCATGAACAGCGCCCAGATCACGAACAGCACCGGGCCGATCTTCCAGCCGAAGTCGGTGATGAACGACAGCTTGGTGGAAGCCGGGGTGTTGCCTCGGTTGTCGGGGAACATCAGGGCCAGCACCGCGAAGGAGATGCCGACGATCAGCTGTCCCGCCATCTTCGCCTTGGCCCGCAGACCGAGCGAACGACGCTTGACGATCTTGATGTAGTCGTCCAGGAAGCCGACCATGCCCATGCCGAACATCAGGCCGAGGACCAGCAGACCCGAATAGGTGGGCGGGTAACCGGTGATGAGCTTGCTCAGGAAGTACGCGGCGATCGTCGCCAGGATGAAGGCGATACCACCCATCGTCGGCGTACCGCGCTTGCTGGCGTGCTCGCGCGGGCCGTCGTCGCGGATGTACTGGCCGTAGCCCTTGCGGGCCAGCAGCTTGATCAGCAGCGGAGTGCCGGCCAGGGTCAGGAACAGACCGAGGACTCCCGCGAACAGGATCTGCTTCATCATCGGGCGGAAACCTCACCCTCGGTACCGTCGGCGAGCAGCGCGAGCGCCACCCGTTCCAGCCCGACGGACCTGGACGCCTTCACGAGCACGACGTCCCCTGGGCGCAGCTCGCTGCGCAACAGGTCGACAGCCGCCTGTGCGTCGGACACGTGCACCGACTCCTCACCCCACGAACCCTCGTTATATGCGCCCAGTTGCAGCCAGGACGCTTCCCTGCCCCCGACCGCGACGAGCTTGCCGACATTGAGCCGGACGGCAAGCCGTCCGACCGCGTCGTGCTCGGCGAGCGCCTCGTCCCCGAGCTCGGCCATCTGACCGAGCACCGCCCACGTACGACGCCCCTTGCCCATCGCCGCGAGCGCGCGCAGGGCGGCCCGCATGGACTCGGGGTTCGCGTTGTAGGCGTCGTTGACGACCGTCACGCCGTCCGGACGCTCGGTGACCTCCATCCGCCAGCGGGAGAGGGAGCCCGCCTCGGAGAGCGCGCGGGCGATCTCGTCTGCGGACATGCCCAGCTCATGGGCGACGGCGGCCGCGGCGAGCGCGTTCGACACGTGGTGCTCACCGTACAGGCGCATGGTCACATCACTGCACCCGGAGGGTGTGCGAAGGCTGAAGGAAGGCTGTCCGCTCTCCGTGAGCCGGACGTTCTCGGCCCGTACGTCCGCTTCGCCGGACTCTCCGAAGAGGAGCACGCGCGCCTTCGTGCGCGATGCCATGGCGCGTACGAGGGGATCGTCGGCGTTGAGGATCGCGGCGCCGTCCTCGGGGAGGCTCTCGACGAGCTCGCCCTTTGCTTGCGCGATCTGTTCGCGGCCGCCGAACTCGCCGATGTGGGCGGTGCCGACGTTGAGGACGAGGCCGACCTTCGGCGGGGTGAGCTCCGTCAGGTAGCGGATGTGGCCGATGCCGCGGGCGCCCATCTCCAGCACGAGGAACTTCGTCTCCTCGGTGGCGCTGAGCGCGGTGAGCGGCAGTCCGATCTCGTTGTTGAGGGAGCCGGGGGTGAAGACGGTCGGCGCCTTGCTCCGCAGCACCTGGGCGATCAGGTCCTTGGTGCTGGTCTTGCCCGCGGAGCCGGTGAGGGCCACGAGGGTCGCGCCGAGCCGTTCGACGACGTGCCGGGCGAGGGCGCCGAGGGCCCTCTGCACGTCGTCGACGACGATGGCGGGCACGCCGACGGGGCGGGACGCCAGGACGGCGGCCGCTCCGGCCTCGATCACCGCCCGGGCGTAGTCGTGGCCGTCCACGCGTTCGCCGACGAAGGCGACGAAGAGGCTGCCGGACTCCACTTCACGGGAGTCTCTGACGACCGGTCCGGTGACCTGTAGCTCCGGATCCGGTATGTCGTACGTCTGCCCGCCGACGACTGCTGCGATCTCGGCGAGAGAGAGGGCGATCACAAGTTCATCCCTGGGTCTGCTGGATAGCTTCGCGAAGCACCTGGCGGTCGTCGAAGGGACGCACCACCCCGGCGATGTCCTGGCCCTGCTCGTGGCCCTTGCCCGCGACCAGCACGGTGTCGCCCGGCTTTGCGCGCGCGACGGCCGCGGCGATGGCGGCGGCCCGGTCCTCGAAGACCTGGACCTCGCCCCGCTCGTGGGCCGGCACCTCGGCGGCGCCCGCGAGCATCGTGGCGAGGATCGCGAGCGGGTCCTCGGAGCGGGGGTTGTCGGAGGTGAGGACGGCGGTGTCGGCGAGCCGGGCCGCGGCCGCGCCCATCGGCATCCGCTTGGTCTTGTCACGGTCGCCGCCGCAGCCGAGCACCACGTGCAGCCGGCCCTCGGTGACCTTGCGCAGGGCGCGCAGGACGGATTCGACGGCGTCCGTCTTGTGGGCGTAGTCGACGACGGCGAGGTACGGCTGGCCCTCGTCGACCCGCTCCAGCCGGCCCGGGACCCCGGGGACGGCGGCGATTCCGTCGGCCGCGGTCTGCGGGTCGATCCCGGCGGCCGCGAGGGCGACGATCGCGGCGAGCGTGTTCGCCACGTTGAAGGGGCCGGCGAGCGGCGAGCGGGCGGTGATCCGCTCGCCCTTGGGGCCGACCGCGGTGAACGTCGAGTCCATCGGGCCGACTTCGACCTCCTCGGCGCGCCAGTCGGCGTCCGGGTGGCCCTCGGCGGAGAAGGTGACGACGGGGACGGTGGCCTCCCCCGCGAGCCTGCGGCCGTACTCGTCGTCGAGGTTCACGACGCCGAGCCGGCTGCGCCTGGCCGTGAAGAGCTGGGCCTTGGCCTGGAAGTAGTCCTCCATGCCCGTGTGGAACTCCATGTGTTCCGGGCTGAGGTTGTTGAAGACGGCGACGTCGAAGACGCAGCCGTCGACGCGGCCGAGGACCAGCGCGTGGCTGGAGACCTCCATCGCGACCGAGTCGACCCCGCGCTCGCGCATGACCGCGAACAGGGCCTGGAGGTCGGTGGCCTCGGGTGTGGTGCGCTCGGACTTGATGCGCTCGTCGCCGATGCGCATCTCGACCGTGCCGATCAGGCCGGTGGAGCGCACGGTCCGCAGGCCGCCCTCGACGAGGTAGGCCGTCGTGGTCTTGCCCGAGGTGCCCGTGATGCCGATCTGGAGGAGATCGCGTCCCGGGTGGCCGTAGATGGTGGCCGCGAGTTCGCCCATCGATCCGCGGGGGTCCTCGACGACGAGGACCGGCAGGCCGGTGGCCGCGGCGCGGTCGGCGCCGGTCGGGTCGGTGAGCACGGCGACCGCGCCGAGGCCGGCGGCCTGGGTCACGAAGTCGGCGCCGTGCAGACGGGCGCCCGGCAGCGCCGCGTACACGTCGCCGGGTCGCACCGCCCGGGAGTCATGGGTGATGCCCGTGACCCCGGCGCCGCTCTCCGGCTTCTCGGCACCCAGCTGATCGGCGAGCTCCGCGACGGGGGTGGCGGAGACGTGAACCGGACGCGGCGGCCCCGGATATGTCACAGGGACGCCCTTCTGGGTGGTTTGGGACTGATCAGCTTGTGGCACGGCGGTGAGCGTACCGGGCTCACCCCCGCCGGGGCGAAGCGAGGGCGCGGACGGGGTGTGCGGGGAGCGCTGGTTCCCGGGGTCCGGGGTGATCGTTGTCACGAGTGGTTCCTGGTCCGTTGTGCGGGGTCGCCGGTCACGGCGTGCGGTCGGGGGCGGTCACGGTGTGTATTCGACGGGCAGCCGGGCCGCGTGGGTGCCGGTGGGCGGGACCTGAAGGGTCTTCAGGGCGAACTCCATCACCTGCTTGAAGACGGGTCCGCAGATCTGGCCTCCGTAGTAGAGGCCCTTCGTGGCGTTCTGGATGGCGCAGTAGACGGTGATCCGGGGCTTGTCTGCGGGGGCGAATCCGGCGAAGGAGGAGGTGTAGCCGTGGTACTTGCCGGTGGCCGGATCCACGCGGTTGGCCGTACCCGTCTTGCCCGCGACCCGGTACCCGGGGATGCGTGCCTTGATGCCGGTGCCCTGCTCGTCGTCCACGACCGACTCCAGCATCTGGGCGAGGGTCTTCGCCGTCTTCTCGCTCACGACCCGGGTCTTCTTCGGCTCGGCGGCGGGGGTGAAGCGGCCGTCGGGCCCCTTCGTGCCGCGCACCAGGGTCGGCTCGACGCGGACGCCGCCGTTGGCGATCGTCGAGTAGACGGAGGCCGCCTGCATCGCGTTGATCGACACGCCCTGGCCGAAAGGGATCGTGTACTGCTGCGAGGTGGACCACTTGTCGGCGGGCGCGAGGATGCCCGCCGTCTCGCCGGGGAAGCCGAGCCCGGTGTGGCTGCCGATGCCGAACTTGCGCAGGTACGAGTAGAGGACCTGGTTGGCCTGTTTCTGGGTCTTGCCGAGCTGACCGGTCGCCAGGATGGTGCCGATGTTGCTGGACTTGGCGAGCACGCCGTTGAGCGTGAGGTGCCAGGTCTTGTGGTCGACGTCGTCCTGGAAGAGCCGGTCGCCGCGGTGCAGCCGGTTGGGTACGACGACATGGGTCGCGGGGGTCGCCGCGTTCTCCTGGAGGACGGCGGCCATCGACATCAGCTTGGCGGTGGAGCCGGGCTCGTACGCGTCCTGGAGGGCCGCGTTGCCCATGGCCGCCGCGTTGGCCTGGGTGAGGTCGTTCGGGTCGAAGCCGGGCGCGTTGGCCATGGCGAGGATCTGGCCGGTCCTCGTGTCCTGCACTATCACGTAGCCGCGGTCCGCCTTGGACTTCTTCACCTGCTCGGTGATGGCGTCCTGCGCGGCCCACTGGATGTCCCGGTCGATGGTGAGCTCGACGTCGGAGCCGGCCACGGCGGGGGTCTCGGTGGAGCCCACGGTCGGCACCTGACGGCCCCCGGACTGGGCGTAGCGGATCTTGCCGTCCTTGCCGGTGAGCTCCTTGTTCAACTGCTGCTCGACACCGCCGCCGCCCTTGCCGTCGGCGTTGACCCAGCCCAGTATCCCGGCGGCCAGGTCGCCGTTCGGGTACACGCGCTTGCTGGCCGGTACCGCGAGGACGCCCGCGAGGACGTTGACCGTGTTGCGGTCCGTCTCGGCCTTGGTCCCGAGCGTGCTCTTGAGGTCCTTGATCTGCTGCCAGACCTGGGGGGTGCGGCGGTGCGCGAGGAGGACGTAGCGGGTGTTCTTCGTCCGCAGCTTCCTGGCGACGGTGTCGACGTCCTGGCCGATGATCGGACCGAGGAGGGCCGCGGCCTGTTCGGGGGCGTCCCCCGTCTTGGTGGCCTCGCGCGTGAACATCGTCGGGTCCGCGGTGATGTCGTACGCGTCCACGCTCGTCGCCAGTTCGACGCCGTCGCGGTCGGTGATCCCGCCGCGCTCGGCGGCCAGGGTGCGCCCGACGTAGCGGTTCTGCTCGGCCTTGGCGGCGTAGGTGCCCGCGTCCACGGCCTGCACCTGCAGCAGCCGCACCACGAACGCGATCATCACCAGCGTCAGCGCGAGGCTGACCATGCGCAGACGGGGGCGCGGGCTGCCGAGCCGGATGAGGCGGGGGCCGTCGGCGCGGCCGTCGGAGCGGTTGGCGGCCGGGCGGCGCCCCGGGCGGGCACCCGGCCCCGGGCGGTTCCGGCCCGCCGGACGTGCGGGCCTGGCGGGGCCGGGCACGCGGCGGCGCGGCGGTTCCCTGTCGGACACTTCCGTCACCTGCCAGGGGTCGTGGAGGGCTGTGGGGAGGCTGCCGCGGAGGGCTGCCGCGCGCCGGGGGACGGTGTCGCGCTCCGCGCCGGGGCCCGGCTCGGGGTGCGGGCCGGGGCGAGGACCTCGGGCGGGGGGACCATCGGGGCCCGCGCGGCGGAACCGGCGGCCCCGGGAACGCCCTTGACGGTGCCGTCGGGGCCGAGGAAGGCCGGGTCGCCGCCGGGGACCATGCCGAGTTCGCGGGCGCGGCGCTGGAGGGCGTCGGGGGCCGAGTAGGCGTCCACGTCCCGCTGGAGGGCCTGTTCCTCGTCGGTGAGGCTCTTCGTCTCCTTCTGGAGGTCGTCGAGGCGGAACGCGCCTTCGCTGAGCGCCGAGTTCAGCACCAGGAGCCCGATGAGGCCGCCGCCGAGGAGCAGGACCACCAGGAGGACGAAGGGGGTGCGGGCGGCCTGTCCGGCCCCGGTCGGCAGGAGCCGCGCGAGCCGGGCGGCCCGCCCCCTGAGTTCGGGTCTGCCGCTCACGCGCCCTCCCTGTGGCTCTGGTCTGCCGCCTTCACGGCCGCTCCATGGGTCCGGTTCCCCTACTCACGAATCCACCGCCGGTTCGGTTCCCGGCCCCGGCCGGCCGCCGCGGGTCCAGCCGCCCGGTGCCCGCCCTCCGGCGGGTCCGGGAAACGGGCCCGGGGCGTCGCGCGAGTCCGGGTGTCCGCCTCACGGCCTCTCCTTCTCCCCGCGCCTACTCGGCGGATTCCTCGCGGATGCGCTCTGCTCCCCGCAGCCGGGCGGGAGCGGCCCGCCGGTTCTCGGCCACCTCCTCCTCGGTGGGAAGTTCGGCACCGCGGGTGAGGAGCTTGAGCCGGGGCTGGTAGCGCTCGGGGACGACGGGCAGTCCGGGCGGCGCGGTGTTGGCGGCTCCGGCCGCGAACACCTGCTTGACCAGCCGGTCCTCCAGCGAGTGGTACGACAGGACGGCGATCCGGCCGCCGACGGCGAGCGCCTTCACGGCCGCGGGAATCGCCCGCTCCAGGACGCTCAGTTCGCCGTTGACCTCGATGCGCAGCGCCTGGAAGGTGCGCTTGGCGGGGTTGCCGCCGGTGCGCTTGGCGGCCTGGGGCAGCGCGTCCCGGATCAGCTCGACGAGCCGCGCGCTGTTGGTGAAGGGCTCCTTCTCGCGCTCGCGCACGATCGCGGAGACGATCCTCTTGGCCTGCTTCTCCTCGCCGTACGCCCGCAGGATCCGCACCAGTTCGCCCGGCGGGTAGGTGTTGAGGACCTCGGCGGCGCTCATGCCGGTCGTCTGGTCCATGCGCATGTCGAGCGGGGCGTCCTGGGCGTAGGCGAACCCGCGGTCGGCCTCGTCGAGCTGCATGGAGGAGACGCCGAGGTCGAACAGGATGCCCTGGACGCGCGGGGTGCCGAGGCGGTCGAGCACGTCGGGGAGTTCGTCGTAGACGGCGTGCACCAGGTCGGCGCGGGTGCCGTAGGGGGCGAGGCGCTCTCCGGAGAGGCGCAGCGCCTCCTTGTCACGGTCCAGGGCGACGAGCCGCACTCCGGGGAACCGGGTCAGCAGCGCCTCGCTGTGACCGCCGAGTCCGAGGGTGCAGTCGACGACCACGGCTCCCGGCTCGGTGAGGGCCGGGGCCAGCATGTCCAGGCACCGGTCGAGCATGACCGGGACGTGTCGGCCGCGCCCCTCCGGTCGCCCGCTGTCACCCTCGTCGGGAAGCGCTTCGCGCCCTTTCATTCCGGGCCCTCTCAGGTCCGGCGCGGCCCTACGCACCGCCGGGTCCCCACCCGCTCGGGAAGGGGAGGCCGCCGGCGCCGGATGAAGGGCGTCGGCCGACCGGGAGCGGGAGGAGGCCGAGCCGTACGTACGCGCCGCGCACGCGGGGAGACTCCGGAAGGTCGCCGGGTCTCCTGGGGAAAACAGTGCAGCGGGGAGAGCCTCGCCTCCCGCTTCGCGTCACTTTAGTCCACGGTGTCTCGCGGTCAACCAACCGGCATGCGCGTCGCGGACGGCGCTCGGACCGAAGCCGCGGATCAGGAAGAATCACCCGAACGGGCAGGCCGTCACCGCCCGTGTGGATTACCTCACAACAAGCCGCGATGACATTCTTTGTCCCCTCTCACAACAGGCCTCGCCCGGGCGTGACCAGTAACGTCGCAGTCATGACGACTTCCGCATCCGTTCCCACCGAACCCGAAGACGCCATAGACGCGGAGCGCTCGGTGACCGACCGCCTCGTGGACGCGAACGGGAAATACGCCGCGGCCTTCACCGACCCGGGCATGGACGCCCGCCCCGTGCAGCGGGTCGCCGTGGTCGCGTGCATGGACGCCCGCCTCGACCTGCACGCCGCGCTCGGCCTGAAGCTGGGCGACTGCCACACCATCCGCAACGCGGGCGGCGTGGTCACCGACGACGTGATCCGCTCGCTCACGATCAGCCAGCGCGCCCTCGGAACCCGCAGCGTGGCCCTCATCCACCACACCGGCTGCGGCCTGGAGTCCCTCACGGAGGAGTTCCGGCACGACCTGGAGATGGAGGTCGGCCAGCGCCCCGCGTGGGCGGTCGAGGCCTTCCGGGACGTCGACCAGGACGTACGGCAGTCGATGCAGCGGGTGCGTACCTCCCCTTTCCTGGTGCACACCGACGACGTGCGCGGCTTCGTCTTCGACGTCACGACCGGTCTGCTGCGGGAGATCGACCCCGCCTGATCCGCCCCGGCGGGAGCCCCGGTCGCCGGCCCTCCGCAGCTCGTGGGACCCTCTCCCCACAAAAACCCCGGCCGTCCGGTGCCCAAAGAGCCGTAAGAACTGACATATCGCGGCCACTTGTCCACAGGCGGATGACACGAACCGGTAACGGCAACAAGAATGCGGGTGTGGCGTCACGCGGAACCTTTCGCGCGTGGTGCCCGTGTTTCGGGGTGGGCCGGTCCGCACAGGGCGTCGGCCCGAACGGGCCTAGGAGGGCCGGGTGACGACCTATGACGATCGTGCGAGCCTGACGGATCTGACCGCCACTGCGGAGCGTGTCCGCGGTTCGGTGGAAGGAGTGATCGAAGGCAAGCCTGAGGTCGTACGGCTTTCGCTGACCGTGCTGCTGGCCGAGGGCCATCTTCTGATCGAGGATGTCCCCGGCGTCGGCAAGACCATGCTCGCCAAGGCGCTGGCGCGTTCCATCGACTGTTCGGTGCGGCGCATCCAGTTCACGCCCGACCTGCTGCCCTCGGACATCACGGGTGTGTCCATCTGGGACCAGCAGCGCCGGGACTTCGAGTTCAAACCGGGGGCGATCTTCGCGCAGATCGTGATCGGCGACGAGATCAACCGCGCCTCGCCCAAGACGCAGTCCGCGCTCCTGGAGTCGATGGAGGAGCGCCAGGTCACCATCGACGGGCAGACCTACGAACTGCCCAGCCCGTTCATGGTGGTGGCCACCCAGAACCCGGTCGAGATGGAGGGCACCTACCCGCTGCCGGAGGCCCAGCGCGACCGCTTCATGGCCCGTGTCTCCATCGGCTACCCGAGCGCGGAGGCCGAACTGCAGATGCTGGACGTCCACGGCGGCGTGAGCCCGCTGGACGACCTCCAGCCGGTCGCCCACGCGCACGACATCGTGAAGCTGATCGACGCGGTCCGCACGGTCCACGTCGCCGACCCGGTGCGCCGCTACGCGGTGGACCTGGTGGCGGCCACGCGCACCCACCCCGACCTCAGACTCGGCGCCTCACCACGCGCCACGCTGCACCTGCTGCGCGCGGCGAAGGCGTCCGCGGCTCTCAGCGGGCGGGAGTACGCGCTGCCGGACGACGTGCAGGCCCTGGCCGTCGCGGTTCTGGCCCACCGCCTGCTGCCCACGGCACAGGCGCAGTTGAACCGCCGCACGTCCGAGCAGGTCGTCCAGGAGATCCTCCAGCGCACCCCGGTGCCCGCGGCTCCCCAGCAGCCCGGCCTCTCGATGGGCCGGGGGGCGCCCACGTACGGTCAGCAGCCGCCCCGGAGGCTGTGATGACGCAGGCGAGCGCGGGCCACACCGCCGAGGACAAGGGCGGGCTGCGCACCGCGCTCGCCGGTCTCACCACGCGCGGCCGCTCGTTCCTGGCCGCGGGAGTGGCCGCCACGATCTGCGCGTACGTCCTCGGGCAGGGCGATCTGCTGCGGGTCGGGCTGCTCCTGGCGGTGCTGCCGCTGGTCTGCGCGGCCGTTCTGTACCGCACCCGCTACCGGGTCGCGGGCAGCCGCAGGCTCTCCCCCGGGCGGGTGCCCGCGGGCTCCGAGGCCCGCGTGCATCTGCGCATGGACAACGTCTCGCGGCTGCCCACGGGGCTGCTGATGCTCCAGGACAAGGTGCCCTACGTCCTCGGTCCGCGGCCCCGCTTCGTGCTGGACCGGGTCGAGGCGGGCGGCCGCCGCGAGGTGTCCTACCGCGTGCGCTCGGACCTGCGCGGCCGCTATCCGCTCGGTCCGCTGCAACTGCGGCTGACCGACCCGTTCGGGATGTGCGAGCTGACCCGCTCCTTCTCGGCGTACGACACCCTGACCGTCATACCCCGCGTGGAGGCGCTGCCTCCGGTGCGGCTGACCGGTGAGGCCAAGGGGTACGGCGACGGGCGGCAGCGCTCCCTCGCCCTGGCCGGCGAGGACGACATCATCCCGCGCGGGTACCGCTACGGCGACGACCTGCGCCGCGTGCACTGGCGGCTGACCGCCCGCTACGGCGAGCTGATGGTCCGCCGCGAGGAGCAGCCCCAGCGTTCGCGCTGCACCGTGCTGCTGGACACCCGGGGCGTCGCCTTCCAGGGCTCGGGCCCCGACTCGGCCTTCGAGTGGGCCGTCTCGGGAGCGGCCTCCACACTGCTGCACATGCTCGAACGGGGCTTCTCCGTGCGTCTTCTGACGGACACCGGCAGCTCGGTGCCGGGCGAGGGCGCCGACGGGTTCGCGGGCGCGAGCCAGGAGTCGGCGGACGCGGCCGGGATGATGATGGACACGCTCGCCGTCGTCGACCACTCGGACGGCACGGGTCTCTCCCGCGCCTACGAGGTGCTGCGCGGCGGCAACGAGGGACTGCTGATCGCCTTCCTCGGCGATCTCGACGAGGAGCAGGCGACCGTGCTCGGCAAGATGCGCCAGCGCAGCGGCGGGGCCGTCGCGTTCCTGCTCGACAGCGAGTCCTGGGTCAGGGAACCGACCGAGGTGCCCGGCCCGTCGGACGAGGGAACGGACCCGCTGCGCATGCTGCGCGAGGCGGGCTGGACCGCCGTGACGGTGCCGCGGGGGGCGTCCGTCGCCGACCTGTGGCGCGAGGCGGACCGCCTGCGCACCCACGTGGCGGCGACGGGGACTACTGCGGGGGGTGGTGGCGCGTGAGCGGGCGGGCCAGGCTGGCGCTGTACGCGGCGGCGGCCACACTGATGACGTCGTGCGCGCTGCTGCCGCTGGTGAGCCCGGCGACGTGGATCTTCCAGGCGGCGTTCCTGCTGGCCGTGCAGACCGGTGTCGGCGCGCTGACCCGGCGGGTCCCGCTGGCCCGGCCGCTGACGGTGGCGGCGCAGGCGCTGGTGACGCTGATGCTGCTGACCCTGGTCTTCGCCCGGGGGCAGGCCCTCGCCGGGATCGTCCCCGGACCCGAGGCCTTCCAGCACTTCTCGGCACTGCTCCAGGCGGGCGCCGACGACGTCGGCAGATACTCGATCCCCGCTCCGCTGTCGGACGGGATCCGGCTGATGGTGGTCGGCGGCGTCCTGGTGATCGGGCTCGCGGTGGACACCCTCGCGGTGACCTACCGCAGCGCCGCGCCCGCCGGTCTGCCGCTGCTCGCCCTGTACTCGGTCGCCGCGGGCCTGTCCGGCGGCGGCGCGGCCTGGCTGTGGTTCCTGCTCGCGGCCGCCGGCTATCTGATGCTGCTGCTGGCCGAGAGCCGGGACCGGCTCTCGCAGTGGGGCCGGGTCTTCGGCGGGGCGGCCCGCGGTCCGGGTCCGGAGTCCGCGAGCGGTGCCGTCGCACCCGTCCGCACCGGCCGGCGGATCGGCGCGGTCGTGCTGGGCGTCGCCCTGTTCGTGCCGCTCGCGCTGCCCTCGCTCGACGGCGGTCTGCTGGACGGCGCGGGCCGGGGCATCGGCAACGGCACCGGGGGCGGCGGCACGATCGCCGCGGTGAACCCGCTGGTCTCGCTCCGCGACAGCCTGAACGTGGACGAGGACCGCACGGTCATGACGTACCGCACGAACACCGGGGACACCCAGAACCTGTATCTGCGGATCGTCTCGCTGGACGACTTCGACGGCACCGCCTGGAAGCCGGCGCAGCGGCACATCGTGGACGTGCCGAAGACGTTCCCGGCGCCGATCGGTCTGTCCGGCGAGGTGAAGCGGGCGACGATCCGGACCCAGATCGCGGCGGCCGACTGGTACGCGCAGGACTGGCTGCCGATGCCCTATCCGGCCAGCAAGGTGGACATCAAGGGGAGCTGGCGGTACGAACCCGTCGGGCGCACCCTCGTCGGCGACCACGGACAGAACACCCGTGGCGCGCGGTACGAGGTCACCAGCCTGATGGTGGAGCCGACCGCGCAGCAGCTCGCGAGCGCCCCGGAGGCCTCGCCGGCGATGAAGCGCGAGTACACCAAGGTCCCGGAGTCGCTCCCCTCGATCGTGGCGAAGACGGCCCGCAAGGTCACCGCGGGCTCGGCCAACCACTACGAGCAGGCGGTCAAGCTCCAGGACTACTTCGCGGTCAGCGGCGACTTCCGCTACAACACCCAGGTGCAGGCCGGCAGCGGCTCCACCGCGATCGCGAACTTCCTGAAGGAGAAGGAGGGCTTCTGCGTCCACTTCTCCTTCGCGATGGCCTCGATGGCGCGCACCCTCGGGATTCCGGCCCGTGTCGCGGTCGGCTTCACGTCGGGGACCCCGCAGGCGGACGGTTCGATGGCGGTCGGGCTGCGGGACGCGCACGCCTGGCCCGAGCTGTACTTCGAGGGCGTGGGCTGGACCCGCTTCGAGCCGACCCCGAGCCGGGGTTCGGTGCCGTCGTACACCCAGACGAACACCCCGGGCGAGATCGAGCCCGCGGCCCCGAAGCCGACGTTCTCGACGTCCGCCGCGCCCTCGGCGGAGCCGTCGGCGACCGAGAGCTGCTCACCGCAGCTCCGGAAGCTGGCGGCCTGCCCGGACCAGTCCCCCGCGGCCGCCGTCGGCGGCGAGGACGACATCTGGCCCACGATGAAGAGCGTCGGGCTGGCGCTGGCCGGGCTGCTGGTGCTGGGTCTGCCGCTGCTGCCCATGCTGTGGCGGATACGGATGCGGGAGGTCCGTCTGGGCGGCCACGGCCGCTCCGAGGCGGAGGTGGCGGCGCACACGCTGGGCGCCTGGTCGGAGGTGACCGACACGGCGTGGGACTACGGGATCGCGCCGCAGGAGTCGCAGACGCCGAGAAAGGCGGCCGAGCGGATCGTCGAGCTCGGGGGCCTGGATCCGAAGGCCGAGGCGTCGGTGCACCGGCTGGCCGCGGCCGTGGAGCAGGTTCTCTACGCTCCGCATCCCCGGCCGGTGGCGGGCCTCGCGGACGACGCGCGCCGGGTCGGGAAGTCCTTCCGGACGACCGCGAGCCGTGCCGCGCGGCTGCGCGCTCTCCTCGCACCCCGTTCGGCCGTCCGGGTGATCTGGACGGTCTCGGCCGCCTGGACGACCCTGAAATCCCGCCGCCACCCCACCAGCCAGAACACCTGACCGCGCGGCTGTGGGCGCTCGTCCCGCAGGGCGGGACGGGTGGGCACAGCCACCGGCGCCGGGTGCCAGGGACCGTGGTGCCCGGTGACGGGTGCGGGTCCCACGGAACGTGGTTCCCGGTGACCGGGCCGGCAGGACGCCTCCGGGTCAGCAGGGAGGCAGAACGCCGGGGCCAGGCGGCAGCCCCGCAGGGGCCGATCGCGTACGCGTGAGGGGGCGTCCACCCGGTCCGGGTGGACGCCCCCTCACGTGTTGAGTCTGCGGACGAGGCCGAGGGCTCAGTGGCCGCCCTGCTCGTCGCGACGACGCTGCCAGCGCTGTTCGATCCGGTCCATCATGGAGCGGCGTTGTCGCCCTTGCCGACGAGCGGCGGACGAACCCGGAACGGTCGGCTGCTCACCCGGCTTGGGAGCTTTGCGCCAACCGGTGACGGCGAGCACCGCACAGCCCAGCATGACGAGGAAGCCCACCACGCTCAGCCAGATCTGAACCGCGACCATTCCAGCCATGAGGAGCGCGATACCCACCAGGAAGCCCGCGACCGCCTGGTAGACCCGTCGCCGGGTGTACGTACGCAGCCCGCTTCCCTCAAGCGCTGTCGCGAACTTGGGATCTTCGGCGTACAGCGCTCGCTCCATCTGCTCGAGCATTCGCTGCTCGTGCTCCGAGAGCGGCACGGAGTCCTCCTCATCGTGCAGTCGCCGGGGCGACCGGGGGTCCCCTTCAGGATAGGCAGGGAATCGGCCCCGTGAAACCCGCCCTCTACGCCAATTCGCCGACCGGAACCCTTCATGGCGCCCCGATGCGCTGAGGCGTGCATTCCCCAGCGAACGGTCCGTCATGCCGGACGGTCTCCCCCGATCATACGGCGCCGAGCACTCGATCGGGTGGTCTGTGGCGTACTCCATCTGCCGCCAAGCCCCTGATCAGCGGCGCGCCGCCGGGGGCCCTCAGCCCTCCGTGGTCTCTCGGGCCTCACCCAGCACATGGAGCTGTGTGGCCACGGAGTGGAACGCGGTGAGCTCGGCCGCCGCCGCCTCCAGCTTGAGCAGAGCCTCCAGGGCGCCCGGCTCGGTGTCCACCAGGACCCCGGGCACCAGGTCCGCGAAGACCCGGACGCCGTGCACGGCGGCGACGTGCAGACCGGCGCCCGCGACGAGGGAGGTGAGCTGCTCGGCGGTGAAGCGGTGCGGAACGGGATCACTCTCGCCCCAGCGTCCGTCCGGGTCGTCGAGCGCGTGCCGGGCCTCCTTGAAGTGCCCGGCGAGGGCACGGGCCAGCACGGCACCGCCCAGGCCCGCGGCGAGGAGGCTGAGCACGCCCTCGGGGCGCAGCGCGTCCACGACGTTGCGGACGCCCTCGGCCGGGTCGTCCACGTACTCCAAGACGCCGTGGCACAGCACGGCGTCGTAGCCGCCGCGCTCGACCACGTCGAAGAGGCCGTGGGCATCGCCCTGGACGCCCTGCACGCGGTCGGCGACACCGGCCTCGGCGGCACGGCGCTCCAGCGCGAACAGCGCGTTCGGGCTGGGGTCGACGACGGTGACCCGGTGACCGAGGCGGGCCACGGGCACGGCGAAGTTGCCACTGCCGCCGCCCGTGTCGAGCACGTCGAGCGACTCCCGCCCGGCGGCCTTGACCTGACGGTCCAGGGCGTCCTTGAGGACCTCCCAGACGACGGCGGTACGGAGAGAAGCGCGGGGGCGCATCGGGTCCGACACGGCAGTTGACTCCTCGGCGCGGCACCGCCTGATGAACGGCGGAGCGAAGTTCGGGCCTCCCGGCGGGGAGGCAGCAGGCGTCTCCACCCTATTGCCTCCGCCACCGTGACCGGTCCCCCGTCTCACGCGCGCCGGATCGCACGCGGAGCGCGCGGAGGACCGCCCCGTGGCCCGCCCGAAGTCCGAAGTCCCCGCCGGTCGAGCCGTGGTCCGCCCGAAGTGCCCTCCGGTCAGCCCGCGTCCGGCACCTCCCGGTCCACGCCGCCCAACCGGTCCACGCCGCCCAACCGGTTCGCCCCGCCCGGCCGGTCCGGGCCCCGGTCCTGTTCTGCGTCCTGGCGGGGCTGGGGCAGCACGGGCTGCAGCGCCAGCATCCGCTCGACGAGGCGCAGGAACATGTGGACGTCGCGTATCAGGTCGTCGGCGTCGCGGGTGCTGGCCGCGCCCTGGATGCCGGCCTCCGCGCGGGCGCGGCGGGTGGCGCCGGAGGCGAACAGCGCGCTCCACTCGGTCAGTTCGGGAGCGATCTCCGGGAGGACCTCCCAGGCGCTGCGGATGCGGGCCCTGCGCCGGGACGAGGGCTCCGGGTGGACCCGGGCGGCGAGGACGGCGGCGGCGGTGCGCAGCGCGGCCAAGTGGGCCGTCGCGTAACGCTCGTTGGGCGTCTCCAGGGCCGTCGCCTCGTCAAGTCCGGCGCGGGCCTGGGAGAGCAGGTCGAGGGCGGCGGGCGGGGCCGTGGCCCGGCGGAGCACGGGGTGGACGTCGCCCGCCGGTCCGGTCAGTGAGGGGGCAGGGCCGGTGGCGCGGCGCCGACGGGCGGCGGCTGCGGAAGAGCTGGCCATGACGAACCTCCTGTCGTCGTGTGACGGCACTGTGGCCGTATGTGCCCATCGTGCGGTATGCCACTGACAATCCGTTCTGACCTGCGACTTTGCTTCGATCGACAGTTCGGGTTAGTTTTTGCACTGACCAGTCAGTTCAAAAGTGGTTCGAATCCGTTCCACAGGATGGGGGAGCTGTGGACGGTCCGCACGGACTGCGTGTCACGGCCGAGGACTTCGGACTCGAAGGACCCCGCGGATGGGTTTTCCGCGGGGTCCGTCTCGAAGCGGAGCCCGGATCGCTCGTCGCGATCGAGGGGCCGTCGGGCTCCGGCCGCACCTGCCTGCTGCTGGCCCTCACGGGCCGGATGAAGGCCACCGAGGGGACGGCGGCCGTGGGTTCGTCGAGGCTGCCGAAGCAGATGGCCGCGGTGCGCCGGACCAGCGCACTCGCCCACGTGCCCGGCGTCACGGACCTCGACCCCGCGCTGACCGTCGGGGAACATCTGCGGGAACGGGCGCTGCTGCAGCGGCGGTTCGGGGGTTCGCTGCGCGCCCTGCTGCGGCCCCGCGGCGAGCGGGTGGGTGAGACCGAGGCGCGGATCGGTGCCGCGCTCGACGCCGCCGGGCTCGACCCGGACACGCTGCCCAAGGGCACGCGGACGGCCGTACGCGATCTGGAGCGGCTCGAGACCCTGCGGCTGTCGCTGGCGCTGGCCCTCATCGGCCGGCCCCGGCTGCTGGGCGTCGACGACACCGACCTCAAGCTCTCGGACGCCGAACGGTCCGAGGCCTGGGATCTGTTGACGTCCCTCGCCCGGTCCGGCACGACGGTCGTCGCGGTGTGCAGCGAGGCTCCCGAGGGCGCCGTCGTCGTGTCCACCGCACCGGCCGCCACGGCGAACACCGCCGCCGCCGACGACGCAGACGACGAGAACCCGGACACCGGCAGCGGCACCGGCGCGGACGCCGACACCGTCTCCGAGACCGCCACCCCAGCGGACGCGGACTCGGCCACCGCCACCGCCACCGCCGATGACAGCGACAGCGACAGCGACAGCGACAGCGGGAACCTCGACAAGGAGACGGCCGATGCGATCGCCTGAACTGGCCCTTCTCGAACTCCGCCGCTTCGGCCGGGGCAAGCTCCCGCGTGCCGCCCTGGTCGCGCTCCTGCTGCTGCCCCTGCTGTACGGCGCCCTGTACCTGTGGTCGTTCTGGGACCCGTACGGCCGGCTCGACCGCATCCCCGTGGCGCTGGTGAACGCCGACGAGGGAGCGACGGCCGGCGGCCGCAAGGTCACCGTCGGGGACACCATCACCGAAGGGCTGCGCGAGAGCGACACCTTCGAGTGGCACGAGGTGAGCCCGGCCGAGGCGCGCCGGGGTGTGGAGGACGGCACGTACTACCTGTCGCTGACCATGCCGGGCGACTTCAGCCGCAGGATCGCGTCCAGTTCGGGGACCTCGCCCGAGACGAGCGCGCTCCAGGTGCGGACCAACGACGCCAACAACTACATCGTCGGGCAGATCTCCCGCACGGTGTTCAGCGAGGTCCGGACGGCCGCCTCCACGAAGGCCTCGCGTTCGTTCCTCGACAAGATCTTCATCTCGTTCTCGGACATCCACGGCAAGACCGTGCAGGCGGCCGACGGCGCCGACCGGCTCAGCGGCGGCATCGGCAAGGCGAAGAAGGGCTCGAAGGATCTCGCGGACGGCCTGAAGGAGGCCAAGACGGGCAGCGGGAAGCTCTCCGGAGGCCTCAGGAAGCTCACGACGGGCGCGGGCGACCTGGAGGACGGTTCGCAGCAGGTCGCGGACGGCACCCGGGCGCTGGCCGACAAGGTCGACGGGGTCGCGGACAAGGTGGGCCCCTTCCTGGAGGACAACGAGAAGTCGATCGGCGACACGGCCGAGCTGGTCGCCGACTCCGCGGCGGGGATCCGGCACAACCTCGCCACCCTGGTGAAGACGGCCCCGGCCGCCGCCAAGGGCGCGCGCGCCGCCTCCGAGGCCCTGAACACCGTCCACCACGCGCGGTGCGAGGTCCTGCCGGTCCCCGACCCGGCGTGCCCCGAGCTGACGAAGGCCAAGGAGGCCGCCGCGGACGTCGTCGCGGTCACCGAGGACGTCAACACGCTGATCGGCGACCAGGACGGCGACCTCACCGAGCTGGACAAGAACCTGGCCACCCTGGAGAAGCAGGCCCGCGCCCTCGCCGGCCGTGCCCCGCACCTCTCCGAGGACCTCGACGACGCCGTCTCCAAGATCGACAAGCTGAACGAGGGCGCCACCGCGGTCGCCCGGGGCGCGAAGCGGCTGCACTCCGGTCTCGGCACCGCGAAGACGGGTGCGGCGACCCTGGACAAGGGGGTCGGCCGGCTGAAGACCGGCGCGAGCGACCTCGACGGCGGCCTGTACAAGCTCGTCGGCGGCTCCGGGAAGCTGGCGGGCGGTCTGCACGACGGCGCCGAGCGGATCCCCGACTACGACAAGCCCGACCGTGACCTGCGCACCGAGGTCATGGCCGACCCGGTGCGCATGGCCTCCCGGGACCTGCACAAGGCGCCCAACTACGGCACCGGTTTCGCCCCCTACTTCATCCCGCTGTCCCTGTGGGTCGGCGCGATGGTGGCGTACATGCTGATCCAGCCGCTGAACCGGCGCGCGCTCGCGGCGGGCGCCTCGGCGTGGCGCATCGCGCTGGCGGGCTGGCTGCCGGTCGCCGTCGTCGGCGTCCTGCAGACGGCCGCCCTGATGGCGGTGCTGCACTGGGCGATCGGCCTCCAGATGGCGCGGGCGGCGGGAACGGTCGGCTTCCTGTTCCTGGTGACGGCCTGCTTCGCGGCGATCGTGCAGTGGCTGAACGCCCGCTTCGGAGCCGCCGGCCGGATCCTCGTCCTGGCCTTCCTGATGCTCCAGCTCACCTCGGCGGGCGGCACGTACCCCGTCCAGACCAGTCCGGCCTTCTTCAACGCGATCCACCCCTTCCTGCCGATGAGTTACGTCGTCGAGGCGCTCCGCAGGCTCATCACGGGCGGCGGCCTGGAGCCCGTACGGACCGCGTGCCTGGTGCTGACGGCCTTCACGGTGGGCGCGCTCGCCCTGACCGCCCTGACGGCACGCCGCAAGCAGGTGTGGACCCTCGACCGGCTGCATCCGGAGCTGAGCCTGTGACCACGCGCGCGGGTGCTCCTGTGACAATCGGTGCCATGGAAAGCAGCAGCACCACGGCGGGCGGTGGCAGCCGCCGCGAGGCGACCCGGCAGAAGCTCTACGAGGCGGCCGTCACCCTGATCGCCGAACAGGGCTTCTCCGCCACCACGGTGGACGAGATCGCCGAGCGGGCCGGGGTCGCGAAGGGCACGGTCTACTACAACTTCGCCAGCAAGTCGGTGCTCTTCGAGGAGCTGCTGCGGCACGGCGTCGGACTCCTCACCGCGTCGCTGCGGGAGGCGGCGGAGAAGACCGACCGGGACGGCGGCAGCAAGGTCGACGCGCTGGACGCGATGATCCGGGCCGGTCTCGTCTTCATCAACCGCTATCCGGCGTTCACCCAGCTCTACGTGGCGGAGCTCTGGCGCACCAACCGCGCCTGGCAGTCCACCCTGATGGTGGTGCGGCAGCAGGCGGTGGCGGTCGTCGAGGGCGTCCTGCGCGACGGGGTGGCGGGCGGGGAGCTCAGCGACGAGATCGACATCCCGCTGACGGCGGCGGCGCTGGTCGGGATGGTCCTGGTGGCCGCCCTGGACTGGCAGGCCTTCCAGCCGGAGCGCTCCCTGGACGACGTCCACGCGGCCCTGTCCCGGCTCCTCCAGGGGCGCGTGAGCGGCCACGGCTGAGCCGCGGCGACGCGCGGGACCCGCACCGGAGGACCGGTCGCCGGTCCCGTGGCCCGAGGGCCGGGCGCCGTACGTACGAGAGCGCCGGTCCGGTCGGCCGCGTCCCCCGCGGGCCGTCCGTACCGGCGCCTCGTCGTGCTCCCCCCGTGCCCCCGTCGGGCCCCCGTTCGGTCGTCCCCCCGGGTCCCCCGTGTCTCGCTCCCGCCGAGCGGGCCGGCGGAAGGAGCGGCCAAGGGCGCGCGTTCCGTTCCGCCGCCCCGTGTCGGCGGTGCCGGAACCGCGCCCCTTTCCGTGCCTCCACTCTGTCGTTCGCGCAGGTCGGACCCATCCGTGCGCCTACTCATCTCACCCTGTAGGTACGGATACTCAGGCATACGTGCTCAGACCCAGGACGCCCCGGCCGCGCACTGGTTACGATCCCCTCCGTGTCGGTACTCCCCCTCGTCTTCACCAGCGGCTGGGCCAGCGGCATCAACGCGTACGCGGTGGTGCTGCTCCTCGGCGTGTTCGGCGCCACCGGGCTGAGCGACGAGGTCCCGGAGTCCCTGCAACGCCCTGAGATCCTGGTCACAGTCGCCGTCCTGTTCCTCTTCGAGGCGGTCGCCGACAAGATCCCGTACGTCGACTCGGTGTGGGACTCCGTGCACACCGTGATCCGGCCCGCGGCGGGTGCCTGGGTCGGGGCGCTGCTCGCCGGGCAGAGCGGCTCGGTCTCGGATCTGGCGGCGGCGGTGCTCGGCGGTTCGACGGCGCTGGCGAGCCACACGGTCAAGGCCGGGACGCGGATGGCGGTCAACACCTCGCCGGAGCCCTTCAGCAACATCGTGATGAGCCTCGCCGAGGATCTCGGGGTCGCCGGCGTCATCACCCTGGCGATCTTCCATCCCTGGGCGGCGGCGATCATCGCCGGTGCCCTGCTCCTCACCGGGCTCACGGTGCTCTCCTTCCTCGTCTCGCGCATCCGGCGCTTCCTGCGCCGCCGGGCACAGCGCCGGGAGGAGCGGCGGACGGCCGCGGCGACGGGGCGGCCCCCGGACGGTGTGCCCTGGGCGGACCGCGACTGACAAGGCTGTCGGCGGGGGCGGATAAAGTCGCCGCCATGGGACGGATTGCGGTGATCGGCGCCGGGATGGGCGCGATGGCGGCCGCCGCCCGGCTGGCCGTCGCGGGCCACCGGGTGGTGGTGTACGAGCGGACGGACACGTACGGCGGGGCGGTACGCCGCTTCGAGCGTGACGGCTTCGCCTTCGACACGGGCCCGGGTCTGCTTCCGGTGCCCGCGGTCTACCGCGACCTGTTCGTCAAGACCGGGAAACGGCCCCTGGAGGAGTGCGTCGAGCTGGTGCAGGTCGATCCGTCGGCCGGCCACGTCTTCGCCGACGGCACCCGGGTGAGCCTGCCGAACGCCTCGCGCGCGGGCGTGCTCGCCGCGCTGGACGAAGCGCTGGGCGACGGCGCGGGCACCCGGTGGGGGGAGTTCCTGGTGCGGGCCCGGGAGGCGTGGGACCGCGCGCGCCGGCCGCTCCTGGAGGAGCCGCTGTGGCCCAACTGGACGGTGCTGGCCGAACGCGAGCCGTACCCCTCGGTGGCGCACAAGAAGCTGCTGCGCACCCGCAGGGCCACGACCCTCGCCGAGATCGCCGCCTGGGAGCTGCGCGACACGCGTCTGACGGCCCTCCTGGAGAGCCACGCCCTGGCGTACGGGCTCGACCCGCGCACGGCACCGGCGAGCGCCGCCGTACTGCCGTACATGGACCACGCCTTCGGCACCTGGTACGTGCGCGGCGGCATCCGGGAGCTGGCGCGCGCCATGTACGAGCGGTGCCTTGAGCGCAGGGTCGAGTTCAGGTTCGCCACCGCCGTCGAACGGATCGTCGAGAAGGACGGCCGGGTCGTCGGGGTGGAGCTGTCACGGGAGCGCTCGGCTGCCGCCGGAGCGGAGAGCGGCCCGGGGGCGCCCGGGTCCGGCTCTGGTTCTGGCTCTGGTTCTGGCTCCGACTCCGGCTCCGACTCCGACTCCGGGGAACTCTTCGAGCAGGCGGACTTCGTGGTCGCGGGCGTGGCGCCGGACGCCCTGGACGGTCTCGTCGGCGGGGCGGCGCTCCGGGGCGCCGACGAGGTGCCGGCGCGGCGGGGCGGGGCCAGCAGGCTGACGGTGCTGCTCGCGCTGCGCGGCGCGCGGCCCGCCGGGACGGCGCACCGCACGGTGGTCCACTCGGCCGACCGCGACGGCGAGCTGGCCCGGCTCTTCGGGGAGCACCCCGGGGTGCCCGCCGCGCCGACCGTCGTGGTGCACCGTCCGGACGATCCGGCGCTCGTCCCGGACGCGGAGCACGAGGCGGTCACGCTGACCGTCACGGTCCCGTCCGGCGCCGAGGTGTCGGAGGAGGACGTGGAGCGGGTTCTCGACGCCGCCGAGCGGGCCCTGCCGGATCTGCGCGACCGGCTCCTGTGGCACGAGGTCCGCACCCCGGCCGACATCGCGGAGGCGACCGGCGCGGCGGGCGGCGCGGTTCCCGCACCGGCGCTCGCGGCGGCGGACGGCCGGCTGCTGCGCCCGTCGAACTCGACCCGGATCGGGGGACTCTTCGCGGCCGGAGGCTGGGCGCATCCCGGTGGTGGTCTGCCGCACGCCGGGATGTCGGGCGCTCTGGTGACCGGTCTGATCGTCGAGGGGCCGGAGTTCCAGGGCTCGCAGTGAACGGCTCGGCGGGCCGCGGCGCGGGGAGGACCCTCGGCCGCCGTCCCGCCGGTCAGTAGCGGTACTGCTCGTCGTACCCGGCGTTGCCGTTGCCGTTGGTGTTGCCCTGGTACGGGTACTGCTGCTGCTCGGGCGGGAGTTCGCCGCCGTACTCGTCGGTGCGCTGCTGCGGCACCCAGACGCCGCCGGCCGGGGTCTCGCCGCCGTAGGTGCCGGTGGCGTACTGGTCCTGGCCGTAGTTCTGCTGCTGCGCGTACCCCTGGTCGCCGCCGTTGTAGGCGCTCTGGTCGTACGTGCCGTTCTGGTAGGTCTGCTGGCCCGTGTACGGGTCGGTGTAGCCGGCGTACTGCTGCTGGCCGTAGCCGTACTGCTGTTGCTGCTGGTCGTAGCCGGTGTAGCCGTCGTACGCGTAGGCCTGCTGGTTCTGACCCGTCGCGTAGGCCTGCTGGTTCTGACCGGTGGAGTAGGCCTGCTGGTCCTGGGACGGGGACGCGCCGGCGTAGGACTGGTCGGTGGCCGCGGCGTACGCGCCGGAGTCGTAGACCCCGTAGGAGCCGGTGTCCTCGGGCAGCGGCTGCGGCTCGTACACCGACGTCGTCTCGGCGGCCGTGGGCTCGGCCGGCTCGGGGGGCGAGAACCGGTCGGACGGGGCGGGCGTGAAGACGTCGTCCTCGTCGGCGTACTGGTCCTCGCGCCGGTAGGCGGCCACCTCGACCTCGTCGAGCTCGGGGGTCTCCTCCGCCTCGTCCGCGTCCTCGGGCTCACCGCGGCGGCGCTTGCTGAGCTTGCCGGGCCTGTCCTCCGCACCGGGGCCGTTGATGGCCCAGCCCTGCGCGAAGCCCTGGCGGAACGACAGCGTCACATAGGTCTGACCGACGGTGAAGGCGGCCGCGCCCAGGCCGATGACGACGACCGAGTGCATGAGGACGCCGAGGACCACGCCGAGGAAGCCCACGAAGGCGAGCAGCCGGAAGCGCAGCCGCGCCTTGTACTGCAGCAGCACTTCGCCGAGCAGCCACAGCGCGACAATGCCGAATGCCAGATAGAGGACCGTCAAGCCCATGTACGCCCCTCTCCCAGTGGCCGCTACGCAGTGTGTCGTACGCGGGTGCGACCGGTCTAGGCCTGCTGCGGGTGATGCAGGCCCAGATTCTCGTAGATTTCCAGCGTCGCGGTGGAGTTGTTGAGCGTGATGAAGTGCAGCCCGGGGACACCCTCGGTCAGCAGCCTCGCACAGAACTCCGTCGCGAACTCGATCCCAATGGAGCGTACAGCCGCCGGATCGTCTTTGACTGTGAGGATCCGCTCTTTCAGGACGTCCGGGAATGAAGCATTCGAGAGTTTGGGCAGCCGTTCCAACATCTTCACACTTGTCACGGGCATGACTTCCGGGATGACCGGGGTCGCGCAGCCCGCCGCGTCGACGCGGTCCCGCAGCCGGAGGTAGGACTCCGGCTGGAAGAACATCTGGGTGATCGCGTAGTCGGCGCCCGCGCGGCACTTGTCGACGAAGTGCGAGACGTCCAGATCCCACTCCGTGGACCGGGGGTGCATCTCCGGGAAGGCCGCGACCCCGACGCAGAAGTCTCCGGATTCCTTGATGAGGCGCACCAGTTCGGCCGCGTAGGTCAGGCCCTGGGGGTGCGGGACCCACTCGGCCATGGGGTCCCCGGGCGGGTCGCCGCGCACGGCGAGCATGTTGCGGATCCCCGCGTCCGCGTACTGCCCGATGATGTTGCGCAGCTCCGCGACGGAGTGGTTGACCGCGGTGAGGTGCGCGACCGGGGTGAGGGTCGTGTCGAGGACGATCTGCTCGGTCTCCTTGACCGTGCCGGCCCGCGTGGAGCCGCCGGCCCCGTAGGTCACGGAGACGAAGTCCGGGGCCACGGCCTCGACCCGCCGCAGGGCGTTCCACAGGTTCCGCTCGCCCTTGGGGGTCTTCGGCGCCGAGAACTCGAAGGAAAAGGTCTGTTTGCCGGTCGCGAGCATGTCGCGCACGGTGCGTGCGCGATCAGTCCTGGTGGATGCAGATCCGAGGGCCATACCCGCAGGTTAGCCAGAGGGCGTCGGTCACCCAACCGAACCGCTGACTTTTGTCCGATCTGTCGATTTCTTGTCCACCCCTCGGACAGCGGCCGGCCGGACCCCCGGACGGCCGCCGCGCCGATCGTGCGCACAGCCACCCCGCGGACAACCACCGCACCGGACGCCTCCGCGCGCGGGCGCCGGGCCTCCGGCCTGCCGCGACCGCCGGACCTCAGACGTCCCGCAGCCGCTTCGCGAACTCCGCCGCCGCGGCGCCCGGGTCGTCCGCCTCGGTGATCGCCCGGACGACGACGACACGGCGGGCGCCCGCTTCGAGCACCTCGTCGAGCCGGCCGAGATCGATGCCGCCGATCGCGAACCACGGACGCTCGGTGCCGAGGGCGGCCGTGGCGCGGACCAGGCCGAGCCCGGGTGCGTGGCGGCCGGGCTTGGTGGGGGTGGGCCAGCAGGGGCCGGTGCAGAAGTAGTCCACGCCCTCCTGTACGGCGGCGGCCCGGGCCTCGGCCTCGGAGTGCGTGGAGCGGCCGACGACCACCTCGTCGCCGAGGATCGCGCGGGCCGCGGGAACGGGGAGGTCGCCCTGGCCCAGGTGCAGGACGCCGGCGCGGGCCGCGTGCGCCACGTCCGCCCGGTCGTTGACCGCGAGGAGCTTGCCGTGCCGGGCACAGGTGTCCGCGAACACCTTCAGGTGCTCCAGCTCCTCGCCCGCCTCCATGCCCTTGTCACGGAGCTGCACGATGTCCACGCCGCCCGCCAGGACGGCGTCGAGGAACGCGGCGAGGTCGCCCTGGCGCCTGCGGGCGTCGGTGCACAGATAGACGCGGGCGTCGGCGAGGCGGCCCCGGGCGGTCGTGGCGGCGTTCTCGGGCATGCGTGGTCCCCCGTTGTCGGTGCGCGGGGAGCGCGGCGGCCGGGAGGGTCCCGCCGCCGTGCTCCCCGTGCCGGACGGTCTCGATCAGGTCAGACGGCGAGCGCCTGGGCGCGACGCTTCACCTCCGTGCCGCGATTCTCGCTCAGGGCCTGCGCGGGGGTGCCGGGCAGGGTCGGGTCGGGGGTGAAGAGCCACTCGAGGGCCTCTTCGTCGGAGAAACCGTCGTCCCTCAGGAGCGTCAGGGTGCCGACCAGGCCCTTGACGACCTTCTGCTCGTCCACGTCGATGAAGTCGGCGGGGACGTGCAGTGCGCGGTTCTCACCACGGCGTACGGCGATGAGCTGGCCTTCCTTGACCAGCTGCCGGACGCGTGTCACCTCGACGCCGAGCTGTTCGGCGATGTCGGGGAGGGTGAGCCAGGCGGGGACGAGAGCATCGGTCTTTGCGTCAATCTCGGTCACGGGACAAGCCTGCCATCCCGGACCGACAGCCGGAAAGCCGAGGGCGTCCGACCCGGGGTGACGGGACCGGGACGTGATCAGGCGGTGGCTCCCTTCAGCGGCCTCGACGGGTCCGCGAGCAGCACCGGATCCATCGCGGCACCCGCCTCGATGAGCCGGCGCCCCTGGGCGAGATCCCTCGGGCGGCCCACCGCCAGCAGGGCGACGAGCCGTGTCTCGCGGAGCCAGCACACCGACCAGGAGGCGCCCGAGGGGTCACCGCGCCACACCAGGGTGTCGGCGGGCGTGTGGTGGCCGACGTACTGCACGAAACGGCCGAACTGCTCGGACCAGAAGTACGGCACGGGGTCGTAGGCGGCGGGCGTCTCGCCGACGATGTTCAGGGCGACCGTGCGCGGGCCCTGGAGGGCGTTGTCCCAGTGGTGGACGAGAAGGCGTTCCTCGTAGCGGCCGGACGGGAAGGAGGCGCAGTCGCCGACCGCGTAGACGTCGGGCAGCGAGGTGCGCAAATGGTCGTCGGCGACGATCTCGCGGTGGGCTCCGAGTTCGATGCCGGAGCCGGCGATCCAGGCGGTGGCGGGCCGCGCGCCGATCCCGACCACGACGGCGCCCGCGGGCACCCGGGAGCCGTCGTCCAGGATCACCGCGCCGGGTTCGACGCGCTCCACGCGCGCGCCGGTGCGCAGCGAGGCCCCGCTGTCCGCGTACCAGGCGGCCATCGGGGCGGCCACCTCGGGCGGCAGCGCCCCGGCGAGCGGCCGGTCGGCGGCCTCGACGACGGTGACCGCGCAGCCCGCCTCGCGCGCGGCCGTGGCGAACTCGGCGCCGATCCAGCCCGCTCCGACCACCACGATGTCGTGCTGCCGTGCGAGTACGGGACGCAGCCGGTCGGCGTCGTCGAGCGTGCGCAGCAGATGCACGCCGGGCACCCCTTCGGCGCCGGGGAGCCGGATCGGTTCGGCGCCGGTGGCGACGACCAGGACGTCGTACGGGACGGCCCCCGCGTCCGTGTCGAGTTCGTGGTCGCCGGGGCGCACGCCGAGCGCCTCGCTGCCCAGCCGGAGGTCGATGTCCAGGGCCTCGAAGTCGATGTCGAAGGCGGAGCCCTCGGCCTTGCCGAGCAGGACGGCCTTGGACAGCGGCGGCCGGTCGTAGGGCTGATGCGGCTCCGCGCCGATCAGCGTGACGGTGCCCGTGAAGCCCTGTTCGCGCAGGGCGACCGCGGTCTGCACCCCGGCCATGCCGGCGCCCACCACGACGACCCGTCGTGCCGTGTGCCGCCGCGGCCGGGACGGGGACTGTGCCTGCGTCTGATCGCTCACCTGATCACCATAGACACGTGACGATCCGTCAGTCAGCGGACGTGCTCGGTGACCTCTTGCACACGGCCGGTCCCGACCGGTTCCTCCACCACGCTCGTCCCGGCGCCCGGCTGCGACTCCCACGTCCAGGTCTCCTCCAGCCGCACCCGGCCGTCGGGCAGTTCGACGACCAGGGACACGCAGTGGCCGGACGCGGTGGTGCCGTCCCGCTTGAGCTGCACGTACCGGAAGTCGAGGCGGTCGCCCTCACGGGTGCCCACGAGATGTCCGCGGACGACGTCGCCGCCGGCGTAGTCGGCCCAGACCACTCCGTCCTCCTCGTGGTAGGTGAACCGGGTGCGGGTGCCCACCTGGCCCGGCGCCTGGTCGGCGACGGGGGCGAGCACGAGGCCGTCGAGCGGTCGCGCCATGGGCGGAGGCTCCCTTACTGAGACGGACGGGGGCGGGCTAGGGTGGCCAACGTAAAGCACTCGCGGGAGCCCGGACGCACCGGGCTGAGAGGGAGGCTGGGCGGCCTCCGACCGTACGAACCTGATCCGGGTCATGCCGGCGAAGGGAGGGGCTGGACGCCCATGCCGTCTGCACGTTCGTCGGACGTCCTCGTCGTCGGGGGCGGAATCATCGGTCTGGTGACGGCCTGGCGGGCCGCGCAGCGCGGGTTCACCACCGCGCTCGTGGACCCCGAGCCGGGCGGCGGCGCCGCGCAGGTCGCGGCCGGGATGCTGGCCGCCGTCACCGAGCTGCACTTCGGCGAGGAGACCCTGCTGGGCCTCAACCTCGCCTCCGCGCGCCGCTATCCGGACTTCGCCGCCGAGCTCACCGAGGCGGCCGGACAGGACCTCGGTTACCGCCGGAGCGGCACGCTGGCCGTCGCGCTGGACGCCGACGACCGGGCCCATCTGCGCGAACTGCACGCGCTCCAGGTCCGCTCGGGGCTGGAGTCGGAGTGGCTCAGCGGCCGTGAGTGCCGCCGTCTGGAGCCGATGCTCGCGCCCGGCGTGCGCGGGGGCCTGCGGGTGGACGGCGACCACCAGATCGACCCGCGGCGCCTCGCGGCGGCCCTCGTCACGGCCTGTGAGCGGGCCGGGGTGGTCATGCACCGGACCTGGGCGGAGCGGCTGAGCGTCGTACGGGAGCGGGCGGCCGGCGTCGTCACCGCGGACGGCACCGCCCTCGCCGCGGACCGGGTGGTGCTGGCCGGGGGCAGCCTCAGCGGACGCCTCGCGGGCGTCCCCGAGGACGCCGTGCCACCGGTGCGCCCGGTCAAGGGTCAGGTGCTGCGGCTGACCGTGCCGCGGCGGTACGCGCCCTTCCTGAACCGGACCGTGCGGGCCGTGGTGCGCGGCAGCCACGTCTACCTGGTGCCGCGCGAGAACGGCGAGCTCGTGGTGGGCGCGACCAGCGAGGAGCTGGGCTGGGACACCACCGTGACGGCGGGCGGCGTGTACGAGCTGCTGCGCGACGCCCACGAGCTGGTCCCCGGGATCACCGAGCTGCCGCTCACCGAGACCCGCGCGGGGCTGCGCCCCGGCTCGCCCGACAACGCGCCGCTGCTCGGCCCGAGCGCCCTGGACGGGCTGCTGCTGGCCACCGGGCACCACCGCAACGGCGTACTCCTGACGCCCGTGACCGGTGACGTGATGGCCCACGTGCTGACCACCGGCGAACTCCCCGCCGAAGCCCGCCCCTTCACGCCCCTGCGCTTCGGCGCCACCGCCCTCACGGAGCTGCCCGTATGAACATCGTCGTCAACGGGGAGCGGCGGCGGATCGACGCCGGGACCGCTCTCGACGCGCTCGTCGCGACCCTCACCGCCTCGTCGTCCGGGGTGGCCGCCGCCCTGAACGAGACCGTCGTCCCGCGCGCGCAGTGGCCGTCCACCGCGCTCGCCGAGGGCGACCGCGTCGAGGTCCTCACCGCCGTCCAAGGAGGCTGACCCATGGCAGACGACTCCTTCGTCCTCGGCGGTACGGTCTACGGCTCCCGGCTGATCATGGGGACGGGCGGCGCGCCCAGCCTCGACGTGCTGGAGCGCTCCCTGGTGGCGTCGGGCACGGAGCTGACGACGGTCGCGATGCGGCGCGTGGACGCGTCCGTGCACGGCTCGGTCCTGTCGGTGCTGGCCAGGCTGGACATCCGCGTCCTGCCGAACACGGCCGGCTGCTACACCGCGGGCGAGGCCGTGCTGACGGCCCGTCTGGCGCGCGAGGCGCTGGGCACCGATCTGGTCAAGCTGGAGGTCATCGCCGACGAGCGCACCCTGCTGCCCGATCCGATCGAGCTGCTCGACGCGGCGGAGACGCTGGTCGACGACGGCTTCACCGTGCTGCCGTACACGAACGACGACCCGGTGCTGGCGCGGAAGCTGGAGGACGTCGGCTGCGCGGCGATCATGCCGCTCGGCTCGCCGATCGGGTCCGGGCTCGGGATCCGCAACCCGCACAACTTCGAGCTGATCGTCGAGCACGCGGGCGTGCCGGTGATCCTGGACGCGGGAGCGGGCACGGCGTCGGACGCCGCGCTCGCGATGGAGCTGGGGTGCGCGGGGGTGATGCTGGCCTCGGCGGTGACGCGGGCGCAGGAGCCGGTGCTGATGGCGGAGGCCATGCGGCACGCGGTGGAGGCGGGCCGGCTGGCGCGGCGGGCGGGGCGCATCCCCCGGCGGCACTTCGCGACGGCGTCCTCCCCCACGGAGGGCGTGGCGGCGCTGGACCCGGAGCGCCCGGCGTTCTGAGCGCACCGGACACCCCGCGACGCTTCGGCCGCCCGGGGAACCCGCCGCGCTCCGGCTCCCCGGAACACCCGGCAGCGATCGCGCCGTCCGGACGTGCGCCGTCGCTTTCCGGCCGGGCGGGTCAGCCGCAGGTTGTCGTGTTGTGGCCTTGCGGTGACAGACGGGGCCTGATCGGACATCTGTGCGACGAACGGATCTTCGTACGGGCCGCGCTCGTCACAGCTCGGATGCAGTCGGGCCCCCGAATCGCCCGAACGGGGCGCCGTGACAGTGGCGGCTCGTAGACTCACCTGCGTGGATACGACCCTTCAGGACCCGCTTGTCGGACACGTGCTCGACGGCCGCTATCGCGTCGACGCACGGATCGCGGTCGGCGGGATGGCCACGGTCTACAGGGCCTTGGACACCCGTCTGGACCGCGTGCTCGCGCTCAAGGTGATGCACCCGACGCTGGCCGCGGACGTCTCGTTCGTCGAGCGCTTCATCCGCGAGGCCAAGTCGGTGGCCCGGCTGGCGCACCCGAACGTGGTGCAGGTGTTCGACCAGGGGGCGGACGGGTCGTACGTCTATCTGGCCATGGAGTACATCGCCGGGTGCACCCTGCGCGACGTGCTGCGCGAGCGCGGCGCCCTGCAGCCGCGGGCCGCGCTCGACATCCTGGAGCCGGTGCTCGCCGCGCTGGGCGCGGCCCACCGCGCCGGGTTCGTGCACCGCGACATGAAGCCGGAGAACGTCCTGATAGGGGACGACGGCCGGGTCAAGGTCGCGGACTTCGGGCTCGTCCGCGCCGTGGACACGGTCACGAGCACGACGGGCGCCGTCCTCGGCACCGTGTCGTACCTCGCCCCCGAGCAGATCGAGCACGGCACCGCCGACACCCGGGTCGACGTCTACGCCTGCGGTGTCGTCCTGTACGAGATGCTCACCGGCGCCAAGCCGCACACCGCGGACTCCCCCGCCCAGGTGCTCTACCAGCACCTCCACGAGGACGTACCGCCCCCGTCGGCCGTCGTGCCGGGCCTCGCCCACCCGCTGGACGACCTCGTCACCGCGGCCACGGCCCGCAATCCCGAGCTCCGCCCGGCCGACGCGGTGTCCCTGCTCGGCCAGGTCCTCGAAGCGCGCGCCGGCCTCACCGCCGACCAGCTCGACGCGATCCCGCCGGGCGCCCTGTCCGTGGGCCACGACAACGCCGACGACCGTACGAGCGTGATCCCGCGCTCGCTGTCCGTCCCCCGTCTGCTGCCCGTGAACGACGACGACTCACTCCATCGGACCAGCCGGTTCGAACAGAGCAGCCCGTTCACCACCCAGGACGGCCCGTTCACCACCGCGCCGGTCCCGCCGCAGCCCGGGGCCGCACGGCCGCCTCGGCGCGGGATGCTGCTGGTCGTCGCCGCGATCGTGCTGGTGCTCGGCCTCGGCGCCGGTGTCTGGTACATCAACTCGGGCCAGTTCACCAAGGTCCCGCCCGTACTGGCGAAGACGGAGGCGCAGGCCAGGACCCAGCTCCGGGGCGCCGGGCTCGACGTCAAGCAGGTCAAGCACGCCTACAGCGACACCGTGAAGCGGGGCACGGTCATCAGCACCGACCCCAATGTCGGCGAGCGCATCCGCGACAACGACTCCGTGACCCTGACCGTCTCCGACGGTCCCCAGACGGTGAAGGTTCCGGATCTCAAGGGCTTCGCGCTGTTCAAGGCCAAGGAAGTGCTCAAGGGCGACGGGCTCGTCGCGGGCATGGTCACGCGCGCGTTCAGCCAGGACGTGGCCAGGGGCTTCGTGATCGGTACGGATCCGGCGGCGGGCACCACGCGGCACTCGGGTTCGGCGATCGCGATCGTGGTGAGCAAGGGCAGCCCGGTGGAGCTGCCCGACGTGACCGGCTCGTCGGTCGAGGACGCCGCCGCGGAGCTGGAGGGCGCCGGCCTGAAGGTGAAGATCGCCGCGGAGCGGGTCAACTCGGAGTTCGACAAGGGTCAGGTCGCCCGGCAGACGCCGGACGCGGGCCGCGAGGCCGCCACGGGCGACACGGTGACGCTGACGCTCTCCAAGGGCCCCGAGATGGTCGAGGTCCCGGACGTCGTGGGTGACAGCGTGGACGACGCGAAGCAGGCCCTGGAGGACGCCGGGTTCAAGGTCGACGAGGACCGCGGGCTCCTCGGACTCTTCGGCGACACGGTCAAGAAGCAGTCGGTGGACGGCGGCGACACGGCGCCCAAGGGCTCGACGATCACGATCCAGATCCGCTGAGTCGACCCGCCGCCGGGCGTCCCGCGGGCCCCTCCCGGGTCCGCCCGCGGGGTGCCCCGCGGCGCGTGACACCCTGACGGGTGTGACCAGCAAGCAGCTCCGCAACCCCGTCGGCGGCCACGTCCCCGTGGCCGGCGGCCTCAACTCCGTCGGCCTGGCCTACGCCCGTGACCTCGCGGCCGAGACCGTCCAGGTCTTCGTCGCCAACCCGCGCGGCTGGGCGACACCCGCCGGGAACCCGAAGCAGGACGAGGACTTCCGCGCCGCGTGCGCCGCCGGGTCGATCCCCGCGTACGTCCATGCCCCGTACCTGATCAACTTCGGCTCGCACACCGAGGCGACGGTCGAGAAGTCGGTGGAGTCGCTGCGGCACTCGCTGCGGCGCGGACGGGAGATCGGCGCCCTGGGGGTGGTCGTGCACACCGGGAGCGCCACCGGCGGCCGGGAGCGCTCCGTCGCCCTCGGGCAGGTGCGCGACCGTCTGCTGCCGCTGCTGGACGAACTGACCCACGACGACGACCCGTTCCTGCTGCTGGAGTCGACGGCCGGCCAGGGCTCCTCCCTCTGCTCCCGCACCTGGGACTTCGGGCCCTACTTCGAGGCCCTGGACGCGCATCCCAAGCTGGGCGTCTGCCTCGACACCTGCCACATCTTCGCGGCGGGCCACGATCTGACCGGGCCGAGCGGCATGCACCAGACCCTCGACCTGCTGGTCGACACGGTCGGCGAGGGGCGGCTGAAGCTGATCCACGCCAACGACTCCAAGGATGTGGTCGGCGCGCACAAGGACCGCCACGAGAACATCGGCTCCGGCCACATAGGCGAGGACCCTTTCCGCGCCCTGATGACCCACCCCGCCACCGAGGGCGTACCGCTGATCATCGAGACGCCCGGCGGCAAGGAAGGGCACGCGGCGGACGTGGAGCGGCTGAAGAAGCTCCGCGACGGTTAGTCCCACCTGTTGGTCCCACCCGTCAGTCCCACCGCGGGAATACCCCAGGGGGGTATACGGTTCCTTCTGATGCAGGAGCCGTGACTCGACCCTGGGGGAATCATGCAGCACGAGGCACACGCCCATCCGGACAAGCACACGCACGCCGACAGGCGCACCCACGCGGACGCGCACGCACCAGCTCACGCGCACGACCACCAGGGGCCTGCCGCGGCCGGCTGGGCCATGGCCGCCGCGGCCACCCTGCACTGCCTCACCGGCTGCGCCATCGGCGAGGTGCTCGGCATGGTGGTGGGCACGGCGCTCGGCTGGGGCAACCTTCCGACGACGGTCCTGGCGATCGCGCTGGCCTTCTTCTTCGGCTACGCGCTCACCCTGCGCGGGGTGGTGCGGGCGGGCGTCGGTTTCCGCACCGCCCTGCGCGTCGCCCTGGCCGCGGACACGCTCTCCATCGCGGTGATGGAGCTGATCGACAACGGCGTCATCGTGCTGTGGCCGGAGGCGATGGACGCGCAGCTCGTCGACCCGCTGTTCTGGGGGTCCCTGCTGATCTCGCTCGCGGTGGCCTTCGTGGTCACGACGCCGGTCAACAAGTGGACGATCGGCCGGGGCAAGGGCCACGCCGTGGTGCACCGGTACCACCACTGAGCCGCCGGGTCACCGGCGCCGGGGGGACACGTCCCGGGCTCGGGCCGCGGGCTCAGAGTTCGGGGCCGTCCCCGGGTTCCTCCTGGTAGGAGTAGCGCTGTTCACGCCAGGGGTCGCCGACGTTGTGGTAGCCGCGCTCCTCCCAGAAGCCCCGGCGGTCGGCGGTCATGTACTCGACGCCGCGCACCCATTTGGGCCCCTTCCACGCGTACAGATGCGGGACGACCAGGCGCAGCGGGAAGCCGTGTTCCGCCGTCAGCAGCTCGCCGTCCTTGTGGGTGGCGAAGATGGTGCGCTCGGAGGCGAAGTCCGCGAGCCGCAGGTTCGAGCTGAACCCGTACTCGGCCCAGACCATCACGTGGGTGACGGCGGGCGCCGGCGGGGCTATCTCCAGGATCGTACGGGCGGGGACGCCACCCCATTCGGCCCCGAGCATGCTGAACTTCGTGACGCAGTGCAGATCGGCGACGACGGAGGCGTACGGGAGGGCGGTGAACTCGCCGTGGTTCCAGCACTGCTTCCCGCCGTCGGCGGTGGCCCCGAAGACCCGGAACTCCCAGCGCTCGGGGCGGAACTTCGGGACCGGGCCGTAGTGCGTGACCGGCCAGCCGCGCTGGAGTCGCTGTCCCGGCGGAAGCTCCGACTGTGCCGTTTCTCCAGATTCGCGCTCCACCGGCTGACCCATGACTCCATCCTGACAGACCGGGAACAGTGCCCATGACCAGCACGGGCAGGATCGGGGCAACTCGGAGTAAGCATGCACTTACTGGACGCTCCCGGACACCGGTGCAAAGATGCGGCGCAATCTGCCCATCACTCCGCCTGGAAGGAGCCTCTGCGATGCAGGGCGACCCCGAGGTCATCGAATTCCTCAACGAGCAGCTCACCGCCGAGCTGACCGCGATCAACCAGTACTTCCTGCACGCGAAGATGCAGGAGAACTTCGGCTGGACGAAGCTCGCGAAGTACACGCGGCACGAGTCGTTCGACGAGATGAAGCACGCGGAGGTGCTCACCGACCGCATTCTCTTCCTGGACGGCCTGCCGAACTACCAGCGGCTCTTCCACGTCCGGGTGGGGCAGACCGTCACCGAGATGTTCCAGGCCGACC
The DNA here is from genome assembly GCF_042790435.1 of Streptomyces sp. NPDC056738. NCBI lineage: Bacteria > Bacillati > Actinomycetota > Actinomycetes > Kitasatosporales > Streptomycetaceae > Streptomyces > Streptomyces sp. NPDC056738. The sequence continues at coordinate 45,750 of NZ_JBHTZF010000003.1, forward strand.
GGCAGGTGGAGGTCGAGGCGATCGACCGCCTCAAGCGCGGGATCGAGGTGATGCGCACGAAGGGCGACATCACGTCCGCGAACATCTTCGAGTCGATCCTCGAGGACGAGGAACACCACATCGACTACCTGGACACCCAGCTCGAACTGGTCGAGAAACTCGGCGAGGCGCTCTACATCGCGCAGCTCATCGAGCAGCCGGAAAGCTAGACGGCCGGAGAGCAGGACGGCCGGGGATCCGGACGGCTCACGGGCCGGCGGAGGGCCGGAGGGTCAGGCGGCCTCGCGCCCGGCGGTCCCGTGTCCGACGGTCTCACGCTGCTCGGCCTCGGCCCGCGCGAGGACCTCGGAGAGCACCGGCATGCCCTTGTCGGCCAGTTCACGGCGCGGACACGAGCCCCTGCCCAGCAGCGCCTGGATCCGGCGTACGCACGAACCGCAGTCCGTGCCCGCCTTGGAGGCCGAGGCTATCTGCCGAGGAGTACAGGCGCCGTCCTCCGCGTGCTTCTTCACCTGCTGTTCGGTGATCCCGAAGCAACTGCAGACGTACACGCGGTTCACCTCCCGCCGGAATCGTTGGGTCGTGCCGTCCCGATGATCGGTGAGGCTAACCTAACCTTACCCGGCACATCGGAACCAGAAAAGTGGAGTGGGGCGCGGATCGTATGTGATCCGCGCCCC